>DASTOH010000327.1:0-8145 GCA_035720235.1 Anaerolineales bacterium | reverse complement strand
AGTGAGATGGATACAATATTCCAAATTTCTGATAAGGAGAATGCAAAATGAATAATCGATTGTCCAGAGTCCTGCTTGCCGTTGCGATGCTGATCGCAAGTTCACTGGCCTGTAATGCATTGGGTGGTCCGCTCCTTGAAGATAACTTTGAGGGCAGTGACAGCAATTGGGGCACGGGCACCGATGCGGATAGCTCGGTCGAGTACTCCGACGGTGGTTTGCGCACGAAGATTTTCACACAGAATTATTTTGTGTGGAGCACCCCCAACGATCAAGATTACGAGAATGTGCACGTCGAAGTGACCGTGAAGAATAACGAGACCGACTCGACCACGGCGTTTGGAGTACTGTGCCATCAGCAGGCAGTCACCGATTCTTTCTATTACTTTGTCATAACGCCCAGTCGTGAATATGCGATTGCCAAAGCCGCGCTGGCGCAGACCGATGTATTCCTCACGAACGACGATCAGTGGGCGCAGTCAGATGCCATTGCGGAAAATGCTGCTTCTTACCGCGTGGGTGCAGATTGTGGCAATGGCACCCTGGCCCTCTATGTCGACGGTCAACAAATTGCGTCTGTCTCCGACTCGACCTACGTCAATGGTGGTGTAGGCGTGTTGGTTTGGAGTGGTGAAGAGGTAGCTTCCGGCGATGTTACGTTTGATGATTTTGTCGTGACGAAACTGGCTCAGTAATACTATCCTATCTGGTTTGAATCCCGCGCTTGTCGAGGCGCGGGATTCTTGTTTTTTCGCCGTCCGTTTCAGGGACTGAGGCGAATTCGCAATAGAAATCTCACTGGAACAGGGTAGAATTCGATGGTCTGACTCAACTGGCTGTCAGGAGATGAATATGGAAAACTTCCAACCCGGGCAAATGCTCGGTGCATATCGCATCATCGGCAAAATCGGACAAGGCGGCATGGCAACCGTCTACAAGGCGTACCAGCCATCCATGGATCGGCATGTGGCGATCAAGGTCCTGCCAGGCCAACTTGCAGACAGTCCGGAATTCGTCAAGCGTTTTCAACAGGAGGCGCGCATCATCGCCCGGCTGGAGCATCCGCACATCCTGCCGGTATTTGATTTTGGTGAGGATAATGGCATTACATTTTTTGTGATGCGCTATTTCGATGCCGGTACGTTGAAGGACAAAATGGCGGCGGGGCCACTTCCCATCCATGAAATTGATCGTATCTTCACGCAACTGGCGGACGCGCTGGGGTATGCGCACGCCCGCGGCATTGTCCACCGTGATCTGAAACCTGCCAATGCGCTGGTCGACGCGGACGGCAATCTCTTCCTCACCGATTTTGGCATAGCCAAATTGCTGGAAAGCGCCTCGCCCCGTCTCACCCAGACCGATGCGATCATGGGCACACCGGCTTATATCAGCCCCGAACAGGCGCAGGCCGGGCCGGTAGACCAACGTTCCGATATTTATTCCCTGGGCATCATTCTCTACGAAATGGTCACAGGCCGCGTTCCGTATGTCGCAGATACGCCACTGGCGGTCATTCTCAAGCATGTTAGTGATCCGCTGCCTTTGCCTTCCGTGGTCAAGACTGATATTTCGCCGGCTATTGAACAGGTGATCCTCAAAGCCCTTGCTAAAAATCCCAATGACCGCTTTGCCACCACAGCCGAATTTGTTGCCGCCTGGAAGCGCGCCCTGAGAGAGATGGATACGCTGGCGCGCGCGCCTGAAGTCCAAACCGTTGTGTCGCCAAGCACACCTCCTCCGCCTCAGATCCATCGCCCGCCTGTTTCAACAACCCAGACTGTTACCAAATCTTCCGCGCCCGCCACCGGCCTGGTCATTGGCTGTGTCGCGATCCTGTGCCTGGCCCTGGCGGCAGGCGGTGTTTTTTTCTTTGGTGCCCGTTTGTTAGGTCGACCCTCGCCAGAGCCTCCTACACAAGTACTAGTGCCAACTGCGATACCTGTTGAACCGACCGCCACTCAACCAGAGTCTCCAACCGAAGCACCTGTGAGCACAGGCAACATTATTCTCGAGGACGATTTTTCCGACGACAGCGTTTGGGGTGTCCTCACCGATTCGGACAGTTCCATTCAATATGCCGATGAAGCGCTGCAAATGATCATCCACTCCGATAATTACTTTATCTGGACCACCCCCGATAGCGAAACCTATGAAGATGTACATATGGAAGTGACGGTCCTCAACAATGGCACCGATTCCAACACCGCCTTTGGCTTTCTGTGCAACCAGCAATCGGACGGTGATTCGTTTTATTATCTGGTGGTGACGCCCCTCGGGCAATATGTGATCGCCAAAGCGGCCGCCGGAGAGGATGACATATTCCTCACCAATAACGATGAATGGGCAGTTTCGGACCTCGTCGAAGAGGATGCTTCGTCCTACCGAGTCGGCGCGGATTGTGGAACGGACGGCACCCTGACATTGTATGTCGATGGTCAGGAGATTGATTCTGTCGTCGATGACTCGTACTCATCGGGAGGTATCGGTCTGATGACCTGGAGTGGCGAGGGATCATCGAATGCCAACGTTTCCTTTGATGATTTTCTGGTGACCGACCTGCCTTGACAACCCCCAATACTCCTTAAAATCCTGCGCTGCATGTGAACGCAGGATTTTTTAATTTCAGCCTGAGACATTCTGTGCTATGATTCGAGAGCCATGGATCGCCGTCGACTCATCCTTTATCTGCTTCTGAATGTATTCATCTCTGCTTGTGTTACTGGCGCGATCCTCTTCTGGTATGACCGCAACTACCGGGCCACGGCCTTGTCCTCCGTTCCACCTGCTTCTGTTTCGAATAACCAGTCTGCCTCGGCTGCATCATACGACCCGCAAGTAGATATCCCGGTGGAAATCGTCAGCATCGTCGGCGCGGGTACGTTGAACGCCGAATGGGTGGTGGTGCGCAATGCCGGCACAGAACCTCTGAGCCTGGCGGGCTGGCAATTGAAAGACTCGAATAAAAATGTTTTTACCTTCCCGAACCTCACCCTCAACGGTGGCGGCGCGGTGCAAATTCATTCCATTTCCGGAACGAACACTGTCATTGATTTATACTGGGGCGAAACCGAGCCGGTCTGGCAATCTGGCGAGGAAGCGCAGTTGTTGGATCCCAAAGGTAATATGCGCGCGCTCTATAAGGTTCCGTAATATCCTGATGGTCAGTAGCCCCATGCTTGTCAGGAGATACACTTGCACCCCGTTTGGGCCGCGTGGGCCTGTGATCTTTGGATTTTGAAATGCGCTCGCATTTCATGGCAATTCAAAATCAAGAGCGGTGCGCAGGCGGGGAGACCATCAAATTGAAGATTTCTTGTAATTCCGTGTTTGAAGATTATTGCTAGTTTTTACTCAACAACCAGTGCACAAACAAAATGACCCAGGCACTCTACCGTAAATACCGACCTCAACAATGGGATGCCGTCGTAGGGCAGGACCATGTCGTGACGACTCTCAAGAACGCCATCGCAGCAGACCGCGTCGCGCATGCCTATCTCTTCGCGGGGTCGCGGGGGACTGGTAAGACCACGCTCGCCCGCCTGTTGGCAAAAGCGGTCAATTGCACGAATCCTGATCCCACCAAACGACCCGATAACGAGTGCGAAAACTGCAAAGCCGTCAACGAGAATCGCTTTCTCGACCTCATCGAGATCGACGCGGCTTCCAATACCTCCGTGGACGATGTCCGCGATCTGCGCGACAAGATCAACTTCACGCCTTCGCAAGGCCAATACAAAGTGTACGTAATCGATGAAGTCCATATGTTGTCTAATGCGGCCTTCAATGCGCTGCTCAAAACGCTTGAGGAGCCACCCCCGCACGCCATCTTTGTACTAGCCACCACTGAAATTCACAAAATCCCTGCGACTGTTCTCTCGCGCTGTCAGCGTCACGAGTTCCGGCGTGTGCCGGTTGATGAGATCGTCACCAACCTCAAGAAGATCGTCAAAGCTGAAAATATCCAGGCGGATGATGATGCGTTGATTCAGATCGCTCGCCAGTCTGCCGGCGGGATGCGCGATGCGCAATCGCTGCTCGATCAACTCTCGTCGACGGGTGATAGGATCACTCTGGCGCTCGCGCAAATGGTTCTTGGCACAGCCACGAGCCAATCCGTATTGGATGTCATCACGGCCATTATGGATCATGATCCCGCCCATGGTCTCGAAAGCATCCACAAGGCGCTCGATGCCGGAGCCGACCCGCGCTCGCTGGCGCGACAGCTTGTCGAATACTTGCGCGGCCTCATGCTCATTCAAATGGGCAATGCCAGTCAAGTCGAAGCCACAGCAGATGTCAAAAAGCAGATGCAGGCGCACGCCAAGTCTTTCACCACAAGCGACGTACTGCGCATGATGAAGTCCTTCAACAATGCCGCCACGGATTTGCGCGGCGGCTGGCAGCCGTCCTTGAGCCTGGAACTTGCACTAGCGGAAGTGGTAGACGCGCCCAACGAAACGGCTCCCTCACCGGCCGCGCCATCCTCCTCTGGCGGGACGCGCCAGACTACGCCGAAACCTGCCAGTGCCCCCCCGTCCTCTCCTCCACTGAAAGGGGTAGGAGGATCCAGGCCCAAGGCGGAGTCCGTCACACTCCCGAAAGAGCATCAGGACGATGTGCGTGCAACCGCAGGCACAGCAGAGGTGGCGTCGCATCCCGTAGAGAAACCTGCCCTCAGCACAGGCGATGTCATCAAAGCCTGGAAACAAATGTCTGTATCTCTGCCGAAGGCACAGGCGAATTTGTCTGCCTTGATGAACTCGGTCAGGATGATTGACGTGCAGGGCAAGACGTTGATCCTTGGCCTGGCGAGTGATGTGCTGGTTTCGAAGATTGATAAGCCCGATCAGATCGAAGTCATTCAAAAATTGATTCGAGATGAGTTTGGTGTGGATGTGAACATCCGCTGCATGGTTACAACGGCCAAAGGCAAAATCCCCCCGAATGTGGCGCAGGACGGCATGGTTGCAGCCGCCATCCAGCATGGCGGCGAGATCGTCGATATGCAGGATTAGTTTCAATTTCATCCGGTGGTCGAGTAGTCCTGCCGCGCTGAGCGGAGCCGCCTTTCGTTGGCGGAGTAGTCGAAGCGTTGTGTAATTCTTGATCGGTATTTTATTTTGTAAGTGATGATCGAGGTTTCCTATGAGCACGAATAAGCAAAATGAAAATGGAAAGAAACGACCCGATATAAAACCTGAATTTATCATCCGGCCCGAGCCTGCGCCACCTGACAAAAAAATCAGTGAAGCGCAACAGATACAACTGGACATCATCGCAAAAACAAACTTCAATTTATTTAACGGCAGGGAAATTGCGCAGTGGCTGAAGGAAAACCACAAGATGTGGAAGGCCGTCTTGCTGCCGCTGGACTTTATATCTCTTCGAGATATGGATGAGGGCCACTGGCACGCCGACACGCTCTATATTTACCCTGAGGACGGCTGGCAATTCAAGCTGGAGGAAGTCATGAGAGAACAATTCAACGCCGATGAAATTCGCTGGATTGGCGGTGAAAGCGCAGGTGATATGCTGGGAACATCTGAAGTGGACGACAAATCGTATGTGATTTTGGAAGCCTGGTGGGATTGAATCTGTTCTGAGGAGTATTTCACAGGAGAGATTTGAATGGCAGGTATGGAACGATTCACACAGAGGGCGAGACGAGTGCTGAGCCTCGCACATCAAGAGACTGAACGCACTCAAACGAATAGCATCAATACTGAGCATCTCTTGATTGGTTTAATGGTTGAAGATGGGGGTGTGGCCGGTCGTGTTTTGCGTGAACTCGGTCTGACCACTGATCGGGTTCGAGAAGTGGTTAAGCGTGTAACCACCGCGTCAGAAAATTTTGATCCCTCCCGCATTGAACTTGCAAGTGCAACACAACAAGTCCTTGAATTTGCAGTTGAAGAAGCACGCCGACTCGGTCACCACTACATTGGAACCGAACACATCTTGCTAGGTCTCACACGCGTGGATGGTGCCGCCCTGGAGGTGCTGCGCATACTCGGCATAACTGTGGAGGATATCCAAAGGCAGACTCGCCGGGTATTGAACGAGAACGCTGCCGCTTCTCGCGAAGCCTCATCCATTCAATCTGCCACCGTAACAAGGTTGAATCAGGTTCTGATTGTACATGGACATGATAATGAGATAAAGGATACCGTCGCCAAATATGTTGAAAATTTGGGTTTGAAAGTTGTAATTCTCCACGAGCAGGCAAGTCGCGGTGTAACCTTTAATGAGAAATTCGAGCACTATCTTGGTGAGGCTGCTTTTGTAATTGCGCTTCTCACTCCTGATGATCTGGTTGCGCCGATGCCGGATCCTCAAGCTACAAAATTTCGCGCTAGCCAAAATGTCATTTATGAGTTAGGATTTTTTCATGGTAAATTGGGACGTAATCGCGTTTGTGCTCTGTTCAAGAGTGAATCCCAAAGGGCCTTAGAATTACCATCCCATGATTTAGGGATCGTCTATGTCCCTCTGGATGCGGCCGGTGCTTGGAGAGTGCGGCTTGCTAAGGAAATGCAGGCAGTAGGATTAAACATCAATTTAGGAAACATCGCTTAGATTTGTTAGGAGCATAGGTATGGCTAAAGGATTTAACAAAGGACCTCAAATGGGCGGGGGGATGATGCAGCAATTGCAGCGCCTGCAAAAGCAGATGGAAGAAGCGCAGGCCAAGCTTGCCGAGGAAACTGTCACTGCCACGGCCGGTGGTGGCGCGATCAAGGTCGTGATGACCGGCGACCAGAAATGCCAGTCTGTCGAGATCAGCCCTGAGCTGTTGAAAGACGCGGATGCCGAGATGCTGCAGGACCTCGTCCTCTCGGCGGTGAATATGGCGCTCGAACAATCGCGCGAACTTCAACAAAAGTTGATGGGTCCGCTGTCTGGCGGGTTGCCATTTTAGTACGTAAACATGTAGACAGGTACACAAGTTACTCGTCTCCTGTTTACTTGTTTCCGTGTTTACTTGTCTACATACACAATGCTACTTCCCGAATCAATCCAATCCCTCATTAATTCCCTCGAGCGCCTGCCCGGCATCGGCCCCAAGTCCGCTTCTCGGCTGGCGTTTTACCTCCTGCGCGCCACCGATGACGTCTCCCAGGATCTGGCAGTTGCCCTGGCAAACCTCAAAGCCAATACTGCCTTTTGTCAGGAATGTTTCAACATCACCGAAGCGGGACGCGAACGCTGTGACGTGTGCGAGTCTCCAAAGCGGGATGGAAGCGTGATCTGTGTCGTCGAGGAATCGCTGGATGTTCTGGCGTTGGAACGCACCGGCGGCTATCATGGAAAGTATCACGTCCTGCAGGGGGTCTTGTCTCCAATCGAAGGTGTCGGCCCGGACGATTTAAAAATTAAGCAATTGATTGCCCGCGTAGGCAAAGGAGGCATCCGGGAGATCATTATCGCGACAAACCCCAGTATGGAGGGAGATGCGACCGCGTTGTACCTGCGTCAACAACTTGAGCCGCTAGGCGTGCGCGTGACACGTCTTGCCCGCGGCCTGCCCATGGGTGGTGACCTGGAATATGCCGATCAAAATACCTTGCTGCGAGCGTTATCTGGAAGGCAGGAGATGGATTAAGAAGACAGCCCGCATGCGCGGGCTGTCTTCTTCTCTTTACGCCAGGACGGCGCTCAATTCATCGGGTGTTGCAATGCGTGGGTCATTATGAAACTTGTGCCGGCAAATCTCCCGATCCTGTTCGTTATAGGCCAGGAAGTAAACTTTATTGATCTTTGATTTAGGGACTTCTTCCAAATACGAGAGTGCGGCATCGATCAGGTCATCCGCAACATCCTGTGCACTTAGGCGTGATGTGCCAGTGCCCATAAGCGGAAAGAGGATCGAATGAATGTCTTCATTCTGCATCTCTTCGGAATCGGCAAGCTCCAGTGCCTTACGGATGCAGACATCAATGTCTGGAATGGGGCTGTAGCCACGGCCCACCTGGCCTCTTACCGAGGCCGCATGGAAAATCTTTTTGACGTTATGAGTTCGTGTCAGCTCGCCTGCCCCGGTTGCAATGACCTCCCCCGGATAAACTTCTGCGTCTCCGACAATCGCGTAGAGTTCGTTCGCAATCACATCTTCAGTTATTCGTTTAGCCTTGTCTTTTTTTG
>DASTOH010000326.1:0-4967 GCA_035720235.1 Anaerolineales bacterium | reverse complement strand
AGCGCCATTGCTACCTGACCTGTAATTGTGCCAAGCAAAAAGGTCGCTTTCGAGGAGGGCGTCGTGAGCAGGCGGCGTAATGTCCCCTGTTGTCGTTCATACGCGAACAAGGCCGAGATAGCAAACAGTGGGATAAAGACCCAGGTAATGAGCTGTCCGGCCGATGAATTGGCACGCGGGTCATACTCGACCTGGTTTTCGGTCAAACCTTCCACGACTTGCACACGGTCAGGTGCCTCCTTTTGAATCTTCTGTGCCACCTGAAGTGAACTCTCGAAATATGCCTGTTTCTCTGCATCGGAGCTGAAAGGCTGTTTTGCTTCACGTTGTTTCACTGCATTCTGCGCCGCGGAGATGGCGCTGCTTACCTGACGGATGGCAGTCAACACCGCGCGCTCCTGGACCGTAGCGTTGAGGTTGTTGGGTTGTTGAAGCATCTCGACTTCCGCTGAGCCGTTTTGCAGGGACACTAGATCAATATCTGCCGGGATGATAAATACCGCCGAAGCCCTCCGGCCATCGAATTGACTTTGCGCCTCCTCGCGCGTCAGGACTTCAGGTCGCACGGCGGTCGAGTTCTCAAGCTCGTCAATGATCTGCTGTGAAATGGCTGTATTGGCCTCATCCACCACCAGCAACCCAATCCGCGGGTCTTCATCTCCCGATGGTGTTCCACCTGCCAGCAGGAATGTGAAGACCAGGGGCAGGACGATGAAGAACAACAACTCTGAGGAGCTGGCAAATCGGATGATGGCATCCTTCCAGGCAATGGCGAAGATTTTTTTCATTTGACCTCATGTCATTGCGAGGAGCGTTCGTTGCGACGAAGCAATCTCACAATTGATTTAGAGACCCTTCGCTGCTACGCAGCTCAGGGTGACACGTTCCATGTCATTTTTGCATAATCCCATTACGGCTAAAGAGCAAAACTGAAATCCCAAATAGCAGTGCGCCCATGGTCAGCAGGGCTGTGATGGGTTCCATTAAGTTGCGTAACGTGCCGCCGAGCGCAAGCGTGGTAAAGCCATCCAGGCCCCAGGCGTTGGGCGTGATCTTGCTAATGGTTTGCATGAGAGGTGGGAACTGCTCAAGGTCGATGAAGCTGCCGCCGAGAATCCCGAAAATTAACATGGTGGCTGAGCCAACACTGCCCACCTGTGCCGGTGTACGCGCCAGGGCTGTGATCAACATGCCCCACCCTGTCGCGCCGAAGACCGCTGCGAGGATCAAAACCAGGATACCCAATGCGTCTCCCCACTTCACGCCAAAAAACAGGGTGGAGGCGAGTATCAAAATACCCACCTGTGCTACGCCGGTCAGGAATACCCCAAACACCTTGCCCCCCAGAAATTGCGCGGTGGAAGTGGGTGACACGAGTAGCCGAGGTAATGTTCCCTGCGAGCGTTCGGCCAGGATGGATCGTCCGCCATATGAGACGGTATACATCAGGAACATCAGCGCCATGCCGGGCGCAAAGTAAGCCAGCAGGTCAAATTCAATGGCTTGCGCTCCTTCCATATTTTTCCTGAGCGTGATGACTGTTGATTCGCTTTGCTCCACATTTTGAAATAGACCACGCACGTCACTTTCTGCGTTTTGCGGGTTCAGCAATCCGCTCGACATCAATTGCACGATGAATGTCATATCGCGGGTGCGACCCTCCTCCACGCGGGAGATGAATTCATCCACAATGGCTTTGATCACGCCCGCGCCGGTGGGCCGCGAGGGGTTTGTATACACTTCGATCTGCACGGATTCGGGCTCGATGTAGTCCTGATTGAATTCCGTGCCTTCCGCCGGGATGATGCTGCGCGTGAACCCCTCCAGGATGATGACCGCGGCGGAGGCTTTATCCTCGTCTATTAGGCGACGAGCCGCCTCTGGGTCGGGGGAAGCGGTGGGTTCCATCAAATTTGCCAGGTCTTCCGAGTTGAAGACCTCCTCCAGCGCGTCTCCCAATTCCGCCTGATCCAGGTTGACGATGATGACGGGAATATCCGAAAGTCCACTGGAACTTCCACTAAAGCGACCTGTGACAAAGCCCATACCGATGGTGAGCAGGAACGGCGCCAGCAGCATGAACGTGAGCGCCGCGCGGTCGCGGAACATGAGTTTGAGGTCTTTGAGGCCGATGAGGAGGAGTTTGAGCATGAGCGTCTTCTTTCTTGTCTACATGTTTACCTGTCTACCTGTATACAAGTACACAAGGAAACACGTAAACACGTGGATACCAAAGCTAATCGCGCAACGCCCTGCCAGTTAAGTGCAAAAACACCGCTTCCAGATTCGGCTCACGAATATCTATCGAGCGGATCTTGATGCCGCGTTCATTGGCTTTGCTTACAACGGAAGCCAGAATATTTTCAGCCTGTGGCGTGATGATGGAAATCTCATGATCTGCCGCGTTGGCTTCCAGGACATCCTTCATGCCCTTGAGCGAACCGGCAAGCGCTTCAGAGTCCTCATTTTCGCCGACATGCAGGATAAGCGTATCGGTTTGCCCAACCTGTTGGGTGAGCTCATCCTGTGTGCCCAGTGCGATCAGTTCGCCGTGATCGATGATCCCAACGCGGTCGGAGAGTTCCTGCGCTTCCTCCATGTAGTGCGTAGTGTACAGGACAGTCATCCCCTTTTTGTTCAAGTCTTTTACCGTGTCGAGAATCGCGCGGCGTGACTGCGGATCGATGCCGACGGTTGGCTCATCCATGAAGAGCAGGCGCGGCTTGTGGAGCAATCCTACGCCGATGTTGACGCGGCGCTTCATGCCTCCCGAATAGGTCTTGACCCGGTTTTTGGCTTTATCGGTCAAACCGATCTGCTCCAACACTTCATCCACGCGGTCCTTGAGCGACTTGCCGCTGAGACCATACATCTGTCCCCAGAAGAGAAGATTTTCCCGCGCCGTGAGATCTTCGTACAATGCAATTTCCTGCGGCACCACGCCGATCATTTGCTTGACGGCCATCGGGTCTTTTGTAATGGAGTGTCCACCGATGGTCGCATCGCCAGAGGTGGGTGTGTACAAAGTGGAGAGCATGGAGATAGTCGTGGTCTTGCCCGCGCCGTTTGGACCGAGCAGGCTGAAGATTTCCCCTTCTTTGATGTCGAATGATATTCCTTTTACGGCGGTGAAATCGCCATATTTCTTGACAAGGCTTTGAACTTCCAGAATTGAGGGCATATGACCTCCAGAGAATGAATACTGTGGGTATATACGATAATTTGGGTTGAAAGTTCTACCGCCTGTCTCATTATTAACTTTACTTTTCACATGGATTCATAGGTTGAAATTCAAACATCAAGTAAAGTAAATTATGCGGCACTATGTAGAAGGCGGAAAGCGGAAGGCAGATGTGTGCTATTCCCGGCGAAGGTTGCGCGGCATGAATTTTTCAGGCATAGACATCATAGTGCCGAGCATTTTGCCGACATCTTCATAACCTTTGATGAGTTCAGCATGAAGTTTGAGAGGCATATATTCGCAGTCGCGGGCGAAATCGAGCCAGACCTGAGTCTCCGCGGCCTCGCCATCCGCGTCCGCGAGTTTGCTGACGAACATCTTGGGATATTGTCGTTTGCAGAATCCCTCGGCAATGTTAGCGGCAATGCTTCGCGAGGAACGTCGGATTTGATCAGTGAGCGAATACTTCTCTTCTTTGGGAAATGACTTGCTGGCATTGAAGATATCCATTGCAAGTTTATAAGCCAATTGATACACTTTCAAATCGCGATGCCCTTTGAGTTCCTGATACGTAGCCATGCTATTCTCCTTTTCTGCTTTCGGCCTACTGCCTTCCTATTATCGACCACTGCAATCTGTTGTTATCCCTCAAAATCTCTCTCAACTTACGGCGATCTCCTTATTTCACCGCCCAGAGGAAAGCCACCGCTGACCGATGGACTCCCTGTTTTGCTTCCACCAGTGGACACAAATAGTTAACGAATATCTCTGTTTCTTCCGGCGTAAGCGCTTGATGAATCGCTTCACCGATGGTTGGAATTTTCGGGTTGCCTGCCATGCTCATCAGTTGTTCCCAATCTCCACGTTCAACTGGTTTGATCTCAATCTGCAATTCGAGATGAATTTCTTTGAAACTCGCCTGCTCGGCAAACCTGAGCAAGTTCCGCTCGTCGAAGTCGGTCATCGGGTCAATGTCTGGCGGTTGAATGCTTTGATACAACGCCTGCACCTTCCGGGCAATTTCCAGGATGGGTTTCACATCATAGCCCAGAAAGCGATCTGGCGGTTCGGGAAAAGCAAAACGATTGATCGGCTCGAAGATGGAAAGACGACCACCCGGTTTCAGCACACGTTGGAACTCATTGAACGCCTGCTGCTTGGCCGAAACATAGATGAGCACAGAACGCGTCGTAACTACATCAATGGTTGCATCCATTATGGAGGAAAGGTCATCAGCGGAGGCATTGAGGAATTGACAGCGTTCCAGCAGATTCATCTGTCGCGCAAGAGATCGTGAATGATCGAGCAGATCCTGCGAAATATCACTGAAAATCACCTGGCTGGTCCCAACCTTTTCCAGCGCGCCAAACGCAATCAGCCCATCCCCGCAGCCCACATCGAGCAGGGTTTCGCCCTCCCCCAGATTTGCATGGCTGAGGACTTTATCGCGGCACGGGTACAGATATTTTGTGAGCGCTTCCTGCAGTGCAGACTGGTCACCGCCAAAACGGCGGTGCAGCAGCCACTGGCTCCATATATCTTGGTTCGAATCCATATTCAGGACAGTTTATTCCTTCAGAGCCGAACTCACAGGTTTTCAATCTGCACAGGCTCGACCTCTTCCGCCAGATCGAATTTGAAGATTTTCGAATAAAAGTAGAGTTCGCCTTCGAGCGCACGCTTGATGGATTCGGCCTTGCGGAAGCCATGCTGCTCACCTTTGAACAGCACGTAGGCAGCGGGGATTTCTCTGGCCCGCACCGCTTCGAACATCAATTGGGATTGG
>DASTOH010000325.1:0-5943 GCA_035720235.1 Anaerolineales bacterium | reverse complement strand
AATGTGGCATTTCAGCCCTTTGTGTCTTTTCTACCACCTGTAGTGTAGATCAACTGGCACTCGCATCCATCCCTGGTATATCCTCAAGTGACGTAATCCCTTTTTGCAGCGCGTAGAGCGCGGCCTGAGTGCGGCTGGCTAAGTGCAGCTTGCAGAGAATGTTGCTAACATGCGTGCGCACGGTCAATTCGCTGACGCATAATTTCAGTGCGATCTCTTTGTTGCTACAGCCCTGCGCAATGAGGCGCAGCACGTCGAGCTCACGCCCGGTGAGTGGATCTGTAGTCAATGATTGCTGTTTTGGCGCTTGTGCCAGCTCAAACAGGACTTTACGCGCGATGGATGGTTCGAGCGACGGCTCACCGCGATATACCTGGCGAATCGCCCTTACCAGTTCTTCCGGCCCCGAATCCTTCAAAAGGTAACCTAGCGCGCCGGCCTTGATTGCCGGGAACACTTTTTCATCGGCCGCAAAGCTTGTTAGGACGATCACCCGGGCACTCGGAATTTTGGCCGTAATTTGGCGCGTCGCTTCAATGCCATCTAGCTTGGGCATGACCAGATCCATCAAGATTACATCAGGACAAAGTGCTTCGGCCTGGGCGACCGCTTCCACGCCGTTACCGGCTTCGCCTATGACCTGGATGTCGCGTTCAGTCGCCAGTAAGGCGCGAACCCCCTTCCGAACAATCGCGTGATCGTCGGTCAACAAGACGCGAATAGGGAATGTGTCCATACTGTCTCCTTAGTTTCCAGCGTTCTGTTCTTTAGCAGAACTCACGGGAACTACAACTCTAATTTCTGTTCCAGCGCCTGGCGTACTCTCAATTTCCAGGCTTGCTCCAATTTTCTCGGCGCGCTCTTTCAAACTGGAAAACCCCAGACCACCATTGCCCGCGGCGGTCGGCGTGAATCCGACGCCATCGTCATGGATCGCTAAAGAGGTTTCAGTCTCAGAGAAACGCAGATGAACCCACACGTGTTGAGCGTTGGCATGCTTGAGAACATTATTCAACGCCTCTTGCGCGATGTGGTAAAGCTCCTCTTCAGCTGTGTGTGGTAACTGCTGCTGATTCTGCTCACCGTTTACATGCAGTTTGGTTTGTATTCCACCACGCACCTCGACAGAGTCCAGCCGCGCCCGCAAAGCGGCTGCCAACCCAACCTTCTCTAATTCAGGCGGACGCAGCTCAAAAATCAAGAGGCGCATCTCACGCAGCGCTTCCTGCGCAGTGTCGCGCAGTTCGCGCAGGTGTTCAGCAGCTGTCGTCGTGTCGCCTGTATTGAGCAGCCGTACTGCTGCTTCCGCATACATGGTCACACTGTACAGGGACTGCGTAACCGAATCGTGCAATTCACGCGAGAGTCGATGGCGTTCGGCTATCGCGGCCGATTGTTCGGCCTGATCATACAGACGTGCGTTTTCGACGGCAACAGCAATTTGACGACCGAGAGATGAGAGTAGTGACATTTCTTCGGCAGTGATGGGCCGCTCATGCCGGGTGCCCAGATTGAAGGCGCCGACGAGCCGACCTTTGGCAAAAAGAGGGACATTGATGACCTGTTGCACCCCTTCTACTTCCGCAGCCTGCTTGATACCTGGATCGGGATAATTCGCAATTGGCCATACAACCGGTTGTTGTGCTTCTGCCGCTACACGGATGCCTGTCGAGCCCACCCGTCGTGAACCAATACGGCGGAAAAATTCTGCAGATAAGCCATGCTGGGCTGCGAGAATGAGAAACTTCTCTTCATCTGGCTCGTCGCTATCCTGGACACTGTAAGCCGTACCAACCTCCATCTGCATCATTTCCATTGCCTTGGTCAGCGCGGCATCCAGGATTTCCTTCAGATCAAGCGATCGGCTGATAACCATCCCAATTTCGTTTAGCACGGCCAGTTCATGCGCACGTTCTGCCACGCGTTTCTCCAGCACCTGCTGTGTCTGTTTGAGAACAGTGATGTCATAGATGAAGCACAGCATATGAGGCTGGTTGTTCAATTGGAACACTTCCGCCGAGAGCAGAACATTCCGCAGTTCACCTGATCTTATCCGGAGAAGATGCTCCTCGTCGTGGACTGAACCTGTTGCTTGCAAGTCTTGGAGCGTTGGCGAACGTTCTTCTGGCTCTGCCCAGATATTCAAGTCAATTGCCGTCTTCCCAAGCACCTCGGCGCGCGTATAACCGATAAGGTGGAGCCAGGCATCATTCACCGCGATGTAACGACCATCGGCAAGCGTCGTTATCACAATCGGAACAGGGCTGCCATAAAAAGCCTGTGAGAATCGTTTCTCCGATTGGCGAATCGCTTCATCTGCCTGCTTACGTTCCGTAATATCTGTGTGCGAGCCAGCCATGCGATACGGCTTGCCATCAGTGTGGCGTAGTGCAATACCCCGTGCCAATATCCAGCGATACGAGCCTTCCTTATGCCGCAGGCGATGCTCCAGTTGATAAATCTGGTTCTGCCCATTCAAGTAGGCCTGTAGTTCTGCCTGCGCTCGCTCTAGATCGTCCGGGTGCATCAAGCGCACCCATGTCTCAAAGCAGTTCGTCAGTTCGCTGTCTTCATAACCAAGCATCGCTTTCCAACGTGGCGAAAAATAGACCTCGTTAGTTGCCAAGTTCCAGTCCCAGAAGCCATCGTTCGTACCTTCGATAACCAGGGCGAGTCGCTCTTCACGCTCTTTCAGTGCAGCATACGATTCGGCGAGTCGAGCCGACATGCGATTAAACTGCTGGCTCAAATCCTCGATCTCATCACCGGTTTCGACCATCGTCGTATGACCTAAATCGCCGGCGGCAACCGCTTCCGTCGCGCCGATCAGCCGGTTGATTGGCTGAGTGATTCTTCGGACGCCCACCGTGACGACCACCGCGGGCACGACGAGCCCGAGCACGAGCAGCAAAATCAGAAACCGGATGTAGCGTTGCCCGGGAGCCAATAAGACCTCCCAGTTCTGCTCGGTCACCAACCCCCAGGGTGTGCCGGGAACTGGCGCAAACGACGCGACGATCTCGCGTCCACCCGGATCGCGCGTGCGCAGCGCGTCCGCCTTGCCACTATTGACCTGCTCAACCACCGATTGTGTGCCTAAATTTCGCCCGATCCAATCTGCATTCGTATGATAAATGACCAGACCGTTGCCATCCACGAGATAGGAAGTCTCATTCGCGCCAACGCGCAGCTTGACGATGCTGCCATAGAGCAGGCTGGCCGATGAAGGGCCCACGTGAAACATCCCGGCCAGGGTCCCGACCAATTCGCCGCGTGCATTGGTGATCGGGACGGCAACGACGATAACGGGAGCGCCGTCCGGCCCATCGTTCACGACATTCGAAACTACCGTGGCTGGCACGCGAATCATTTCCTGAAAATAATCGCGGTCCGACAAGTCCCGTCCTAGAATCTCGGGACGTGCCGGTTCAGCCGCGGTGACTGTACCGTGATGGTCAAGGATGAGCACGCCGCCATCGAAGATAAAAAGGCGATTGCTGGCTTGCGCGAGCGCGGCGCGCTGGTCGGCTGCATTGTTCTCGGCTATGGAAAACGTTCGTGCCAGGGCGGTCAGCGGGTTGCTGAACTCGGACAGCTCGGCGGCTAACTGACCTGCTGAAAGGCGCGCGACCTCCCGGCTGCTTTGAATGGTCAGGTCCTGCGTCACTTGCTGGTACGCGTAAAATCCGACAAGCGCGACCATCGTCAGAATGATTGCCGTTGGGACGAATGACCAACCTATGATTTTGGTACGCAGACCGCGCAACTTCCAAGAAGGCACAGGATCCTCCTAGTTGAATCCTTGCTGGGCGTCTTCGATCTGGGCGCTGACGTCTTTGATGATTTCCACTGGCGATTGACCCAGCGTGAAGATCTGCTGCCATGCCGCGTCAGCCAGCCGCTGCGCATCAGCTTGATTGGCAAACCCTTCGCCGATCACCGAGTAGCCTTTCCGATGACCATCCGCGAACGCGGCGATGTTCAAGTCTTTGGTTTTTTCGGGAAATTCTGTGCGGATACATTGAATCCATTCGTCCACAAGTGACGCACGCGCGGGCTGCAGGAATTGCGCTTTTGCCATGGCGCGACCGTACTCTTTGCTGACCAGGAACTTGAGTAGTTCCCACGCTGCTTCCGGATGTTTCGTCCCTGCATAGATTCCGAAGCCATCAGTTGTGGCAAGGGTCGCCCGGCGCGCAGGTCCGGTTGGGAATGCCGCCAGGCCCACTCGAAAGTTCGCGTTGGCGAGGATGTTCTTCAGCGCCCATGAGCCATCTTCGACCATGGCAAGCTGCCCGGCGATGAAGGCCGCCTGCGTCCCCTTGTTTTGCACATCGAGCGCCGTCGCCATCACCTTGTCATCCCACATCCGGGCCCGAATCCATTCGAGGGCTTCCAGCGCCGGAGGATCGGCCATCCGCGATTTGGTTGGGTCATCCGGATCGACAAAATGCCCGCCCCAGGCGTTGACATGAACCTGCAGGCGCTCCCAGGCGATATCGATCATGCTGCCCCACAAACCGGGCTTGCCCTCTGGATTGCGATCCCGAGTGAGGCGCTTCAGCGCGGTGAGATAATCATCGTGATTCCAGGAATCAGTGGGATAGTCCACGCCGGCCTGATCGAAAATATCCTTATTGTAGTAGAGCGCGAGTGCGCCATGATACTTGGGCAGAGCGTATTGCTGACCGTCGCGCCTGAAAAAGGAGTTGTACTGGACCGGATCCCAGTCGTCGATCGTTGCCTGATCCAGGTCGGCTTGAACGTACGGGCGCAGGTCGAGGAGATAACCTTTCTGGGCCCAAATCGGAAGGAAACTGCAGCAACCCTGAAAGATATCAGGTGCAGTGCCCGCTTGCAGGTCCGCGAGTGACCTTTCTTCGAACTCGTTGCTCTCCGGATCGAGGTTGTAGTAGACACGGATATTTGGATGCGTCGCGTGGAACTCTTCCAGCATCTGCTGCGCCATCGGTGGGAACCAGTCGGTTCGCCAATCTCGATAGACCAGTTGGACAGGATTAGCCGTTATCGCAGTTGGATTGGTCCGCGGTGATCCACACGCGGCCAGGGCCGTGCTGGCCGCCGTCATTCCAGCCAGCTTCAAGAAATCTCGCCGTGTAATTGGTTGTTTCATTTTCATCGTTGCACTTTCCACCGAAAACCGAGCACTACTCAACTCACCGGATCTCTTCCGGTTGATCTGTTCCTTGTGGCACACGAAACCTGTCGGCGGCAACTCCTGGACGACTGCCGAATTCACGCGGCGACTTCGGCGTAGAGTTGAATTGCCTGGCCACATCTTCCTTTCCACAAATCCTTTTTACAAAGGATCAAATACATTCCAAACGAATTTTCAGAAGTTACCTATAAAGGTTGTGCGGTCTTTGATGGTCACGCCCCCTCAGGAAATTATTGAGCACCTGTTCAAACAAGGTTAAAGAGTATCCTATAACAAAACAAAGCTGAGAAAAAGGAATAAATGTCACTAAAAAAGGGGATAATTGCCCCATCCATCCGGTCCTGCACATTGCACCCTGCACGTCACGCAGTACCAGTATAACGAACGCGGTCTGCTCAAGAAGACCATTTATCAGGCTGTGACAGGAGATACAGGTGAGGTGGCGACCTCTCAAACCTACGACTTTGCCGGACGCCTGGTGTCTTCCGTCGATGAAAACGGGATCGAAACCCGCTCCGCCTATAACGCCGCCGGACAGCTGACCGGTGTGACCCTGGCTTTCGACACCGCTGACGCTACGACCATCCAATACGGCTACAACTTTGCCGGGCAGCTCACCAGCATCACCGATGCTCTGACCCACGTGACGCGCTTCGAATACAACGATGCCGGGCAACAGGTGAAGAAGACTCTGCCCGACACCACGACCTTCGAGCAGTTTGGCTACAACGCGGCAGGCAATATGACCAGCCACCGCCTGGGCG
>DASTOH010000324.1:0-5226 GCA_035720235.1 Anaerolineales bacterium | reverse complement strand
GAGAGAATTGGAGAATCGAGAATTGTTTAATTCACCTAATCGAATTGCATACAAATAAATATGAAGAATGAAGCGATGGTAGTTGAGGGAGTACATGGAGTAACTGCCATCGGGAAAGATCTGTGCGGCGGCTTCGCGTTCGAGAAGGTCGCCTCCGAGCGAAAGATATTTCTCTGAGTCTGTCAACTCAGGGAAGAGCACGCCAACCAGCCACAAGCCGAAGGCTTCGCTGATGGTGTGGTTACTGCGGGTTGAAATGGCGTAACCAATGTTCCTGTAAATCCGCTCGGCTTGCGCGGCGACGAATTGGGTAAACCGGGCTTTTCGTTGAGGAGTCGTCGAAGGAGAATTGGAGAATTGGTGGAAGCCAAAGGTCCAGGCCATGAGGCGGAGGGCGATTTCCTGGCCGTCCATCCAGTTGGGTCCGGTGTTGGGTGGGTTGTGTTCTGCCCAATCAAGAATGGATTGCCAGAAGGCTTCAGCATATTTTTCATCCTGGGTGGCGGCATAGGCACGGACCAGGGTGTAGACAAAGGCAAAGCGATTGGGCTCCCAGATAAATTTAATATCAACATGTCGTTGCGAGGCATTCTTTGCCGAAGCAACCCCCTCATGACTGGAGATTGCTTCTCGCAGACTCGCAACGACATCATCATCGGAAATTTGGGACCAGTGTTTATCAGCCATCCTGCTCAAGACGCCGTCCGCGGACGGCGTCGGGAGTGTGGAGGGAAGTTGATGCCAATTGGGAGGGAAGCCTGTTTTCACAAACTCGTGGGCGAAGTATTTTATTTCGCCTTTGAGGATGCGATCCGCTTCTTCAATGGCAGTCTGCTGATTCCACGGAATATTTGCCGGTAAGCGCACTTCGACTGCGTGACGAGAAGAGCGCTCGTCACTCCGCTCACTATAGTCCCGATGCTCTTCGGGAGCACGGAAATCTTTCTTTAACCATGTCTCAAGCGGACGGTCGCTCCATTTGTACTGCGGCATCTGCAGGCGGACGAGTCCGGTGCGGAGGCGAAAGGCATAAGCCACGCGGAAGGCTGACCAGCGCAGACCAAGTTCCCGGTAGAGCGATGCGAATGTCCGGAGTTTCCTCAACATGGAAAAAGATTCACCACAAAGGGCACGAAGCACACGAAGGAAAAACCCTGAAGTTAGGCAACGTTTGTGCCCGTTGTGTCCTTCGTGGTTAAAGAATTTAATCGAGCAGCATGACGGGATAGGAGAATCCAGATGAGCGGCAGTCCCAGTATGATCAAGGGTGGGGCGTAGGCTTGTCCCCAGGACCAGGCATACGAGAGGAGGCCTGCGAGCAGGGTCAGGAAAATATACAAGAGGCTGACGGTCGAATGTTTGTATCCGCCAATGACGAGACGTTGATAGACGTGCGAACGATGACCGTATAGTAATTTTTCACGCCGGAGCAGCCGTTGGATGAACGTGACGCCCGCGTCCATGATGAACGTCCACATCAGGAGTGTGCCAAGCATGAGCGCGTCGCCACCTTCCGTGGCAGAGAGTAGCGGCAGCACGGCGAAGGTATAGCCCAGGAACGTGCTGGCCACGTCGCCCATGAAAATTTTGGCGGGCGACCAGTTGTGACCCAGAAACCCGAGGCTGCTGGCCGCGATGGTCAGCGCGATCCAAAACACAAAGTCGTTGTGCATGTTCGATGCCAGCATCATCCAGCCCAATGCGGCCGCCAGGGCCACCCCGCCCGCGATGCCGTCGATGCCGTCCATGAAGTTGTAGGCGTTGGTTAAACCGATGATCCACAAGAACGTGATGATGACTCCCACCACACCCAACTGTAATTCACCGAACAGCGGTATCGTGACCGCCTTGAAATATCCCAGCCCGTAGATCGAGACCGCCGCGACCAGTCCCTGCACCGCAAAACGGACGCGCGCCGAAAGCGAATGGAGGTCGTCACGCCAGCCCAGCCAGGCGATGACCAGGCCGCAACCGAGATAAACAAGCGCATGACTCAGTTCCGTTTGGTTTCGACTAAGCTCAACCCAGGCTCTGATCGCCCATATCGCTGTCCCTATGACCAGGAGTACGATTGCCAAGCCACCACCGCGCGGCGTTGGCGTGACGTGTGAACTGCGTTCGTTGGGGTGATCCAGAATTTGACGATGTTCCGCGTAACGGCGAATCAGGTAGACGAGGAAATAGGAAAGGACGGCGAGGATCAGGAAGACGATGAGCCGAGTCACAGGATAATTCTACCGCTTGTCCATGGGATTGCTACGCTTATCCACGGGATTGCTGCGCTTATCCACAGGATTGCTACGCTTATCTCATAATTGTTGAACTTGCTTCACAGATTGGAAACCAAGGCTCAAGCTTCAAGTTTAGAAATTTATGCGGCACTTCGTAAATGAGAATTACGGCTCACGCGCCGGTGCACGTTCATCACCCTACGGAGACTTTACCTGATCCGATGGGTCTTTGTTTCCCTATCTGCCCCGCCCGACGGTTAACCGCCGGGCTATTCGTACGAAGTCCACTCAAGCGGACTGGCCAACTGAAGTCGGCTTCGTTTGAATAGCCTGTTACCTTATCTGGGGATCTCCCTCAGTTGGAGGTCAGAGAAGGCGATGCCCAGATTTGTTTCCCCGTTTGGCTCTGCAACCACGCACAATTTGCCCATCTTAAAACGGCCGTCTTTGAAGGAAGCTGCCAGCACCCCATTCAAATAGACGCGGATTCGCTCTCCATCACAGACCACCCGCAAGTAATTGTTTTCATTCATGCCGGCTCTTAGGGCAGAGTGATTTGTCCAATCCATTAATGTTTCCCATTTCCAATCGCCGTGCTGATCTTTCGTAAAATAACCAATCACGTATGACCCCATAGGAGAGATATACACCGCGTAACCACCCTCATTGGTGAAGCGAGGATAAAGTCCGGCCATGATCAGGTTTTGGTCGCCGTCTGTAAATCTGATATTGATCCCGGCGTCAAAATCATCAAAAAAGCCCGAACTCTTTAACACATAATATGCACTGATACGAGTCCCATAGTTACCCCGCAGTTCGGAGGGATTACCTCTATGGAAAGTCAGCTTTCCTTCGTCGATCACTTCCCAGCCAGGCAGGATTCTGCTCCCAAAATCGGCGCTGAGCAGCAAGGCGCCCTGGCCTGATTCGGGCCTCAGGTCCTGTGACATATGAAATGTGCTGCCGCAGAATTCACACACCGCGAGATCCGCTTTTATGTTGTGCCGGGACAGAGATGCTCCACAGTTGGGACAATTAAGAGCTTTCATAGATTCTTCTCGGCAAGAATTATACGATACTTGCCACCCGCAGCATCAAGTTCTGCACTCCAGGCTTATCCCCTCCTCAAATGATAACGGACTGAACCCAAAATCCCTTTGCGCTTCGGCGTAGCTGAAATCCTTGCTTTCGTTCAGCCGCAAGACCTGCTCGGCTTTGATGGGGAACGGAATATGCAGCCGCTCGAAGAGTCCCAGCATGGAGACGACAGGGTGGGCTGGGATGTGAATTTTCCAGACCTGCTTGTTCAACTGCCTGGCAATCGTATCCACGACCTCATTGTACGTCAGCGGATACTTGCCTGCGATGTTGTAACTCTTACCAATGGTTTTGTCTGATTTCAGGCAGCCGAGAATGGCCACCGCGACATCGTCAACGTGAATAGGCTGTTGCAAGTATTTCCCATCGCCAAAGACCGGGGCAATTGGCGAGTACCTCATAAAACGAATCAGCTGCCACATATTGCGGTCGCGTGGGCTGCCGTAGATCATGGTCGGGCGCAGGATGGTGTATTTCAGTCCGCTGGTTTCGATGGCGAGTTCTGCCGCCACACGGACCGTCTTGCTTTTAGCATTCAACTGCGTGAAGATGGCAGTGGTGCTGATGAAGATGGCACGCCTGATGCCCGCGTTCTGCGCGGCGCTGACAATTGACTCCACGTGGCCGAAGCCAAGGGAGGCGATATTGACGAGTGCATCGGTCCCTTGCATGGCAGCGGATAAAGATCGAGCGTCGGAAACATCTCCTGAAACCCACTCAATCTCTGGCTGATCGCGAAGCAGAACCGAGCGGTCGCTTGTTTCGCGATACAAACAGCGGACTTCGTATCCGCTTTTCAGTAACAAGGGGACAACACGCGAACCCGTGAAACCTGTCGCGCCTGTGACGAAGATTTTCATAAATTCATTCACCACGAAGGGTCACCAAGTAACACAAAGGAAGACTCTTGTGGTTTACGGTTTCCCGACCAGCTGGGTGAGCAGGTCTAGTGTTTCATTCAGCTTGTCGCGGCGGTCCAGATGCTCGACCAGATAGGTGCGGGCGTTTTCTCCCAATTGCCGGACGCGTTGCGGGTCTTTTGAGAGTGCAAGAACTGTTTTCGCCAGCAGTTCATCATTGCCAGGCTGGACAAACACCCCTCCATCAGACGATTCGATCAGCTGCCGCGAGACGCCGTCAATGACCAGCACCGTCGCGCGTCCCGCCGCCATGTAATCGAAGACCTTGTTGGGATACGTGGTGCGGAACATCGGGATATCCTGCAGGATGGCCAGGCACACATCCGCGGCGGCGACAACGCACGGCATCTCCTTTTTAGCGCGCACGCCTGCAAAAACCACATTCGACAATTGCATCCGCTCCGCTTCTAATTGCAGCCGTGCCCGTTCCTTTCCGTCACCGAATAACACAAAACGGATTCGGTCACTTGCGTCCGCATCTGTTTGCTCAGCCACAGAGCGCACAGAGTCTTTGAGTTTTTTCTTAGAGTCTCTGTGGCTGCTTAGGTGTTGCGCCGCGCGCAGGATGGTGTCAATGTCATTGGCCTGTCCCAAAGCACCTGTATACAGGACAACGAATTTATCCTGCAACCCCAACTCGGCCCGAATCGACGAACCATCCACTTTGGGATTGAACATAACCACGTCCGTGCCATAGGCGAGGTAGGTCACCTTGCGTTCAGGCACGCCCTTCGCGATCATATACTCACGATAGGCAGGCGAGTTCACCAGGATGTGGGTCGCGCGCGCATACAGGAATCTTTCCAGCCAGCGCGCCAGTGCGATCACCACCGAGTTCTTCAATACGCCCATGCTCACCCCAAACTCGGGCCACAGGTCACGTACTTCCAGCAGAAACGGCTTGCGCCGCATCCACGCCACGAACCAGGCCGAAACCGCCTGAAAGATTGGCGGGGTTGTGCCCATTACCAGATCTA
>DASTOH010000323.1:0-17180 GCA_035720235.1 Anaerolineales bacterium | reverse complement strand
CCTGGGCAGGTGCGGTGAGCCGCAGATACGCATTTAAGGCAATGGCTTCCAAGGGTGCTTGCACATCAAACCGGAATGATTGCCATTGATCGAATGTTTGAACTGTGATGGGCTCACTTGTTCGATGAAAGGAAGGTCCTTCCGTATCTGAATACCAGCTGACTTGCATAAGAATGACTGCATCGCGGCTTGTGCGTATCATACCTGTGATGCTAAGGTTCGTCTCCGGGCTGACAAGAATTCGATGGAGGTGGGACGTAACTGCGTCGTTGCGGTTACTACTGGTTCTTGTCAAACGGATACCCGCATTGCCTTCGAAGGCGTAATCCTGTCCAACCTGGGTGGTGTCTTTGCTCAGGTCCCAGAGCGGAGCCCCAGCTGAAGTATCATCCGCTTTGCGATTCTCAAACCCTCCAATCCAGAGCAAATCACGACCCAGTAGTAGATTGCCGGTTCCCACCCAATTGGAAATCCATTGTGACTTCGGAATCGTAATGATCTTGCCAGGTCCTGATCCGCCATCCAGTGATCGCGCATATGTAGACTGTATTGCGCGTCCATCAACATCAATTTCCATGACGCCGTCTTCCATCACAAAAGGACCGGGACTGCTGGCTGCGTCGCGCGCAACATAGTCAGCCAGTTCGCCGGTGATTCCGTGTGGCAGGTAGTCTTCGATCATCAACGGATCCACAAAGGCCCTGATCACCTTTCCATCCCTCAGGTATACTGTGAGCAGGTATGATTCAAACGTGGGCCATAAGGTCTGATCGAAAATGAAGTTACCCATTGACCACGCAATCAGCGATTGTTTTTCCCATGCAAATCCACCGACCACGTGCGGGTGATGGTTAATAACCAGCGTTGCACCTGCATCTCTGGCCGCGGTTGTCAGTCTGGCAATATTGTTGGAGGGGGTGCGGACATATTCGAAGCCCCCATGTATCATCACAACAATCATATTCGCATCATTTTGTGCCTGAATGATTGCGGTTCGTAATTTTGACTCCTGGCAGAATGCAGCGCCGCCCTTCCTGAGCGTATCCAGGGCTACATAGGTTATGTCGTCGGCGGTAACCGGGGGAATAGGATGGGAGATCGTGGTGCAACCAATAAAAGCAATCTTTTGGCCCTTTACCACCATTATAGCCGGAGACCAGGCACTGGCCTCATTTGGACCTCCTCCGAAATGATTCATATTGGCTTTGTCCAAGGCGGATATGGTGCTTTGCAGGCCGCTCTCCAACAGGTCGTAAAGGTGATTATTGCCAATACTGACAGCGTCAACTCCGATCTCTCTGAGTGCCATTGCAGCACTCGTATCGCTCGAATATACATAGTCTTTAGTGTCATGATAAACCGTTGGTCTTGGATCCCGGACGGAAAAATAGGGCTGATCGGTAAGTGGGCTTTCAAAATTCAATACTGTGAGATCGGACTTCCCCAGGAGTGGTTTGATTGGCGCCAGCAATTCAAGATGCGCCTCAACACTGGGATCCGGTGGCAACAAACCATCAGTCACGTCGCCGTCCTCGTTTCGATCGAAGAATCTTCGGCCAAACATGGTATCTCCGCCGAACTGGATGGCAATAGTCCGGCCATCATCAGGTGTGAGGCGAAAGAGCACTGGGGTGTCAGGAGCGGCGGCGCGAGTGCGGGAAATGAACCCATCACTTTGCACGGTAATCCACCGTGGTGTGCCGTCACCAGGCAGATCAAACCAGCCGTCTGCATTGCTGGTGGTATGGTTATTTTGGATCACCACCTTTGCGCCTTGTAAGGGATTCCCCTCCATATCTACCACACGCCCGATAAAACTGAATTTTCGAGGTGTTGGACTAGGGACAGGTGTTACATGGGGAAGAGGGCGTTCAGGCAAATATGAACAGCCGGGCAGAAATAGAACCAGGATAAGGAGAAGCAGGGATATTGGGCGGGTCATTTTCTATTTGTTTTTTTGTCTGATGTCGGAATAAACCATTGCTCGGCTCCGGGCAGAGCCGCCTGTGTGAAAGTTAATTCCCCGATGCCTGTCAGCAGAGCATAATTGTAAAGAGGGCTGTATTGCGCCCGGGGACGGGCCCATTCGATGATGCGAATATTATCGAAATCGGCAGTTATTGTTCCTGCGTTGGGGCCTGGAGGACTCAGTCTTAGATATAAACGTAACGCCACTGCATTGCCCGGTGCCTTGGCATCTATACGGAAGGGCTGCCAAACACCATAGGATTGAACTTCAATCTGATGGGTCTCCTTTGTAAAAGAAGGTCCGAATGTCGCATCGTACCAGTGCAATTGGGCAAGGACTTTCGCTCCCTGAATGGTACGGAGCATGCCTGTGATGCTTAGGCTGGTGAGGGGCTCAAACAAAACGCGGCGAAGGTTGGAAGTAACAGCATCATTGGCGCTCTTGCCGCTCCGTGCCAGACGGATACCGATTTCACCCTCATAGGCGAAATCCGATCCAAATCGAATACCGCCCATGTCCAGTTCCCAGAGTGGAGCACCGTGCGAAGTAGAATCTATTTCATCGTTTTCGAATCCACCAACCCATAACAGATCTCGCCCCAAGAATAAATTGCCCGTTCCCTGGAAATCAGAAATCCAATGCGCCTGGGGAACGGGAATTATCGTCCCTGGGGCCGGGCCGCCGCTTATGCTCTGAGTGTAATGGGCTTGAATTGCGCGCCCATTCAGATCGACCTCCATTGCGCCACTCTCCATGATAAAGGGACCGTGCTCATGACCGGCGGCGCCACGAACCACGTAATCGGCCAGTTCATCGGTCAAACCATGAGGCAGATAACGATCAATCATTAGAGGTTCGATATATGCTCTGACTACTTTCCCATCCCGCAGGTAGACTGCCAACATATAGGATTGAGATGTCGGCCATGCAGTCTGGTCGGTGAGGAAGTTGCCAATCGTCCAGGCGATCAATGATTGATTCTTCACTGAGAACCCACCCACAACGTGTGGATGATGATTGATCACAAGGGTGGCGCCTGCTTGTCTGGCAATTTCGCTGAGATAGCTGATTTTGTTAGTCGGG
Source organism: Anaerolineales bacterium (assembly GCA_035720235.1). Classification (GTDB taxonomy): domain Bacteria; phylum Chloroflexota; class Anaerolineae; order Anaerolineales; family Villigracilaceae; genus Defluviilinea. Next base: position 14,128 of record DASTOH010000323.1, on the reverse strand, counting down.
GTGGGATCGTATTCTTTGCCACCGTGGATCATGACGATAATAATAGCCGCTTGCTGTTTTGCTTTGAGGATCTCGGAGCGTAAACGCGCCTCCGCGCAGTAAGCCGCACCACCTTTTTTAAGTAAATCTGAAGCAACATACGGCACATCATTTTTTATGGGTGTGTTAGTGGGAATTCGGAGGGTTGTGCATCCAATCAAGGCGATAGTCTGACCTTTTAATGAGATAGTGACCGGCGCCCAGGCGCCTGCTTCGCTTGTCCCTGCACCGAAATGAAGCATGCCAGCACCATCGAGGATGGAAAGGGAATGATTCAAACCTGCTTCCAGCATGTCATAATTGTGATTATTTGCCAAGCCGACAACATCTATGCCGGATTGCTTGAGAGCTATCACGCTGGTAGGATAGCTCGCATAAACCTGAGCCGCCGAGGGGTGAAAGGCGGCCGGCCTTGGATCTGCCTTGGGCCAGTATGCTTGATCACTTAGCGTCGTCTCCAAATTGACGACGGTAAAATCGGCGTTTTCCAAAAGCGGCTTAATCGGTGCCAATAATCTCATATGATCATCCACAGTGGGTTCGAGCGGCAGCAACCCATCAGCTGTGTAGCCGTCTTCATTGAGGTCAAAGAATCGTCGTCCGAACATGGTATCGCCGGCGAAGTGAATGACAATTGTCTTGCCATCGTCGGGAGTAAGCCGAAAGAGCACAGGCATGCCAGGGGTGGCGGCGCGCGTACGGGAAATGTAGCCCGGCCCTGTCACTTTGATCCACTGCGGGAGCCTCTGTGCAGGGAGCCTGAACCAGCCATCTTTGTCGCTTGTAGTAGCATTGTTCCGAGATGCCACGCTGGCACCTGGTATTGGGGTTCCCTGCATGTCGATCACACGCCCTACAAAAAGCTCATTCGCTTGATCTTGTTGCGTTGAAGCGGGCATGGGTGTTACAGTCGAGAGTGCTGGAAGTTCTGCTGTAGGAGTGGTGACGGAGCTTTCAGATGGTCGATCATGTTCCGATAGCCCCGAACAACTCAATAGAAAAGCCAGTGTGATAATTAGAAAAGAAGCACTTGAACGAGTCATTGTATGAAGTCCTGATTTCTGCACCTCAAGCAATGAAGAACCAATCCAAGTGGGTCAGGCTTAAGACGAATAACATTCCTTGCATCACCAGCCAAACACCTGCTGATGCCAACGAAGTGGTAATGACAGTAGGATAGGTACCCTCTCGGGCAAAATCGTTCGCGATCAGCGAAGCGATTGTGGGCATGATAATGACGAAGCCCGACCACGGAATAACCAGTCCGCCTGTAAGATTAATCACCATGATTTCCAGCAGCCATGAGATCACTACGCCGGAAAGAATCATCATACCCAGTTTTGTTCTTCCGAAGGCAAGGAGTAGACGCGAGGTAAGGAATTGCACAAACAGGAAGGTCAGAATGCTGGCAATAATCACGAATAACAGATCGAATGGGCGCTGTGCGAACAGAGCCAGATAGGCGGCTGTCACAAATCCACCTGAGCGGGCCTTGAATTTGGAGTAGGCCAGGAGGTCAATAAAGACACTGGCGATAATGCCAAATGGCAACAGCTGTATGGGATAGGCATAGGGATATGGCTGGGTGCGGAGCAAAGGAGATGAGGTTCGCAGAAGAAAATTTGGCAGCAGCTCTTCAATGGCGGAGAGGGGAAAAATAACTAGCGATATGATGAAGACACCCAACAGGATGGAACCTACCGTATTCTTTGCTCCCTGGCGGCCCATATCGTGAGCAATGACTCCTGGCAGAACAAAACCAATTCCATAAAGAACGGTCAGATCAATGTTATTCATTCCAATTATTTTGATAATCGTCAGCCAGAATACCTGCAAAACCAGACCCACCAGAATTTCCACCTCGAACAATTTGCGCCCGTTCAGCATGTAACGTTTTTGGAGAACCTTATAGACGATTTGGAATGTGATATAGGAAATCACCAGCGTAATGACAATATGGCTGGGCTGTCCAACAAACAGCGCCAGATAACCGCAAACAATCACACCTCCCAGCGTCAGCCCGGTCCGCTTATAAATAATGGTAGATACGACGATTCCCAGAATAATGGTCAGTCGTGCCAGTTCATTGCTAACATAGTAGTCGTACATCTCATCAATCCCTGTGGGTTATATGGCCAATCATTCTTTCCTTGATCCGCTCCATGCGCGGACGGTAATGCTTCCATGCCTCGCCTTCATGGACGTGGATCGGCGAATCGGGCCGATGATGAAAGTATTCAAGCAGTAACTCCGCTTGGGTGGTGTGGATGTTGACCAAACCAATTAGCACGCCTTGCTCGCCTTCGATCCGGTCTGCAATGACATCAAATATTTGCTGTAGCGAAGGATTTACACTGAAGCCCATATTAATGATCCGGTCAGCTGGCACGCCCAGTTCAATCATTTGTTTTGTCACCTGCGATTCATATGCGCCAAAAGTGATCCAATAATCGAAATCCAGATCGTTGGCGGCGATGTCTGCAAATCGTATGGCCCGGTCAGCCCGGTCATAACGGTTGTTGAGGATGCCAATTCGGGTAGCATCGGGCCTGTAGTAGGGACGCAGGGCCTCCACACTTATGATGGTACTTTCCCGATCATTGACCGCAAACAAAGGGATCCAGACGATTTCTTTGGTCTTCCAGGTGGTTCGTTGGATATTGACTACGCCGATATCGGGGCGGGCATTCCACATACCGCGCATAGCTGTTGTACGCGGAATGCCCAGTATCTCGGCGACTGCCAATCCAACGGAGATGTTTTCGCGGAATGAGAGATAAGTGAAGCCTGCCAGGTCCTGCTCAGTAACTCGCGCGGGATCAGCGTAGATTACGCGACTCTTGCGCGCCTCCGCGTTTTTGGCCAACCTTTCCCTCAATTCAAGGCGATCCTCGGCTGTTATCAGAAGCCCATTGTGCGGGATGATGAGTGACATTGTATCGGCTATCTCTTCCAGCGATTCCCCCATCACATCTTGATGATCTTCCCGCACATTCGTAATAACGTTGATGTTTCCCTTCACCAGCAGTTCTTGGGATGCAATCTGATTCGCCGGGAACAGAGCCATAGTCTCGAAAACAATGGCTTCAGTATCATGCTTCAAATAGCGCTTGGCAATGTTAAATAATTCCATAATGGTCGCTGAACTTCGACGCTGGATGGGGATTTCCTCTCCATTGGGTAGGATGACCATGGCCGCGCTGCCTGTTGTTTTGGCGAGTGTCTGGATTCCGGCCTCACGCAAAACCCCTGCGATGAGGCGGGTGACAGTCGATTTGCCTCGGATCCCATTTACATAGATCCGGATTTTAAGTTGGCCGAGCCGTTTCTCGTAGTCCCTTCTCTCCAGCCACCATGAAAAGATGACCCCGAGCAACGTCAAACCAAGTATCGCAAGTCCATACATGCTATGATGCTACTTTCTCGAAGAGTGGAGCAGGCGAGGATTGTTTTCCCACAGTTACCCATTCGATAAACAGGTTTTGGAACAGATCGCCATCATTTACTTCCAGCCCCTGCTGCAGGGATTTCTCCGCTGCCTCCATCATGTTGATCTTTGTAACACTGGACCCCAGAAAAGTGGCAAACCCGAATCGAAGTTGAACGCGTTTCTGGATCAACATTGAATTACCAGACTGGGTGACGAATTGCGTTGAAAGCATCCGATTGAGGATGTTGTTTACCACTTTGTTTGCCCCATCTGTTTCAGTTTCAGGCAAGATGACTGCAATCTGATTGTGCGCCGCCAGGAAGGGGATGTCAGTGTCACGCGTTGTATCTTTGACGCTTGCCGCAACCGCGCGCATCAATTCTGCTCGCTCCTTCACTTCCCACTCAGTTCCGGGTACAGGTTGCACCATGATCAAGATCAGGGCGAACGGGCGACGATATCGAACGGAGCGCTCCTCCTCCTCATTCAAACGCAAGAATCCAATGGCTGGCTTGATCAATCCAATCGTCTTATCCTCAATATCCAATTGCATTAATCGTTTTTGATTCTCTCTGAATACTTCCAGGATGGACTGCAATCGATTGTGATATCTGCCGCTAAAGATGAAAGTCAACCCCACGATCAGCAGTTCAAGTAGATTATCCAAAAGTCTGATCTCCTCCCAAATGCCCAGCAGTTGTTTGATCGTAATCCACGCAGAGGTCATTAATAGAGCAAACAATACCCCCCGACTCAGACCCAGAGTCAGCATGGTCCCAACTCCGACGTACAATAAGAATATGAATATGGCAAGTGTGCGAGCGGAGTTGTTATAGATGACGACCAACGTGGACGCCAGTAGGCTGGCTGCAAAAACCAACAGCGAAAGGTATAGTTTTTGTATTTGATCTACTGATTTGTACTTCATAGCTCGTTTTGTTCTGGTTCATCACTCTTTTCGATTATATCCGGCGTATTCCGGTTTTGCACCCTCCTCCAAACCCATAATATAGAAACAACCAAAATCAATGCTATTCCCACGGCGAACAAGGCCGGAATCAGGAATGCCTGACCGCTCCTTTGCAACACTGGGCCGATCAATGGAATATTGCTCGCGTCAGCGATTTGCTGAAACATCGGCTGTGAACCCTGCTGCCCAGGCGATTCCCCCGATGCCTCACTCCGATTCGCAGAACCAATCACCATTACGTTACCTGCAAATTGGTCGCGCAATGCAGTATCCAAAATAACATCCAGGGTCCACCCCAGTCCCTTTTGATCATTTCCTGTCAGTACCAGAACCGTTCCGCCATTAGCCCATGGGGAAGGTATGATTTGCATTAACCCTAGACTTGCATCCGCGTCTGCTGTGGGTAGGTATACGCCGTAACCCCTCTGCAGGGCTTTTCCGTCGTCCGTAAAGGGTTGCGGTAACAGAGCATTGGCACTCATGGTTGCCAGGTTACGCGAGGGTAGGCCCAATAAAATCACATTGTGATGAGATGACCCCATCTGTAGGAATTTGCTGGCGGTTATGACCCCGGGTGGATACTCGCTTTTGCGGGCAGAGGTCCCGAACATAAACGAAAGTCGTGAGACGTAGTCAAGGTCTATTTGATCGTATTGATCCGGAATGACATAGAGAACGCCAGGGTACTCGCCAAAAGGCAGGGGAAAGTGTTCTAATGAGGGTATGGGGGGGTGTTTCCGGTGGGCTACTTCCAACGTAGTACTGTTTAAGATGGTGGCCCATACGGCTTCGGGCGCGCGTGTACAGGATGTGTAGGGGGGATATAGATCCAATCTTATGCGAACAAAATTGATTCCGGGACGAAATTTCTGGGCTGGAAGGCCAATCGTGATTGGAGTCCCTGTTGAACTGAGGGCATTAGGCAGGATGCCTGCTACGCTGTATCCATTGAGGTAAACGGTAAAAGATGAATTTTGAAGATCTAAATCCGGCGAGTGAACTAAATGCAGGTTTAGTTTCACTTGAGTCGGATCAATGTCGTAGGGAATGTAGAGGCTATAAATAAGGTTTTGCTGGCCGATTCCTCGCGCTGTCCTATCAGGGTAACCCAAGTCTTCGAACGAAAAATTGTCCAGGAATGGTTGAGGAGCAGTCGGAACATATGGATCGAGGTAAGCCACATTTCCATGCAGCAAGATGCCTCGGGCAGGATCGCTGAATACGGAGGCCGGGCTGAAGCCGTCCTGTCTATTCTTGTCACCGATGAGCAGGATGGCATTTCCCACTCCCCTGGGCGATGGAAGCAGCGCAACGTAATTCTTATCCTTGCTTACCAAATCCTGAAACTCAGGAGGCGTCTCACCAATAAAAACAATATTCCGATTGGCGGCGATATCAGGTCTTAGCTGACTCATAGTTACGATTTCCGGTTTCCAGTCATAATTCGTTTCTGCGGTACTCCCCAACGTATACGAAATGATCGACAGTGACGTTAGATCATCCTGGGTGCTGTCCTCTGGCAACACAATCAGGGTCTGTCTTCTCGCGCTGTCGGGAAGATACTCTTCCAATGGTTCAATAAAGACCTGTGGAAAATCGGAAAGATCCATGGACAGTTCGCGCCTTACAAAGGACAAATGCAGGAGTCCGCCTGGTTCGATGCTTAACCAGCGCGCCGGGTTATCCCAGTCTTGACAATTCGTTCCCTGATCATCAGGTAAATAGAGGGTGCCTGCAAATGTCAGGGTGTTATTGCCCTGAGTGAACATATTTGCTGGGATAAGGATCTGTTGTTTCGTTTCTGATAATTGGGTGAGTCGGTGTGAGCTGACATGCGAGCCATTGAGCGAGATGGTGACAGAAGACCCGGCTAAATCCAACAGGTCACTTTTTCTGAACTTGATTTCCAACCAGTTTTCTTCCCCCAGCAACCAGCCTCGAGGAATGGAGATGTTAAGGGTTTGACTGCTAATCAGACCCACAAGCTCAACAGATTTCTCGTTGTGGAAAGCCTCAAGAGGGATCTCGACAAAATTCTGCTCCTGGGCATCCACAGACTTCTGTGGATACAGAAAAGCTCCGAAGAGCAACACGATAGCGATAACATGGTGTAACTTGCATCCATTCATCCAATTACCGGTGGTTTCCATTATTACCATTTCCAATCAGCACCTTGATCCTCAGCTTAAGCTCCCGTGGGTGAATGGGCTTGACAATGTAATCAGTTGCACCGAATTGAAATGCCTCCACCTTTTTCTCAGTCTCGCCGACGGAGGTAAAGAAGATTATGGGAACGTTGGTGAATTGCGCGTTTGCCCGCAGATTCCTGCAGACTTCAAAGCCATCAATGCTAGGCATCATAACATCGAGGAGGATAAGATTGGGATTGTGATCTACAGCCGCGGAGAGCGTATCACTGCTCTCATTAACCGATACCACTTCGTATCCTTCTCTGGACAACATAATTTCCAGTAGTCTGGTTGTTGCCGGATCGTCGTCTACGATGAGGATTTTGCTCATATTGATTCCATACCGGTTTCTTCAGAGATTTCCAAGCACGATTGATCAATCTTCATGAGTTTCATAATTCGGATATGGTTGTTCTGATTTTAATCGTACGTCAAATCTCTAGTTGTACTGTTGGATTGTTTGAGTCCTGTTGTCAGGCAACGTGTCTTTCCTGTGAACTATACTTTCACGACCTTGTCCTATTACCATGACGGTTAACTCCCTTCAAGGTAACGCTGAATGGATCAGCCTTAACGAAATGATAATGTGAAATGTTAAGCCTGCCAAAGTAATTTCCTTGGGGTAGGTTGTTCGCTGATCAAACAAAAATCACTAGGCAAATAGGCAGCCTGGTTGGCATTCGGCTCGTCTGTGCATGAGCCGGGGTCATGGATGGACTCGAACATAAGATATTGCAAAATGGGCTCCCTGGCTCCCATGGTGATCATCAGAGCCCGCCCCTCTTCTTCGTTACGATGAAAAATGAACAGATCAAACCATTCCAACACGCGGAACATGTCGTCGTCACCAGACATATCTGCAAACCAGGCCAGGCGTTTCCAGCGGAAACGGTTGTTCCGGCGTTGTGGCTGCCAGTTGGACTGTCGGTGTGGCCCGGAAGCCTGGCGTGAAAGATGGTTCTGTCACTGTTGGCTCCCCCTGCGCATTGAATTGTTGAGGGACTTTCCTGCTCCATTCGGACCCAAAAGACTGAAAATCTCCCCTTGTTGCACTTCGAATTGGACCCCCTTAACTGCTGCAAACTCGCCAAAGCATTTCTCCAACTTTTGGACTTGAATAGCTTTCTGCATCATTTTTTCCTCCGGGTGCTTGTTTTCTTGCTGAATCCAGAATTGCTTCTCTGGCCCGCATAAATCCGAATTTACGGCAGGTCATGAGGCGGCAACGGGAGGCGCAATACTCCCGCAAAAATATATGAGATTGCAAAGTCCAGCAACCCTGCGACACTGGTCCATCCTATGTAGACGTACCATGTTTTATTCATTCGCTCTGCTCCCTGCACAAATTATTACAGAGCGCACAAGTTTATGTTACACCAGACAAAGAAAAAAACTCTCCAGCCAATAGGAGAGTTTTTATCCTAGCCAAGTGGATAGGGTGACCAGGCAGTGGGTGAGGAAAACAACGCACGACTAAGCTATTTCCGTACCAGGAAGACGGTAACGATGTAGATTTGAGCGAGCTTCCTGCCGCCAGTCCAGCACGAGACGTATGGCAAGCGCACTTACGAACAGACCTGCGACCTGGAAAGGTACGGCGGACCACCCAAGTATTTCAGCGGCGTTCACGTCACTACGCGTCATAACCCAGGAAAGCATGCCGAAGTACACGGGGTCAATCGTCATGAATAATACGCCAACATACCAAATACCCAGGTTGAGCGGCGTCCAGGAAGTAATCAAGCGGGAACGATTGGCGTAGACCATGAACCCGATAAGCGTTGTCACGATAGCGGGCAGCCAGGCGATCACCAGCCAATAGAATCCAGTCCGTTGCTCTATTGAGGTGTCGTAAATCACCTGACTTGTCAGCCAGCCGTTTGTCAGCAGGCCGAATTCCAGAACATTTTCTCCAGGCATTCGCACGGTCAGGTAGGGCAGGGACTCATGTATTACGTTTTGCAAAACTGCAACCAACACCAGCGGAATATATACATAGAGCCGATTTAGAATTGTTTTCATAATTCATTACCTCTCCATCGTATAGGTCTCTGAAAGAACCTTGTTTACTACCACATCCACGAACTCAGCGGATTCGGTGACCCAGGGATTGTGACCCGAGCGCTCGAACCAGATCAATTCCTTGTGCGGCGCGTTCAACAATTCATAATATTGTTCGGTTAGCACAGGCGGTGCGTTGACGTCATGACGCCCAATCAAAAAGTAAACGGGTACTTCCAGCTGTGTTGCCTGCACGCGGAAGTCCACTTCCCAGAGTTGGGGATAAACGATGTCCAGCGTCTCTAGTACGCCACGGAACCAATTCACCTTGTCATATAAGCCGTACTCGGAGCCCGCCAAGTCCTGGACAGTGTTGAACCCATCGTCAGAGATGGCAGGATCCTGATTCATATAGTTAAACGTATCCATCAGGTAGGTGGCTTCCTTCAAAGCCATACCTTTGCCATAGTACGGAGGCGGGCCTTGCTTTTGCAGTTGGGCAATTTTCTCAGTATCGCCGCGTTCTTGCGCCCACTTCAGCGCGAAGTCGTAACACATCAAGTCGGTCTCGAGGAAGGCTACCATCTGGCCAGTGCCGATAAAGGCATGGAATAACTCGGGGTTACGTTGCACCATCCAGATGCCAAGCGCACTGCCCCATGACTCACCCAGTACATAGACCTTCGCTTCATCGAATCGTTCGCGCAGATAGTGAACCAACGCGATCCCATCTGTGAGGTAATGTTCGGGCGTCAACGTGGAGCGGTCGACCGCGTCGAAAGATTTCCCTGCCCCGGGCTGTTCCCAGTTGACCACCACAAAATGATCTTCCAATTCGCCAAGTGCGCGTCGTTCCGTGACCAGCTGACTGCCACCCGGCCCGCCCGCCAGGAAGAGCAGGACAGGTTTATTCACGTCCTTGCCGCGGATGGAGATCCATTGCTCGCTTCCGTTCAGATTTACTTTTTCAATTTTGGCGATACTTCCTGGAATCACATTTCCCTGCGCATCGGTAATGGGCGGGGTCATCGCGAAGAACTGCGAAGCAACAATCGCGATCAGACCCACGAGGAACATCCCTGTGAGACCCAACGTAATTCCGCGCCAGGCGGGAGAAACCCGGAATTGCAGGATGAGGAACGCCACATCTGCGATACCCAGCGGAATCCAAACCCAGGCCGGGACGGACGTGGATAGTGGAAGCAGGATGACCACCAAGCCAAGCACGGTGGAAAGGACCAGCGCCAGGATGCGTGCCAGCCCCAGGGATAGAGTGCGCGCAATCTTTCCCACGCCAACTGAGTTTTGCTGAACGCTATTTCCAAAGCTTGTTGCGTCGAGAGCTTTCATGTTCATCTCCTACGTTGTGATCGATCTAATTCATCTAGGGGAATTGAATTGCCTCTCCCACCCGGATAAATTGATAGGCTGCCGGGAAAGTTAACTGGAACGCCTCGAGCGCCTCCGGACTACTATCATGAGGCGATAATGCGACAAACTGAGGCTGGCGGGTTTCAAGGAATTGGATATGAGGCGTGACCTCTTCCGCACTGGCTCCTTCGTAATGCAGACCGCCAACCACACCCACAACTTGTTCATCAAACAGCGTCTCAACGCGCGTCACCAGTCTTTCCATGGTGGGATGACCGCAGCCGGTTATCATCACCAGGCCCTGCCCGGCAACATTGATAACAAGGCCCTGCTCGTTTCCTTTAGGTGTGAAGAGGAAGATCGGAAAAACTTCGGGATACGAGATCACTCCGGTTGTCGCGATATCTTTGCTAATCACGCTCGGTTGCGCTGAGTGGATGATTTTCCCACCTGGATAAGTCATGGCGATCGGCACATAGATTGGCATCTGACTCAGGTCACCTGAAAAATCACCGAATGAAAAAGTCTTGTTTTGCCAGGCCGCGATGCCACCGACATGATCAGGATGTGGATGAGATATCACGATGGCATCAATTTCCTCCCATGCAATTCCAAGCACCTGCATATTCTTTAGGGAAGGCAGTTGTGCAGATTCAGCCGGGTTATTTCCAAGGTCCATCAGAATGGTAGCTGAATCGGTCCGGACGAGATAGGAGACGCCGTGTCCGTAGTCGAGGCTTTCGTTTATGCGATCCTCCTCGTACAGAGGAATAATCTCCAGCCTGGTCGTCGCCTCCAGGTCCGGTATGGACGTTGGAACAACCTGCCACTCGCGTTCAACCTGCGCATTGACGAATGCCTGTTGGATGCCCAAAAAGAGGATGACCAGGACTATGAAACCGACAAGTACAAAGAGTGAGAACCGGAAGATTTTTTTCACGTCAAAAGTCTCCTTATTGGTGATTTGCCTGATCATCATAAGCGATATAAACAAAATACTCCCCTGCCGCTGGGGGAGTATCGAACTGGACAGGTGGATAGGTAAGTAAAAAACGAAGACTACTCTCCATCACTCAGGGTTTCCCGCAGACGACTGTTACTTTTGGAAGGATGTGGTCCGATCCCTGAATGGCATAACTGGAGGGCGTTGTGTCCAGGTTTTCAAGGCAGATGCCCGTTTCATCTGGGTCATCGGAAGAGATTGTCTTGAGCGCCAGAGGAACCAAGGCGATTGTTAGAAAGGGGATAAGAAAAATAATTGAAGTGATCATGGTTGCCTCCATCGTCTGGTGGTCGATGTTTGCCATCATACGCCCGAGACAACCAAAACTCCCCTGCTGATAGGGGAGTTTTCACTATCTGAATGGATAGTATGGTTCAATGGACAGTGCTATTCTTTGGAGGCCATGATCCCAATCCATTCGCTCGCTGGAGTGTATGGTTCACCTGTCAGATCACCCCAAACACTTTCTACAGAAAAGCCTCCCTGCTCCAATTCATGAGTGATCGTTTCGGGCGTGTAATCCTGAAACCAGTTGCGATAGACAGAGACTTTCCCGTCCGCTTCGATGACGGTGTATTGATCGAGCCAGATGGACTGGTCGGGATAATCAAAGCCTTCTTCCAGCACCAGGTGCGGGCCAGGTTTCCAGAATCCGCTTTCCAACGCATACCAGTGGTTCTTATTGCCATGTTTCTTGCGGTCCTCAGGCGTGGTGACATCCAACGCAAATTTGCCGTTCGGTTTCAGGGCACAATGGACATTCTTCAGTAGTGTAGAGCGTTGTTCAGTACTGAGTGGACAGAAATCACCGTAGATGAGAAACGCCGCATCGTACTGGTTTTCATCTTTGAACTCGAGATAGTTTTGATAGCGATAATCAATCTCCAGATTATTTTCTTTTGCATACCGGGAGGCATATTCGATGGAGCGACGCGAATAGTCCACGCCGGTGACTTTGAATCCAGCTTGGGCGAAGCGAGAGGCATAGAGACCGGGGCCACAGCCCAGGTCCAGGAGCGAAGCGCCAGGTTTGAGTCGCAGCGTTTCGATCATCCATCTGACAGAACGGTCGATCGTCTCGGCGCGGCGACTGGCGGCGTCTATGTCTGGATTCAAATGGGTTTCCAGCATCTGGCCAGAAATATGCGGGTCATCCCAAAACAAAGGTTCGCCGGGCGTAAAAGGTTCGGGCTTTTGTTGAAGGTCAAGCAGTTGTGAGATGATCTCTATCATCGCCAGGCTCCTTTATTGCAACTGATCCACAATATTTTGAAGGACCAGGAACCAATAAACGTTTTCATCCAGCCTGTCGCCCAGGCGGACAATCACCACATTCTTGCGCGGCGCAACGTAGACGATCTGGTCATACTTGCCATGGGAGTAGAAATCGTATGAACCATTGGAGTTGTTGACCCCCCACCAGTGATATTTGTAATAGCCGCCGTACTGAAGGTAGTCGCTCATCGTCTCCCAGGTGCGTGGGTCGGGGCGGAGAGGCTCGGTCGATTCATGCACCCAGTCTTCGGGCAGGATCTGAACGCCGTTCCAGAATCCGTTGTGGAGGAAGATCAGGCCAAAGCGCCCGAAATCGATGGCGCGGGCGTTGATCCCACTTTCCATCTTCTCGAAGCCACTCTCTTCGCTATCCAGACTCCAGGAGGCCGGGAACTCTGCGCCCATCGGTTTCCAGAACTTTTCCTGTAAGTATTCGGCCACGTGCATTCCTGTGGCTCGCTCGATGATCAATCCTTCGAGCAGCAGATGATAGTTGTTGTAATGGAATGCCTCGCCGATCGGAACACCGCTGGCTTCAACATTCATGGCAGCTTTGCGCAGGTCCGGCGGATAATACGTGATAGCGTCGTCCGCGAAGGGCGCCATGTAAAAGGGCTGTTCACCGCCTTCCACATAGCGGATGCCCGAGTTCATCATCACCAGATCGCGGATGGTAAGCTGATCGAGACCGCGCCCGGCGATCTCGGGGATGTACTGGATCACCGGGTCATTCACGGACCCGATGCTGCCATCCGCGATCGCCGCACCGATCAACGCTGATACAAAAGACTTCGCTGACGAGAACGATGTGTTCACCTCTGTGCGCGATGACTCAAAATATGATTCATAGATCAACTTGTCATCCTTGAGGATCAGGAAGGCACGCGTGCCCGTCCGTTTGAGCAAGTCTTCGAGGACCTCCCTGTGTATTTCGCCTTTATAGGGAAACTCTACTTCGTGAGGAGTGCCTGCATCGCCACGTTCAATCACCGAATACGTGGAACCGTTCGCGACAAGGCGTTCCGGGAAAATCTGCACGTCGTTAATATCCGATTCGCCATAGCGCAGAATCCGCCAGGCGTAGGTGGGCGAATTAAAGAGGCTCATCGCGACGAAAAGCACCGCGAAGAACAGTACAACGATTCCAAGCAGAATGACAATACCCTTTCGCAGTTTCTTTAGCATATCGATACTCCTCACGTGCTGTTCAAAGAGATCAGGCAGGAACCTCATAGAAGAACGCTTTTACCTCATCCACTGCACCAAGGGAACCATAGAGGGCAAGCGCTTGCGGGCTATAGCCTGTGATGTAGGCACTGTGAATACCAATGTCCTTCAAGCGGTACAGGCATTCCTGGATGACGGCGCGAGCAAAGCCGCGTTGGCGGAAGCTGTTGTGTGTGCAGACTCGTTCAATGTCGGCTTCGAGGCAGTGGGCGCTGATCAAAGCTTCACAGCCAGCCACAAGTTGACCATCCTCCGCCATCACGCACAGATCTGTTTCCGGGTGATAGAGTGGACCCTGCATGTTGTAGTTGAAGTATTTCAGTCGATCGTTCAATTCCTCCTCAGTGAGATCCATCTTTTTCTGGAACGCGTTCGCACGCAGAAGGCTCTGGGCACGGTAATCGGGATGGGATTTCATATCTACGATGACAAAGCCCGACTCAAGAGGGAAGCGAGATGGCAATTCGCAGGTCAGGTCAAAGCGCCGCGTGAAGAAGGATGCTTCGGCGCGGAAGCCATAACGTTCGATGATTTTTATTTCCCAATCCTGATATTCTGTGACCTCGGTCGAAAAGTGGGATTCTGGTGCAGCACGGCCCTTCCAGGTTTCCAGCACCCACATC
>DASTOH010000322.1:0-4379 GCA_035720235.1 Anaerolineales bacterium | reverse complement strand
GTGGGTGGTTTGTGAGCCGTTATGGACTGGTGCCTGCCGTGCGAGGATTGTTCCTCCTTGGGTTCCTCATGCTGACGGCCAAATTCGTGGTGCTGTATCTGTACTCGCACGAAACGGCGCGCGGCGTGCAGCGCATGGAAGAAACTCGTCATCGCTCCCTAATCAGCTTGTTGAGTGAATACCGAAGCGTATTCAAACAACTTTTGCACTCCAGGCCGATCCTCGCGGCGCTGTCCCTGATGGTGATCACGAGTATTCACCTCACCATCAGCGGCAGTTTTTGGAGCGTGCTGTTTACCAGCAAACTCGGCTTCGCCGACTCAGAGATCTCAACCTATGTGGCCGTCCGCTCGATTGTCATGACCATCTGCTTTTTCCTGATCGGCCCGCGCCTGACGAACGTGCACCGCTTCCGGCTGCCCTTATGGATCGGTTTCCTGGCTTACTTTGCCAGCCAGTTATTGCTGGTCGTGATGCCTGCGCGTGCTGTGTCTTTGCTGGTAGGCAGCGTGATGCTGGAGGCAGTGGCTGCCTCCCTGGTCAGCCCGATGACGGAATCGATGCTGGCGCTGTCGATGGAATCAGCGGAGCGGGCGCGCGTCAGCGCCATGGTCTACGTGGCCCTGATCGTGCTGGTCTCACCTTTTGGTTGGATCGCAGGTCAGCTGTCTTCATTGGATCGTTCGCTGCCATTTGCCTTGAACATGTCCCTGTTCGCGCTGGGCATCGTACTGGTCTGGATCATTGGCCATCCGAGCTTCCTTAGCACCACTCCGCAGCCTGCACAATAGGAAGGATGATGTAGCATCTCGCGAACATGACAATGATGCCATTGGCAATGTAAACGCTTGCCGTGTGTTCTGACAGTGTGATAAAGATCTAGAGATATGAAAACCAAATCACGGAGACACCCTAGCAGAGTGTCTCCGTGATCGATCTTGAGGTGGAATGGATTCGTTAGGTCACTCGGCGTTGGCCTTCCACAACGAAAGCACTTCACTCGACCAGTTCATACACACGGACGTAATCGAAATTGGCGGTAAACCCGGAGCCTCCCATCGACACCAACCCGATCTGTGCGTTGGATCCAAGTTCATGCGTCCACGTGCCGCCGTGCACCCAGTTCAGGCCATCCGTGCTGGTGTAAGCGGTGTAGACTTCGCCCCCGCGACTGATCCGTTTCACAATGCGCAGGTATGTCCATTCGCCAGGTGCTCCAACCACGGTGTTGCCATAACGCGGGTAACCAGGCAGCACCGGCCATAGTTCCTTGGCAAATTCGGTCTGGCGCGTCTCCCAAATGGAAACGTGCACTAGCTTAACGTAGTTGTCATCACCGCCGTAGATCACGAGCCCGGCCTGGACATAATTGAAACAGCAACCTTCGGCGGGCAGGTTGAGCCTGACCTTTGTTTCCACGAGATAGTTGCCGTTTGGGGCGAGTTCCGTCAGAACCGAGGCATTGTTGCTACCCTCAAACAGGTCCGCGGCCTGCGTATCGAAATTAAGCGTTTCGTTTGAGACTGAATAGGTTCCCAGAGCAGGTGGGCGGACCCAACTCCATTGGGCACGCAGGGTTCCATTGAATTCATCTGAGAGTGAGGGGTTGAGCGCAGCTGGCTCATCTGGCTGGAAAAGCTTTGGTTCATAATTGGTTTGCATCCCGGGCTGCGCAGCTGGCGCGGGTTGAGCTTTATCCGATGCCCATAATCCGCCGCGTACCGTGGGCCAGCCATCCACCCAATCCAGGGCATCGAGCAGGACCGGTCGCTTCGTGAAGCCGACCGCGCTGGCAAAGTAAGGATCATTGCGGTCCACCGCGTGATACACCGTCCACCATTGGCCGTCGAAATCCTTAAAGACGGAATTGTGTCCGGTCCCGACCCAACGATTGCCATTCATACTAATAACAGGCGTTCCGCCCACCCGACCCTGCAACAACGAGTTGCCTTCACGATCCACATAGGGACCGAGGATACTCTGCGAACGGCCGGCGAAGACGCTGTAACCGGTCAGAGGTCCACGGCAACAGTCCGTGGCAGAGGCAAATAGATACCAGTAGCCATCATGCCTGACGACTTCCGTGCCTTCATAGCGGTTGGCGATCGTGATCTGAACCTGGCTGGCGGGATCAGAATGCAAACCATCCGCGCTGAGACTACGCACCGAAATACCGCCAAAGTAGCTGCCGTAGAAAATGTAGAGCTGTCCACCCTCATCTCTGACGACATCGGGGTCAAACACCCAGCGCCGTGAGCCTGCGCAGCAGGGCGCCTCATGCGGCTCAACAACTGGCGCGCCGCTATCTATCCATGGCCCGAGTGGATTACTGCTCGTTGCCACACCAATGGCGCTACCACCGCCGGGCAGGGCAGTCCAGGAGGCCGTGTAATACAGATAATACTGGCCGTTGAGAAATTGAATTTCGGGTGCCCACAGTCCGGCGTCGCCTGCCACCCAGGCGGGCCGCGAGCTGAAGGCGTCACCCTGGTAGGTCCAGTTGACCAAATCTAATGAGCGTAGCATGGGAATCAGGTGGAAGTTGAAGCTGCCGCCGGTTCTGTCATTGTCATTCAATGGATCGGTGGTGCAGTATATATACCAGTAGTTATCCCCCGTGGTTTGGCCACGGATGATGGTCGGATCGGCACAGCTTTCAACCAGGCCATCGCCGGGGATTTGAATGGGCAATGGATTCGTATATTTGCCGGGATTGGACTGCAGGCTTACCCGATTTACGTTCTGAGGGCTCGCATCTTGCGGAAGATAGCCTACCGCCAGGGCAGGACTGCTGACCAGCAAGATCATCATCCCCAGGACCGTCAATTTGGTGAATTTCGCTGCCATAGATTAATCTCCTTCATACGGATAAGTAGGATCTAACACGTGCTGCATCGCACGTGATCTGAAATCAGTCTTCTGCTGTGCCTCCTTTCATTTAAGGAAAGCTCAATTGATGTTTCCTTGCGGAGCCAGTGATCAGCCTTCGGGTGGCGATACGACGTGTTGACCATAGATCATTTCTATGATGATGGTGCGAGCTGCGGCGTGTTGGTGGGTCCGTCCACATACAGCGAACCGTCCGCGCGAAAGCCCATGCGGTCGATGCATACCTGACGGTCACCGCTGGGTTCGTTCGGATCAGTGTGGATGTGATATACGATGAAGAGTTCACTGCCATCTGGGGAGGTCGTTACGGAGTTATGACCAGGACCTGATATTTCAGGAACATTCGAGAATAACACCGGGTTGTGTGCGGCTTTGACAAACGGACCGGTGGGACTGCTGGCAACCGCGTATCCTACCGAGTATTCGCGGTTGGCGTAACAGTTGGCGGAATACATCAGATAATAATTGCCGTCATGTTTCAGCACAAAGGGACCTTCATTCCAAAACCACTCAGGCCCGGAGCGGAGTTCCCATTCCTGTTCTGGCCTGCTGATGAGAAGCGGTTCGCCTTTTAACGAGACCAGGTCGTCGTTGAGTTCGACCACGTAGATATGGCTTTCATGACGTCCGTCAATGATATTCTCACTGCAATCACGCGAGTAGTAGAAATAGTTGCGACCATCACCATCGAAGAGGACATGCCCGTCAATGGCAGCATAACCAAAATCGAACATGGGATGTTTGAACGCATCCACGAACGGACCGGCAGCCGAGTCCGCTACTGCCACGCCGATGCGCAGGCTTTGATTTTTGCCCCCGCGCGCGCTGTAATGCATATAGTATTTCTCGTTGTAGATCACGACTTCGGGAGCCCAGAAATCGGATTCTCCCCATGAGTCCTCCCGGCGCTGATACACATAGCCAATCTCCCTCCAGTGGACCAGATCATCGGATGCCCAGGCTTTGAATCCATCCGGCGCGGAGGTGGCATAACAATAATAGGTTCCATCGGGCGCGCGCAGAACAAATGGGTCGCCGATGTTTTTGATGGGTAGAGGGTTTTGATAGGTGGTGGACATAAATGGCTTCAAAAGGGTTTATTAGACCTCTTGCAAAGTGCGCTACACAAAATATGATTTCACGCTCGAAGGCGGTCTACCCTGAAGGGGATAATAATGTGACCTGTAGATTTATCTGTAAAATACGGCGGTCGCAGACCGCCTCTGAGCGAAACTGTGCAACGTGAGTTATTGAATCAAGTCTAACAGTTCTTTAAAAAGAAAAGCTGCCAGCGGATTTGTCTCCAAATTCTGCCTCAGTCGAAATGTAGAGATCATCAACATGCCACGTCCGACGCGCTTTCTGGCAATCGTAGGAATCGGTTTATGCAGCCAGCCCACGAACAGACCGGCATACACGTCGGAGGCAAAGTCACGCGGGGCGAATCCATGAATAACGTGTTCAGGGGTCAAATCTGCAAAGGCAAAGTT
>DASTOH010000321.1:0-8504 GCA_035720235.1 Anaerolineales bacterium | reverse complement strand
TGCTCGGACCGGGAAGGGATCGCGCCGCCTGAGCCTGGTTCAGGGAACCACAGCCGCTGGATGTGCTTCTTCGCCAGTGTCATCGCCGCATCGAAGCGGATGACCGGAAAGTTGCGCGCCACATGCAAAATGGTCTGGATGACGGCCTCGCGCACCTCGGCTTTCAGGTAATCGAGCTGGGCGGTGTCATTCCACGGAAAAGAGGTACCGTCGTTGCCGTGATAGATATAGCGCGTATCGCCTGTCTGACGGTCATACCGTTTGAACACGACCGCCGCGTCGGAATGGTTGTAGTAATGATCTTCCAGGATGATCTCGACGCGCGGATCGTCAGAGAGGTTTTCAGAGCCGAAGGTATAGGAGGGATAGGGAGAGTAGGGCAAAGACAAGAACCAATCGGGATGTTCGATCACCCAGCGCGAATCGATGCCCATGTGGTTAGGAACCATATCCGCCGAAAGTCGAACTCCGCGCTGCCAGGCACGGTAACGCAAATTCTCCAACGCCGGCCAGCCTCCTAAATCCTCTGCAATGTCATAGGAATATAAGGAATACGCTGAAGCGACCGCGTCAGGATCACCCATGCGCTGCTTGATGCGTTGGGAGGCGCGGGACCGTTCCCACAGACCGATGAGCCATAAACCGGTAAAGCCGCGGTCTCGCAGGATATCCAGTTCTTCATCAGGGATTTGGTCAAGTGTCTTAATCCAGCGACCGTATTTTCTAGAAAGCTGTTCCAGCCAGACATAGGAATTCTTGGCAATGAGCACCAGCCGCGGCATCCAATCCTTATCGGGACTGTAGCGTTCGTACTCATGATATTCACCACCCGAATAGCTGGCTACCGGCACTTCTGCTTTGAAGTCGCCATGCGCGAGATGCTGGCGCATGGCTTCCTCGCGCAGGAAATCCATACCCCGAACCACACGCGTGACAAAGGATTCGCCGAGCAGATAGCCCCACTTATCGAGAATGAATTGCAGCTGCCCTTCGAGTGAATAGGGGGAAGCTTCAGACGGCGCACGTAAAGCCTCAAACAAAGACTCTCCGCCGACCGGCTGTTGGGGATTCTCCATCGCAGCCTGCTCAAAGAATGTGTTGAGCGCGGCCATGAGGTCTTTATACGCGGTAGGTTCCAACGGTTCATCATCCACCAGATCCAGCAATGGATTCACAGCTGGATTGGCATTATGAGCAAACACGTAGATCAATTCCTCAACTGTCTTGATACGCCCATTGGAGATCTTTCGCAGATATTCTTCGACTTTCTCCTTTCCCCGATAGACTACCTCGGGCGGAAATTCCGATACAAATTTCCTCTCGGTGACATTGACCGATTCCGCGCCTACTTGTTGATCTGCATGTGAAACTGCATCCTGCATCAAGGCGGGCGGAGCGTAGTGACGCACGACCACGTGCAAAGCTTCGTCGATGAGGGACATGGCATATAGATCGGAGGCCGGCACAGGCTGAGTCCGCTGCGCCGACATTTGAGCTGCCACCTGTCGGGCCGAGGCGAAGTCGGTGAGTACGATGTGGCCGTCTGGCAGAAAAATCGATCCGTCAAATTGATAGTGGTCTCTGGCAGTACGCGTGATGAGCATGGCAGGAGCCTCGATTCATGAGGGATGGGGTGGATGATTCGCAATCATATCGCATTTATGCATTTCGGGCAGGGTTATCCCTACCCGTTTCGCAGGTATTGCATACCGACTTTTTCTGTAAGGTATCAAAAGATAGTACCATCCTTTCCATTAAGGAAGATTGCTTGACAAATATCAATGCTCTCCCTACGCCGACATTTCCATTGATCTTCCATAAAGAAAGGATACAAAATCATGTTTAAACGAATTTCAATCCTTACGCTTATTGTATTTTCCACCCTGGCATTAGCCGCTTTGGCACCCTTTAATGCATCGGCCTCGGTAGCTGCACAGGATCCTACGGTTGCTCCTACCATCATCGTTCCTACAGTTGTCATTGGAACTACCCCGGTCGTCGTTCCGGTAACCGGCCAACCGGCTGGGACTCCGGTTTCCACCCCGCTCATCATCGGGTTGCTCGTTATCCTGGGCTTTGCGATCATTGTGGGAGGTATGGCAATGTCGCGAAGACCGGTTGATGATGTTGATGTACCCCCGGATCATCATCATTAAGAGAGATATATGAGTCAAGCGGCGACTCTCGCCTGCGTGGCAGAGTCGCCGCTTGCGATTCCGATGGGCGGAAATCGTCTTGCTTCGAAACGATGCATAAACTCCGTATCCACACTTCTCTTTCGCTTTTTTTCACAGGAAATCAGCAATCTTGTACCGCTTGTCCACACTGCCGCTGTGCGGCGTGCTACGCTTATCTCATAATTTGTTAAACTTTTCAAGTGTAGATTGTAGGCTAGATTTTCAGCTTTTGGTTTAAACAATTATGCGGCACTCTGTAGCTGATTTATTTCTGCCGTTTTGTAGGGCAGAATCAAAAACCTGAAGTTTACCGAATCATACGGCACTCCATAATTGAATTCGAGTATACTTTGCGGCGATGTCACCACAAGATCTCAGCTTGTTATTGCTCGTGATACTGGCAGCGCTGTACCTGCCGGTGCTGGTCACGCTTTTGAGGCAGCGGGCAGGGCAGGAAACCGCCTCCAACCTATTGATTGGGTATCTTGTGGCAGCGCTCTTTCTCACCCTGCTGGAAGGTTTTCGTTTTGGCGCGCGCTGGCAGGTGGATACACAGACCGCCACCGATATTCAGCTCTATGGTGCGTTATTGCTCTCCGCGCTAATGAGTTTGGCTGTGCTATCCTTCACCCGCCGCGACCTGGCCGCATGGCTCGGGGTGGGAGCGTTTTGGGTGTTGAGTATTGCAGCGATCGTCTTCAATATTTTCAAGCTCGGTGATGTGGTTTGGACGAACGGCTCGGTCACGCTCACGCGTGAACGGCTGGCCCCGGCCTGGTCAGCCTTGGGATGGTTGATCTTTACCGTGGGCGGGTTTGCGATCGTGCGCTCCGCCTATACCCGGTCGCGCCAGCCTTTATTGCGCAACCGGTTGAACTACTGGACGCCAGTTTTTCTGCTGGTTGTCATCAACGATCTGTTGCTAATCGTAGGCTGGGGGCTACCCGGCAACCCGATCAGGCTGTTTGCTGCGGCGCTGGCGACGCTCGTCGTAGTGACCCATGACCCGCCCGATCTGCGTGAGGTGGCGCGGCGCGTGCTCACCTATATCATTACCACGCTGGTAATCGTGGCGTTCTATCTGGCAGGCACCACGGCTTCCCAACGGATCTTTACCGCCCTGCCCAACTACAATCCGCTTCTGGTGGGAGCGGGAATAGCAATCCTCCTTTCATTTATCTTTACACCCTTGCTTTCGCTGGTGCGGAGGCTGGTAAACCGCTGGTTCAACTTGCAGGAATTCCATGCCAGCCGTACGCTGCACGCCTATAGCGAACAGATCAGCAATATTCTCGATATGCAAAAACTTGCCAGCATGGCCGTAGGCTTGATCATCGAGAGGATGAATATTACGCGTGGATTCCTCTTTTTGGTGGATCGAGAGAAAAATCCTGAAGTGAAGGCGTATCAGATCCGGGCAGTACGGAGCCCGGGCGAACGGCAGATCAAGATCTTAACGCTGATGGATGATCATCCCATCGTCAAGCATCTTGTGACAGATCAGCGCCCGCTTCTGCAATATGACCTGGACCTGCTCCCCGCCTACAAATTGGTTTCGCAGGCTGAGCGAGAGTGGTTCAAATACCTCGAAGCCGAAGTGTACCTGCCGATCTTCTCCAAGCGCGAATGGATCGGTCTTCTGGCACTGGGCGCCAAGATCAGCGGCAACCGTTACACGCCTGATGACCTCGTCACACTTTCGGCCATGGCAAGTCAGACGGCGGTCGCGCTCGAGAATGCCCGGCTGGTTGATAACCTGGTGCAACTCAACACGGAACTGCGCCAGGCCTATCGCTCGCTCGATAAGGCCAACCGCGACCTGGAACGGCTGGACCGCACCAAATCTGATTTCATCAGCATCGCCTCGCATGAGCTCCGCACACCACTCACCACCATGATTGGTTACACGGAGATGCTGCTCGAAGATGAGACCTTCTCTCAAGGCTCGCGCGAAATGCTCAAGGGCATCTCCAAAGGCACCAAGCGCCTGCACGATGTCGTGGACTCAATGTTCGATCTCGCGCAGATCGACATGCGCACCATGCAAATGCACGTGGTGCCCATCGATATTGCCCTGCTCATCAGGGATGTAGGTATGCAGTTGGAGAAAACCTTCAACGAACGCAAACAATGTCTCACGATCGAGATCCCACCCCTTCCAAAGGTCAAGGCCGACCCGAATCTACTCGAGAAACTCTTCCAGCACCTGCTGAGCAATGCCATCAAGTTCACGCCGAACAACGGCAGGGTCACAGTGACGGCCAAAGCGCTGCACCACACCATCGAAATGCCGGAAGGCGCGTTGCAGGTCACGGTCAGCGATACGGGTGTGGGCGTGGAGCCTGACTCACGCGAGATCATCTTTAGCAAGTTTTACCAGCCTGGCGATCTTTCCAAACATTCCACCAGCAAGACCCGTTTCAAAGGCAGCGGCGCGGGGTTGGGGCTGGCCTTGTCAAAAGGCATTGTGGAAGCTCATGGAGGGCGTATCTGGGTGGAAAGCGCTGGCTATAATGAAAAGGATTTCCCCGGCAGCCAGTTCCACGTTTTGTTGCCAATGCAAAAGGAGGAGACGATGGCAGGCACAGAAGTGAGGGTTGAGATAAAGTAGGAACGGGTATACAGGGAAACAAGTAGACAAGTAAACAGGTGGGGCAGATTAATTAATTGAGGTCTGGATGACAAAAAATATTAATCTGAGGCAGATTGAAACTGACGATGACTTGGCAAAAGTGCTTAAGAGTCTAGGATTTGAGTCCCAGAAGAATCTTTGGACAAACTCGATTCTTTGCGAAAGAAAGTTAACAAGCCAGCCTCAACGAATAATATTAGCTCAAGATAACAACTTAGAATCGCACACTGTTGTCATAGCCAATAATGGGGTCTTCTACCTCTACTATTACGATGAAAGTGACGACTTATTCAAGGAATGGATTCGGCTATCCGGAGAGGTTCATCCTAACCTCATTAGAGATAATCTGAATACAGCAATGACCCTTGAAGGCATCAAGAAAAGGTTTGCTACCCAATAAAGTTCATGATCGCAAGTCATCGAAACGGCATGCGAGGATTATGCAGATTGCGGAAGCAAGAGAAGTTGCACACCAACATTGCTCCATGTCTACATGTGTACGTGTTTACCTGTCTACTATACCAGCTTCCGATACACCCGATGATTCTTATACTCTACGCCGTTCAGGTTTTTTAAGTCCGCCCGCATTTGTTCGGTGGTTTCGGCTACCTGGCTCATTTCGATGTGGGTGAACTGTTTAAAGTTGAGGAGCGTGTGCCCCATTTCTGAGTAGAGAATCGCGTTGCCGCCATGACCCTGGAACTCTGGCAAAATGCCCATGCCATTGACTGCCACTGTATGGGTTCGCTTCAGCTCGAGCAGGATATCCAGGAGTCCGAATGGGAACAGCCGTCCACGGGCACGTTGAAGCGCCGCGGAGACATCATGAAAGGCAAAGAGGAACCCGACTACCTGCTCTCCATGGTTAATGATCTTGATCATGCGATGGTCAGCAATGGTCATGATGTTCGAAACGACGAAATCAATTTCACGTGGTGAGAGGGGATAGTATTCCCAATTGCGTACAAAAGCATCGTTATAGGCTTTGCCAATGCGCGGTGCCCAGGCAATGAGTTCCTTTTTATTCTTGAACTGCTTAACCTTCAAGCCACCCCGCTCCATGACACGCTGCGTGATTCGCTCCACGCGTTCAGGCACGTGAAATTTATCAGCTGGCAAAAAACAGGAGACGAAATCCACCTCCTTTTCAAAGCCCAGCGCTTCAACCAGTTGCCGGTAGTACGGATAATTATAGTTAAGCATGTTCATAGTCTGACGATGCTCATGTCCAAAGACCAGCAGGCCATATCCATCCAATGGCCCCATGCCTTTGGGACCCATCACCGTATCGAGGCCACGGGCCTTCGCCCATTCAAAGACGGTATTGAACAGAGCTGTTGAAGCTTCGGAGTCGTCTTCACAATCAAAGAAGTAGAAATCGGCCTTCCGGGTACCGTGATATTTGTTGTATGGCTTATTCTCGATGGCGGCGATGCGTCCCACGTCCCGTCCATCGCGGACGGCCAGGAAGAAATCCACCTCGGAATGTTCATGGAAGGGATGCTTTTTTCGATTGAGATACATATGTGCATCGATGTACAACGGCGGCACCCACTGTGGGCATTCCCTGTATAGCTGGTACGGCAGCTCGACAAATCGCCTGACCTGGGATCTGTTTTCGGTATCCACTTTTTCGATTCTGAACATGAAGTCTCCCATACATAGAACTCTGTATGTATAACCCAAATCCATCCCGAGGGGTTCGTGCTATACTTTGGCGCCTCCAAACAAAGGAACCCCTAATTCATGACAACCGGGCGACATCAGGAACTGCCTGGCAAGTACGCCGAAGCTATTGTCAGGATCGGCCTGAACCTTCAAACGCAGTCATCTTTTTAACAGCACGCGCTTCGATGAGAACGCCTCCTGCCATATTGCCAACGGACGCGCCTACCGTTTCACGCTCATCGGGGGCGAAGAACTGACCGACGAGGATTTTGTCTCGGCTGGAGGTAATATCAGCCTCAATTACGTGGATTTTATGATTGGCTCCCCGCAAATGGACATTGACGGCCTCAAGGAAGATGGCACGCGCGAACCGGCGAGAACCCTACGCTCTCGAGATAATTCGAGAGCGTTTTTCGTTAATAAGGATATAATTCCATTCTTGGAGGCCCCATGACGGAACAGGAATTCGATCAATTACTTGGAAAATATGCCGATGTGGTTGTACACATCGGCCTCAATTTGAGAAAGGGCCAGCGTTTGCTCATACGAGGCATCCTGGAGGACGCGCCTTTGATCAGAAAAGTGACTGAAAGCGCCTACAAAGCCGGAGCGCTTTTGGTCGATGTGGCGTACACTGATGAGCGCATCACCCGCATCCGCTTTGAACATGCCGATCCGAACACTCTCACCGACGTTCCAAATTGGTTGTATACGCGTTATGAGGAGTATTATGAAAGGATGGATGCCGAGCTTGCCATCGCCTCCACCGACCCTGAATTGTTGGCAGGCATTTCATCTGACCTGATCGCTGCAAATCGTAAAGCGGTCTCGCAAAAATTTGAGCCACTCAGAAAGTATGAAAATTCCAGCAACTGGTGTGTGGTGGCAACGGCCTCTCCTGCCTGGGCAAAGAAAGTTTTTTCTGATCTTTCCGTGAAGGAAGCGCAGGAGAAACTATGGGAGGAAATTTTTGCAAGCTGTAGAATCAACGCCCCCGATCCGGTTGCCGCCTGGAACACGCATATAGAGAACTTGAAACAATACAGGAGTTACCTGAACGATCAACGTTTTGCAGCACTCCATTACACGGCTCCTGGAATCGATCTGACGATCGGCCTGCCTGAGAAACATCTTTGGCAGGGCGCGCAGGCGGAATTCAAAAATGGCATCACAGGCATTCCCAACCTCCCAACCGAGGAGGTATTTACCACGCCGCACAAGGATAAGGTCGATGGCACGGTAACAGCCACCATGCCACTGAATTACAGTGGCGTTTTGATCGAGGGTTTTAGTCTCACCTTCGAAAACGGCCGGGCTGTCAAGCTCTCGGCCCAGAAAGGTGAAGAGGCCCTGCGTAAGATGGTCGAGATGGATGAAAACGCCGGTCGGTTGGGGGAAGTGGCTTTGGTTCCGCACAGTTCACCCATCAGCCAGCGTGGCATTCTGTTCTATAACAGCCTGTTCGATGAA
Organism: Anaerolineales bacterium; assembly: GCA_035720235.1. Taxonomy (GTDB): domain Bacteria; phylum Chloroflexota; class Anaerolineae; order Anaerolineales; family Villigracilaceae; genus Defluviilinea. Next base: position 557 of record DASTOH010000321.1, on the reverse strand, counting down.
AATGCGTCCTGCCATATTGCGCTGGGCAATTCTTATCGTGATACCATCATGGGCGGTGAAGACATGACCGATGAAGAATTTGCGGCGCACGGCGGCAACAAAAGTCTGGTCCATACCGATTTCATGATCGGTTCCGAAAGGTTGAATATTGATGGTATTCGAGCGGATGGCACGCGCGAACCTGTGATGCGCGCCGGCGAATGGGCAATTCAGTTGTAGGGATCAGAGGGAGCTTCGCATGCAAGCCGATAACAAACCCAGCATCTCCGCGGAGGAAATCCTCACAGCAGAATTTGAATATATCGCCCAAACCGCCTCCCAAGCCAACGACGACCGTTCCAGCGTTGTTTCGTTCTTCATTATTGCGGTCGGTACACCACTGGCGGCCTTTTTTAGCACGGATCGGGCCAATGTACCGGATCCCACTGCCAACGTACTTTTTACCGGCTTGTTCTTGATACTTGCCGTTCTAGGCACGGCAACCATTCTACAGCTCGCCCGACTGCGCGGTGCCTGGTACGAATCCATGCTGGCTATGAATCACATGAAGGAGTTTC
>DASTOH010000320.1:0-16620 GCA_035720235.1 Anaerolineales bacterium | reverse complement strand
CCATCGATCAGGATATGGTCGAGCGGCTTCAGATTTGGCAGTTCGCGTAGGAACGCGATCATGTTGGACGCCGCGCTGACGTTGCCAAACTCGCTCAACAACCACGGCATCGGCAGTATGATGCCTTCACCCCGCAATTGTTTTTCTTTCAATTTGTTGATCTTGTAGTTGGCGTGATGCACGATCGCGACCGCCAGCGATTTGCCCACCATGCCCAATTCATCCAACTTGATTTGATAAGCCGCATATACATCGCGCACCAATTGCACGCCCGTGCGCACAAACAACTTGACCATGCCCATCGGCCCGGCCATGGCAATGGACGAACCGTCATGCGGCTCATGCATGAGTCCTGCCACCCGGATATTGTGTTCGGAGGGTTCTGTCACATCGACGTTGAGCCCATCGACTGATTGGCGTGAATGCGGATAATACATCGCTACCTGCAGGACTCCCTCTTCATCGAACACTTCACGAGACTTGCCTGCCAGGAATTTCATCGTCTGGCCGGGGATCACGCCCACAATACCAGCGGCATTGCCAAATAACTGCAAAGCATTGGCATCATGCGAGGTGCCCACAAAACGGCTGAGGCCTTCGATGCCGCCCACCAACACTTTTTTTCCGTACAGCGAATTGGCGATATTGTGATGCAGCTGCGTGTTCTCGGGCAGATCGGGGTTCAAAGCCAGATGCAGGCTGCTGGTGGAACCATCACAGGCTTTGTGAATCGCGACTTTCAGCGCGCTTTCGGGAATGCCTGCGGCTTTGGTGATCTGATTGAGATAGTCCTCAGAGACCGGCGCACTCATGCCGATCAGCACCGCCTCCACTTCAGAGGGCTGCCAGTTGCAGGCCCGGATAGCTTCGGTCAGGAACCTGGTTCCGATCTCAACTTCAAGGCGGGTATGTTCTTCGGGTGTCAGGTCCAGGGGGACATGCTGCCGGTTGCGAAAACCCAATTCGGACAGATTCAACTTCTCGTTCGGCAGCAGCGGATGGCCAAGTCGCTCTTCCAAAAACGCGGGCAGCGTTTCGTTGTCGTAACTATCTCCCCAGGTGCCATACACCCCTCCAATCCCGACGGAAGGGTTGGTCACGCGTTCGATCCCAAAGGGAATCTCACGCCCCACGTCGATGATCCCCTTTTCGATATTGGGACGGTCATAGAAAGATGTTTTCGTGCTCTCCATAGTCATTTCGTACACTCCTTTTGCTTACCATCCAAACCCCCATAGCACTTGAAAGTTTCGCTTGGATCCGGGTCTGGAGTGGCTGAGAGATTATACCCTCGGCGCAGCTTTTTATTAGAATCCGCGCATAATGTACATAAATGTTTACACAGCATTCTTTCACAGTGTATAATGAAAATGCAATGTTTGCGCATCCTCCGGCGAAAGATTTTAGAAAGTGATCATGCCCAAGATGGCTTCAAACAATAAGAAATCAAAGCGACCCTCCAAAGCAAATCCCAAGACACAGACGCAAGACCCGGAAGCGATCGCCCCGGCCGAACCCACGAACAGACCAAAATCGTTGACGATCGTGGGCATCGGTGCTTCGGCGGGCGGTCTGGCTGCCCTGACGGCCCTCTTCAGCGCGCTCCCCTCGAATACGGGCATGGCGTTTGTGGTGGTTACGCACCTCCATCCCGAACACGAAAGCCACCTGCCAGAGCTATTGCAAAAACATACGCAGATGCCCACCCAACAAGTCGTAGGGAGAATCAAGGTGGAACCGAATCATGTGTATGTGATTCCCCCCAACCGCAGCATTATGATGGCGGATAGCCACCTGGATACGGCGGAGTTCACAGAGCCGCATGGGCAGCGCACACCCATCGATCACTTTTTCCGCAGCCTGGCGCAGGGACACAGCGAATCGATCGCCGTGATCCTTTCCGGCGGCGGAACGGATGGCTCGGTGGGTATCAAGGATGTCAAGGAGCAGGGCGGTTTGATCCTGGTTCAGCATCCCGCAGATGCCGAATACGATAGCATGCCGCGCGCCGCCATCGGCACTGGCCTGGCAGATCTCGTCCTCCCGGCGGCGCAATTGGCTGAGAAATTGGCGGAATACCCCCAGCATCGCGCGAAGCTGCCGCATGATGCCGGTCAGCTTAGCGAACCGGAAGCGGAAACCCTGCAGCGCATCCTGGCCCTGGTGCATGCCCGCACCGGGCACGACTTTAATCAATACAAGCGCACGACCATCCTGCGCCGGGTGGAGCGGCGTATGCAGTTGAATGGGTTGGTTACCTTGGATGCCTATCTCAGCTTCCTGCGTCGCAACGCGGGCGAGGCGCAGGCCATGTTCAACGATATCCTCATCGGCGTGACAAGCTTTTTCCGTGATGTGGAGGCCTGGTCCGCGCTTGAGGAAAATGTGATTCCAGCGTTGTTTCACCAGAAGGAAGAGAGCCGAGAGATTCGCGTCTGGTCCATTGGCTGTGCGACCGGTGAAGAAGCTTACAGTCTGGCTATTCTGCTCTTTGAGCAGGCCGCAAGGTTGGATGTTCGTCCTCACATTCAAATCTTTGCCTCTGATCTGGACGATGGGTCCATCGCAAATGCCCGCAATGGCCTCTACCCTGCAGCCATCGAAGCCGACGTCAGTTCTGAACGCCTGGAGCGTTTCTTCACCCGTGAAGGAGAATATTACCGCGTGAACCGTGAGTTGCGGGATGCCGTGCTTTTCTCCAATCACAATCTCCTGCGCGACCCGCCCTTCGCCAGGCAGAGCCTGATCGTCTGCCGTAATGTATTGATCTATTTGCAGCGCTCGGTGCAGGAGCGGGTGTTCGACATTTTCTATTACGCCCTCAAACCGGAGGGTTATCTCTTCCTAGGCAGTTCGGAATCGGCCGAGCAGCTGCCAGATCTATTCGCTGTCATCCACAAAAGCCACCGCATCTATCGCACCAGACCCTGGAAAGGGGAAAGGCCGCATATACCGGCGCTGTCACCGATGCATCGGCGCGGCACGGAATCGATGCAACCATCCGGCGTGCTTCCCTTTTCGTTACGGTTCACAGAGGAAGGCGGGTTTGTGCATGAACAGCACCAGCGGTCACTGGAGGCTTATGGCCCGCCCAGCGTGCTCGTCGACGAACGATATCAAATCCTGCACGTCTCAGAGACGGCCGGGCGCTTCCTGCAGCAGCCGAAAGGGCCCATCACCGGTGATCTGCTCAAGCTGGTGAGCCAGGAACTCCAAACGGAAGTGCGCAATGCGCTCTTCCATGCCTTCGAAAAAAAACGGGCCTTCGTCGGCCGGCTCGTCTCGATTCAGGTTGGTGGACAGCCCCGTCGCGTCCTCGTCTCTGCGCGCCCTCATGTGGACGCGGAAAAACAGTCCGCGGAAAACCAGTCAGCGGAAAAACAAGCGCTCGTGCTCTTTCTGGAAGATGAGTCGAGTGAGCCAATCGAAACTCTGGAAACCCGTCTACCACGCGACCATGCCGAATGGGAGAATATGATCACTCAACTGCAGGAGGAAGTGCAGCGACTGCGTGAGCAATTGCAAATCACAGCCGAGGAATACGACAGTTCCAATGAGGAGATGAAAGCCGCCAACGAAGAGATGCAATCCATCAATGAAGAGTACCGCTCCACCACCGAGGAACTGGAGACCAGCAAGGAGGAATTGCAGTCGGTCAACGAAGAATTACAGACCGTGAACAATGAGATGCGGAACAAGCTGGATGAAGTCACAAAGGCCCACCAGGAACTCGAGAATCTAATGGGCGCCAGTGAGATACCCACTCTCTTTCTCGACCGGGAGCTTCGCATCCAACGTTTCACCGCGGGGATCAGTGAGCTTTTTAACATCCTGCCGAGCGACCGCGGCCGGCCCATCAGTGACCTTACTCACAAACTGGGCTATAACCGATTTACGGAGGACGCCGAGCAGGTGCTGCGCAAGCTAATGCTCGTGGAGCGGGAAGTGCAACTGGAGAATGGCTCCGAGTTCGTGATCCGACTCCGTCCGTATCGCACGGTAGACGATCGTATCGAGGGTGTGGTCGTTTCCTTTATTGACATTACGAAACTCAAAGCGGTGGAGCAGGAACTCATGCGGGTTCAGCAAGCCCTCGAAGCCAGCGCGCTGGAACGGGCGCATGCACTGGACGAGGCCACCCAAAAGCTCAGACAGACGCGTGACCTGTTCGAAAATTTTTTTGATACCAATCCTGTCCCCACGTCGATCACGACTTTGGAGGAGGGTACATTTCTCAGAGTGAACGAAGCCTATCGGCGCTATTACAACCTCAAAGATCACGATGTGCTCGGGCACACGTCAGGGGAGCTTAACCTGCCGATCCCTCCGCATATGCGTCCGGCCCTGGTCTCACGCCTCCAAAAAGATGGGCCAATCCGAAACATCGAAATGGAAACGAAGCTGCGGTCTGGCGAAACCCGGAATATCCTGGCTTCCCTCCAGACGGTGATGGTGGATGATCAAACCGCCTTAATGCTGGCCTTTATCGACATCACCGAACGCGTCCGTGCCGAACGCGATATACGCTCTGCGGCGACCAGCATGAGCATGACGGAGCAAATGGAGCGCCAGCGCATCTCACAGATTTTGCATGACGATTTACAACAGAACATCTTCGCGGTCAAGGTGCAGCTATCTTTTCTGGCCGATGCGTTGAAGAAGAATGATACACAGGCGGCCCAGACAGATCTGGATCAGCTGGATGAGTGGCTGGCAGAAACGATTGCCATCACCCGCCAGCTCAGTATCGATCTCAGCCCGCCGATCCTGAGTGGCGAAGGGCTGCCCGAGCAGTTCCTCTGGCTGGCCTCCCAAATGGGGAAGCAATATAATCTGGATGTCACGGTAAAGCCGAATGGTGTGAATGCCGTCTTTGCCGAGGATGTGCGTACCGTTGTTTTTCAATCGGTACGCGAGCTGCTCTTCAATGTTGTAAAGCATTCTGGAGAGTTGAAAGCCAGCGTAGACCTTGAGCAGTGGGACGATCATATGAGCATCATGGTCAGTGATGAAGGGAAGGGTTTTGACCCGAAAGAAATGGACCGGTGGGCTGCGCATGGCTTGAGAAAGATGCGTGACCGCCTGCTGCTGGTAGGTTGTACGATTGAGATCGAATCTGAGCCTGATAAAGGGACCCGTATCACAATCGAAGCGCCGACGATTGAACCAACATAGTATAATATTTATGATCTCCATTTTGCTTGTAGAGGACCACGCTGTCTTTGCCAGTGTGCTCGCCCGTTTATTGAGCAGAGCCGACGATGTGGAAATGGTAAAAATTGCTCGAACAGCGGAACGAGCCCTGCAGGAACTGCCAGAACAAGAGTTTGACCTTGTACTGGTAGATGTTGCCCTACCTGAAATGAACGGCATCAGTTTGGTGGCGTTGCTCCATGAGGAATATCCAGATCTGCCGTGCCTGATGCTCTCCGGCCATGCGCTGGCCCATTACGTAGACCGGGCGCTCCGGGCAGGTGCCCGTGGTTATGTGTTGAAGGATGATAGTCGTGAGATTGTCAACAGCGTTCGGCACGTATTGAGAGGAGAAATCTATGTTTCACCGGAACTACAAGATCATCGCCACTAATTTCTCTACCTATGTGCCGGGGTGCTACCTGCCAGCGCAGGGAGGTGCAAAATGAATACGACGAGCTCGATCCTTTTGGTGGAAGATCACAAGGTCTTCGCCACCGCGCTTCTACGCGTATTGAACACGAACAAGGATTTGAATGTTGTGGCCGTTGCCGAAACCGCCGAGAACGCGCTCGAACGACTGCGTGACCTGAAGGTCGATCTCGTTCTGGCCGATATTTCGCTGCCCAAGATGAGTGGACTGGACCTGGTAGAAGCCGTGTGTGAGAGATATCCCGGGCTGCCCTGCGCGGTGATTTCCGGTCACAATTCACCGCAGTTCGTTCGCAGCGCCCTGAATGCCGGCGCGCGCGGTTATATGGTCAAGGAAAACCCGGTCGGTATCCTCGAAGGGATCCGGCGCGTGTTGGATGGGGAATTGTATATCAGCAAGGAAGTGGGTTCCATATGATTTGCTGCTCTTCAAGAACAAAAGATTGCTGACCCTTATCAATGCAGCTTCCGAAGTTCAAAGAGCATGCTGGCAGAAATATCTTCCGCAAGTTTCTGGATAACTCCTAAAGCAAAACGTGACTCACCCCGAATCTCATCTTTCGCGGGTGAGTCATTCTTTAGGATGTTGACACCTGCACTTGCGCCACACCGGTCCCTGACGGTCCGGTGTCACGGAGGTGCAAGTGAAAACGCCGATTTGGCTGATACAAAAAGAAAAATCCGCGTTATTCTGGTTCCAATTTAATTTTGGGGTTAAGGATGTACTGCTATTTAGGCTCGATCGTGATCGCCTTGGGTTTGGCCAGCTCAGATTTCGGCAGCGTGATGGTTAGAATACCGTTCTCGAATATGGTGTGATTTCAGAATCAAAAAGCCCAGAATTCTCATTCCAGGCTTCTTGTTGTGCTGGGGAGCAGGGATTCGAACCCCAAATTCCACGTCCAGAGCGTGGCGTGTTACCGTTACACCACTCCCCAATACGGCGGGTATTTTACCACCTTCTTCTTTCTTCGTGTGTGAAGTGATCAAGAAATGCGGGGGCGACACATTTTTCTTGACACTTCCCCGCTGCAACTGTACAATCCCCCTGCCCGGGGCGCAAGCCCACATTTCTTAATAACCTAGGAGGATTCACCGTACATGTTCACAATGGGACTCTCAAGTTTGGAACAGATCGCGATCTGGGCCGTGTTTGGCGTTGCATGGCTGGGGTTGGGATACGCGATTTTCTTACGCTCCCAGATCCTGCGCGAAGATAAAGGCACCGCGAAAATGCAGGAAGTCTGGAACGCCATCAAAGATGGAGCGAACGCTTATCTGCAAAAGCAGTTCCGCTCCATTTTGCCTTTAATCGCCGTTTTGACCGTTGTTTTGTTCCTGTCTGTTTATGTTGTTCCGCCTTCTCCTGAAGCGCAGGAACGCTTCCCGGGTATGACTGATGCTCAGCTTAAGTTGTGGATTGGTATTGCGCGTGGTCTGGCTTTTGTTATGGGTGCTGGCTTCTCCCTGGCAGTTGGTCAGATTGGTATGCGTATGGCAATCGAAGGCAATGTGCGCGTGGCTTCCGCATCCAAAAGATCATTTGGTGATGCATTGCGTATCGCCTATCGCGCCGGTACCATCACCGGTATGTTGACGGATGGTCTCGGCTTGCTCGGCGGAACGATCATATTTATGATTCTCGGCATTGCGGCCCCCGATGCTTTGCTCGGTTTCGGTTTCGGTGGAACGCTCCTCGCGTTGTTCATGCGCGTGGGCGGCGGTATCTTCACCAAAGCGGCAGATGTCGGCGCAGACCTGGTCGGGAAAGTGGAAGCAGGCATCCCTGAGGATGATCCGAGAAATCCCGCTGTAGTTGCTGACCTTGTAGGCGATAACGTCGGTGACTGCGCAGGTATGGCTGCGGATATCTTCGAGTCTTACGAAGTCACGATCGTGTCCGGCTTGATCCTGGGTCTGGCGCTCTGGCACATTACCGGGCAACTGGAGTGGATCATCTTCCCCTTGATGGTGCGCGGAATTGGGGTCTTGTCATCCATCATAGGGACATATTTTGTCCGTGGTGGCAGCACTGGCAAAGCCACAGACGCGATGAACGCGATTTTCAGCGGTTTCTTAACCTCCGCTGTCATCTCTGCAGCGATGTTCTTTATTGCTGGTTTCCTGTATCTGAATACTTCTGAGATGGCACAATGGGGCGGTTGGTGGCGATTGCCAACGGCCGTGGGTGTGGGCGTTTTGCTTGCCATCCTGATCGACCGTTTAACCGAATACTTCACAGGCACGCATGCGGCGCCTGTGAATGATATCAAGAAAGCGGCTGATACGGGTCCGGCAACATTGATTTTGAACGGTGTTTCAGTTGGTTTTGAATCCTCCGTGTGGTCGGTGATTGTCATAGCTTTGACGATTGTTGCCTCCATTTTTATCTTTGGCACCATTCCCGGTGTTTCTGGTGCAGACGAGGCTACCTTCATACTGTACGGTGTGGCGATGACCGGCATTGGCATGCTCACGCTCACCGGTAACAATGTGGCCATGGACTCGTTTGGTCCGATTGCTGATAACGCGAACGGCATTGGTGAAATGTCCTGGTCTGGCATGACCGATAAAGCAACCAGGGATGCCCAGCAAATCATGGCTGACCTGGATGCCGTGGGCAACACGACGAAAGCCATTACCAAGGGTGTGGCGATTGGCTCCGCTGTCATTGCCGCAGTTTCGCTCTTCGGCTCCTTCCTCGTGGATGTCTCCCGCGCCCAGACGGAGCTGGGTGTGCCGCCTGAAAGATTGATCTCAGCGATTGGCATCCGAGTGGATGTTCCGCAGGTATTTGTTGGTGTATTGTTTGGCGCAGCCTTGCCGTGGTTGTTCTCCTCCTTTGCGATCCAGGCCGTAAGCCGCGCGGCGTCCCTGATTGTGTTGGAGGTCCGCCGCCAGTTCAAATTGGGTGTGCTGGAAGGCAAAGTCAAGCCTGACTATGCTCAGGCTGTGTCCATTTCCACCATTGCCGCGCAAAAGGAATTGGTCTCGCTGGCATTGCTCGGCATCGTCTCTCCCATTGTGATTGGCTTGCTCCTGCAAGTTGAAGCATTGGGTGGTTTCCTGGCAGGCATCATTGTTTCCGGTCAGTTGCTGGCGGTGTTCCTCAACAACTCCGGTGGCGCGTGGGACAATGCCAAGAAGTTGATCGAAGATGAACCCAGGGATCCTGCGAATAATACAGGTAAGGGTTCCGAACGTCATAAGGCTGGTGTGGTGGGCGATACCGTTGGTGATCCCTTCAAGGATACGGCTGGTCCGGCACTGAACCCGATGATCAAGGTTGTGAATCTTGTTTCTGTCATCATCGCGCCAATTGTAGTGCAATTCTCCGGTGATAACGTCACGACCAGCGTCAAACTGGTGGTATGGATTGTCGCTCTTGCATTGCTGGGTGTTTTAGCCTGGGCCGTGATGCGCTCGAAGGCTCCCGCTGAGTCGATGACGGTCGATGTTGCTCCGGCATCGGCTCCCGCTAAGATGGTTCCTGCCAAGACGAATGGAAAGAGCAAGAAGAAATAGAATATCAACGAAACAACAGAGCCTGTCATGTGACAGGCTCTGTTGTTTGTTACAGCCTGCAAGGAAGAAGTTTCTGCTATGCCAGCAACGTTGATTTCGGAACTTCCCATCACTATTGGACAGTTTTGCAAGGTCATGACTCGAAAAATTCTATAGACGAATAATGCAGTATACTTAAAAATCGACTGCGACTTTGTTTCAAGACTTCATCAACAACACCATTTTTTTATGAACCCGTTGATGAGGTTCATTATCTATCAAATGAAACAGCACCTAATCCCTACCCAAATCAGAAAAATTATTTTGGAACAAGCAAAACGGGCCAATGTAGGCCATATCGGCTCTGCTTTGTCTGTGGCAGATATCATTACCGCCCTGTATTTTGGAGTGATGAATGTAGCGAATCCAGACGACCCGGACCGGGATCGTTTCATCCTATCCAAAGGGCACGCGGCTTTAGCGCTATATGCTGCCTTCTTCCTGAAGAACTGGATTACTGCCGAAATGCTTAACACCTACTGCAGCGATAATACCGCGCTCGGTGTCCATCCGGAACGCCTCCTGACAGGTGTTGATTTTGGAACTGGTTCGTTAGGAATGGGGATTTCATATGCAGTGGGAGCAGCACTCGCCGCCCGGCTTCAGAACTCCAAGCGACGCGTCTTTGTCTTGATCAGTGATGCCGAATGCAATGAGGGGATCGTTTGGGAGTCGGCCATGTTTGCGGCGCATCATCGGCTTTCGAACCTATATGTAATCATTGATCTAAACGGTCAACAGGCGCTCGGGTATATTCAGGATGTTTTGGATACTGCCCCGATGGGCAAAAAATGGGAGGCCTTTGGATGGCAGGTGAAGGAGGTGGATGGCCATTCACCCGAGGAGATCATGGCTGCCATCCAATCCTGTGAACTCGAATCTGACTGCCCGCATGCGCTGGTCGCGCACACGATCTTTGGCAAGGGTGTTCCATTCATGGAAAACCAGATCAAGTGGCATTATTGGCCGATGTCTGCGGAAGAGTATCAGCTGGCCCTGGAACATATTGAGAGGCACAGATGAGGGCGGCATTTATCAAGGCTTTGGTGGAGATCGCCAGACAGGATCGGCGCATTCTCCTGCTGACCGGTGACCTGGGATATCTGGTCGTGGAACCTTTCCTTGAGTCATTCCCGGAGCGTTTCATCAATGTGGGCGTTGCCGAACAAAACATGGTTGGAATCGCCACCGGCCTGGCAGAGGCAGGTTTTATTCCATTTGTATATTCGATCGCACCCTTTGCGGCACTGCGACCATTTGAATTTATACGAAACGGCCCGATTTATCACCAGCTTCCTGTTCGCATCGTTGGCGTGGGACAGGGCGTGGATTATGGGTTCAATGGGCACAGCCATTTTGGGGTGGACGATATCGGTGTTCTGCGCACGCAACCAGGATTGACCATTATTGCTCCGGCTGACGATGCCCAGACAAGAACCGCTGTTGAAATAAGCCGGGATGTGGCCGGTCCGATTTACTTCCGGTTGGGAAAAGACTCGTTTGAGATTCCAGATTTGAGCAGGCCCTTTGAACTGGGACAAACACAACAAATCGGGCTTGGTAAGGACGTACTGCTGGTCAGTTCGGGTGCGATTACAAGGGAGGCAATAAAGGCGGCCGACATATTAAGGCAAAGAGGAATTGAGTCAACCATTCTGGTGATTGCCAGCATCGCGCCGGCGCCGGTCGCCGATCTGCTTGAGGCATTGTCATCCTTTAAGCAAGTCTTTACCATCGAATCGCATTACATTACCGGAGGAATCGGTTCGCTTATTGCCGAGATCGTGGCCGAACACCGCCTGGATGTTCAGGTCCTTCGGCTGGGTTTTGATTCAATTTTGAATGGCGTCCTCGGCAGTCCAGCCTTTCTGCACGACGCACATGGGCTATCGGCGGAAAAAATCGCCATCCAAATTGGTCATCACTTGAGAATAAATGTCTGATGTCACCCTCACTACCCCGAAATTAAGCGCCATCATTGCTGTTTATCTGGACGCGCTGGCGGTTCCTCATATGTACAGGCGCCTGGTGGACGTTTTCCACAAGTTGAATGTCCGGTATGAAATTATCTTTGTGAATGATTGCAGTCCGGACAATGCGCGTGAGGTGTTAGCTGAACTAGCCGCGCAGGATCGACAGGTGGTGGTCATTAACCACACGCGCAATTTTGGCTCGCAGAGTGCCTTCACCAGCGGCATGAAGATCGCTACGGGTGATGCTGTTATTCTGCTGGATGGCGACCTGCAGGATCCACCTGAGGTCATCGAGGCGTTTTACCCAAAATGGCAGGAGGGGTATCAAATCGTTTATGGCGACCGCATCCGGCGTGAGGCCAACCCGGCTATGCAAATCTTATACAAGGCTTTTTATCGCATCTTTAGCAGGATGGCCTATGTGCGCATTCCGCTGGATGCGGGTGACTTTTCTCTATTGGATCGACGGGTCGTGAATGCGCTCAACAGCCTTCCGGAAAACAATCGCTTCATGCGTGGACTCCGGGCCTGGGTAGGGTACAGCCAAATCGGCGTCCCATACGTGAGACCCGAACGAATGTTTGGCCGCACCACCAATTCCTTCCTCAAAAACCTGGCCTGGGCGCGAAAAGCGATCCTGTCCTTCTCCTATGTGCCGCTCGAAATGATCACCTGGCTTGCGTTGGGCATGGTTGTGCTTTCCTTGATTGGCATTGCCTGGCAGGTCACACTTAGGCTGCTTGTTCCTGCCAGTACGCCGAGTGGCTTCACCACGCTGATCATCCTGGTCTTGCTCATGGGAGGAATTCAATTATTGTGCCTATCCATTATCGGCGCATATCTTGCCCATATTTACGATGAGGTGAAACGGCGGCCACCATTTCTGGTGGAGAGCATTTTGAACGACCCGCGTATGGTCAGCGAAGAACCGGCAAACCATGGGACTTGAACTGGTCCCGACCATGTGCGCAATCTGCTGCACGACCAATCACGCATCGATCATCTATCGGGCAAACTTCGATGCAGAAGCGTTTAATCCGGCTGTTTTTTCCGCGCGCCGAATTCCTGACATGATCCACTATCAGATCGTGCGCTGCAACACCTGTGGTTTGGTGCGTTCTGACCCGGTCGTTGATGCGCAGATTCTCAAATCGCTCTATCAGCAGAGCAGCTTCACATACAGTCAGGATACAGCAAATTTGGCCCGGACATACAGCCGCTATTTGCGGAAGATTGAGTCTTATGGGATCTCAAAGCGGCACCTGCTGGAAATCGGTTGTGGCAATGGATTTTTTCTGGAAGAAGCCCAATCACAGGGATTTGGAGAAGTCACCGGCGTGGAGCCAAGTCAGGATGCGATCGCGCAGGCGAGTCCTGCGATCCGATCGAAAATCCTTTGCGACACCTTTCGTCCTGGCTTGTTTCCGGTCAATACGTTTAGCGTGATAAGCATGTTTCAAACGTTCGATCATGTTTCAGAACCGAATGTACTTTTGGAAGAGTGTGTCAGGTTGCTTCAACCGGGTGGTGTCATGTTGTGTCTGAATCACAACGTGGAGGCTCTATCCTCCAGAATCTTGAAGGAGAAAAGTCCCATCATCGACATAGAGCATACTTATCTGTATAGCCCCAAAACCATAAGGCAGCTTTTTGAGGGACATAGTCTCCATGTTTTGGAAGCTGGATCAGCCTGGAATACCATCCGCCTGTACAGTCTCTTAAGACTCTTTCCCATATCCTCAGAATTGAAGCAGAAATTGCTGGATTTTCTGAATCGGATGAATCTGAGTGATTTGCGCCTCATGCTGCCACTAGGAAATCTCTATGTCATTGCCCAGAAGATGAACTGAATGAGCGCAAAGCGCATCCTTGTCACCGGAGGAACCGGTTTTGTAGGCGCCAACCTGGTGAGGCGGCTGGTCCAGGACGGACATCATGTTCATCTGTTCGTGCGCCCGGAGTACAGAGACTGGCGTATAAAGGATATAGTTCCTTCTCTTCAAATTCACGGTATCAATTTATTGGACCTGGATCTCCTGCGCAGCAAAGTCGCGGCAATTCGACCAGACTGGGTTTTCCATCTCGCTGCCTACGGAGCTTATTCCTGGCAGGATGATCTCTATCGGGCCATTCAAACGAATTTCCTGGGGACCGTTCATATTCTGGAGGCTTGTCGACAGGCGGGATTCGAAGCCTTCGTCAACACCGGTTCGTCCTCCGAATACGGCTTTAAGGACCATGCTCCCACAGAGACCGATTGGCTCGATCCCAACAGTTATTATGCCGTGACCAAGGCCTCCGCCACTTCGTTTTGCAGATATACTGCCAGACGCTACGACCTCTGCATTCCAACGCTGCGGCTGTATTCCGTGTATGGACCTTATGAGGAGCGTGATCGGCTTATTCCAAAGGTGATCCTGCATGGCCTGAAAAGCACTCTGCCGCCTTTGGTCGATCCTGAAATCGGCAGGGATTTTGTTTACACAAGGGATGTGGAAGATGCCTATATTCTTCTGGCCAGCCAGTCTGACGGAAAAGCCGGTGAAGTATATAACCTTGGGACGGGCATTCAGACATCTCTGCGCGAGGTGGTGGCACTGGCCCGTCAGGTTTTCAATCTCTCAGTGGAACCGCAGTGGGGGACCATGCCCAATCGGGCCTGGGACACAACGATCTGGAGGGCGAACAATTCCAGCATCCTTGGCCTCGGGTGGATGCCCAAATTTACCTTTGAGCAAGGTTTCCGCGAAACTGTGGAGTGGTTTCAAAATCATCCTGAATTATGGCGCTACTATACAGAGGAATGAGATACACCGCTCAAGCCGCCGTCCTTCGCGAAGCATCCCTGTGGGACGGCGGCGTCCTCGCCGCCGAGAGCATTTATTTGTAAGTTAATCATGGTTAGCGTGAATAGGTCCGCGGCATCTTGCGGTTCTTATATCCTTGAAGTGTGATGTGGATGAATATCCATAATACTGTGGCCACGAAGCCGATCCCTGAGGTCCAGTTTAGAGCCCTTTGATAGGTTGGGATCTTCCAGTCTGGCTGAATATGCTTTGCGAAAAGCTCCAGCGTTGCCTTATCTTCGATCCGAAAGAGTTCAAAAGCCTGGCTGTTGTTCAGGTCAGGATACAGGTAGCCGGTTGGATTGGTCATGTTGTAGTAACCATCCGATGTGCTCCAAATTGACCCGGGCTCCACCTCCGGATGGAAATTCTCCAGTCGGAAGCCAAAGACTGGTTCATACAGATTCAGGTTGCTCGTCCGGTACAGAAGCGCACCCGTGTTTTCTCCCTTGGGAGTTCCAATTTCACTGATCTCAAAGCTGTTGCCAGCCCGTATTTCCTCATAAATTCTCTGTGGTCCTGCAATATCATAAAACATCCGGAACATATCCTGGTCGAAAAGAAAATAGGAAAACAACGGCAGGACTGCCAGGAGGTTGACAGCCAGATAAGTTCGAATCAGTTTTTTCTGGACCCATGGTTTTGCCCAATGGTTGTAGATCACTACTGCAAGAAATGCCAAAGGAAAGACAAATGTCCCGGCAAACCGGACATTACCGCGCAGTGAACTCAGGATCGGTAACTTCCGCAATTCAGGATAGAGGAATCCCTTCGCCAAAGCGAATTCAATCGCCAGCCATGTGAAAAAAACAAGCATAAGCAGGGCAATCCTTTGCCTGTTATTGCGGATCAGCAGGAAGTATTGTTTTGCATTATAGACAAACTGAATCATGAAAACCAGTATGATGATGAACACTGCGGGTGTTATGGAGGTATCCAGTTCCCACATGCCGTAATGCGTACCTGAGGCGGCCCGGGAAAGATTGGGATATGTGGATGGGTCCAGGCCCGCGACCATGAACACGGGAACCAGTGTTTGCGTCCCTAACAACTGGAGAAGGATTCCCAACAGGCCAACAAAAAACGATACGGGGTAATGATCGGCGATCAGGCGTGGAAAGTATCTCATAAACGAAAAGGTAGCCGCCAATTTGGATGCCGAAATGATCATGCCGATGACTCCACCCAGAACAATGATCGGCAACAATCGCTTCCAATCCAGAAGGTCCGGTTTGAGTAAGTACAACAGGGGCAGAAGCATCAGGATCGACAGAACATGAATGATGATAATAAAATACCCGCCGGAATAAATGTATTTCGCCAACAGCAGTCCGAACAGGGCGGCCGTAATGCCGACTGAAAGTCTTTTATCCAGCAACAGGATCAGAAAGAGTGGCAGCAGCGGAAAGGTGAAATAGCCGAGCTGTCCTGTGGCCATTCGCGTAATGACGAAGCCATTGGCTGAGAAGAAGAGTGCCCCGAGCACGCTGGAGGTCCAATGTAGTTTGATGGTGCTGTGCAAAAAATAGTAAGCAGCCAGAAAACCCGCGCTTATATAAAGGACAACCGATATCATCATGGCAGTCCAGGGCGGCAGAAAACTGGCCAACATCGAGGGGATCGAATATTGCATGTGGTTTGGGTTGGGAAAGGCCGGGATCCCACCGCCAAAGGTCGGCGTGAACCATTGAATGGCAAGACCATTGAAGCGGTAGTGGATAGCCGAATCCAGGAAGCTTGGGATTGAATACGTGTAGTCGTGCCCGATAAGGGGATATCTAAGATTTATGATGGCGAGCACTATTCCGTTGAGAGCAATTAGATTTAGAAGAATGGAAAAAAAGATCCGTTTTTTTTCTGACATGAGGCCCTCTTAGTGGATTGCTGAATAATCGCCACATGCAAAGACCGCATAATACTGATTTGTATAGAGCGGAAGACGAAGTGTGCTCAACGTACTTAGGCTTTGCCACAATCGGTCGGTATCATTGATAACAATAACATCGATTGAATATCTATTGCAGATTTGGTCTATTCCATCCCAGTTTGAATAATTCTGTTCAAAAACGACTCCAATACCCTTCTGCATGGATAGAAATATGGAGCTAGAAATGCCATAATCGGTCCGGTCTGAGATTGCCATTTGTCCCGAACTGTACAACCCACTCGGACGATCTTGAACCGAATATGGATTGTTTTGGATAACAATATCATGACCGATACGTCGATCAATGAAATCATAAGCTAACTTTCCAGAATGCGTCCTGCTGCCCAGGTTTATATCTGGGCTCAGGTCGTTCGGAAAGCCGGCGACATTAAGGTCGACAAGCATTGGCCAGGTACGCGTTGCCACTGCTTCCAGGCATGTCGTCATGATCCCTATGATCAAAAGCGATCTTGCGATATTTCCCTTCCTAAAGATGGCAGGCAATGTTTTAAATATTGATCCGATCGCGGTACTGCTTGCACTGGACACTGGTTTGAATAAATCCGTGCACCAGATCAGTAACACAAACTGGCCGAGAAGCCAGCCTCGGATTCCCCAGTCATTGATAAAAATTATCGAAGACCGAAAGAAAGATAGTAGTACTATAACAACACCTAATAGAATT
>DASTOH010000319.1:0-69204 GCA_035720235.1 Anaerolineales bacterium | reverse complement strand
GAAGCATGGGCCAGCGCCACATACACCCCGGCATACCCGAAGCCGACCGCATCGGCTTTGCCATCCCCATTCACATCCGCCAGCAGCCGCGGATGCTGATCCACCCGCCAGCCGGCATTGTAACTGAACGCTCCCGTCCACAAGCTGGCCGTCGGGGCAAAGGCAGTCCCGGCCGCATTGGCCAGCGCCACATACACGCCGGCATATCCGAAGCCGACCGCATCGGCTTTGCCATCCCCGTTCACATCCGCCAACATGCGCGGATGCTGATCCACCCGCCAGCCGGCATTGTAACTGAACGCACCCGTCCACTGGCTGGCGGTCGGAGCGAAGGATGACGTTTCATACTCATACGCCCCAATATCACAATGACTCCCTTGCGGACGCGTCACCCCGCGCTGGTCGAAGTTATCACTGGCATTACTGTCACAGATAGATACAGAATCAGTTCCCGCGTTGATGGCGAGCGAACCGGGCAACAGCGGAAGAGTCTGCGTGGAACCGCCGTAATCCCCAAGCGTGCCGAGCAATGGATCTGAACCAATGATGTTCCCACTGACGCTATTCGTGAGCCCGCAGGCATTGGCAGCATCCTCGATCAAATTGTTGGCAGAGGCGGCATTCAGTGTGCTCAAGTTATTCACACAGTCTCCACCGCTGGCGCTATTGGCAATGATCACATTCGTCAGGGTCGGGCTGGTATAAAAGTTGTACATCCCGCCACCCAGGCTCGCAGAGTTATTGCTGAACGTCACGTTCGTCAGCGTCGGGTTGCCATTACTGTTGTACATCCCGCCGCCATTGTTGTTGGCAGTATTGCTGTCGAAGGTTACGTTTGTCAGCGTCGGGCTGCCACCATCAAAGTTTGATATCGCACCTCCAAATTTGGCTGAGTTATTGATAAAGGTCACATTTGTCACAGATGGGCTAGCGGCTCCGTCATTAATCATTCCTCCCCCTGCCCAAGCTGCTGAGTTGTTACTAAAAATCATATCTGTTAGGGTTGGACTGCTCATGTAGTTATACATCCCACCGCCGTCACTATAGGATGATGTATTGCTGTCAAAAGTTACGTGCGCTAGTGTTGGGCTGCTGTTGTCGTTAAAAAGGCCTCCACCATGGAGCGCGGTATTCGCACTGAAAATCAGGTTTGTCAATGCAGGATTGCCATTACTGATAAACATGCCACCGCCGCCGCCATGATCAATATCTAGATCATCTGCATATCCGGCGGTGATCGTGAACCCATCCAAAACGGCTGTACTATTTGTGCCGCTGCCGATCACGACATGATAGGAATTATCGGCGATACCGGCCGCGCCGATCTCGCCGCTCAGAATCGTGACATTCGTTGCCGGGTTGCGTTGCGTACGTAACGTCTCTGTACCCGCAAAGCCGCCGTAGATGGCCACGCCATTTTTGAGGGCGAAGGAATTCGTACGATCTGTACTTGAGGTTGGCTTATACGTCCCAGCCGCGACCCAGATCTCGTCGCCGCTGGAGGCGGTCGAGAGGGCAGCTTGCAGATCGGTGTAGGCGTCGGTCCAGGAGGAGCCGTCGTTTAAGCCAGTAGCATTCCATTTGACATGGTGGACCTTAGCAGGTAAACCCCGAACAAAGATATCACTGTATCCATTTGTATCGCCATTCACCAAATTCGTGGCATCCGATGAAAACGCCAAATATTTGCCATCTTCAGAAATCCCAAAGCCACCTGAGTACAATGAAGAAGAATCTCCATTTGCCTGTGCACCATTTGAATCGGTAGAAACACGTCGTATGTCACCCGTATCGCGATTATATAAAAAGATGTCTGCCGAGTCGTTTGTATCTCCATCGATAAGATTGGTCGCCGAGGATCGAAATGCAATATATCGCCCATTGCTCGTTATATGAGCAATATCAGACACGCCATTTCCTTCAACGCCATTCGAATTCACAGATATACGAGTTGTAATTCCCGTCTCCAAGTCGTGTACAAACACATCCTCCACCTCATTCATATCATTGACAACCAAATTGGTTGCTGACGAATAAAAGGTTACATATCGTCCATCACCTGAAATTGAAGGGTGAAACGAGTCGCTATTCGCTTGTGTCCCAGCAGAATCGATCGAAACGCGGGTCGTTATATTATCTTGTACATCACGAATAAATATATCTGTGACGCCATTCGTGTCATCACCCACCAAATCTGATGCATCAGATTGAAATGCGATATACCGGCCATCAGAAGATACAGATGGAGAACTTGAATACCCATTTGCATCTCCGCCGGTTGTAGAAACAGATACTTGTGTATCATCTTGTGTCCAAAGATTCTGGATGAAAATCTGACCGGGATTATCATAATAAAGATATGCCAAATACCTGCCATCTGCTGATATTGAGGCATATGTCCCTCGAGCTTCAGACTTCGCCGTCCGTGTATCACGATCGTATATAAACACAACCGGCAAGCTTCCATTAATAATCGACGTAAACGCGATATAACGACCATCTGCTGAAATGGATGGATTATGAGAATTTTCACTCAATGGAAATCCATCGGAATCTACCGAGGCAGGATACGTTTCACCAGTTTGATTGTCGTGTACAACAATATCTGTAGCTCCATTTCCGGGAACCAAATTCCAAGCAAAAGACCAATAGGCTACATAACGACCATTTGCTGAAATGACTGGGTTGTACGAATCATCATCAGCTTGGATACCGTTACTCGTAACCGACACGCGCCAAGTATCTCCGGAATTCCCGGAAGGAGTGTATGTGTTAGCAATCGCTGTGTAATTCTGGCCAGTTTGGTCATTTCGCACATCCATGTAATCCTTCTTCGCTGGACTAAACGAATAACCCTGTTTGACAGGAATGACTGTACCTGACCAGCCGGGCAGGACTTTGATCGAATAATTTCCATTGTCATCAGCCATCGTAAACAGCCCATATCTATATTTCAAAACAGCACCACCTACTCCCACATTGCCGGAGATAGTGAAATATTGAAGTTCATATGCCCCAATATCACAATTGCTTCCGAATGGACGGATCACCCCACGTTGGTCAACGTTGTTGACCAGTTGATTCGCACAGATTGAATTGTCACCTGCATCAACCAACGGACTGCTTGGCAGTATCGCAACCGTCTTTGTGGGCCCTCCATTATCAGCAAGACTCTCCAAGCCATAATTTTCACCAGGGAAAGCCAAAACACTGTTAAACATCTGTGGCGGTTCATATAGATCAGTACAATTACCGTTAGAAGAACATGAAACAATCGTGTTGTATAACATCAATTCACTTGCATTTCTAGAAACAATTTCATTGGTTACATAGCCGCCGTTTTGAAATAATGTGCTATTGAAAAGTTTTGCTATAGAATTACCCGCCAAATATAATCCGCCCCCATCCGCGTAGGCAAGATTCTTGGAAATTGTAGTGTTGGCAATTAGTATCTCGTCACCGGGAGTTTCGGCGAAAATTCCAGCACCATTTTGCCCAGATTCATTACCATAGAGTGCCACATTTTGAAGTGTCAAAGGCCCTTCTGTATATATTGCGCCACCATTTCCATTGGCATGGCTATCCTTGATGGTCATGTTTCGCAAGGTTAAGCTTCCATTGGACCAAATGGCGCCACCATTCCCGCTGCTGTATCCTCTTTGAAAGATCAGGTTTGAAATTGTGACAGTACTATTCAAAACTTGCAAGTTACTCGAATTCCGAAAATCAACGGAAAGGGGATTAGTTAAACTAGAGGCATCAATTATTAAGTCTTTATCGATAACAAGAGATGAAAACAAGTTAATGATTGAGTAAGAGCCCAATGATGGATCGAAAGTGATCGTATCACCGGATACCGCATCTGCAATCGCTTGGCGTAAAGATCCTGCACCAGAGTCACTTGTATTTGTGACAGTAATGGTAGCGGCGCGAACACTTGTAACTGGGCTTGTACCCAGTATTTCAGTAATCAATGTCAACACAACAACAAAACGTGTTACGAACCAAATACGCTTAACTGTGAACATAACTTTCTCCCTGGGAAGATGGTTTCCTCCCAACTTACACCAAGATATTGTCTTACAAATCTGTGCGCCTAGACAAATTCACTGAAAAATTATAGCCATGTCCCTTTATACAATTCAAGTGCTGTATGTCACCCTTTGGTTACAGCAAAAGTCCGCCTCGCGCGAGACGGACTATACAGACTTCGGAAGTCTTTTTCGGAGTCTTCCTGGTTTGGAACCGTCCAAGCAGACTTCCGAAGTCTTGCTCGTGCTACGGCTTCTCCAACCCATGTTCGTTCAGGAACTTTTCATCTGCCAGAATTTCCTTTGTCTTCCCATCCGCCACGACCAGACCTTCGTCCATCACGATCGTACGCGGAAATAATTCCTCGACGAGTCTCATATCATGGGTGGAGACTAACATCGTGAGCGGTAGTTCGCGTAACAGGTTGATTAAAGTTCTGCGCGCGCGCGGGTCTAGACCAGCGGAGGGTTCGTCGAGCACAAGAATTTGCGGGTTCATCGAAAGGACGGTCGCGATGGCGATGCGTTTCTTCTCCCCCATGCTCAGATGGTGCGACATGCGGTCACGAAAACCAGACATGCGTACCGCGTTCAGTGCAGACTCGACGCGCGAGGTCACTTCCTCCATGGGCAAACCCATATGCAGCGGACCGAATGCCACGTCCTCGAACACGGTCGGCGAGAAGAGTTGGTCATCCGGGTTCTGGAACACGAGTCCGACCATGGCGCGGATGACCGGCAAATTGTCACGCGTGAGGCGGGCATTACCCACGGTCACCTGGCCGGCGCCCCTCAGAATCCCATTCAGGTGCAGCATCAAGGTACTTTTGCCCGCGCCGTTCGGTCCCACCAGCGCGACCTTATCCCCCTCACACAACTCAAATGAGACGCCGCGCAACGCGGGGTGATGATCGTGATAGGAAAAATGCAGATCGTGAACGGATAAAACGTTTGTCATAAGCGCCCAACCACCTGAAGCAAAAGGATAATGAACAGCGCGCCGGCCATGCTAATGTAATCCACGCGATGCAGTTCATGCGGATTCATTGTATTCAGATGACCCGTATAGCCGCGCGCCAGCATCGCATTGTAGACGCGGTCACTGCGCTCGTAACTCCGCAAGAAGAGTTGACCTGCCATATTGCCCGCGACTCTGGCGCGCCAGGCCACGCTTCCACCCGACTTTTGGCCTGTCGCGGCTGCCGAACGCGCATCCCTTGCCCTGAGCAGGCGGAAGACTTCATCCGCCAGCACAAAGAGATACCGGTACAGGAACGCGATGATCGTGGTCAGAATGGACGGTACCCGCAGGTGCTCGAAGGCGTGGATCAGATCAGGAAAGCGCGCGGTGGCAACCAGCAGAATGGCCATCTGTACCGAAAGCCACGAGCGGACCAGGATGCTTTCAAAACGCAACAAGCCCATATCGGTGATCGTAAAGTCCCACATCATGATGTGGAACGTGCCCAGTGGCTGACCCGGAATGGAAAAAAGGACCGTGATGGCTACCAGAGCAAACGGCAGCGCGACAAAAGAGCGTTTGAAAGTGAACGCGAGTCCCAGATTCGAAAGCACATTCGCGCACAGCAGGAAGCACCACGCCAGCCCAAATGCCATCCACGCGCCATCCGGCAACAACGCGTTCGAGAGGATGAAGGCAATCGTTACCACCACCTTCACACGCGGGTCAAGGCGGTGGACAAAACTTGTGGCGTCGTGATAGCGATCAAAGGCGTCAAAATGCATAATGATTTATTTAATGTCACGCTGAGGGGGCGTTCTCTGCGACCGACACTTGCCCCCGGCATGATTTGCTAAGCAAATCATGCCGGGGAGAGTCGCGATCAATGCAAAGAGATTCTTCGCTCCGCTCAGACTGACAGACTTTATACCAGGGTAATTACGATTTTGCCTTCATCGCCTGACCAAGCAGGACGATAATTGCACCGACAACGACCAATCCAATCATCCCGGCAATGATGGTTGAAAGGGCTGTCTCACCCAGGATGGGCAAGGCGTAACCAGGAATGATTTCATACGGTGCAGACTGACCTGTCTGTAAAAAACCCAGATCACCTGCCACACGCTCCAAACCATCCGGGTCAGCAGAGGCAACCGGTGATAAGAGGATAACCATTAGCGCAATTAACGCACCCGATATAACCCAGCCGCGGCTGCCCTGTGCCGAAACAGATTCTTCATCAAGCAGATCAGGGCGCGTGCGGAAGATGAATCCCAGCGCTGCGACCGTGATCAACGCTTCGCCCAGCCCGATCAAGGCATGGACGGTCAGCATCGCCGGCAGGACAATCTCCAGGCGCGCCGTGCCGCTTAACCAGAGCTGCAGAGCTGTGGCGAGCGCCCCCGTCATCACCGAAAGCCAGGCAGCCACACCAGCCACCGCGAGTTTTGTGCTCTGGCTTTTGCCAAGCACGGAACGATACAGTCCATAGCCAACCACCGAGGTAAGCAAACCCATATTCAAAATATTGGCGCCCATCACAAGTAATCCGCCATCCTGAAACAACAATCCCTGTACTGCAATCACCGCCGTCATGACCAGCATCCCGGCCCAGGGACCCAATGTGATGGCTGCCAGCGCGCCGCCCAACAGGTGTCCGGAGGTCCCACCGGCGATGGGGAAGTTGATCATCTGCGCGGCAAAGATGAAGGCCGCCATCACGCCCATTAACGGCACCTGTTTTTCTCCCAGCCCCTGATTGGTGCGCGAGACGGCAATTCCAACGATAACAGCCGTAATGGCCCAGCAAATCAATGAAATCAGAATGCTGAGAAAACCATCCGGAATGTGTAAGGCTGGAGGGGAATAAAGCATGCGAATCTCCTTCTTAGACCTTTTGACAGGCCGGGCAAACCCCAAAAAAGGTCACATGGCTGTCAATGCTTCGATAGCCGCTGGTATTTTCCAGTAACCGGTAAAGACTTTCGAGCAGGGTATGTTCCACTTCGATTTGATCGCCGCAGTTTCTGCACACCATGTGATGGTGCTCGATACCGGCGATCTCGTAAGTCAGGTGCCCATTCGCAGCATACGATGGACGCACCAGACCATTATCCGCCAGGAACTCCAGGGTGCGGTAAACGGTCGGCTCGGTCAGGCCGGGCAATTCCTTGACGGCTTCTTTGTACACGGCAGAAGGCGAAAGATGCTTCCCTTCATGGCGAAGGACATGCAGGATCGCCATTCTCTGGGTCGTCATCCGAAAACCGCGGGCACGCAGTTGGGCAGCATAATCAGAAGTGCAAGACATTCAATCCCTTATTGCAAGTTCTTGCAACAACTTATAGTATACAGCGGCCTGTCGTTTCTTACATTAGAAAAAATAAGCCAGCAGGTGCGTACGCATGCTGGCTGGAAGGTATAAGGCTGACAATCACTAAGAGAGCGATGACTGTCACCTGGTCTTATGTTTCCCAGAAGAACTGCATCAGGGCATAGATGTAGGGTTTGCCGTTCACATATTCGATGCCAGCCGCCCAGGTGCGCCAATCCATATAACCATTCTGCTCCGTGCCGGGATAATACATCGAAAAGAAATCCTTGTTGTAAGGCCAGGCAACCTGATATGTGGCGCCGCCATGCCGGATCTCATTGCAGTGCAATGTATAAGGTGCGTTGAAGACCTTGACCAGTTCAGGCACGATCACATCATGGAATGCCCCCTTTTTCTCCAAGCCGCTGCCAGGAGCGTTGCCCCACGGCGCTTGATACGTGGTCTCAAAAAGGAATTTCGCCTGATACGCGCTATAGGTGATGGGGTCAGCATTACGGAAATAGCGCACCTGCATGCCATTCGGGCTGACCAGCGGACTGAATGTCGCGCCATTGGCCGTCAGCATGGATGATTTCAGCGCATCGATCAAGGCGATCACCTGCGGGTCGTTGCAAACATTGGCCGCAACTGCCGGGATGGGCGTGGCAGTCGGCGTAAAGATGGGGGTCGGGGGGATGGGAGTAATAGCGACAGGAGTCTCGGTGGCGACAAAGATCAAATCGGGGTTGACAAGTGGGGTCGGCGTCGGGGCCGCGCGGCCGGGAAAACTGCAGCCCGTCAGCAGGATCAGTCCCACTGTTATGATCAACATCAGTTTATCCTTCATTGCATTCTCCTCTCTATGACCATTGACAATTATATCCCTTATCATATAATCATCCAAAATTATAAAGGCGAAGACAAGGACAAGTACACATTGCACGACGGCACAGAAAGCAGGCCAACGCGCTGAAAGCCTGCCCGCGACGGCAACGCCGAATGGACCTTCGAGCCGCAAAGTGAATTCGTCTGATGGTCAGATCGTCTCATGGTTTGATCGTCAGAAATAGTAACAGAGCCGGGCCATGCACCCGTTATCATGCAAAAGAGTGAGGCTGGCTCCGTTGTCCTGCAACGGATTTCAGTAAACCAGCCTAACGTGGGTGGCACCACGGACTGCTGTCGCGAACAGCGTTCGTCCCTTCTGGGATGAATGCTGTTTTTATTTTGACCTCACCCTTTCCTAACACGGGAGGGAGCTAGGAGCAGAGATGTTCCAGGCCATTGTCTTTCATCCGCCTTGAAGAGAGTCCGATTGACGATTTACGATTTACGACACCTGCACTCCCCGGCACTTGCGCCCGGGGCAAGTGTGCGCCAGGTGCAAGTGTTGACGATTTACGATTGACGATTGATCCATTGATTTAGAAAAGGAGATGAACATGTCTGACCGAACCCGCTTCATTTTGAATGATAGTGACCTGCCCAAGTTTTGGTACAACATCAACGCGGACAGCCCGGTTCCGCCTACCCCGGTGCTGCATCCTGGAACGATGGAACCGGTCACCCCCGACTTTTTGTCCGTGCTCTTCCCGATGGATTTGATCCTGCAGGAGATTTCAACCGAGCCATATATCGAGATTCCCGAAGAAGTGCGCGAAATCTACAAGCTATATCGCCCCACGCCTCTGCTGCGGGCCCGGCGCCTGGAAAAAGCGCTCGATACACCCGCACACATTTACTATAAATACGAAGGTGCATCACCGGTGGGAAGTCACAAACTGAATACTGCCACTGCCCAGGCCTTCTACAATAAAAAGGCTGGCACGAAAGCGTTGACCACCGAGACAGGCGCCGGTCAATGGGGCTCTGCACTTTCTTTAGCCTGTAACTTCTTTGACCTTGCGCTTGAGGTATACATGGTCAAAGTTTCATACAATCAAAAGCCATATCGCCGCATTATGATGGAAACCTATGGCGCACAGGTATTTGCCAGCCCCACGGACCGCACGAACTATGGTCGCGCCTTGCTTGCAGAAAACCCTGATAACCCGGGCTCGCTGGGGATTGCGATTTCAGAAGCCGTGGAAGCCGCGGCCACATCGAATGGCGCCAAGAAGTATAGCTTGGGTTCGGTATTGAACCACGTGTTGATGCATCAAACCGTGATCGGCGAAGAATCGCTCAAACAGATGGACCTGGCGGGCGAATATCCAGATGTGGTGATCAGTTGTGTAGGCGGCGGGTCGAACTTTTCCGGTATCGCCTATCCTTTTTTACGCGAGAATTTGAAGAACGGAAAACGCACGCGCCTGCTGGCCGTTGAGCCAACCGCCGCGCCCTCCCTGACAAAAGGCGTGTACACGTTCGATTATGGCGATACGGCCAAGATGGCTCCCATCGTCAAGATGCACACCCTCGGGCACGATTTCGTCCCTGCCGCTATTCACGCCGGCGGCTTGCGCTATCACGGTATGGCGCCCAGCCTGTGCGGATTGTATGATGCCGGTTACATCGAGGCGGTCTCTGTCCCACAGAAAGCGACGTTCGAAGCTGCGATCCAGTTCGCGCGTGCGGAAGGCATCATCCCGGCGCCTGAGTCAGCTCATGGAATTCGCGCCGCGATCGATGAGGCCCTGGATGCCAAAGCCAAAGGAGAGAAGCGCGTGATCCTGTTCAACCTCTCCGGGCATGGCAACTTCGACATGTCCGCCTATGAAGCGTATCTCAGTGGAAAGCTGGAAGATTATGAGTATCCTGCCGAAGCCGTGAAAGCCTCGCTGGAAAAGCTACCACAAGTCACAACTTCGTAGTAACGAAGACCCGTTCTCTAATAAAGAAGCCCGGCTCCATCAGTCGGGCTTTCCTTTTAACCTAGTAGTTTCTGGATCTCTTTTTTTATTTCGATCATGCTTTCGTCGATCCAGGTACCTGTTCTGCCTTCGGCCACTTTAAACCAAAGACGATTTTTATTTTCCCACCATGTAATTTCCAATGTCCCTTTTTGTTTGGCCTTCTGGAAATGCCAGTGCACCGAGCCCGGATATTTCACCAGAGTTCCTTTCAATGTGCAGTTCAAGCCGTGAGCGTGACAAACACGCTCAACAGCATCGATCAAAACAGCCGCATTTACATCTTCAGGAATTTCAATATTCGATTCAAACATGCCTGGCCGGCACTGGAACGCGAGAATTAAGCTTCCCCAAAAACGACCACCACAATATGTTGATTCAGCAGTTGCGGCGGGGATTTCTCTTCCCTGCCGGGAACCACCTGTCCAAGGGTATAGCCGCCTGCAATCTGGACATCTGGGCCAAGGATTTCATGGATCGCATTGATCTCGGTGGCAGGATGTGACTTAAGCAACATCTCCCAGGCCACGTCCGCCAATACCAGGGCAAAGGCGGGTTTGCTCCCTTGTAATTGTTGTAGCGCCTGCTGAGCAGCTTGTTGCGCGGCCTTTTCACAGGATGCCCGGCTTCCCACCAGCAGGTAGGCATCCACGCCGTCGCGCACGGGCGCATTCATGCGGAAACTACCATCTGCTTCGACCCGAATCGGTGCACGGACGATCATCGTGTCGCCCTGCTCGATGCCAAGTGGATATAAACGCGCCAGATGACTGAGAGGAGGGAATGCCCACTCACGCGCGGGATATCCAAAGAGCTGGGCATAGGTCTCGGAAGCAGGACGTCCATCCAGGGTACGCAGCCAGAAACCGCGTGAGCGTGTGATACGGAACTGGCTGCCAACCGGATTCCAGCCGTGCGCGGAGCCAACACCCACCCGCAGGTTGCCGCGTAGAAACGCGGCAGCCAGGGCACCAGATCCGGTCTGCGGACCAGCCAACTGGTAGGAATGACCCGTGTGCAAATCCCCGGCAGCCAGCCCACCCACCAGTGGGATGGAACTCGACAGCGCTGAACACAATTGATCCGCATCCCCGTTGAATCCATCTGCAAAGAACAGGCAGGCAGAGGCATTTTTTTCAGTGATCTGTTTGGCAAGTTTCGCGCCGGTCTCGCGGGCACTCTGGGCATAGGCAGGCAGCCACTGCGTTTCGGCCTGAAAATCCCCGGTCAGGAGTGCCACCACCACCGAGTTCGGACGCAAGCCTTCGGAAATCATTCCGGCCGGACTGCTGAACCCGATCATCGGAGTATCGCCCAGCAGGCCAGATACGCCGCTGACCACATCACGCGCCTGATAATGATGCGACGCGACAATGATGCCGAGTTTGGGCGCGCCGGACCCAAGCTTGTTCAACGCCTGATGCGCCGCCTGCAAACCGGCTTCGCGTCCATTCAACGCCTGGGCCTGACCGATAGCCACGTTGATCATCGCAGCCTATCCTTCCGCCACAGGGATGGTGAAATGGAACGTGGTTCCTTTTCTAAACTCGCTGTCGAACCAGATCCGCCCACCCTGCATTTCCACCAGGCTCCTGGTGATATTCAGACCGAGGCCCGTGCCAGGCGCCTCGCGGGCTTTTGAATCGTCGGAACGGAAGAACCGTTGGAAGATCTTGGCCTGGTCTTCGATGCTTATGCCAATGCCGTTATCCTTCACCCACAAATGGACCACCTGCTTCGCACCGGCCGGATCCCATTGGTTGAATGTTGCCTCCGCGCCAACGAGGACCCGCCCACCATCAGGCGTGTATTTGTGCGCATTGCTTACCAGGTTGGTGAGCACCTGCGCCACACGGGTCTGATCGGCCCAGACATCGGGTAATCCATCGGGCAGGAGGAGTTCCACGGTCTGTTTCTTTTCATCGATCTGGCGCTTCGTGGAACGTATCACCTCATCCACCACATCATCCAACTGGACTGGCTTATATTCCAGCCGCAACTGCCCGGCTTCGATCTTGGCATTGTCGTTGAGGTCGGAGACCAGGGTGGACATACGCTGGACATTTGCACGGATCGTGTTCAGGAAGTTTGTCTGATTTTCGTTGATCTGCCCGACTGCGCCCGCCGCCAACAATTCGGAATAGCCCTTGATGGAGGTCATGGGATTCTTGAGTTCGTGCGCCACAAAAGAGACGAATTCGCTCTTGGCCTGGTTGGCGCGCTGTATTTCGGCATACAACTGGGCGTTCGAGATGGCGATGGCAGCACTGTCGATCAAGCGGTTCAGGAAGTCGAGGTTGCCTTGCGAATCGCTGGTGCTTTCAAGGATGATCAACCCAATCACCTCCGCTTCACGGCGAATGGGAACGATGATCTGGGTATGAGCGCCGGGCAAAATGCCCTTTTCGCCGGTTACCAGCAGTGAAACCTGTCTCGATTGTCCGCTTTCGATGGCATTGCGAATGGAGGGAAAATCGAGAGACAAATGCGCATCGGTTTGGTCGGCAAACACATCCTCATAGCCCTGATGCGCCATGAGCCGCAGACGCTCATCTTCCAGCACACCGATCAATCCAGCTTCGGCGGATGACCGGCGGATGGCCCATTCCAGCGCGATGCGCATGGTACGGTCGACTTCGAGGCTGGCATTCAATTCACGGACGATGCGGCCCATCACCTGGAGCTCCTCCACGCGCGCCTCCAGTTCCTGATCAGAGAGGGCCAGCAGACGCGCATTCTCGATCGCGACGGCTGCCTGCCCTGCAAAGGCGGTCAGGATATTTTGATCGTCTGCCACGAAAGGCAGGCCATCGCGGCGGTTGATGACTTCGATCACACCGAGCACCCGGTCCTTGATCATCATGGGGACCGCGAGGAGCGAGCGCGGAGTGCCGGTCTGTTTGTCTGTGCTCACGATTCCGCGCACCAGGGAACGCTGCGCATCGTTCTCGATCACCGGGGCGCGGATCTGGACAGCGCGTCCAACGATCCCTGTCCCAGGTGGGAGTCTTTGCCCAAGCAGGTTTCCGGCCACAGGCCCAACCGTGACACGGAATTCAAGCTCGCCAGTTTGCTCATCCATCAGGAACAACGTCCCGGCTTCGCAGTTCAGGATCGAGACCGCATTTTCGAGAATGTTTTTGAGTAGAGGTTCCTGTTCTAGGGTGGAGGTGATCTGCCGGGTGATTTCGTTCAGCGTGGCCAGCTGGTAGGCACGCTTCTCGGTTTCCTGCAATAAGCGTGCCTGGACGATGGCGCCCACGGTCTGGTCTGCCACGGCCTGCAGCAGATCGAGTTGCGCGCGCGTGTACGTGACCGTCGGGTCGGGGCTACCCACACTCAAGGCGCCAATGGTCTCCGCGCCGGAGTTGAGCGGCACACCCATCCAGGCGTAGATGTTCTGTGCGGAGGGAGT
The DNA here is from genome assembly GCA_035720235.1 of Anaerolineales bacterium. GTDB lineage: Bacteria > Chloroflexota > Anaerolineae > Anaerolineales > Villigracilaceae > Defluviilinea. Next base: position 55,631 of record DASTOH010000319.1, on the reverse strand, counting down.
CAGGTTGCGGGCCTGACATTCGCGCGAGTAATCCTGCGTGATGATCGGGCGACCCTTGCGAATGATTTCCGGTCCCAGCCCGAAGCTGACAGCCAGCGGCTGGTTCTCGAGCGATTCGAGCCGTTCCTGGTCGTCCACCCGGAAGGCATAGTAGAAATAGTTCGCCGCCTTGTTATACAGCGTGATATGGAAGTATGAGGAGGGGATGATCTGTGTGGTTTGGGCGAAGATCAGCTCGAGCACGTCATCAAATGTCAGGGTGACATTGACGCCCTGCGACACGCGGGTAAGAGCGTTCATTTCCTGCACTCGGCGCTCGAGGTCGATAACGGTTTGCACCCGCGAGATCGCCACAGAGGCCTGGTCAGACAGGGTATCGAGAAAGTCCAGGTCTTTGGGGGTATACGCTTCGCCAGACAGAGGTGATCCTAAAGCCAGCCAGCCGACAGGCCGGGCATCACCCGGCAACGCGACAAAAAGGCGTGCCCCCAACAGCGAGAGACGGGCTTCGTCGGCTTTCAAGATGGCAGGCGGATTGATCGAATCAAGGTACAGTGGAATCCTTTCCTGCTGCAGATATTGAACGAGCGAACTGCCAGAGGCGAACCGAATATCGGTGGACGGGCGGTTATTCCCATTGGCCAGCGCGGCATACTGATCGTTGAGTTGGTCGTAGGTATAAATATGGAGGCGTTCCGGCATGAGGCTGCTTTCGATCTGTTGGCGCAGGACGCGCCCGATGGTGGTCAAATCCAGGGCGCCGGTCAATTGGTGCGTAAAGGTCCGGATGCGATCCTCATAGGCACGGCGCCCGCGGAAGAATGTGCCATCCACCCAGACCTGCAGGCGCGTCCGCAAAGGATCGAGAACCACCGCAATTAAAAAGACCAGTGTACCGATCAGAAACGGATTATTGGTTTGCATGGGGATGAGGAGCGAAATGCCCACCACAAAAAGGGCATAGGCTGCCACCACAAAAATCGTCAGGATGGAATAGACGATGCTTTGGCGCACCCAGTAATCGGTGCGGAGGAGGCGGAAGCGCATAATGACGTAACCGTTCGCCACCGGGAAGATGACCAGGAATGGGAGCAGATATGGGTTGAATCCCTGCAGTGGTTCGGAGACAATCAACGGCGAAATAGCCGCATAGAGTAACCAGCCCACCACCGGGACAAAGGAAACCAGGGCTCCCAATAAAATCGTGCGCGCTTGACTCTTCACAACCGGCGAGTAGGCAGTGATCGCACGATAACCAAGCGCCGCGAAATAGAACAAGGCAGACAAGCCCGTGAATGTATAGATGTTACGCCAGGTATTGATATAGGCCAGTGGCTGGGCAAAATCGAAATGCGTGCCGTAAGCCTGAAGTACCAACACAAGGCCGATGAAGTAACCAACCCAACGCAGATAAGGCCTGCGGATGATCAGCCGCGCTTCCTGCGGGAATCCTAGCGCCAGGTCCACTAAGGCTCCGCCTGCCAGACTCACCGCCAGAACCCAAAGATAAGTAAAGTAGTGCGATGTATATAAATCAAAGAGTCCCCCGGTGGTGATCGCCAGCGATGAGGCAAAAACCGTAAAGGCGCGGCCAGCTGGTTCGGTACGACGCAGTCCAAAGATCCACAGGCTGACGATGAGAAACACCAGACTGAGAACCATGGGCATGATGAAATACGCGAGGCGGTCCGTCGCCGAAAATGACCGCAAGGTGATAGTGACTGGTTTTACCTGCCCATCACTCGTGCGCATCTCAACCGTAACGGTCTGGGTCACAGCCGAAGCTTCCAGAATGTGCCTCAAGTCATTGGAATTGGTGATTGGGGTTCCATTCACTGAGATCAGCTGGTCGCCCTGTTTAAATCCGTGCTCATACATGGCCCACTGTTTCCCCGGCTCGCGTGTATTGGTACCATTCAATACGAATGTATGCTCGAAGAAGCCGCCGATAAACGGATTCCTCAACCAGCCGTAGGAAAAATACAGGCCCCCAATAAAAACCAGGACCGCCAGTGCCTGATAGAAAAGCACGAGCAGTTGGGTTGTCTTATTTGTGACTTCGTAAAACCTTGGAGATGGGTGCATGGTTCCAGAACAGAAACAGATGACAATAATACGATTGCCGGAAATTGTACTACATCCCCTCCCTGCACCTGAATGGTACTTTCATAACAAAGCGGAAAGGCAGGGTATTCCCACCTTACTCCCGCCGCAGTCCCTGGCGGCGTCCCACGGGATGTTATGCAAGGGATGCCGCCGGGAGCAAACGCAAACTAAATATCCAGGTTTCGGACTGCCTTCGCATGAGTCTGGATGAACTTCCGGCGTGGGTCCACCGCATCACCCATCAACATGTCGAATGTCCGGTCAGCTTCGGCCGCGTCCTCCACCGTGACGAGGAGCAGCGTCCGGTTTTCGGGATTCATGGTCGTCTCCCACAGTTGGGCCGGATTCATTTCACCCAGGCCTTTATAACGCTGGAGGCTGGCTTTCTCACCGACCTCCTTGACCATTTTGTCCTTTTCCTTGTCTGAATAGGCGTACTTGATCTGGTTCTTGTATGCCACCCGGTACAAAGGCGGCTGCGCAATATATAAATGGCCGTCTTCGATCAATTGCGGCATATAGCGGAAGAAGAATGTGAGCAGTAACGTGCGGATGTGGCTGCCGTCCACGTCGGCGTCGGTCATGATGATGACTCGCCCATAGCGCAAACCGTCTAGCCCGAAGTTGTCACCGATGCCCGTGCCCAGCGCGGAGATCAACGCCCTGATTTCATTGCTGGAAAGGATTTTGTCCAGGCGGGCACGTTCGGTGTTCATGATCTTGCCGCGCAGTGGGAGGATCGCCTGGAAATGGCGGTCACGGCCCTGCTTGGCGGAGCCACCTGCCGAGTCACCTTCTACAATATAGAGTTCGGTCTTGGCCGAGTCGCGTTCGGAACAATCTGCCAATTTGCCAGGCAACGTCAGCGACTCAAGCGCAGACTTGCGAATGACAAGCTCACGTGCCTTTTTCGCTGCATCACGCGCACGAGCGGAGGTGAGACACTTGGCAATGATCGTCTTTGCCGCTTGAGGATTTTCCTCCAGGAATGTGCGGAATGCCTCACCCACTACCTGCGTGACGTACGTCTGCGCCTCGGGGTTCATCAACTTGACCTTGGTTTGCGATTCAAATTGTGGGTTGGGGTGTTTGACCGAAACGATCGCTGTCAACCCTTCGCGTGTGTCATCACCGGAGAAGGGCGGATCCGCATCTTTGAGCAGACCATTCTTCCGTGCATAATCATTAATCACACGAGTGATAGACGATCGCAAGCCAGTTAGGTGTGTACCCCCGTCGATCGTGTTGATCGTGTTCGCGAACGAATACACTGATTCAGTGTACGCGTCTGTATACTGGATGGCGGCTTCGACGCCAATACCTTCCATTTCCTTTTCCACATACACCACGGGATGCAAATTATCGCGGTTGCGGTTGAGATAACGCACGAATGAAGTAATGCCGCCCTCGAAATAGAAGGTCATCTCGCGGTCACTGCGTTCATCCACAAACTGGATGGTCGCGCCGCGAGTCACAAACGCCATTTCACGGAAGCGCTGGACCAGATTGTCGAAGCGATAATCAATGTCCTCGGTGAAGATTTGCTTGTCGAATTTAAAAGTCTGCTTGGTGCCGCTTTCATCCCTGGCAGCTTTGCCAATCTGCTGGATCTTGCCCTGCGGCACGCCGCGCCGGTAGTTCTGCTGCCATAATTTACCATCGCGCTTAACCTCCGTCACCACCCATTCCGAGAGCGCATTCACCGCGCTGACACCCACACCATGCAAACCGCCGGAGACCTTGTAGCCACCACCGCCGAACTTACCACCCGCGCCAATGACGGTCATGACCACATCCACCGTTTCCATGGGCTTGCCATGTGCATCCTTTTTGGTGGGATGCGGCCCCACCGGAATGCCACGACCGTTATCCTCCACGGTCACACTGCTATCATCATGAATCGTAACGTTGATCTTGGTGCAAAATCCCGCCAGCGCTTCATCAATGGCATTATCCACGACTTCATAGACCAGGTGATGCAGAGCCTTGATATCGGTGCCGCCCACGTACATACCGGGGCGTTTGCGTACATGCTCAATGCCTTCCAGTGCCTGAATGGAACTGACATCATAATTTTCTACTTTGACTACCACAAAAACCTCCAAAGATTTCCATCAGAGAGGGAAATATCTAAGCCTTTCTGATAGATGATCGCTGACTCATTTTTTGAAATTGTTCATATACGGTTTGCAGCCAGTGATTCATATTGCGATAATATACAAAACTGGCCGAGAGCAACGCGGTCGAAATGAATGCATGCCCGGCAATGCCGATCAGCATCAGCCAGGAATCACTCGAGGGGACCAGCCACAAATAGCTCAAGCCGCGCGAGAGCAGGAAAACGCTCAACACGAACATACTGCTGTTTGGCAGCGTGAAACGCGACATCCGCAGACTGCTCAGGATGGACACAAACGCGTTCTGCCTGCGGACGAAAATGCCGTGCGGCATAAAGAACAAAGGCACCACCAGCCAGAACAGAAAGAACAATATAATGAAGAAAGCCACCTGCGCCAGCAGTGGATGGATGGCAAGCAATAATCCCATTAGGAACAGGATTGGCAAAACGATTACCATCAAACCAATCATCCATACCACCGATAACAGGATCGTTTGCAGCCATGTCCAGATAAGACCGATGGCCGGTTCTTCCTCACCCAGGCTTGCGCCCGCCACGCTTCGAAAATACCATCCTCCGCCCAGCCAGCCCCCAAAGGTCAGCAAGAGCAACGTACCCGCAACAACCATGAACGAGGGCAACTGGATTACGTCCTGCAGCCCGAGCGGGGTTGGCACCGGGATAGTTTCCGGCAGACCCAACATCAGCGCCGGAATGCCAACAGGAAGGGTACGCAACCAACCCAGCCAGTTCAAACGCTCAAAATAGCCAATGATCAGGGGCGCGTTCTCCGTGTAAATCGCCATATCCCGAGCCGGGAAACCATTCTGACGCAGCACAGTCAACGAGGCGTTGAAAAACGCCTCATACCACTGGCCCACGCTCAGGCGAGGACCCAGCCACAACATCACATCCAGGAAGAGAGGCAGGAGGATCAAGGCAATACGGCTTGAAACAATACTGAAACCTGCCTGTAACGAAGCAATAACGCCAGGTGGTGGTGGGAGTGCTTCGAGTCTTTGCATGTCCATAACTACTTGATTCTACCATACGGGGCACGGCTTGGCATTCACAAGGCAGGCAGGTACAATCCCCTTTATGGCTGTACCAGACAAATACAGACCCGACTCGAACCGGCTGGGCCTGGTCACCTCCACTGTGCTGCTGGCGCTGGCATTGATGCGAATCATCCCCTCGCCCGGGTTCGATTTTGAGCTGCAATTGCCGGGATTCCTGCTTTCCTTTCCATTCAGTACCAACACGCTCATGGGATTGCTTACCGCCTGCCTGACGGCCACCGGCATGGACTGGCTCCTGCGCGGCCACCCATCCCTGAATGGTAGAGCGACGTTTCAGTGGTGGTTCCTGCCCACTTTGACTACTTTTGTGATTAGCATCCCATTGTCGATCCTCCCCAATGGCCAGGCCTGGTGGATTGGTTTTCTCGTGAGCAGTATCTTCCTGTATTTCGTCTTCCTGGCGGAATATGTCGCTGTGGACCCTGATGCGCCTTACTACTCCGCTGCGATGGTAGGCCTGACAGCAGTTTCATATACATTGTTCTTTGTATTGTCGGTCGCGCTGCGTGCCGGCGAAATTCGTCTCTTCCTGATTGCTCCGACCTTGTTCCTGGCCTCATTACTGGCGAGCCTACGCATACTGCACTTGCACCTGAGCGGGAGGTGGGAAGTGGCCTGGGCAATCGGCATCGCGTTGGTCTGTATTCAACTGGCAGCAGGCCTGTACTACTGGCCGCTCTCCTCCATACAATTTGGTCTGCTGTTGGTGGGGCCGCTATATGGGCTGGTCAACCTGGCCATTCGCCTTGGCGAAAGCATCCCGACGCGACGCGCGGTGCTTGAACCAGCCATCGTGACCGCGCTATGCTGGGGTTTGGCCATAGTTCTCAGATGATATCGGTATTGCAGTTGAGCAGTTTGCTTCTGCAGGAGATGATCACGTACGCTGACCAGCAGGCGCCGCTCGAGGCTTGTGGACTTCTGGCAGGCAAAGCGGCGCGGGCCGAGAAAATGATCGGGGTTTCGAATCAGGCGCAAAGTCCCGTGCGATTCGTGATGGATCCTTATGAGCAGCTCCACGCGTTCGACTGGATCGAATCGAACGGCCTGGACCTCCTCGGCATCTTCCACTCGCATCCGACCGGACCTGAAGCTGTCTCTGCCACCGATATCGCGGAGGCGGCTTACGAGGTCGTTCACGTAGTCCTTTCCTACAAGGATCAGGCCTGGAAGGCGCGCGGCTTCTGGATCGAAGATGGCTCCGCCCGTGAGGTGACCCTGGAAATCACAGGTTAGAGCAACCAGGCAAATACTTTTGTGTTTTACAGAGTGCCGCAGCTTTTAGCTTAGAGAACAAATCAATAAGCCATTTATTCATGAAACAAGCGGTGCTTACTCGACTCTGGATGGAGGATGCTGATGCAAATTCTGCTGGACATTGCAGCGGTGGTTCTTGGATATGTTTTGGGTTCGATCCCGTTTGGGCTGTTAATTGTTAAGATCAAGACCGGCAAGGACATTCGCACAGTGGAAAGTGGACGCACTGGAGGGACCAATGCCGCGCGTGCTGCCGGGATTGGCGCAGGCTTACTGACGGCCATCCTGGACATTTTCAAAGGCGCGGCAGCTGTCTGGGTGGCAGAGGCCCTGGACCCTACCAATCACATTGTTCACGTGCTTGCGCCCGTCTTTGCAATCCTCGGGCATAACTATTCCTTCTTTTTGTTGGAACGAGATGTGAATGGCAAAATGAAGTTTCGCGGCGGAGCGGGCGGCGCGCCAGCTTTGGGCGGCGCGGCAGGCTTATGGCCACCCATCTTCCCGATTGCGTTCGGAATCGGAGCGTTGATCTGGTTCGGGATCGGTATCGCGTCGCTGACAACCATGGCGGTCGGGCTGGTGGTGATCATTACCTTTGCCATCCGAGCATATCTGGGTTTGCAGGAACCCATTGACATCACGTACGGCATCCTGGCTGAATTGCTTCTCATTTGGGCCTTACGCCCCAATATCAAAAAACTCCTGGCAGGTAATGAACGGGTGGTAAGCACGAGCCTGAACGGCTGGCTCAGAGCGCGCCGCGAAGCACGGCAACAGGCGGATAGCAATAGACCAGTACACAAGTAAACAGGTAGACAAGAACGTTCTGCCAGTCGCAAAACACCCCGCATAAGCAGGTCAGTCTACTCTCGTGTTATTGAAGGCTTACTCCAACTCGAAACGGGAGGGGATAATTTCGTAGGCTCGCCACACATCCGCCTGATTTGCCAAGCAAATCAGGCGGGTGTGTGGCTAAGAAAGGAATCTATTGCCTCATGTGATTCAACAAGGCATACAAATTTCGTTGGTGCAGCTCCCGGGCAAGACCGCCAAGGTACACGCGGCTCTTGCCGCATTCTTCAATGGTGATCTGCTCAATCAATTCTTCCGCGTTCTTCTTGCGCGCAATGGCTCTGACCGCCTTCTTGATGGTGGTCAGGTAATTCAGGTTTTCCTTCACCGCCGCGTCGATTTCGCCGCGCAGGATGATGTCACCATGGCCTTGCACAATATTCTCCAGTCCCATTTTGGCCACGCGCTTAATGGAAGCGATGCTCTCATCCACATCGCCATCGACCACATACGGAATCGGCATAAACGAATCACCCGCGAACAGGATGCGGTCCTCCTCCACCAGGATGGAAATCCCATCCTCGCTGTGACCGAAGGCCGGCGTGATGATCAGATTCTTTTTGCCCACCCGCAGGGTCATTTCGCCATTCACAAACGTCATCTGCGGCGGGACGATCTTCACCTGCCGCAAGGCCGGGTTCTGCTTTTTCGCCGCCTCCAGGGAGGGTTCGCCGCGCTCGATCAGCAGTTCACGGCAACGGGCGTGTGAGACAACGGTCGCACCGGGGAAGAAACAATTTCCCCAGGTATGATCAGCGTGATAGTGCGTGTTGATCACATACCGCACCGGCACGCTCAGTTCCCGCTCGATGAATTCACGGATGGCGAGAGTCTCATCTGGCAGAGCCAGCGTATCGATTACCACCGCCCATTGTGGACCTGCCACCACCCCGGCAGTCACCTGGGCATATACTTCACTTTGAAACCAAAAGACATTCTCAGAAACTCGTTCGCGATGCATTTAAAACACCCTTGTTAGATTTTTCTCATTATTAACACAAACATAAGGGAAAATCAAGTCAGATAGACAAATATTTCGCGTTTTCGTAAGGCCCCCCTACTCTTGTAATTCTTGCAGTTGCATTGCCGCCGTGATAAACTGTAACAAAATGAACAACAACCTGCTTCTCGTCACAGCAGATGCCTTGTTTGCCAAAAAACTGTCCGCCGGCCTCGAGCAGGAGGGATATCGCGTTCATACGGCCAAAGGCAAGGGGGAAGCCGTAGTGCGCGCTGACGAGCAAAACTGCTCGACTACCTTCCTTGACCTGGAACTTGGGGAAAAGTTCGTGCTTGAATTGGGACGTGCGCTCCGCACGCTCAACCCAACCATGCGGCTGATCCTGTTTTCTGATGAAGATACAGCTCCCGCGCTGGATGACATCCGGCCGTGGGCATTGGCACGCAAACTCCTTCGCCTACCGGAACTATTGACCATGCTGAGAGACAATTCCACCCCGCTCCCCCGACCGACCCGCGCCACTGACCCCTCACCTGCCATCCGCTTGGAGCAACCGCCGGCCAGCCAGGAACAACTGCCCTGGCTGCAGGACGTGACGCGAGCCGCGCAGCACCTCACGCGCCTCACGCTCGAGTCCTCCGCGCAGGCAGCTCTGATCACCCGCAAGGAAGCCTTATGGGCATATGCCGGTCAGCTCTCGCAGAGCGCGGCCAAGGAATTGGGTATTACGGTCACCCGTCACTGGGATGGTCAAAAGGGCAGCGATTTATTACGCTTTGTCCGCCTCGAGGCCACCAAGGCGGAACACATGCTATATGCCACCCGCCTGGCAGAGGATGTAGTCCTTGCGTTGGTGTTCGATGCCGAGACACCCTTCAGCACCATCCGCATGCAGGCGGGTCAACTGGTGAACAGACTCTCCACCGAGACTGCCGAAGCCGCAATATCGCCGAGTCAGCCATCGGCTAGCCACGACGCGCCGACCCAATACATGGAAGGGGAAGAAGGCGATCCGAATCTCGAGATCCCGAACATTGCTGATATCATCAATGATGTTCCGCCGCCTACACCCAGCGGCGATATGATTCCCCTGGCGAATGATGAGGAATGGGGCACACGTCCCTCCCCCTCGCGCCCGCGGATGGACTACAGCCGCGAGAGTTCTCCGGCCGTGCGCGTAAACGATTTGCTGATCTCAGATCAGAACGATCAGACCGTGGAGCATGTGGTGCAGGAAATCGATGCAACCATGCCGTCGAAATCGCGCCCGCGTCCAATGACACCCATCCGCCGTCCGCAGACTGGCGAACTGGATGAGACCCGCCCGCACTCCATCACCGAAGTGGCAGGACGCGTGATGATGGAACCCATTTCCCCCGGCTTATACAATCTGACGTATGCCTGTCTGCTGGTGCCGCGTTTCAGTTCTCATTATCTCACCGGCGACATCTCTGATCGTGTATCGGAATGGCTGCCAAATATCTGCATCGCCTTTGGCTGGCGGCTGGAATATCTGGCCGTGCGTCCGGAATATGTGCAGTGGGTAGTGAACGTGCCGCCCTCCACCTCACCAGGATATCTGATGCGTATCATGCGCACGCAGACATCGGAGAAGATTTTTGCCGAGTTTTCGCGCATGAAAAAGGAAAATCCTTCAGGCGATTTCTGGGCGCCGGGTTATCTCATCATGGGTGGCACACAGCCTCACCCGCCGCAACTGGTGAAGGATTACATCAAACAAACCCGCGAACGCCAGGGCTACTCGCAGCCGAGGAAGTAAGGCGGAGTGTCACTCCGCCCCCACTTAGAATTTGTGTTCTAAAAACCTTGCCGAACCATCAGCGCAGAGTATAATCACTCTGCGTTTTTGTTTTCAGCAGGCATACATTTTCTGAGTGCTGTGATCAAGCCAAGTGTTTCGATAGTAAGCAAATATTGGAGAAAAGAATGCCATTTGTGCTGGCAAAAGAACATCCAAGATTGTGGTCACTCAATTCTGGAGTGGCGATGGTCATAACTGATTTGCACGGGGATTGGAAGACATACCAGTATTTGCGAGATCGTTTCACAGATTTGCATGCAAAAAGAAAAGCCGACTGCTTGATTTTCACAGGTGACATGATCCATTCGGAATCTGAAAAATTTCCTGACCAGTCCATAGAAATGGTTTTAGATATTTTGAATTTACAATCCATTTTTGGTGAAGCCATTATTTATCTTTGTGGTAATCACGAACTTCCTCATATCTATGGCTTTGGTTTGGCAAAGGGACAAATCGAGTACACTCCGTCCTTTGAAAATCAAATGTGTCAAAACAATGTCCGCGACGCTATTATCGAGTTGTTTTTGGCTCTTCCGTTTTACATCCGTACCGTAGCAGGAGTGAGCATCGCACACGCAGGCGCAACATCGTTGATTTCGAACGCTCGATCAGCCATGAAGTTATTCAACTGGAGTCATCAAGCGATCCTTTCAGAAGCCCATACAAGGCTTGAGATAGGCGACAGAACAGGAATGCGCCGTGCTTTCGCCAGATTGAGTCAGTCAGAATCATATGATGATCTGGCAAGACGATATCTCTCCGTTAAAGGGGAAGATGATCCTCGCTATGATGATCTGTTGCTGGGCTTTTTTACAACGTCGAATAGTGAATTTGATCTTTTATACTCCGCCTTATCCACCAACTGTGAGCAAGAGTTTGGCATGGAGGCATATAGCAAAGCACTTACAGGTTTGCTACAATACCTCTCATTGGAGTATTCGACCCAAAGAATTTTGGTAAGCGGACATATGTCCGTACAGAATGGATATCAGGTGATTGCCAAGAATCAATTAAGGTTTGCAAGCGGTTCTCATGCAAAACCATTAGAAACAGGACAGTATTTGCTCTTTGATACTTCACAACCTGTTGAAATCATGGAAAATCTACTTGCAGGACTGTTTTCAATCTATTGAAACACTGAATTTACAAATAACAAAACGGAGAATTCTAGTTACCCAAAACACCAGCTATCCGACCACCAAAACTTTCTAATCTCCAGTCTCTAGTCTCTACTTCTCTCGTTCTCCAATCATCTACTTACCAATTACTACTTACCGGACATACCCATGCCTCCTACCCTTTACCTTATCGACGGACATGCCCTCGCCTATCGCATGTACTTTGCTTTAACCGCCGTTGGTGGCAGCCAGCGCTGGCAGACCTCCAAAGGCGAACCCACCGCGGGAATCTATGGCTTCGCACGCGAACTGCTCCGCATCATCGAGCAGGAAAAGCCTGAATATCTCGCGGTTGCATTTGATGTGGGCAAAACATTTCGCGATGAACTCTTCCCCGCCTACAAAGGCACGCGCGAAAAAATGCCGGATGATTTGAGCCCGCAGATCAAGCGCATCCGCCAGTTGGTGGATGTCTTCAACATCCCGCGGCTGGAAATGGAAGGCTACGAAGCAGACGATGTGCTCGGCTCGGTGGCTCGCCTGGCTGCCGAACAAGGATTGGGAGTCAAGATCGTCACCGGCGACCGCGATCTCCTGCAGCTCGTCAACAAACGCACGGTCGTCTATCTGGCAGGGGATGATCAGAATTACATCAGGGATGAAGACGTTGTGAAGAAACTCGGTGTGCTGCCCAGCCAGGTCGTCGATTACAAAGCCCTGGTTGGCGATAAATCTGACAACATCCCCGGTGTGGCGGGCATTGGCGAAAAGACCGCCATCGCGCTGATCGAAAAATATGGCACGCTCGATAATATCTACAGCCATATCGATGAAATTGAAAACCGCTGGAAGACCAAGCTGGAGGCCAACAAAGCCAACGCCTTCCTCAGCCGCGACCTGGCCCAGATCAGGACCGATCTCAGCATCAAGTTGGATTTGGAGCGTGCCAAGGCTCATGAGCTGGACATTCCGTCCGTCGAGGCCTTCTTCAAGGAATTGGAGTTCCGTTCACTGCTCAAAACCCTGGAAAAACTGACCGGCCAGCCTGCCTCTGACTCCCCTGTAGATTCTTCTGCTCCCGCTGCCGCTCCTGCGCTGAAACCTGGATCCTTCGGACAAATGTCCATGTTCGCGAACGAGTCACCGGTGATTGTCGCTCCTAAGATCGCGTCGAGCATCGCGGTCAAGATCGTTGACACAGAGAAAAAACTGGCTGATCTGGTCAAAGCACTGAACAAAGCCAGGGTCATCTCGTTCGACACAGAGACAACTTCGACCGAAGAAATGAAAGCGGATATTGTCGGTATCTCGCTGTCTATCCAGGAAGGCGAAGGCTACTATATACCCACGGGTCATATGGCCGGGAATAACCTTCCCCTCAAGCGGGTCATCGAGGCGCTCAAAGGGCCGCTGACAAATCCTAAGATCGGCAAGATCGCACATAACGCCAAATATGATTACATCGTCCTGGCCAAACACGGGCTGCACGTCTCACCGCTAACCTTCGATACCATGCTGGCAGAGTTCATCATTGATCCCTCTTCACGCAATCTCGGCCTGAAGAACCTTGCTTTTGCAAAACTGGGCGAAGAGATGACGCACATTGAGGAGTTGATCGGCAAAGGCAAGAAGCAGATCAGCATGGCAGAGGTGGCTATTGAGTCTGCCGCGCCGTACGCGGTTGCAGATGCTGAATCGACGCTACGCCTCATGCCGCTTCAGATCCAGGAACTCCAGCGCGTGAACGGGGAAAAACTACTGGATGAAATCGATTTACCGCTCACGCCCGTCCTGGCGGAGATGGAGATGACCGGCATCTCACTGGATCTGCCCTTCTTTGCAGAAACATCCAAACGGCTCCAGAAGCGCATGAATGAGATTGAAAAGCAGGTTTATGACTCGATCGGCAAGCCGTTCAACATCAATTCCACCCAACAGCTTTCAGATGTGCTCTTCAAAGGGCTCAAGCTGGAGCCCCCCGATAAAGGAAACAAAACCGCCAGCGGACATTATTCCACCTCTGCCGGCGTGCTGGATACGTTGCGCGGCAAACATCCGGTGGTGGATTTGATCCTCGAACATCGCGAGCTCTCCAAAATAAAATCCACCTACGTGGACGCGCTGCAAGCCGCTTTAAACTCAGACACGGGCTGCGTGCATACCTCCTACAGCCAGACCGGCGCGGTGACGGGACGACTGTCTTCGTCGAATCCAAATCTCCAAAATATTCCGATCCGCACCGAGGAGGGACGGCGCATCCGCAATGGATTCGTCGCGGGCAAGGGTAAGGTTCTCCTTTCAGTGGATTATTCGCAGATCGAATTGCGAATCGTGGCGCACATGGCTCAGGATGAGGCGATGCTGGCAGCCTTCCGTGCGGATGAAGATATCCACGCCACGACAGCGCGCGCAATCTACGGCGTCGGTCCCGAAGCGATCACGAAGAATATGCGTCGTCACGCCAAGGCGATCAACTTCGGTCTGATCTACGGCATGTCTTCCTTTGGGCTCACGCGCACGACCGATTTGACTCTGGCCGAAGCCGAAAACTTCGTCAAGACCTATTTCCAAAAATTCCCGGGCATCAAAAAGTATCTCGATGGCATTCGCAGGCTGGCCGCGCAGCAAGGCTATGTCGAAACCCTGTTGGGGCGGCGCAGATATTTCCCAGCCTTGCAGAGCAAACAAAACGTCCAGGTCAAGAACCGGGAGGAACGTGAAGCCATCAACGCGCCCATTCAAGGGACAGCTGCGGACATCATGAAGCTCGCCATGCTAAAGATTCCACCCGCACTCAAAGGTGCAAAGTTGAATGCCAAGATGCTGTTGCAGGTTCACGATGAGCTCGTGCTGGAATGCCCAAAGAAAGAGTTGGAGGAAACCGCCCGCATCGTGCAAGAGACGATGGCAAATGCCTACAAATTGGACATCCCGCTTTCCACCGACGCACGCTATGGCGATAACTGGGGCGAAATGAAACCCATATGAACTTCTAACCACAGAGACACGGTGACACAGAGAATCAATTATTGAACTCCGTGACTCGCTGTCTCCGTGGTTCAAAATCCGGAAAAATTCGCGCCATTTGCCCATCCGCGCTATTCGCGTTCGAAGCTCACAAGCCCGTCTCCTAACACCCTCCTCCAACCACAACCAAGAACCATCACAAGTCCCTTCGTAGTGAAAATAAGACCATTGTAGGTCACGATTGTCGCAGATCCCGCGTTAGCGGGGCAGCGTGACCTACGTTATAATACCCTCATGCCCGGACGAGAAGACATATTCCAAAAAGCAATGAATGAAGGCCACTCCGCCGCCTGGGATCAGGAGTGGGGCAAGGCCATCACCGCCTACCGCGCCGCCCTGCAGGAAATGCCCGATCACCCCAAGGCCCTCAACAGCCTGGGGCTGGCGTTATTGCAGCGGGGAAGTTATGAGGAGTCGCTCCAGATCTACAAGCGCGCCGCGCAGGTGACCCCGCAGGATCCCTCCCCTATGGAAAAACTGGCGCAGCTCTTCGAGCGCACCGGTCACCTCAGGGAAGCCATTGAGGCCGCCTCACGCGCTGCCGATCTCTTCCTGAACCAGCGCGACGTGGATAAGGCCATCGAGAACTGGGTGCGCGTGACCTCACTCGAACCTGAACACCTTCTCGCCCATTCACGGCTTGCCATTGCACATGAACGTCTTGGCCATAAACCGCAGGCCGTCACCGAATACATTGCGGTCGCCAGCCTCGTCCAACGCACGGGCAACATGGAGAAAACAGCCGAGCTCGTTCACAAGGCCCTGCAGATCATGCCCGAAAGCGTGGAGGCCAGGCAGGCGCAGACCCTCCTGCGGTCTGGTCAGTTATTGCCCAAACCGCTGCGCCCCAAAGGGGGGACCGGGCCCATCGCCATGGCGCAGGTCAAACAACTGGATCAGCCCAAAAAGCCAACCGATTCAGGGCTCGACCCGATCGCGGAGGCGCGTCAAAAGGCCCTCACCCGGCTGGCAGAGATTCTCTTCGAATACACCACCGACGACACCACTACTGTCCAGGCCCGCCGCGGCTTGCAGGCCCTCATGCGCGGTACCGGGCAGCTTTCCCTCCAGCACAATGAACAGTCAAAAGTGGTGCTGCATCTGGGTCAGGCCATCGATTCACAAAGCAAAGGCAAGGATTCGCAAGCCGCCGAGGAACTCGAACACGCTCTCGAAGCCGGCTTCAACCACCCTGCCCTGTATTTCGATCTCGGCTTGTTGCGTTCCACGGGTGATCGTTCCGAGACCGCGCTGCGCCATCTTTCGCACGCGGTAAAACACAACGATTTTGGTCTCGCGGCACGTTTGCTGATTGGACAGATCAGCCAAAAGATGGGACGTTTGCAAGCCGCCTCCATCGAATATCTTGAGGCGCTCAAACTGGCCGATGCCGCCATTGTTCCCTCTGAACAATCCGACGAGATCCGCCAGATGTACGAACCACTCATCGAAGCGCAGGCTGCACAAAAGGATGAGGTAGTGCTCAAGCGTTTGTGCGATAGCATCAATGAAATGCTGATGCGCAAGGACTGGCGCGATCATCTCTACCGGGCCCGCGAGCAGATGCAGAAACAGCAGGAAGGTGACATGCTCATGCCGCTGGCAGATGTCATCCTGCAGGCGCAATCCAGCCAGGTACTCGAATCGATCAACCTCGTCAATCAACTGGCGCGGGCCGGCAAACTGCGCTCCGCCATGGATGAGGCTTTCCATGCCATCACCTTTGCGCCCACCTACCTGCCGCTTCACTCGCTGATGGGCGATCTGCTGGTGCGCGAAAACCACACCCAGGAAGCCATCGCCAAATTTACCACCGTTGCCACCGCCTACAGCGTGCGCGGCGAATCGGCGCAGGCTGCCAAGATCCTCAAACGCGTCGTCCAGCTCGCGCCCATGGATATGAACGCCCGCACGAAATTGATCGATCAGCTCGTTGCGCGCGGTCAAGTGGACGAGGCCATCCGCGAATACATCGAACTCGCCGACACTTACTACCGCCTGGCCGAGCTCGACATGTCGCGCAAATCCTACACCAATGCCCTGCGTTTCGTTCAGCAGGCCAATGCCGACCGTCAATGGAACGTCCACATCCTTCAGCGCATGGCAGATATCGATATGCAGCGGCTGGATTGGAAGCAGGCCATCCGCGTCTTTGAACAGATCCGCACCCTGCGTCCGGATGATGAAGGCGCGCGCAAAAACCTCATCGAACTCAACTTGCGTATGGGACAAACCGCGCAAGCCAGCGCCGAACTCGAGAGTTATCTTTCCTACCTGCAAACAAGCAACAACCGTGCCAAGGCCGTTCCTTTCATTGAGGAGCTGCTTGCCGAGCGTCCCAACGATCCTACGCTCTTGCGCAACCTGGCCCAGGCCTACTACCATGCCGGCCGCATCGAGGATGCTGTAGCGCAACTCGACTCGCTGGCTGAAGCCCTGCTCGATGTGGACAAGAAGGAGGAAGCCATGGTCGTCATCAACCAGATCCTTCTAATGAACCCCGCCAATGCCGAGCAATACCGTCAATTGCTGATGCAATTACAGCAGGGACGCTAGGACATCAATCCCGTCAAATCATCGGCGGGATTTTTTACGCTTCATTCCTAGCCTCCGCCTGCTCCTGCTTAATAAGCCTCTCAGCTGCTGATGCTAGAATCTCATCCCGTGCACGGTTGATGCGGCAGTTGAACTGCCGCATCAACAAAGCCTTACGGATATGATTATGCCTTGGGAGAGCACACATGCCTCAAACTCACAACCGCGCCGTGATGACTACACCTGCCCTGGTACGGCTTAAGCCGCACGGTGCCAGGGTAGTCCCGAATGCTCGTGTCGGGAACTGGCTTTTCCTCTTCGCCTTCATCGTGGCATTTCTCATCGTCTTCGGGGGATTCGTCCGTCTTACCCGTTCTGGTCTTTCCATTGTCGAATGGGATCCGATCAGCGGGGCCATCCCACCTATCGGACAACAAGCCTGGGAACAGGAATTCGCAAAATATCAGCAAACACCCGAATACATCAAGGTCAATTCATCCATGACCCTGGAGGAATACAAATACATCTTTTACATCGAATGGGTTCACCGCCTCATCGCCAGGCTCGCTGGACTCGCCTATGCGATTCCTGTTTTCTATTTCCTCTTCACAAAGGAAATCCCCTTCAGGGAATTTGGTATCTACTTCGTCATGGGGCTGCTTTTCATCTCGCAAGCCTTTGCCGGCTGGATCATGGTCGCCAGCGGACTGGTTGACCGTCCCGCCGTCAGTCACTTCAACCTGACGATCCACCTGCTCCTGGCGCTGGCACTTCTTGGTCTCGCATTATGGACAGCGCTGGGTCACAGATTTGGCTTCCCTGATCCCACCAAAAAGGCCAGGTGGTCCACCCCATCCAAACTTGCTCTGGTCTTTTTCATCTTATTGGTCGTGCAAATCGCCTACGGCGGCTTCACCGCAGGTCTCAAAGCTGGTCACGTTTCAGATACCTGGCCGCTCATGTTCGGCAAGCTGGTCCCACCCAACTTGTTCAGTTCCGTGATCAACATCCTCGAGTCCCCGATAACCATCGTCTTTATCCACCGCTGGTTCGCATTCCTTGTGTTGGCGGCGGTGGTTTATGTCTACTATGTGGTGCGCAAACACAACTACCAACCCGACCTGCTCAAGGGTTTGCGATGGTTAATCGGTTTGGTTGCGCTCCAAATCATGTTGGGCATCCTCACCGTCCTATCCTATGTCAACATCGTAGTTGCCCTCCTGCATCAGGCCGGAGCGATTGCATTGTTCGCCCTCTCGATATATTTCCTCCACCGCTTCACGGCGCTAGACTCGAAAATTTAACTGCGAATCACCAATTCAAAAGAAAGGCCCGCACGCAAGGTTCACTTGATGCGGGCCGCTGTGTGCTTGTTTGGATGGGAAAATCCCCAGAAACGTGAATGAGTTTCTCAGGCACACACGTTCATCCCCTATATTTCCCCTCACTGCCAGTCGACTTCATGCACATGAATTGGATTGTCAAAGCCTTTGGGCGTTATCTCACCCAGATCAGTAAAGGTATATTGCCGGGATGAACATTCCTCCCGAATAATTTGTGCTACCAATATCCGATCAGGTTCTGCGTGGGCGCAGATTCTTGCCGCCAGTTGCACCGCGCTTCCGAAGAGATCACCATCCTCCTCAACCGGTTCGCCTGCGCTCAAACCGATTCGGATGTGTAATGTTTCCTCGGGATCGCGCTGGTTGTGATCGGCAAACGCCTTTTGAACGGCAATCGCACACTTCACTGCATCCTCCACATAAACGAAAGAAGCCATAATCCCATCACCGGTATGCTTGACTTCATTGCCCCGATTTTCCCGTAAAGCATTGCGAATCAGCGCATTGTGGATGTGGAGCAAATGAAGCGCTTTGGTATCTCCGAACATTGTGGTCATCAGGGTTGAATCCTTCAAGTCCGTGAACATAATGGCGCGGAAAGCGCTGTCAATTGGAATCTCTCCTGAGAGATCAATCGGTGTGGGGTCTTTGGTTCTACCTAGAAAGGACTGGACTGCGATGGGGTTAACTTCGATGATTTCATATGGAACGGCTCCATGCGCTTCTGCATGTGTCTTTTGGATCGATTTTTTATCGGGAGCATCAACGAGGCAAAATCCCGTACACCGAGCTTCATCGAACCAGTAGGTTAGGAAATGAACGTCATACTTGCTTTGTATCTCCAGATCTTTTTCATGGGCCTGGACGATGACTTGGCGGGTTATTCCTTCAATGTAATGGCGATCCATGTAGATGGGCATGGGGCTTGTGTCCTTTCGTTGGTGTCACGAGTGGCAGCATAGCAATGAGCGTGACAAAACGAGGCTTTGACCAAAGACTTTACTGCGCTGGCTTAATATTCTGATTGACATGGAAGAAGTTGTGCGGATCATATTTGGCTTTGATTTGCGCCAGGCGCGTATAGTTGTCACGATAAGCGGCCTTGACGCGTTCTTCCCCTTCCTCCATGATCATGTTGACATAAGCGCCGCCCGCTGAGAACGGATGCAAGGCCAGCCAGTAATCTTTCGCCCATTCGGTGGTGCGCTGGTTATTCTGCGGATCGGGATCGACGCCAACAATGACTTGCGCAAAATTGGCATCGCGGTAGCTCCAGGCGGTATCCTGCCGACCGACACGCCCAGCTGCGCCGTTGATCGGGTAGATATGCATGGTCGAATGCAGGGTGGGCAATTGCGAACCGTATTTAATATGCAGGTCAATGGCTTTGTCTTCGTAGTGATCGAAGAAGTCGGCGCGCCAAAACCACTGTAATCCAGGCGGATATAGGGCATCGAACATACTTTGCAGCGCGGGGTAAGGAATCGGCCCGGCAAAATCGATCGCAGGTGCGCTAAATTTGCGGAAAGGTTCAAGCGCTGCCGCGCCCTCTGCCGGATCACCACTGTAGCACCACGCAATCGCGCACATCTTCTGAAGATGATATGGTTCAGGGAAAGGCGCGACGGGCGGCACCGTTGCAAAAGCGAACCAGCCGTTGATGTTCTCAGGAGCCTTGAGGATGAAATCCTGCCAGAAATGGAATAGGTCGGCAGCCATCTCAAGCGGCCAAAACATCGGCCCGCCATACACCGTTTGTACGGGATTCCCTTTGAAGAGGAAGGAGGTCACAACGCCAAAGTTTCCACCACCGCCGCGCACCGCCCAGAAGAGATCGGCATTTTCAGTATCGTTGGCTGTAACAAAACGCCCATCGGCCAGAACCATATCGACGCTGAGCAGGTTATCAATGGTGAGGCCATAATGGCGCGCGAGATAGCCAGTGCCGCCGCCAAGAGTCAACCCTCCTACACCGGTACTCGAAAGAATACCGCTGGGAACAGCCAGACCAAACGAATGGGCGGCATGATCAACGTCCCCCCACACACAGCCGCCTTCGACGCGCACCGTGTTGTTGGATGGGTCGACCCGTATGCCGCGCATGCGTGAGAGATCGATCACCAAACCATGGTCGCATGTGCCCAAGCCAGGCCCGTTATGCCCGCCGCCGCGAACCGCGACGGTGAGTTGGTTCTCCCGGCCAAAGTTAACCGCGTTGATCACGTCCGCAACATCTGCGCAACGCGCGACCAGCGCCGGGCGTTTGTCGATCATGGCATTGTAAACCTTGCGTACCTCATCGTAACGCGCGTCGCTTGGCTGGATCAATTCACCGCGTAGTTGCGCGCTGAATGCGGTAACAGCTTGTTCGGCAAGTTTGGTTGCAGGGAATTGCGTGGACATGTTTTCTCCTTTTCAAAAAGATCAGGTGACTGATTTGATTACCTTACACTCTTAAAACCTGGACGTTGATTCACGCTGAAAACGCAGATTTTTCTTCTTGAATCAGCGAAAATCAGCGTTTTTCTGCGTCCCAAAACCATTGGGTAAGGTAACCAGGTGACTGATTGGGCAAAGACTTGCAGACAACGTATAGAAATGTTGTTTTTGTATTTCTTTGTAGTAGTTTAGCAAAGGGGGTGTTAGTAAAGCGTTAGTCGAGCCGTTAGTGGGATGATTCTCTTGAGCAGAAATGAAACGTCTCAAAGTTGCGCAATTAACGCCTGTGCGGCCTGCAAATCGGGGGTATCAAATCCTTCGGTGAACCATTCATATAACGGGACAAGGAGCTGTTTCGCTTCTGTTGAACGGGAATTGGCTTGCCACAGCCGAGCAAGACTGGTCGCAGCGCGCAGTTCAAGAGGTTTTGCTTCCTGCGAATGTGCAATGGCAAACGCGCGACTTAAAGCAATCTCCGCTTCGGCATCATCCCTTCGTAGGTGCAACAACTCACCCTTGATACGAAATAACTCTGCCTCGCACCAGTGTTCACCGCTTTGGTCAACTTGAGCAATTGCCTGATTGACCAGCATCAGACCTTTCTCGATACTTCCTATGTTCTCATATTGCTCCGCCAATAAAGCCAGAAAATAGGGCTGTATAAACTCCCCCCCTGCGGCACGAAAGGCAGCCATGCCTTCATTCATTTCTGCAATCCCAATCTCGAAAGCGGCTTGTTCGGCCACTGCCCAACCATGAAAGGCCATGGCTGCCGAAAGCCAATAGCCCAGCTGGTGCTCGCGGCATAGGGCAATGACAGATTCTGCACATTCTCGTGATTTCCCTACCTCCCGCTTAAAAGTATGAAGCAGCGTGTCCCAAAACATTGCATACACGAGGCTTAAAGGGTGTGAAAGTTCCCGTGCATATGCCAGGGCCATCTGGCTGACCTGTGTAGCCTGATCCGAGTAGCCAAGACACCATAGATCAAATGCCAGACGGATGAGACATGTCACCCTAGGGTCTTGTGAAAACAAAGTTATATGGGTGTGAGATTGTCGAGGATCGTACTGGGTGATTGCCTGCTCAAGATGGGCGCGAGAGAGGACAAATGATCCTTGCCAAAACAGTGCCACTCCAAGTATATAATGAGCCTCGACAATGAGTATCAGATCATGATCATGTTCAGCCTTGAGGAGAAATTGTTCACCAATTTCAACTGCTTGCGGGAATCTGGTACGCGAGATATGCGCGATAGCCAGCGCCCGAAGGATGGGCGGAGTCACAGGTTTTCCAAGTTGCTCACACAACGCGCGAGCCCTGATATAAACCTCCATAACTTCGGATGCCGCATATCCCTTGAGAGAGACTAACGATGTTCCTAAGCTGGTCTGAAGCGTTAATTCATGTTCATCCCGTTGCGAGCTTTGCGTGAGCATATTCAGTAGCATCAGCGCTCTATGAAGGAGGTTAATTGCTTCATCGTGCACAAAAACATTCTGGGTCCTAATAGCAGCCTGTTGGTAGTAAGGGATTGCCTGCTCGAGTAATCCCGCCTGTTCGTAGTGAGCCGCCAACTGTGCACTAATGGCATCAAGATCATCTGCTCTGATAACTTCGAGTGCCTGTGCAATGCGGCGATGAATCAAACGGCGTTGGGGGGCGCTGATTTCCGCATAAGCCACCTCACGTAATTTATCATGCGTAAAATCGAACACGTTGGCGCCCTGCTCGCGGACAACATGTCTTCGCCATAATTCATCCAGTGCGTGGATGACAGTCTCTTCGTCTTCATGCCCGACGCGCAGCAGCAAATCAAGCGGGAATGCACGCCCAATGGCAGCGCCAATCTCGATCACCCTGTGCGCAGGTGGTGAAAGTTGCGCCAACCTTCTTAGGATGATGGCATGAACGCGGGGAGGCAGCGCATGCGAATCATCGGGTGTCATCCCTGTTGGCACAGCTGTTTCTAAAGTCCTCGCGCCAGCCATTTCGGCGCGGATGGTCTCGACAACAAAGAACGGATTACCTTCCGTCTCACGATATAAGCGCACCGCTGCCGGGACATCCAGGTCATGTTTTTGAATCTGCGATGCTAGACTTGCAGCCTCCGCTGCATCGAGGGGAGATAATTCGATAACAGCAACTTTATCTTCCGTCCGCAGCTGCCGCGCCAATAAAGAGAGAGGATGATCGGTCGGCGCCTCCTCGCTGCGCGCCGTGCCGAGAATGAGCAAGGCGTTGTGCGGCTCAAAGCGCAGCAAGAAATGAAGCCATTCTAGGGTTTCCTGATCGCACCACTGCAGATCATCAAACCAAAGCAAGAGCGGCTGCGGACCCGAAAGCACGCCGCGTGCCAACGCCTCGAAAAATCGCTGCCGCTGTCCGTATTCGGTGATAGGTTCAGGCCGGACGAGATCGGTATTTTCGCTTAAAAGCTCAGGCAACAAACGTGTGATTTCTGTCAGCCACACCTTACCTACGGAGACCAAATGTGGACGTAGTGCGGCGCTCCGCAGCCATTCGGTCACAGGTGCAAACGACAAACGTCCTTCTGCTTCGTAGGATCGCGTGTATGCGGTCGCGAATCCCTGCCGCGCAACCCAATTGAAAAGCTCTTCGGCAAGACGTGATTTGCCAATACCTGCCTCACCGGTGATGAGGGCCAGGTGTGCGTCTCCCCTGACCGCGCGTCTCCAGGCTGACTGCATTTTTTGCCATTCAGGCTGCCGCCCCACTAATCTAAATGATTCGCCGGAAGATAAGTCGCTCTCGCTAAACGTGGAAATTGTTTTTGACGCGTGTTGCAACCTTTCATACGCTGAGCGCAGCGCCTCGCCTGGCTCGACACCTAACTCACGTTGGAGCGTCTCGACCGCGATCTGATAGACGCGCCGTGCACTGGCCGGGGCATCGTTCAATGCATGCAGGCGCATCAATGTCACATACGCTTCTTCATCGAGTGGATCGAGACGGAGCAGCTGCTGTCCTATCTGGAGTGCCGCGTCGTACTCACGCCGGGCTTCGAGCGCGCGTATCAATTTTTGACAGGCATTTTGGTATTGTTGTCGCAGACGCTCACGCTCAGGCGTGATCCATTCATCGTAGCAACCGGGCAGCAAATCGCCATGATAAGCAGAGACTGCCTGTTCCAGCAGATTTCGCAAGGAGATCTGGTCACCGCGTCGTTCGGCCGCATCCGCCTCCCTCAGTATCCGCTCGAACAGTTGCAGATCAACAACTTGTCCTTCATCTGTTTTCCAGTAGATTGTATGGGTGTCTGCACTAAGAAAGCGGTCTGCATTAGGAAGCGCCTGGCGGAGTTGAAAGATGAACTGTCGCAGGTTATTGCGGGCCTGGGACTCGGAAGTATCCGGCCAAAGCAAAAAAGCGACCTGCTGGCGTGACTGGGGCGAATCTGCATGGAGAATTAGATAGGCTAAGAGGGATTGCAGGCGCGCCGAATTGACGCCTATCACTGGTACATCGTCATAGACGAGGTTGAAACCCCCAAGGAGCTGAATTCGCAGAAGAGGATATGTCGTACGAAACCTTTGTGCTACAACTGAATCCGATCACCTAATCAAGGAACTTCCCAAAAGGATTATTGTGATTATGACACTTTTCCAGGAGAAATGCAACAAATTCATCTGAAAAATTGATGTGGCAGGCTTAAATGTAACTTGATGACGCAGTGGCGTATGCGCTCAGGGAAAGTTAAAAAACAAAACGTGACCGGGCATGCACTCCCGATCACATTTTTTGTTTACGCCCCGTTTTCCCTTTGTTTTACGGATTGCTGGCTTCCAGCGTTGCACTGGTCACTCCAATGCCGGTTATGAAATTGTAGATGTCACTGCAGTACAGTTGGCTATCATCTCTGACAAATCAATGTCACTTGTTTGCGCTGACCCCATATACAAGGATTCCAAGTCAGGCAGCAGCTAGGCGGCGGGTACCCAGAACTCCTTTCTGAGTAGGCCTTATCAATATGGCCGGCATTTCGCTGAAGCAATCCGCTTGCAGTACTCAGCGCACACGGTGCTTGGACTGCTCATTGATTATTTCCTCGCCTTGGCGAGAATCGCCTCAATAGGGTATTCAAGACCTTCTACTCCCACATAGAATTGGAGCGCGGCGCTGACTTCATCAATGACTTCGGTGCGGTTTTTTTCATCGGCTTGAATACCAGCCATGGCTCCATAACTTCGAGCAAGATGTCCTGGTGATGGAAGGCGCACGACGCCCATAACCGCCTGAACAGATACATCCCTGAAACCAGCATCGTGTATAAGAGATAAGACTGTTTCTGGGTCGCCAAGCGAATGTTGGGCATCAAATAGTCCTGCATCCTCTGTGAAGTGACGCTTCCAACTTTCTTTCATTGCCATTTGCCCAGGACACTTGGCGATTGATCCCCATACTGCTAATGCCAAGCGACCATCCAGCTTCAAAACACGGCGCATTTCTTTCAAGGCTGCTACCCGGTTCGGAAAGAACATGAGACCAAAATTGCAGAAAACGATATCAAAGGTTTCGTTCTCAAATAGTATGACATTGACATCGCCTTCGCGCCACTCTATCGGCACTGCGTTGGATGGATCAAGTGGAATGTTGCGAGCTTCAGAAAGCATCTCAGGGATAAGATCTAATCCGACTACTCGCCCACTCGGACCAATGGATTGGGCCACCACGCGCGTCAGCGCGCCAGTGCCGCAAGCCACATCCAAGACGTTCTCACCCGGCCGGGGGTTTGCGAGGGCTATTACCCTTGGCGCCCACTCGCCCATCATGGCCGGGACAAAAACAGTCTCGTAGATCTCAGCACCAGTACCAGGAACTTTCCAGTCGTTTGATATGCTCATAGTCCATCTCCAATTGAAATCATCAACTGCTAGGTTGGACAAAGTAATGCCTCCGCCTTCTCCAGACCATTATAGGGTTGTATGCTTTTCGAGCCATCGCGTTCCCTTGTTAGCGTAATACAAAGCTGTAGGAAGGATCTGATGGCTCGAAAGCGATAATGTCACGCTCTGGTTCGGCAGTGGAGGTAGTGTGAGCGAGCAGCCCGCCTATCGTAACCTATTCAGCAATATCCAACGCCGACTTCACCGGACCGCGCGTGATTGCTGAATGGCTTCCCAGCACATCGAACAACTTGGCGCTGATGTTGCTGACAGCCGGGCTGGACTTGAGCGCCGCTACGATTGGACCAGCTAGGTACGATTGCGCGGCAGTTTCACTTTCGAATAAGTAGATACCACCTGCCTCCTGCTCTGCGTCGTTCATCAGCCAGACTTTCCAGCGCAGACCGGGCACCTCGGCAATTGGTTGTGCGACTTCCAGCCAGGCCGCCTCCAGCTCAACTCTTGAAATGCTGAAGTTCAAATTGAGTTGCAGAATTTTCTCAGACATGTTTTTTCTCCTTTGACAATTGGAATTTCTGTGATTAAATCATTTTCATGTCATCCATGTAATGCTGAAACCGATGGAAAAACCGATACAATTTATTGGTAAGGATATGTCTAAGGACATTTCATTTGGAACGTGGCTGCGCCAGCGCCGCCGCATGCTTGACTTGACCCAAAAAGCCCTTGCAGATCAGGTCGGCTGTGCGGAAATCACTGTGCGCCAAATGGAAGCTGACGCTCTTAAGCCATCCAAGGGGCTTGCACTTATTTTGCTGGAGAAACTGAATGTGCCTTACGAAGAGCATGAGGCCTGGCTTCGATTTGCCCGCGGACTTTCAGATTTTCCCGATAGCTCGGCTGTTTCTTTTGGAAGCAAACCTCTAACGAATTTGCCTGCTACGTTGAGCACCTTCGTCGGGCGCGAAAAAGAGAGCTATGAAGTTACACAATTTCTCAAAAATAATCGACTGGTCACACTGACAGGCGCAGGTGGCATCGGCAAGACGCGGCTATCAATTCAAGTAGCTTATGGACTGTTAAACGATTACCCTAACGGCATCTGGTTGGTGGATCTAGCTCCACTCTCTGATCCTACACTCGTGCCGACCACTGTCCTCACGACGCTGGGACTGATCGAGCAGGGAGCCCGCTCGCCGGTTTCTATCTTGATAGATTTCCTACGAACCAAGCGGGTGTTGCTAATCCTGGACAATTGTGAACATCTCATCCAAGCCTGTGCGCAACTGGCAGAAATATCACTGCACGCCTGCCCTGACCTGCATATCCTCGCTACTAGCCGTGAAGCATTGAACATTGATGGGGAAAAGGTCTATCTTGTTCCCTCTCTTACGACCCCCGATTCTATGCAGGTGTCTCTTGAGGCGCTCCCTGATTACGAAGCCGTGCAATTATTCCTCGAACGTGCAAAATCCGCCCTGGCAAATTTTAGGCTAACACGAGCGAACGCGCCTGCCATCGCACAAATCTGTTACCACCTAGACGGCATTCCGCTCGCCCTTGAGCTTGCCGCGGCGCGCGTGAAATTGCTGCCAGTGGAGGAGATTGCGGCGCGTCTTTATGATCGTTTCCGATTGCTCACAGGCGGCGCGCGAACTGCCTTGCCGCGTCACCAGACGCTGCGAGCGATGATCGACTGGAGTCATGACCTTCTCCCCGAAGAGGAGCGCGTGCTATTTCGAAGACTCTCTGTGTTTTCGGGTGGGTGGACACTGGAAGCAGCGGAGCAAGTGGCATCTGGCAAGTGGCAAGTCGAAAGCGACACATCCCCTATTGCACGTGACTTGCAGCCCGAAAACATTCTCGACCTGCTCACCTCCCTATTCAACAAATCCTTGATTATTGCCGAGCGGGAGCAAGGCAAAGAGACCCGTTACCGGATGCTGGAGACCATTCGTCAATATGCAAACGAGAAGCTGTGGGCAGCAGGCGAAGGAGAAATGATGCGCCAACAGCATCTGGCGTATTTTATCGAACTGGCAGAGAAGGCAGAACCTCACTTGCGCGCATTTCATATGGTCATGTGGCTGGACCGGCTAGAAATCGAACTTGATAATATGCGCGCGGCGCTGGAGTGGGCACAAGAGAGTGATACTGAAGCGCAACTGCGACTTGCAAGCGCCCTGTTATGGTTTTGGCAAATTCGTGGTCATAGAAATGAAGGTATTGATTGGCTGGAGCGAGGACTAGCCATCGAGGCGATGGAACGAGGCGATCAGTTTCTAACACCCAGCCGTGCGATGATACGGGGGAAAGCGCTGAACGCCAGCGGGCCTTTGCTTCATATGACATTCGGGGTCGAGAAAGCAGCCACGCGTTTGAAGGAAAGTCTGGCTCTGTACCAGGAACTTGGCCTGGCAGGAAGACAGGGCTTGGCTTATGCACTCTTGCGATTAGGTTCAATCCCAGGTGGTAGCAATCGGCAGGTGAGCCTGCTAGAGCAAAGCCTAAGGTTATTTCGTGAAATCGGGGATAAGTTCGGCACTGCCGAGTGTCTCATGCAATTGGTGGATCAAGCAAATAAAGATGATTACAAACGGGCAGTAATATTTTCAGAAGAACAACTGGCTTTGCGCAGGCAGATCGGTGACCAGGATGGGATCGGCTCTGCGCTGGTAAACTTGGGAGAATTGGCTTTCCTTCAAGGCGACTACCAACGTGCGATTACATTGTATGAGGAAAGCTTAACTATTTTTCGCGCCTTGAGAGACAAGTGGGCCATAGGTTTCCACCTTTCTGCCTATGGGGATATATGTTTATGGCAAGGCGATTACGAGCGGGCGACCACAATTTATGAAGAAGCCATAATCTGCGCACAGAATATCGGCGATCGAATGCTCATCGCCCTCAATGTTTACAGTTTGGGAGTTATCGCCTGGTTTCGAGGCAATTATGCCCACGCGACTCAACTGATCAAAGATGGCCTGGCTGTGTTCCGCGATATAGGTCTTCCCTGGCTGACTTCCAGTAGTTTGCACGCGCTTGGAGATATTGCCTTGGCGCAAGGTGATGAGCCAAGGGCGGCTCACTGGTATGAGACTGAACAGGCTTTTGGCCGTGAGGTTAGTCTCAAAGAGGTCACTATCTTTGCGCTGGGTGGCTTGGGCAAAGTCGCCTGGGCACAGGGCGAACACGAACTTGCAACAAAAAGATTCGAGGAAGGGTTAAGAATGAGTCAGGAGGCTGGTTACAAACACCCGACGTTCCACACCTACTATGGCTTGGGAAGAGTAGCTCAGTCGCAAAACGACTATGCCGTCGCACGTACATATTACCAGGAAATGTTAGAGATAGAGCGGCAACGAATCAACTACAAATGGTATTGGCTGAAAACGTACGCCTGCGCCATTGCCTACCCGCTGAACGCATTTGCGGTTCTGGCCGTCGTGCAGAATCAGATGGAGCGAGCAAGTAAGTTGTTTAGTGCCGCAGAGTCTCTCTATCCTCCACTCCGCTTTGAAATGTCTGCTAAGGAGCGCGCTGAATATGACCAAGCTCTAGCCGCAGCCCGCGCCGCGTTGGGTGAAGAGGAATTTGCCGCGGCTTGGGAGGATGGCAGGAAGATGACACTTGATGAAGCAGTCGCGTATGCGCTGGAAGAAAGCTAATCGTTATCCACTCGTCCCAGCATGGCCGCGCCGATGAAGCCGAGGAAGAGGCCGGAAATCGAGAGGCCCCAGCTCAGGAAGTTCAGGAACAGGGTGGAGGGGATCACGTATATGATGATGAGAGCAGGAATGAGCCAGCCCATGATCAGCAGGATCAGGCCCAGGCTGAGCAGGAAACGGGGGGAAGTCATAAATTTGTCTCCTCGCTGAGCGGAGCGAGCGAAAGCGAGTGTAGTCGAAGCGCAAGTTCCAACTCAACAATTATTTTCATAGTTATACGCGCTTCGACTGCGTGCCTCCAAGGGCATTCGGCACTCCGCTCCGCGCGGGATGTCTTGATATAACCAGCAAGCCACAAAATGATTCGGTTCGGGTTCAAAATCGGGCGGGAATTTTTCATCACATAGCCCGGCCACAGCCCTGGCGCAGCGCGGGTGGAAACGGCAGCCCTTCGGCGGGTTCACCAGGCTGGGCGGCTCACCAGGCGGCACTTCTTTGAATTCATCTGCATTGTCAGCATCGGGGTCAGAGGTGGCGGCCAGCAAAGCCAGGGTATAAGGATGCAGCGGGTTTTCGAGCAGGCGGCGCGTCTCGGCTTTTTCGATCAGGTTGCCGGCGTACATCACAAAGATGCGGGCCGAAAAATACTTCACCGTCGAAAGGTCATGTGTGATGTAGATCACTGAAAGCCCGTGCGATTCCTGCAGGGCATGCAACAGTTTGAGGATCTCCACCCGCACCGAGGCATCCAGCATCGAGACTGGTTCATCGGCTACGATCAGCTTGGGTTCGCGCAGCATGGCATGTGCGATCACAATGCGCTGCTGCTGCCCGCCGCTCAACATGTGTGGGAACTTCGGCAGGAAATCCTCGACCGGGTGGAGCTTTACCTTGGTCAACACCTTTTCGATACGCGCCTGTCGTTCCTGCTGGTTCTTCATGCCGCTGATGATCAGCGGCTCCTCCAAAATCTTGTGCTCGTTCATGAAGGGCGGCAGGGCTCCATATGGATCCTGTTGAACGTAACCGACCTTGAAACGATAGTGCCGCAGTGCATCACCACTTAATCCGGACAGATTTTCGTCCTCAAAAACGACGTCTCCACTCGTGGGGATGTTCAGACCCAGGATGGTTTTCATGAGGCTGGATTTGCCGCAGCCGCTCTCCCCGACGACTGCTATCGTTTCCCCATCCGCCAGGTCAAAGGTGACGCCATCCACCGCGCGGACGTAGCCGGAGTGCCCAAACCCAAACCGACGAAGTTCATACCAGACGTGTAGGTCTTTGATCGAGAGGAGTGGTTCAGGTGCCTCTCGTGTTTCAGTGATTAACATGAAAACTCCTTGATAACATCGCTCCAGCCGCCTAGAGCAATTTCCGATCTAGTTGGGGATTGCTTCGTCGCCTCAGGTTTCGAGACGGCGGACGAACACCGCCTACTCAACCATCGGCCCCTCGCAATAACATTACCTTTAGGATGGCGACTTACGAAGCCGCAAACCGATCAGGAAAAGAATCACGCTCATAAGAAACCAGAGGATCGTAAGCACCAGAGTGCCAGCTTCGAAACCATCTGCCAGAAACCAGGAGGCCACACCGAACGAAATCCACGAAACTACTGTTGCAATGAGCCAGGCAATACCCAGATATTTTTCCATGAGGTCATCCTTTTCCACAGTAGGTCACGCTTTTCGCGAAGCACCCCCGAAACGGAGTGGAGGGGGCAGCGTGACACGGGCATTGTTAGATTCAGTCTGTCACGTCACCCCGCTAACGCACGTCGCTGTGCGACAGTCTGCGACAGACGTGACCTACATATTACACATGCAACCAACATTTCACCTTGCGGCTATCTTTTTGAATGACCGGCGGTTCTTCACTGCACTTCTCCATGCGGAAGGGACAGCGCGCCGCAAAACGACAGCCTTTTGGCGGATTCATCAGGCTGGGCGGCTGGCCCGAGATGAACATCGGGTCAGAGTCACTGCGCAGGCGTGGCACACTTGCCATCAGCATTTGCGAATAGGGATGCAGCGGCGCGGGGAAGAAATCTTGTGCAGGTCCCGTCTCCACGATCTGACCGGCGTACATGATGGCCACTTCGTCCGCCAGTTCGCTGGAGGTGGCGATATCGTGGGTGATTAACATGAACGACGTTCCCAGCTCATGTTTGATGCGTTTGAGCACATTCATGATGTTGGCCTGGGTCAGCAGGTCCAGGGCAGAGGTGGGTTCGTCGAGGACGATCAGGCTGGGGCTGGTGACGAGCGCCATCGCCAGCGCGATGCGCTGGCGCATCCCGCCGCTGAGTTCAAAGGGATAACGATCCACAAAATCGCGCGGGACGCCCACGTGTTGGAACATCTTTTCGACGAGACTCATGGCCTCGGCCTTGCTCAAACCGAGATGGATCAACGCTGGTTCCGCCACCTGGTCCCCCACTTTCATGACCGGGTTCAACGAGTTCATGGCCGCCTGAGGCACCAGCGAGATTGCCAGCCAGCGCACATTCTGGCGGAATTCCTCGTCATCGAAAGTCATTACGTCGGAACCCTGCAAGTACACCTGGCCAGCATATTTTTCCACGTTGCGGGGCAGCAGGCGCAACAGGGCTTTGGACAGCGAGGTTTTCCCACAACCCGATTCGCCAAGAATGACCACGGCTCGATTGGTGGACAGCTCGAAGTCCACTCCATCCACGGCGCGGACAGTGCCCATCAGCGCGCGAAAGTGCAGGGTCAGGTTTTGGATTTGGAGGAGGGGTGTTGATGAGTTCATCATGATTTTGATGTCTGCTCCCTGCGCCGACGCTTCGCGCGGCGCAGGATTTATTGTGTATCCGCCGCCGGTACCGTTGCACGGCACCTTCGAGGACGGCGGCTTGAGCAGTCTTTATAGGCCGCGCAACTTCGGGTTGAAGATGCGATCCAGCACGAAGCCCAGCATGGCAAAGGCCAGCCCGGTGAGCATGAGCAGGAAGGCCGGCTCGAGCACCCAGTAATATTGATTCTGGAAGAGAGCGCCATTGGCGATGGCATCTGTGATCACCTTGCCCCAGGTGGGCAGGACCGGGTCGCCCAAACCCAGTACAGAAAGGGATGATTCGAGGAACACATAAGTTGGAATAAGTGTCACTAATTGAGGGATCAACAACGGGATGATGCGAGGGATGAGGTAGAACAGGATAATGCGCATGTTTCCCGCGCCATACGCCCGCGCGGCTTCAATATAGGGAGACTCTTTTACCTGCATGAAGACGGAACGATACGTAATGATCGACCCGCCGAAGATGCCCAGCAGGATGGTAACGCCCAGGATGACCCAGATGCTGCGAGAGTAGAACGCACCCACCATGATCAGAATAGAGAGAAAAGGCAACACCAGGTTCACTTCTGTGATGCGCTGAATGATGCTATCGACCCATCCGGCATACCACACACCCACGGCCGCAATGAACATGGTGGTAACGGTGGTGCCAAGTGCAGCCAGCAGGCCAAATGCCAGCGCGATGGGTGTTCCCCACAGCAGCGCGACGCCAATATCGCGGCGTTGGTGATCGGTCCCGGCCCAGCCTGCCACCTGACCATACACGATAAACTCGGCTTTCACATCGGCGTCTTTTTCGAATGTGATCACTTTGAGATTCAGGGTATATTGTCCCTTTACGGGCGTGGCAGAGCCAGACTCCGGGTTGAGAAAAATGCCCTGGCGCGGAGGCAGCCCTTTCAGTCGACGCGTGAGGCGGGTATCCTGGGAGAAGATATAGGTCTGGGCACGATCCACGGCAAAGTCAGCGATGCGTACGTCGCGTCCATCCGGGGTGTGGAGCATGATGGACACATAGGGCTGCTTTTCGGAATAACTTGAACTGAAATACAGCATCAGTTCCTGCGGGAATGAATCGAAGGAATAATCAAATGGCATGGCGATGTTGATCTCCCTGCCGTCCCCCGTTTCCTTGATGGTCTTCTCCGCCTCTTCAGACTGGATGCTGAAAGTTTCAGGAAGTTTGTCGCGCCGGAAGTAATTGATCCAGACCGGCGGAGCCGTGGGCGGATTGTGATACCACACGTCCTGCCCGCCGCGCCATAAGCGGATGGCCTCCTGATAGGGAATGGTGATCATGGTATAGATCGAAAGCCCCACCAGGAAGAGAATGATGAGGGCGCCGCCAATGGCGGATGGATATCTGGTTATTTCACGAAGGCTGCGGGAGAATCGTTCCATGGCTAGCTTCCGTTCCCCACTTTGACGCGCGGGTCAACGAGGGCATAAATAAAATCGAGCAGGAAAACCGTCATGGCCAGCAGGTAGGCAAAGATCACGGTGGTACCCACGATGACCGGCGTTTCATAGAGACCGATGGCCTGTACGATGGTGCTGCCCAGACCGGGCCAGTTGAACACCGATTCGGTAATCGGCGCGCCCTGCCACAAGAAGATCAACGTGAGTGCAAAGGTGGAAATAATATTGGGCAAGGTTGGGCGCAGGATGTAGCGGCGTTCGAGCACGCGATTATTAAGTCCTTTGGCTTTTGCCATATCCACATAATCTTCGCTGGAATAGATCAGGAAGAAGGTGCGCCAGTTATAGATGTTGAGAAAGATCGTGCTGAGGGTAATGGCCGCGACCGGTAGAACCAGATGCTGCAGCAGGCTCACAAAATAATCATAACGATTCTCAGGCGGCGGCGCAGAGACCATGCCTCCATAGGGCAGCACACGCAACAAGGCCGCAAAAATAACGATCAAAAAAATGCCATAGAACCAGGCCGGCGCGGAGCCGGTGGGCGCGAGCGAAATAACCATCTTATCCACGGTGCTGCCATAGCGCCGGGAAAGCGCCAGAGCCACGTACACACTCGCAAAAAATAACAGGATGTTCGAGGTAGCAAACAGTAGCAGCGTGGAAGGCAAACGTTCCAGCATGATATTGCGCACCTGCTTCGAGCCGCTGTCGCTGGTCATGTTTTGCGTCCAGCCCAGGTTGAGCGTGAGCGCATTCCCCAGGAAACGGAAACTGCGGATCGCGAATGGCTGGTCCAGCCCTACGCGTTTCTCGCGTAAAGTCACCTGTTCCGCGATGCGCCGGTTCCGCTCTTCCAGGCTCAAGGATTTGAAGGATGGATTATTCAAAGCCTGCTGCTGGATATCCTCGCGGATCTGGGCGCGCTGGATGTTATCCACATGACCACCCATGTTCGCGATCAGGATCGTGAGATAAACGCCCACGATCACGGTAACGAATAACGTGGCAATGCGCACCAGTACATAGCGCAGCACGCGAGTCACGGCGCTGGACGTTTTCTTCTTGGAGAGGGTCCCAGGGACAGCGGAACCGGGTTGCAGGGTCAACTCAGCCATAACTTACTCCTGTAAGGGTTCATCCAGCAGTTGAACTGCTGGATGAACCTCAGTGCGGGATGGTCGCAAAGCACCTTGTAAAGGGCACTCGCACATCCTTTGATAATGGCGGGATGCCATCCCGCCCTACGAATTAATTCGTGGTCACAAACTCAAAGGAGGCAAACGACGGCACGCTGATAACCGAGGGCACCACCACCACTTCGATCTTGTTCGAGCCGGCTTCGAGTTTGGAGGTGGCATCGGGTGAAAGGGTCACTTGATAGTGTCCATCCTCCATCGGCTCTGCTGCGCCGGTTTCCACCAGGTTGCCTTTTGCATCGAACAGCAGGTATTTCACATCGCTCAAATTGGCGTTCGCATAGGGCTCACCTTTGAAGGAAATGAACGCGTCGAACAAGGCTTCAGAACCGATCTGAACCTGCCCTGCGCCGTCCACTTCCACTTCGGCGATCTGGGGTTCACCGAAACGACTCCACTTGGCAGCGTTATCGGGGTACGCCTCATACCGCTTGAGGGTCATGGTCTGTTCCACTGTGAAGACCTTGTCCAATACGAACGGGCCGGTATTCACCCAGAAATGGTTATGCTCACCGAAGAAGGCATCCAGGTTCTCATAACGGGCCCTGGCTTCGTCAGCGGTGATATATCCTCCAAGCGTGGCAGCATAGGGAATGAAGCTCTCGCCATTGGCCTGATCGAGATACTTTTTGAGGATCTCCAGGCTGGGTCCGGCGATGAAGCTCATCCATTCCACGGAGAGCGCGCCGGCTTTATCGGTGGAGAAAGCCAGTTCACTGTTGGCCTCTGCCAGATAACCCACTGCAATGGTATGCCAGGGCGCTTCACCATAGGCATATTGCGGCCACCAGGTGGGATTGGGGTACAAGCCAAACCCGGAGACCAGCGTTTCCGCATCCAATTGATAGGCATCATCATAGGTTTCGATGACAAGCGGGTCCGTGGATACGATCTTCACACCCTTGAAGTGACTCTGGAAGCCCTCGGTCCCGCCGACAGTCGCTTCATCATAGATCTCGCTTTCTGGCTTGGCCTGATCGAACACCTGGATCATGTTCATCACAAAATCAGCCGCGCTCAAGGGGCTGCCATCATGCCAGGTAACTGTATCGAATATGTCGCCGGGATAGTGGACAGTAACCCTGGTCTTGGCGGTCAGCCCGTCGGGGAATTTTTCTCCAACCGTGATGAACTTCTGATTGGCGGCATCCCAATCGATCCACGTATCAGGCGGAACCTGCACCTGGGGCTCAAAGGACAGATCCACCCAATCCAGCGTCTTGCTCATGGGCAGACCTTCCTCACCCACCACTTCCGCGCGTTCCAGCCGCTGGGGCCAGGCCAGACCAGTATACGGATCGGAGATCAGGCCGTTATCGCTGGTGCCGCGTTGGGGCATCGAATCGTAGATCCAGTTCGAGCCTGAGAGAGGGTTCCACGGATCCACCAGGATTCCGGGCTGGGAGATCCGGGCGGTACCACCTTCCTTGCCTTCAAAACGCACGGTCTGTCCCCAGATCTGCGAACCCTGCGCGCCGCCAGCCAGGTCTGAGGCAATGCTCAAGTCCTTGATACGGGGCGAGAAACTGGCTTCATCCACCACAAAGACACGCACAGAATCTTCCAGTGAAAGGCGCAGCGCGGTCTCAAACAGTTGCCGGCGTTCCTCCAATGATTTGAAGTTATTGCCTTCCAGCGCCAGCGCG
Source organism: Anaerolineales bacterium (assembly GCA_035720235.1). Lineage (GTDB taxonomy): Bacteria > Chloroflexota > Anaerolineae > Anaerolineales > Villigracilaceae > Defluviilinea. The sequence continues at coordinate 19,344 of DASTOH010000319.1, read as the reverse complement.
GCAGCATCGAACTCCTCAGAAGGCTGGTACGCCTGGTAGATGGGGCTGGGGCCGGCGCGCGGGGTGAAATAACCACTGAAGTTCGTGCCTTCGTCACGCACGATATTCGGGTTGATATTGCCACCGGTATAAATGTGCCACTGCCCTTCGGCCGGATCACTCTGCCCCCAGATCGGGGAAGCCTCACTGCGGGTCTTATACTGTCGATCCACGGTAAAGCCAATGCTTTCCAATTCATTGGCGAAATAGTCGCCAATCGGGCGGCGGTTGTCCTCCACCCGGATCAGCATAATGAGTACCACAGGCTCGCCGTTATAGGTCCACTTGTCATTCTCCTTGGTGGCGCCGAGGGCTTCCATGCGCTCGTTCATGATCTGGGTGCCTTTCTCCTTGTCATAGGCATATTTGGCCTCCAACTCACGCGCGATATCGGCATAACGGGCGTAATCGGGGAACACGGTGGTCAGCGCTGTGAATTTGGGAATGGCCAGGCCCTTGTAGATCTCCTGCACCACATAGTTGCGGTCGATCAGATAATTTGTCGCTTCGCGCAGTTGGGCATCCACGAACGGGTTGAATTTGCCGCTGCTCAACGTAGCCGGGTTGTACATGAAACTGTTGTTCGAGCCCACCAGTTGCGCGGAGGTCAGGTCCGGGCTGCTCTGCAGTGATTCATAGACCGGCGCCTCTGCCACCGTATACGCGTAGATGTCAATTTCGCCGGAATTCAATTGTGAAACGGCGGCTTCTGCAGAATCCTGCTTGGTAAATACAACTTCATCCACCCACGCCCCAGTTCGAGTGGTAGTCATCGATTCGGTTGGGGCCTCGGTAGCCGCGGTTGCCTCAGTCGGCGCTTCGGTGGCCGCGGCCGGTGCCTCGGTGGCGGCCATGGGAGCCTCGGTGGCAGTCACCGCCGGAGCACATGCCGCAAGAACCATGCTCAGTAATACCAGCAGACTCATAACAGAGTACAGTTTATTCTTCATACTCTTCTCTCCTTGAAATAAAATGTGGGATGTTCAGATGTGAAAAAGTTCATGGTTATATCGCTACAGGTCACCTCCTTCGCTACATGACGGAGTGAGGCGGAAACCAGGTTGCGTAGCCCTGGCATCCGCCTCAACTACCTTTGTTTGCTTTCTGTGAGGAGATTTGTGAAAGCAAGCAATCCGTCTCCATCATACGTGCGCAGGCTCAAATCAGCATCCGCCTGCAAACGTGTTTCACCTCCCACAATTCGATGATTTATCCTCCCCCATGAAGAATGAAAGACCCATACATTTCCTATCCAAGCAGTCGTGGAAAAACCCCTCCTTGGAGGGATATTAGAATTATTCTCCTGCCGAATACAATGAACTGGATATGGACTATACTGTGGATGTGAAACGGATTTTTCGCCTGCTCCTGGGAGCTTTTCTCGCCCTGGCCTTTACCGCTTGTGGAGGTGGAATCACGCTCTCAGCTACGCCTCAAACTGATTCGGCGCGGAACAGTCGTCCCGTCATCCCGAGCCGTGAACTGAAAAAGACCGTACCTTCGCCTCCTGAAGTGTGTGACTGTGTACTGCGTTTCGACCATCTGAACATCGAGCAGGGCATGTCACAAAGCTCTATCCATGTCATCTTCCAGGACAGCCGCGGCTTTCTGTGGTTTGGCACACAGGATGGACTCAATCGCTATGATGGATACACCTTTAAGATCTTTAAACCTGATCCGGATGCGGCTGGCAGCCTGAGTGACCGATGGATCACTGCCATCCTCGAGGACGCGCAGGGTTATTTGTGGATTGGCACACGTCAGGGCGGCCTGAACCGCTTTGACCCCCGCCTCGAAAAGTTCACCCAATTCACCCATGATGCTGCGAACTCCGCCAGCATCAGTGACGATCACATCAATATGTTGTTCCTGGATAGCGGGGGCAACTTATGGATTGGCACCCAGCGCGGACTGGATCGGCTGGATAAAACTGAAAACACCTTCAAACATTATCTCACCTCGCTGCCTCAACCCGGAAAAACCGGTGATGTAAGAATTACGGTCATGCACGAAGATCGGCGCGGTCGGTTCTGGGTGGGCACGAGTGGAGATGGCCTGGTACGGTTTGATCCTCACAGTGAGCAGGTGGATGTCTTTCAGAGCAACCCGGAAAACACCACCACCATCAGCAGCGATTTCATCAATGCGATTGTAGAGGACAGGCGAACGTACATCCTCTGGGTGGGTACTCGCAGCGGATTGAATCGTTTCGACCCCAACACAGGCCGGTTTACGCGCTTCCAACGGGAGGAAGCCAATGAGGAAACCCAGTTATCAGACGAGGTGGTGCCTGGCGAACTGCCTGAAAAAGACGATGCTTATAAGAGTCTCTCGAACAATACCATCAACGCCTTGAGGTTTGACAGTACGGGAAACCTGTGGGTTGGCACGGCCAATGGCCTGAACCGCTATCGACCGGGTCAGGGGTTTGTTCATTATCTGAACGATCCCACCTTTTCGAAAAGCTTGAGTGAAAATAGCATCGCTTCCCTGTATGAGGACTACAGCGGCATCCTCTGGATCGGCACGCATGGCGGCGGAGTCAATATCTATGACCGCCAGCGCGACATGTTTACCTACTACCGCCATGACCCGCAGGATAAGAATTCCATCAACGATAATTCGATCCTGGCGCTGCATGTCGATTCGGATGGATATGCCTGGGTTGGCACCGGCAATGGCTTGAACCGCTTTAATTGGTCCAGCAACCGCGTCGTAAGCTATCAGCACGATCGTAAAGATCCGAACAGCCTGGGTTTCAATCAGGTGACTTCCATATATGAGGACCAGGACGGTGTACTCTGGATCGGAACGTTCAACGGCTTGGATGCGTTCGATCGTACCACCTCGACCTTCACCCACTACCGCCGGGACCTGGTCGACTCGCGCAGCCTGAGTTCCAACTATGTTTATAGTGTCTTTGTGGATAGCCGGAATAACGTTTGGGTCGGAACCTACGCCGGCCTCGATCTGTTGGACCGCGAAAGCGGAAAATTCATTCATTACGCCTACCAGCCCGATAACCCTGCTTCACTGAGCGGCAATATTGTGATCAGTATTTCTGAAGATCAAGAGGGCAACCTGTGGGTGGGCACCTTCGAAAGCGGCCTCAACCGCCTGGACCACCAGACTGGCGCTTTCACGCGCTATCGCTATGATCCACAAGACAAGACCAGCCTCAATAACGATTCCGTGTCCTCCATTTATCAGGACAGCCAGGGGCACCTGTGGATCGCCACAATTGGCGGCGGGCTGAACCTCTACCATCCGGAAACCGAATCGTTCAGCTACCTCATCGAGAAGGACGGCCTGCCCAATGGTGTGATCTATGGCATCCTGGAAGATGGGCAGGGCAATCTCTGGATGAGCACGAATTTTGGCATTGCGCGCTTCAATCCCCAAACCCGGGTCTTTCGAAATTTCGATGCGGGCGATGGCCTGCAGAGCAATGAATTCAACTCAAATGCTTTTGCAAAAGGCAAACAGGGTGAACTGTATTTCGGCGGCATCAACGGGCTGACCGTTTTCCAGCCGGAGAAGATCGTGGATAATCCCTATACGCCACAGGTGGTGTTGACCTCACTCACACAAGGGGATCAACCTGTTTCGACGGAAACCTCGGTGGAAATGATAGAGTCCGTGACTCTGCAGTGGCCTCAAAACTCATTGGAGTTCGATTTTGCCGCGCTCAGTTTCAATGAACCGGGCAAAAACCAGTATGCTTATTTTCTGGAAGATTTCGATACGAACTGGCACTTCATCGGCACAAAACGCAATGGGAGGTATACCAACCTTCCGGGCGGCGAATATACCCTGCTGATAAAAGGCGCCAACAGTGATGGGGTGTGGAATGCAACACCCACCCGCATCGCGGTCACGGTCATTCCGCCCTTCTGGCAGACCAACTGGTTCCGTGTCTCTGTTGCAGCTCTAGCCGTAGTGTTGACGGTGAGCGGCGTTGGCTTGCGCACCAAGTCCATCCACGACCGCAACCGCGCCCTGCAAGGCCTGGTGCAGGATCGGACCTTCGCGCTCGAAAATCGCAACCGCGAGATGGAAGCTTTGTACAAGGCCGACGAACGGATCCTGCGCAACGTGAGTTTGAACCAGGTCTTTCAAACCCTGGTGGACGTGGCCGTGGATATGCTGCACGCCGACCGCAGTGTGGTGTTTGCGTGGGACGAAAAGCAGACGAAGGTGCGGCCACGCGTCAGCCATGGTTACTCACCTGAAACGCTCAAGGTGATGGAATTTGCAAAAGGTGAAGGCAACGTGGGCCAGGTGCTGGCAACCGGCAAACCGATCATCGCCCCGCAACTGGATCTGGAGGTCATGCGGCCGGATGTACGCGCGGCCATCCTGGCGGAGGGCATCCGCTCCTTTATGCACCTGCCCATTGTGATAGATCATAAGGTGATCGCGGTGTTCAACGTGGCATTCACCGGCCCGGAATTCATAGATGATGACACCGTGCGGGTGTTTACCGCCCTGGTGAACCGCGCAGCCATTTCGATCGCCAACATGGAATTGTTCGAGCAGACCAAAGACTTGGCCGTGATGGAGGAACGCAACCGCCTCGCCCGTGACCTGCACGACAGCGCCAAACAAAAGGCCTTCGCGGCCCTGGCACAGCTTGGCACGGCCCGCGGCATCTTGAATGGCAATGGGCATCTGGTTGCCACACACTTGAATGAAGCCGAGAACCTGGTTTCAGATGTCATTCAGGAGTTAACCTTCCTGGTACAGGAAATCTACCCGATTGCCCTGCAGGAAAAGGGCCTGGCGACCACCCTGCGTGAATATATTTTCGAATGGGAAAACCGCAACGATGCCCAGGTGAATTTCACGATACGCGATGAACGCCGTTTGCCGCTTGAAATAGAACAGGCCATTTATCGTGTAACGCAGGAGGGGCTGGCCAATGTGGCCCGTCACAGCCAGGCGCGCCGCGTGGATCTATCCCTGGTATATAATGGTGAGTCTCTGCAGCTCTTCCTTTCGGATAATGGGCAGGGGTTCGACATGAATACAAGACCGCAGGGCATGGGCCTGCGCTCGATCCGTGAAAGGGTAAGCAGCATCCGTGGCACAGCGCAGATTCAGAGCGCGCCCGGGCAGGGCACACGGATCATAGTGCAGGTGCCCACCAAAAACTAGGAAGGAGACGAAGGCAGCTATGGCCAGTCAGCATGGGAATCGGATCAGCGTTTTGATCGTGGATGATCATGAAGTGGTACGGAAGGGTATTCGATCGTATATTGAAACAGTGAAGGATTTTCAGGTGATTGCGGAGGCGGCCTCGGGCGAGGATGCAATCAAACTGGTATCGGAACACATCCCCGATATCGTCCTGCTGGACCTGATCATGCCGGGCATGGATGGCGTGGAGACCACGCGCCGCATCAAGCAGATCAGCCCGCGCACGCAGGTGGTGGTGCTCACGTCGTATCATGAAGACGTACACATCTTCCCGGCATTGAAGGCCGGAGCCATCTCCTACATTTTGAAAGACATGAAGATGGAGAAACTCGTGGACGCGTTGCGCCGAGCCGCGCAAAAAGAGGTGACGCTGCATCCCCTGGTGGCGGCCCGCGTCCTACAGAACATTCGCAGCGATAACAGCGAAGAACAGCCCTTATTTACCGAGTTGACCGAACGCGAACTGGATGTGCTGCGCCTGATCGCCAACGGCATGACCAACAGCCAGATCGCAGAGAAACTGGTGATCAGCGAGTACACCGTGAAGGGACACGTCAGCAACATCCTCAGCAAGCTGCATCTCGCAGACCGCACCCAGGTGGCGGTCTACGCCTGGCAAAAGGGGCTTGTGAACCGGGAACAGATTGGGAGGAAATAGCTTCCCGCGCTTCGACTACGTTTCACTCCGCTCAGCGCGGAGTCACACCCTCCAATACTCTCCCCCACCGCCTTCGCGTTTCATTAAACCATACCCGATCAACTCACGTCGCAAAGTGGCTGTATCCTCGTAATACTGTGACAGTATCTCGTTCACACGCTTCTCGCTGTAACGCTTCCCTATTTCAAAAGACTTCACTACATGCCGCAGGATCGCTTCCAGCTTCTTGCGCTGGGACGGGAGTGTCTTCAAGCTGCCATCGCGGCGGGAATAATCCTTGATGACTTTGTTGTCGTACGCATCCGCATCCACTTCAGCTGTGACCGTGGAAAGCTCGGCCTGTGAGAACATGCTGCGCGACTTCTCCTCCAGCATTTTCTTATCCAACTGATACATGCTGTAGTAGCTTTCGGCGTGTGAGCTGACCAGTTCCGCTTCGGCCAGTTTGGAGAGATGATGCGAGACCGTGGAGGGCTTGAGCTTCAGCAAAGCCGCAAGCTCCTCCACGCTATAAGACTTCTCTGCCAGCAGACCGACGATCTTCAGCCGGTTCGAATCGGCCAGCGCCTTGAAAAAGGTGACGAGTTCTTCACTTGAGTTTGTCATGTTCATTAACACCCGGTGGTCGAGTAGCCTGAGGCGGCAGCCGAAAGCGTATCGAGACCACCACTAACCAAAGCAATTTTGTTAAAGAATAACGCTTGAATATATGTGGTCTCGATATGTGGCGGAAAGAACACCGCCCCTACTCGACCACCGGTTTACTAGCGGACTCTCCAATACTTCGACCCATCGCTCTCACGCGCCAGAAAACCATAATCTATGTACGCGCGGCGCAGGGAAGCCGTATCCACGTGGAAACGGCGGATGATGGTATTCACTTCCTTTTCGGTATACGTCACGTCGAAGGCAAATGCATCCAACATGTAATTCAAAATGATGAGCAGTTTCTTGCCCTCCTGCGGGATCTGCTTGATCGTACCATCCGCATTGAGGTAGGCTTTCAACACCTTGCGGACATCCTCCTGCTTTTCCTCTTTGGCTTCATAAACCCGTCGCTTGCCTTCGAACTGTCCGCGCGCCAGGGATTCGATGGCCTTTTCATCCAGTTCATAATTTCCATCTTCTTCACGGACGACTCCCACATGCACCAAATAGGCAAGATGGTTGAACACATCGCGCACCGGGACGTGCAACTGCTCGGCGATCTCCGCCTGCGTGGCGCGTCCACGTACCAACGCGCCGATCACGCGCAGCCGCTCGGCCGACGCCATCGCTTTGACAAAATCCAGTACTTCAGGTTGGGGTTCCATGTTCACTCATTTCATGTCATTGCGAGTCTACGAGCAGCAATCCCCGGCTCATGATGAGATTGCCACGCCGCTGCGCGGCTCGCAATGACATTTTATATCTAATTCGATAATCATCGAATTAGATTTTACCCCCAAATCAAATGCTGTCAAGAGCTGAACATGAATACTCTCATCCGCTCCTGCATAGGAAAAGATGAGAGTGTAGGCTGGTGCAGGTCCCCTTCCAGACCACTGCACCGGGGAACGGGGCAACTAAAGGCAGACAGATTAGCTAATCTGAATTGCTCACTTACTGCCCTGTCACATCCGATGGAAGTACGTCTTGGTGAACATGAGCGGAAAGGACGGTTATTTTCCAGCCTGATTCGGTCCACTTCCAGGTGGCGACATAGCGACCGCACAGATCTCCAACGCCTTGAATACCAATGCCACAGAACCTTCCGAAGGAATATCCCACATCCTTCGAATTAGCGCTTACAACGGTATCAGACGTGATTGGGTGGGCTTCCATGATCTGGAAAGCTTGAACCCAGCGTTGATAGTTGGCATCATATCCGACCGTGGGCACAGAATCGAGTGGATACATGGCAATTACCTCGCTGGCAAAGTAGCTGCTGATTCTTGTCGGATCTTTCGCCGCATAAGCATCCGCGAGACCCTGGGAGGCTTCCGCGAGTGAGTCCTTGCCGGGACCAGAAGCGAGAACCGATGGCCGATTATGGGCAGCAAACGCCAGTCCAGTTACCAACAGCACAACGACCAGGGCGACCACAAAACGGGATTTAGATTGTCTTTGAGCTTTCATTTTTCCTCCAGATAAGATAGATAGTGGTTATTCCAATTAAATCAAATATTTCACATCATGTTGCCTCCTCTCAATAAATTCAATCAATAATTAGCCCAACGGTGTGCGTTTCCGCCTGGTAGATTATCTTATTAAGGTTAACTGCAGTTGGCTAACAATATTTCAGCCAAAATACGGGCTTTTTGGGCCAGTTGGCCGTAAGGTATTTACCGTTATCCTGAATAGTTATGCATTGACCAATAGCGGGCAGGTGGATGTCTCTACTGTCTGTATGTCTCTTATGCACCAAAAACAATACTTCCAATCTGGATCTGCGGCTGGACGTTGGTGAAATTGGGAATATCGGCCATGATCTCGGCGCCATGGGTAGCCAATCCATTTTGGAGATCTTCCATTTTTTCGAAGAGTAGATACCCAATCGCGGCATAAGGAGCGGGCGCGCCGGGTGTGATGCTGCCCAGGCCTTCATCCACTTCTGCTTCTACCGGGATACCCAAACTTTGAAGCCTGGCCGTGGTCATTGGAACGTGCTTGGACAGGTAGTAGTCCATGTCGAAGTGACTATCATTGGTCTTGGGATATAAAACGGTTACGCGGATCATTTTTGACTCCTTGGTTGAGATGGTTGGTTTGATATGACTTTAGGTTAGCGCGTCATATCCTATCGCGCTCAGTATATGTATGCTGCGTGTCGCCAGCGTGTCGCAGAACGTGTCAAATCGCCTAATTTGATATTAAATATGCGAATTTAATGTGTATAATGTCAACCATAGGCTGATGCGATAGGAGAGGCATCCATGGCGCTTGCCTTTCACCTTCTTGGTTCTCCCCAATTTGCTCTAGATAATCTTCCCATTAGCGTAAATCGCCGATCCATTGTGGCACTTCTGGCTTACCTGGCCGTTAATGACAGCGGACAAGCAAGGCAAAAGTACACACGCGAGTCCCTGAGCGCGTTGCTCTGGCCGGACTACGACCAGGTCAAAGCCTTTACAAACCTGCGCCATGCGTTGTGGGAAATCCAAAAGGCTTTTGGTCCAGGCTGGCTGATAGCCAACCGCGAGACGATCGGCTTGCGTGCCGATGCGAATGTTTGGGTGGATGTTCATCGATTTGAATCTTTGCTGTCTGAAAGCCAGTCACAGGGTGATGTTTCACTTCGCGTCCCCTTGTTAAATGAATCGGTCAAACTATACCGTCACCATTTTCTGACTGGCTTCAATCTAAAAAATTCGCCCACATTCGATGCATGGTCGATGACCAAGGCCGATGAACTGCATCACAAACTTACTCAAGTATTAACATTGCTCACAGAAGACTATTGCCTACTGGAGGATGCCGAGTCTGCCCTGCAATATGCTCGACGTTTGGTGACACTTGACCCATTGAACGAATCTGCACATCGCCAGTTGATGCAAGTTTACAGCCAGGTCGGGCAGCACAATGCAGCCTTGAAGCAGTATCAGACATTCGAGCAAACCCTGCGCAAGGAATTGGGCCTTGATCCCCAACCAGAGACACGTGCCCTGTACAAGCAAATTCGCAAAGGCGATATAAAGCAATTTCGGGTAGAGACAAAAGGAGAAAAAATAGCTCCACAAAACAATCTGCCACAACAACTCGCCACTTTTATCGGACGGGAACAACAACAAACTGAAATCCTAAGCTTGATGGACAGGAATCGCCTTGTCACGCTTACAGGGTCCGGTGGGGTCGGCAAGACGCGTCTATCACTACAAGTTGCGGCAAAGCTGATAAATCATTATCCTGACGGTGTGTGGTTTATCGAGTTGACATCACTTACCAACTCAGATTTGATTCCACAAACTATTCTGTCCACTCTTCGCTTCGGCGAACAGGCGGGCAAGACGCCTCTCCAGATTCTGGAAGAACAGCTCAGTAACAAAAAGCTGCTTCTTATTCTCGATAACTGTGAACACTTAATTGAATCCAGTGCCAGAGTGGCCCATAGGTTGTTGATGTCTGCTTCTGAGATCAAGATCCTCGCCACTAGTCGAGAAGCCTTGGGCGTCAGTGGAGAGCTTTCTTGGCTCGTACCTTCTCTGTCATTTCCCGATCTGAAATCTCAGATAACCTTCGAGCAATTAACTCAATATGAGTCGATCCGTTTGTTCATTGAGCGTGCTTTATTGGTTCAGCCCCATTTCAAAGTGGATCAGGCCAGCGTGCCGGCTATTGCGCAAATCTGCAGTCGGCTAGATGGTATTCCCCTGGCAATCGAGTTAGCCGCAGCCCGTGTGAATGCCCTGGGCGTGAAGCAAATTGCCAAGCGCCTCGACGATCGTTTTCGCTTATTGACGAGAGGTAATCGCACGGCGCTTGAACGTCATCAGACGCTGCAGGCTGCTATTGATTGGAGCTACAACCTGCTTGATGCCAATGAGAAAAAGTTACTTGCCAGACTCTCTGTTTTTATGGGTGGTTGGACTCTGGAGGCAGCAGAGCAAGTTTGTGTTAGAAAGCGAGGCGAGTTTGATGTTCTGGATGTATTGTCGAATCTCATCGATAAATCGCTGGTGATTATGGATTCATCAACCGGCGAAGCCCGTTATCACTTCCTCGAAACAACACGTCAATACGCGCGCGAAAAGTTGTTTGAATCAAAGCAGGATGGGATATCGCAGAACCAGCATCTAGCTTATTTCGTCGATCTTGCCGAAAAAGGCCATAGCGAAATCACAGGTCCCCATCAGGCCGAAGTGTTGGATCTCTTGGATGGAGAACTTGATAACTTCCGCGCGGCACTGGATTGGTGTCTGTTCAGTAAATCTACCGAGCCTGCTTTAAAAATATTGGGTGCACTTGGCTGGGCATGGGATATGCGCGGGTATTACAACGAGATGCGCCGTTGGTTTGAAAAGATTTGCTTACTTGGTGATTTGGCTAGCTATCCTAAGGCATATGCCCAAGCTCTCAATCATATAGGACATTTCATCTCAGATTTCGATCGTAAACCGGAGGCCCGTCCCCTTCTGGAAGAAAGTCTGACCATTTGGTTGAAATTGGGACCTGAGGGTGAACGGGGCCTGGCTGATGTTTTGTGTTTTCTGGGAATGGATGCAGAATTCAATAATAGCGGGGATCTTGATGAAGCGGAGTCTTTTTATAAAAGAAGTCTTGAGCTATCTCAAAGATGTAACAATCAACGTATGCACGCTGGAAGTTTGATGTTTATGGGCACAATTGAATCGGTACGTGGCGATTTTGCTTCCGCTTTAAATTTTTACGAGCAAAGTTTGGAGCTGGCCCAGGATTCCGGGGATTTGCTTGTTATCAGTTTAGCATCAGGAAATATGGGAAGTTTATTTGCAGATCGAGGTTTGTATGAAAAAGCACGTCCATTGATTGAGCAGGAGATAAAAATCAGTGAAAAACTTCAATTTAGACATGGCCTAACAGAGGCCTGGATCAACCTGGGAGATTTATATCGCCGAGAGGGCCATTATGTTCAGGCAGAACAACTTTTCGAAAAGAGTATGAGCGCAAGTCGTGATCTTGGTCGTAACGCATCTGTAAGGATCAATTTATATTTGTTGAGCATGCTTTCCCTGCACCAAAACGATTATTCGTCTGCATCCGTACGTTTTCGGGAATACTTCGATTTTGCTCAAGGTACTGAAGAAAAAATATGTCTTTGTAGATTCTTTGCTGGCGTGGCTGCTGTTGCTGGAGGGACCAAGCAACCCAAGCGGTGCGCAAAACTATTTGGGGCAGCACAGGTAATGATCGAAAGCATTTCGGATTTTCAAATGGAGCCATTTGATCGTGCCGAGTTTGATCGACATATTCAATTTGCGCGCGATCAACTGGGTGAGGCTGCATTTGACACGCTTTCTAGCGAAGGTCGCACAATGACAACAGAGCAGGCGGTTGAGTTTGCGAAAGAGACAAAAGGTGGAGGGCCATGACAGCCGTAATATCTATACACTTTTATTGCTCGATTAGCAGATAAACTTGTTTGCAAAGGAATGACATTCATCTCCGGCTAAGTTTGAAGCGGAGTGAATCAGGTATAATTCATCCGTAAGAGCCGGTCCCCGATCATAGAATGCCCCGGTCACAAAACGAGCTTAATGGCATAATTGGTGACCGTGAAGGGTATAGAACTCATTGGAGGTGTCCTGGTGGATCTCTCGAAGCACGCGTTCTTTGAGGGCAAAATCGTCCCGCTGGCGGACGCGAAAATCAACATAGCCACGCACGGTTTCTTATATGGCACAGCCGTATTTGGCGGAATGCGAGCATACTGGAACGAAGAGAAGAAATGTCTCTTCGTTTTTCGTCCTTATGACCATTTTCGGAGGCTTCTGCATTCGGCGCGCATGATGGCGATGCAGACCAGTTATGATGAAGAGAGTTTGATCCAGCTCACGCTCGACCTTTTGCGGACAGATCACTGGGCGCAGGATATCTACATGCGCCCCACCTTTTACAAGGCTGACCTGGGCATCGGCGTGAAATTGCACGATCTAAAGGACGAGTTCTGCATGTTCGTGATGGCCTATGAGCCGTACGTGAAGAACGATACCAATGCCCATGCCACCTTCTCCTCCTGGCGGCGGATTGACGATAACGTCATCCCGGCCCGCGGCAAGGTGTCTGGCGCGTACGCCAATTCTGCGCTCATCAAGACCGACGCGAACCGTTCCGGTTTCGATGAGGCCCTGGTGCTCGACCAGAATGGTCACGTCTCGGAAGGCTCAGCCATGAATATTTTCATGCTGCGCGATGGGATATTGGTCACGCCGCCGGTGACGGATAACATCCTGGAAGGCATCACGCGCCGGTCGGTCATGGAACTGGCGCGCAAGGAACTGGGGTTGGAAGTGGTGGAACGCTCCATTGACCGCACCGAGGTCTTTATCGCCGAGGAGATGTTTATGACCGGCACCGCCGCGCAGATCATCGCCGTGACAAAGATCGATCACCGTCCCGTGGGGGCGGGCGTGATGGGACCCGTCACAACGAAATTGCGAACCCTGTATGAAGATATATTAAGAGGGAAAAGCAAGAAATACGAGCATTGGAATGTTGCAGTGTGAATAAAAAGTGGCTGTCACTTCCGCGAAGCAAATGACAGTCACCTTTCGTCCAAATCTTCAGGACGGTGACATCAATTATTTATCTTATGCTCAAGCCGCCGTCCTCGGCGGCGTGTCACATGTAAGGCCTGCGCTGGGGACGGCGCAGGGAGCAATCAGGTTCAAACAAAAAGTGACTGTCAGTTCTATATCTACGAGTATTTATCTGGTCTTCTTGAACCGCACCAGTACCAGGTTCTTGGCGCAATCTGTGGAAGTCGTAACGTAGATCGGGTCTGAAAGCGGGAGATTGCTCTGATCCACCAGTTGCACGTAGAGCGTTTTCTTCGTTTCAATCGGCGCATTCCCCAGCACAAACTCAAAGCCCGATTGCCCATATTCCTTGTTGATGCCGCTCACGGTCTGCTGCTCGATCTGTTTGCCATCCAGGGAACCGCGCAAGACAACCACGGTGCCAATGACCTGGCTGCCATTCTTGTCCACCACGGTCCCGCCGATGCCGGCCCAGCTACAGGCCAACTCAGGATGGATGATCGTACTTTCCACATTGCTTACAGTGGCTGTAAACGGGGCCTTGGGTGTGCTGGTTGGTTTCGGTGTTCTGGTGGGCGGTACCAGGGAAAATGGCGTATTGGTAGGCAGGGGTGTGAAGGTTGGCCGCAATGTATTGGTCGGAGTCAAAAACAGCGTGGGGCTGGCCGTCCAGGTGGGTTCCAATTGAATGAAGGTGGGCGTGGCGGAAGGGAATTGAGATCCCGGGCCACCCGGCGGCAGGAAGTTGAGGTTCGAATTGGGATTCAAAAAGATGAACCCGAAGTAAAGCACCATGCAGGCAGTCAGTATCAAGACCAGGATCGAGAGCATGTCCCACGTGTTGGTGGGTGCTGTAAAGCCCTGTGATCGCGATGGTTTTCCGTCAAAGTTGAAATCGTCACTCATTGATTCTGCTCCATACTACGAAGTACCGCATGCATGCGCATGCAAACGTAGCCTTTGAATTTACGGCGGCGCAAGCACCACGTTGGCCTGTGCCCGTTGTTCTTCCATCCATTTTCTTAATGCCAGTTCCTGTAAAGATAAGAGTGCGTCCGGCGAAAGTGGTCGGTTTGAGTCATGTTCCAAAATTCTAACGATGTGAAAGCCGACCTCCGTTGTGATGACGTCACTATACTGACCCACGGTCAGGTTGAACGCAGCTTCCTCGATCTGCATATTCAGCAGATAGCCACGCGGCACCCAGCCCAGGTCACCGCGGGTAAACGGGTCTGCCTCGAATGCCAGTTCATTGAAATCGGCTCCGTTATTCAACTGCGTAAGAAAGCCCACAGCCGTTTCTTGATTATAGAGCAGAATTTGTTGGACGTGTACCTGCTCGGCAGTACTGGGGACAGTCGAAACGATTTTGTCACGCATCCAGGCGGCCTCCGCAGCACGCTTCAACGCCGACCGAAAGGCCTGGTCGCTGTACCCGTGCTCTGATTCCCAGCCGGTGAGGGCCTCCGCCCCGCCGATCTGCGCCGCGAGTGAGTCAACCCGCCCTTGCAGGGCGGTATCATCCAACGTGAACCCATTGGCATGGGCGGCCTGGGACAGCAGCAGCTGCGCCACCAAATCATCGATCACGGTGCTGGTGGCAGCCGCGGAATCGACCGTTTTACCCAGCGTAGTCTGGGCGGAGGTGTAACGCCCGACCTCGGCGTTGAACTCCACCACGGTAATACCTTCACCGTTTACGGTAAGAGCCATTGGTTCAGGGGTGGCCGTGGGAGGTTCGGGCGTAGACGAGGCTGTTGGGGTTGAAACAGGCGTGGGGGAAGAAAACGAAGCGCACGCGGAGAGTCCGAGTGCGAGGAGAAGAATCCAAATGATCCAATATTCTTTGGCACGTTGAGAAATCATCGTCCCCGATTATAAAATAAAAATGTAGGGACACAGCGGCTCTGTGTCCCTATTACAGGGGCAGGTCTAATAATCCATTCCACCCATGCCGCCAGGAGGCATGGCCGGAGCCTTTTCCTTCTCGGGCATATCGGTGATGAGCACGTCGGTAGTGAGGATCATTGCGGCGATGGAGGCAGCATTTTCGAGCGCGCCGCGCACCACCTTGACCGGGTCGATCACGCCCGCTTTGATCATGTCGGTGTACTCGTTCGTCAACACGTTGTAGCCGATGTTCTTGTTCTTCTTCTCGGCGGCAGTGCGGCGGACGGTATCGATGATCACGGAGCCATCCTGGCCGGCATTCGCCGCGAGCTTGCGGATCGGGGCTTCCAACGCCTTCTTGACGATGTTGATGCCGACGCGAATTTCTTCATTCTCTTCCTCACCCTTCAACATCTTATCTAACTTGCTGGAGGCGTTGAGGAGGGAGATTTCACCGCCAGGTACAATGCCTTCTTCCACTGCGGCGCGCGCGGCGGAAAGAGCATCTTCCACGCGGTGCTTCTTTTCCTTCATTTCGGTCTCGGTTGCGGCGCCCACACGGACGATGGCAACACCGCCGCTCAACTTGGCGAGACGCTCGTTCAATTTCTCTTTGTCGTAATCGCTGGTGCTCTTTTCGATCTCGGCGCGGATCTCCCTGATGCGGCCTTCGATATCAGTCTTCTTGCCTTTGCCGCCAACGATGGTGGTGTTCTCTTTGTCAGAGACAACCTTCTCCGCGCGGCCCAGGTCTTGAAGCGTGGCAGTTTCGAGTTTGCGGCCGGTCTCTTCGGAGATCACGGTTCCACCCGTGAGGACAGCAATATCCTGCAGCATGGCCTTACGGCGGTCACCGAAGCCAGGGGCCTTGACGGCCAGCACGTTCAGCATGCCGCGCAGTTTGTTCAACACGAGCGTGGCGAGCGCTTCACCGTCAATATCTTCGGCGATGATGACGAGTTCGCGCTTGCCGATCTGAACGAGTTTCTCAAGCAGGGGAACGATATCCTGTGCGGCGGAGATCTTCTTCTCGTTGATAAGGACATATGCATCGGAGATCACAGCTTCCATGTTCTCTGTGTTGGTGATGAAGTACGCGGAGAGATAGCCACGGTCGAACTGCATACCTTCGACAAATTCCTGCTCGAACTGCATGGACTTGGATTCTTCGACGGTGATGACGCCATCTTTGCCGACTTTGTCCATCACATCTGCGATCAAGTTGCCAATTTCAGCATCGGCGGCCGAATTGGTGGCAACATGACCAATATCTTCCTTCGTATCGATCTTCGCCGACATCTTGCGAAGTTCCTCTACAACGGAGGCAGTCGCCATCTCAATGCCATGCTTGATAAGCATTGGGTTAAAGCCAGCCTCGAGCGCCTTGAGTCCCTCGTTCACGATGGCGTGGGCCAGCACAGTCGAGGTGGTTGTACCATCACCGGCAATGTCGTTGGTTTTGGTTGCGGCTTCTTTGAGGAGTTGAGCACCCATATTCTCAAAGGGGTCTTCGAGCTCAATTTCCTTCGCGACCGAGACACCATCATGTGTGATCGTGGGTGAACCAAACTTACGATCCACAGCCACGTTGCGACCCTTGGGGCCAAGGGTTGCGCCAACCGCATTGGCAACGACATTCATGCCGGTCCTAAGCTTGCGGCGGGCGTCTTCTGAAAAGACAAGTTGTTTAGCAGCCATTTTTCATTCCTCCGAATTAGCCTTCTACAATGGCGAGAATGTCACTCTCGCGCAGGATCAGCAGTTTCTTGCCATCCACTTTCACTTCGGTGCCGGAATATTTCGCGTACAGCACCTTGTCACCCACCTTCACCTCCATGGCGATGCGCTTACCTTCGTCATCGCGGTCACCGGGGCCCGCCGCCAGGATCTTGCCTTCCTGCGGTTTCTCTTTGGCGGTTTCGGGAAGGATGATACCGCCGGCAGTTATTTCCTCCTGCTCGATCGGTTCCACGATCACACGTCCGCCAAGGGGCTTTAACTTCAATTTGCTTGCCATCTTTATGCCTCCTGATTGGTTTGGTTTTCTTGCAGATTCTGCATAATCACGAAATTAGCACTCTACCTTAGAGAGTGCTAATCACAATCTTACCTATTTCGGAGAGGCAAGTCAAGGGGCGCTATAAAAATTCTTATGCAGTTCTGATAAAAATTTTGCGGGTTTTGCGTTTTATGGCTCTTCAGGATTAAGCGGGGTCGCTTTGCCACAGAGCGCACAGAGACCTTTGAGAAAAGCTCAGAAAACTCATTTTCCCTGTGATCTCTGTGGCTTACCCCACCGAATCCCAGAGAACCCATTTTGTTTTCAACCACAAGGGACACGAAGGTCATGAAGGCTAAATGCCTCTCAAGAGAGGACCTTAACCCCTTTATGTACGTAGTGTCCTTCGTGTTTAGGCTTTTCCCGCTGAGCTATGGGGTCGCCGTTGGTGTCTCCAGCATTCCCTCTTCAGGCGTGGATGTGACTGCTTCGCCCTCGACCGAGGAACCCGGCAGCCCATCTTCTTCCAGTGAAGCACAAATGGTTTCCCCCGCCTCAATGATGTTGATGATCGTTTCCCGCCCATCCGCATAGGCCTCTGGATTGGCATTCAGCTCGGCTCTTACTTCGTTGAAAACCTGCATCGCATCCACACACTTATTATCCCGCGGACGGCTCAACGCTGCCAGCACCGAGCCATACGTATAGTAGTACACAATGGTGTTTGGAGCGATGGGCAAGCCCTGGATCGTATGCTCCTCGAATTCAGGGCCAAGTGTGGGGTTGCACTTTTCCAGCCCGCGTCCCTGACAGGATTTGTCGCCCGAGCAGCCGCGGATCGCGCATTCAAAGGAAAAAATCGAACCCTCATAATTGCGCGAGCGGAAGTAGATCACGCCAAGTTGCCCATAAATATCGGCATTGGTCGGCTGGAATTCCAGGGCCTTCTGTGCATTTCGGGCTGCGATAAAGAATTCACCCAACTGGGAGTAGGTGCGCGCAATCGAAAGATACGGACCCGGATCCTTCACTTGGAGCTGCTCATTGATGCGTGCCGCTCTCTCGAAATATTCCAGCGACCTTTCATAGGTTTCCCTCGCCGCTTCGACACCTTGACGGTTGGCAATGGCAAACGCCAGGGTGCGGTAATTTGCTCCGGCTCGGCGGTGCAGAAAGGTAAAGTTTGGCTCGATGGCGATCGCCTTGTCATATTCCGTGATGGCCAGGTTGTAATCGCCCAGCGACTCCAGCAGATAGGCACTGATGCGGTGCACATCCATCCACTGATCGGCGTCCTCGCGCGCCAGCGCCTGATCGATGTACTGCTGGGCCTGGTCCCACTTCTGTTGATCCAGCGAGATTTCAGCATAATACGCCAGGGCCAGCGTATTGGTGTTATCCAGCTGCAGGGCGGTCAGGGCTTCCTGCTCGGCTTCGATCAGGAATTTCTGCACCTGTTGCGGGTCATCAGCATAAAGCGTGGAATTGGCGTTCCAATCCAGCACAAACGCGCGCACCGCCCGCACAAAACTGTTTTCAGGAGCCAGTTCCACCGCCCTGTTCGCTGACTCAAGGGCCTCGGTCAACCTATCTTTCTTCTCATTATTCACGATCAAAAATTCGGAGGAATATGCCTGGATGCGCGCTAACTTTGCCCAGGTGAAAGCATCGTTCGGGTTCTGGTGGAGAGCCTCCTGATACGCCGTGATCGCGCCACCCACATCCCCAGCCGTGAAGTTGGCATCCCCCTCCAGCAAATACGAATCGACCGAACGGGTGGGTGTGGGTGTCGGCTCGAACAACGGCTTGATCTCACCCCGGTTGATCTGCTGAATCATCCACACACCGCCAAGGATCATCATCACCCACAGGAACATGCGGTAGATGTTCGATTGCGGCTTGCGATGGAAAAGAGGACGACGCGGATAGACGTTCATGGCGTTGGTGTTGGTGCAGGTGTGGCTGTCTCCGTTTCCACGGAGGGAGTGGCCGCTTCAGTTAGGATCAGGGTAGGCGTTGCCTCAGGGGGATTGTTCAAATTCTCCTGGCAGATCTCAATAATACGATTGGTTGCATCCTGAGTAATCTCGTCCTCTGACCCTCTGGATTGAAGGTCTTGCGCGATCTGCAGGGCCTGCCCGCATTGATAGGTACGCGCCAGCGCCAGCCCAAACGTGAAATAAAACTCTGAGACGCGCGGGCTGTTCGAAAGAGGGATGGCTTTGACCTCCACACCATCCTTGGTCGTCCCGCCGTAGATCGCCAGACCGAGTTCTTGCACGGCTTCTTCATACATGAAATTCCGGTAATACATCACACCGAGATTGGCCCGCAGGGTCGGATCC
>DASTOH010000318.1:0-39519 GCA_035720235.1 Anaerolineales bacterium | reverse complement strand
CAAATGGGATTCATAGCCGGCGCGTTGGCAGCGCATTTAACACAGACCAGGATCATTGGCGCGGTGTGCGAGACCTCCGGCATCGACGCGATGTGGCGGTATTGCGAAGGTTTCCGCGCCGGGGCCGGACATGTTGACAAGTCAGTGGAGGTACTGGTCGCCTATCGCGATGACGGAAGCCGCGACAAATTGTTCATTGACCCGGACTGGGGCTTCGAGAACGCGCAAGGCTTGATTGACGACGGCGCAGATGTTCTCTTTGCCGCGGGCGGCGAAACAGCTGCGGGGGCGCTGCGCGCCGCGGCGGACGTGAAGATCAGCGCGATTGGAGCTGAACGCGATCAGCGCGCAGCCCTGGCAGAGGAAGGCTCCAGCGTAGTGACCTCCATTTTGGGGCGCGCCAGTTCCACGGTCGAGGGATTGCTGCGCAGGATCAAGGAAGGGAATCTGGTGGATGCCGAGGGAAGTCTCATCGGATATGCCCCTTTTGAGGCGTTCGTGCCAAAAAGCCTGGTGGTGGAAATGGATCAAATCCTGCTTGGATTGACGAACGGGGACATTAAGACGAATGTCACCCGTGAAAAACCGTAAAGAAATTACGGAGGCTTGCACAATAAAATATTACGATTTATACTTGCAAAGTCGTAAGGTTTTGCGAAAAGCATACCTGCAAACACACAAAACTAGAGGAGAAGAACAAATGAAAAAGCTGTACTCTGTTATAGCCTTGCTCGTGGTCGCTGCACTGGCACTTTCCGCCTGTGGCGGGGCCGGTGGGGACACATTCAAGGTTGCCCAGGTGACCGACCTTGGCGGTATCGATGACAAGTCCTTCAATGCCACCGCCTACAAGGGCATCGAAAAGGCGGTCGCCGAATTGGGCGTCGAAGGCAAATACCTGGAATCCCAGCAACAATCCGATTACGCCAAGAACATCCAGCAATTGCTCGATGAAGACACCGACCTGATCGTCACCGTTGGCTTCCTGCTCGGTGTGGACACCGCCACCGCCGCGAAGGCCAATGCTGATCAGAAGTTCGCCATTGTGGACTATGCCTACCCCGACTGTTGGGAAGGCGCTGTGGAAGGCAAGGATTGTGGTTCCACTGCCGAACTGCCCAACGTGTTGGGCCTGACCTTCAAGACCGACGAAGCCGCCTTTCTGGCGGGTTACGCTGCCGCAGCCAGCACCCAGACCGGCAAGGTAGCCACCTTTGGTGGGATCAACATCCCAACTGTGACGATCTTCATGAAGGGCTTTCAGGCTGGCGTGAACCATTACAACCAGTCCATGGGTACAGCAGTTGAAGTTCTGGGTTGGGATACCGCCGCCAATGATGGGTCCTTCACTGGCAACTTCGAATCCACCGACGATGGCCGTTCCTTCGCCGAATCCTTCGTCCAGGAAGGCGCCGACATCGTCATGCCGGTGGCCGGCCCAGTGGGTCTTGGTTCCGCCGCGTACTGCAAGGAAACCGGTTCCTGTAAGATCGTTGGCGTGGACACTGACTGGACCGTTTCGGCCAGCGAATATACCGATGTGATCCTCACCAGTGTATTGAAGAACATGGACGTCGCAGTGTTCAATGCGACCAAGTCCGCTGTGGATGGCACTTTCAAGGGTGGTGTTTACACCGGTACCCTCAGCGACAATGGCGTGGGCTTGGCCTCAGTGGCTGGCGCCTCGGCTGAGCTCAATTCAGCCCTCGAAAAACTCAAGGCCGACATCATCTCCGGCGCAGTAAAAGTCGAGTAATTCACCTGTTTGCCTGTGGGTCGGGGAACTTGCTTCCCCGACCCTTTTTGTCTCACTCTGGAGCGACCGCAGGTGCGGGAGCAAGTGTCGCCACGGCGACGCTCCCGCATTCCCAACTCCTCTTCTTCTGTTAATTTGCGCTTGTTTCCTGCACGAAAATCGGCGAAAATTAGCAGATGAGTCACTTCAACGCATTGGGATCGGAGGTTACAGCATGACCAACGTTCTGGAACTGCGCGGCATCACCAAGCGTTTCCCTGGCGTGCTCGCAAATGACCACATTGATATCACGCTGCGGGAAGGCAAAATCCTGGCCTTGCTGGGGGAAAATGGCGCAGGCAAATCCACATTGATGAATATTCTCTATGGCCTGTATAAACCCGACGAGGGCAAGATCATCGTGCACGGCCAGGAAGTGGACATTCACGGGCCCAATGACGCCATCGCACGCGGCATCGGCATGGTGCACCAGCACTTCATGCTCGTGCCCGTAATGACCGTCACAGAAAATGTGATGCTGGGTGTGGAGCCGGTCAAGAACGGCATCATCCTTGATAAGACCAAGGTCGCGGCGCGTATCCGCGAAATCTCGGATCAGTATGGGCTGGAAGTTGATCCGGATGCTTATATCGGAGACCTGCCGGTGGGCATCCAGCAACGCGTGGAGATCATCAAAGTCCTGTATCGTTCCGCCGAGATCCTGATCCTTGATGAACCGACCGCCGTACTGACCCCGCAGGAAGTGGAAGGCCTGTTCAAGATTATTCAGTCTCTGATCGAGCGGGGCAAGTCCATCATCTTCATCACCCACAAACTCAAGGAGGTGATGAAGGTCGCGGATGACATTACGGTTCTGCGGCTCGGACGGGTAGTCGGCTCGATTGACCCGAAGGAAGCCAGCCCTGAGATCCTGGCCACCATGATGGTGGGGCGCGATGTGAATTTGGTTGTGATGAAACAACTCGCAAAGCCTGGAGAACCTGTACTGGAAGTGAAAGATTTGTTTGTGCGCGACGAGCGCCAAAATCTGACCGTCAACGGCGTGACCTTCGATGTCCGGAAAGGTGAAGTGCTGGGCGTGGCGGGCGTGCAGGGCAACGGGCAGACGGAACTTGTGTATGCGTTGACGGGTTTGCTCCCGATCGATAACGGGCAAATCCAACTGCTGGGCGAGGCAATCCACCATACCTCCCCTCGCCATCTTTTGGAACGCGGCATGGCACACATCCCCGAAGACCGCCAGCGGCACGGCCTGATCCTCTCCTTCCCCATCCATGACAACATGATGCTGTGCACCTATTATCAACCGCCGTTTGCGAAGGGTGTTTCTCTGCAGGAGAAGACTATTTTCAGCAATGCTGAGGCTCTGGTGAAGCAATATGATGTACGCACGCCAAACATTTATGTGAACGCCGGTGGACTTTCGGGCGGTAACCAGCAAAAGGTGATCGTGGCGCGTGAGTTCTCGCGTCCCATCCAGCTACTCATCGCTTCACAACCTACCCGCGGGCTGGATGTGGGTTCGATCGAATATATCCACTCCCAGATCATCAAGAAACGCGACGAAGGCACGGGCGTTTTACTGGTCTCTTCCGAATTGGACGAAATCCTGGCATTATCTGACCGCATCGCCGTGATGTACAAGGGGCAAATCATGGATATCCTCGATGCGACCAAGGTCAACAAGGAATATCTTGGCCTGCTGATGGCGGGTGTGCATCCCAAGGAAAAACCCGTTCCTGAGGGCACGACCACTGAAAAAGTATTCTAGGAGAGAGCTGTGACCGACACAACCAAATCGAAACCCAAGGCTCCTGAAGGAATCGGCGGCGGCTCCTTGCGTGAAGCATTGCGCGTCCCCGCGCTCGCCGTGCTGACCGGCTTGATCATCGGCGCCATTGCCATCGTGGCCAGCGGTTCGAATGTCTTTACTGCCTACGGCGCTTTGTTTACCGGGTCGTTTGGCAACCCGGTGCGATTCTTCAACGGTTTTCAACAATTATTTACCACGGGTGAAACTGCCGGGCTGCTCAGAGCTATCTACCCAATGACCGAGAGTCTTGTCACAGCCACGCCCTATATCTTTGCCGGGCTGTCCGTGGCGTTGGGCTTTCGATGCGGGCTGTTCAACATCGGCGCGGAGGGACAATTCTTCATCGGCGCGCTTTGCTCGGCCTTTGTAGGCTATAGCATTACGGGGCTGCCCGCCATCATCCATCTGCCTCTGGCCATTCTGGCGGGCGCGGCGGGGGGCGCGCTGTGGGGTCTGATCCCCGGTTACCTCAAGGCGCGCTTCGGCGCGCATGAAGTGGTCAACACCATCATGATGAACTGGATCGCCTTCAGTCTGAGCAACTGGCTATTGAACGGCCCTATGAAGGCCTCAGGTTTTCGCCCGGTGACGCCCAATGTCGAACATACGGCCGAACTGCCGCGTTTCTTCTCGGATCCATTACGCTTAAATTGGGGCTTTATCCTTGCACTCGTTACGGCCTACGTGGTGTACTGGTTCCTGTTCAAAACTACGCTGGGGTTTGAGATTCGTTCCGTAGGTGCCAACCCCGATGCCGCAAAGTATGCTGGCATGAACATCATCAGAAACTTTGTGCTGGTGATGGCAATGGCAGGCGGGCTGGCAGGCCTCGCTGGTTCCGCGCAGGTACTGGGCGTGGATCATTGGGTTGGGCAGGGCTTTTCGGCTGGCTATGGCTTCGATGCCATAGCAATCGCCCTGCTCGGCAAAAGCCATCCGGCTGGGGTTGTGTTTGCTGCGATACTCTTCGGCTTCCTGCGAAGCGGTGCGACGAACATGCAATCCATGGCCGGTGTGCCCATTGACATCATATCCATCATTCAGGGTTTGGTCATCATCTTCATCGCCGCGCCAGAGATCATCCGCCGGCTGTACCGGTTGAAGAGCGTCAAAGTGGAAGAGACTGTGCTGACGCGCGGCTGGGGCAGTTAGGGAGCAATCACATGGCAACCATCAACACCGCCATCAATCCAGTCCAGGCACGGCGTACCCGCATTGGTTATGGGATCGTCCTGCTGGTTGTGGGTCTATTCCTTTACCTCCTATTTGGCCTTAACACGCAGCCTGGGCTGCAAACCACCTTTGGCATTAATCTCGCAGGCTCCAATGCGCTCCCAGCTCCTGATCTCGTGGTGCCCGCTCAGCTGACCATCAATCTCATGGCAGCCCTGGCGGTCTTTGTGGGCGCGTTCCAGCTGGCGCGCGGTGTCAGATCCACGGGCTGGCTGGTTGGCATAATCGCCCTGACGTTCGTTGTGGCTTTCCTGACCTGGGCAGCCCAGGGCAAGTCTTTCAACCTGACGGGCATGATCAGCAGCTCACTGGTGCGCGCCACCCCCATTGCGCTCGCGGCGCTATGCGGCGTCATCAGCGAACGCTCGGCGGTCATCAACATCGGTATCGAAGGCATCATGCTGATCGCGGCGCAGGCGGCTGTGGTTGCCGCCAGTGTCACTAACAGTCTTTACGTTGGCCTGATCGCCGCCCTGCTGGTGGGCGGATTGGTCGCCGCAGCGCATGCGTATCTGGTCATCCGCTTCAAGGTGGATCAAATCGTCAGTGGAGTTGCCATTAATATCTTTGGCGCCGGCCTGACATCATTTCTCAGTTCGCGCTTCCTCGAAAAGAACACCGATGTGCTGAATAATTCGGGTGTATTCCCGACGATCTCGATACCGATTTTGGACAGGATACCCGTGCTTGGTCCGATGCTTTTCGAAAACAACATCATCGTATACCTGATGATGATCGTTGTGGCGGTCATGCACCTCATGTTGTTTTACACACCGTGGGGTTTGCGCACGCGCGCGGTGGGTGAACATCCCAAGGCTGCCGATACGCTCGGCATCAACGTGTATTTTGTGCGTTACGTCAACGTGATTATTGGCGGCATGATCGCAGGCCTGGGAGGGGCCTACTTCACCATTGGCTCGGTCGGTCGCTTCGACGAGATCATGACCGCCGGAAAAGGCTTTATCGGCCTGGCAGCGATGATCTTCGGCAAATGGACACCTATCGGCGCGTTCGCGTCCTCGCTGATCTTTGGTTTTGCGGATTCCTTACAGGTAAAACTGCAGATCCTGCGCGTGCCGATCCCCTCCGAGTTTTTGCTGATGGCTCCCTATATCGTGACGATGATCATCCTGACCGGTGTGGTGGGACGCGCGATTCCGCCCGCGGCAGATGGACAACCCTACGAGAAATAACGCCTCGTTCTTCGACCAAGCCTGATTCAGCAAAACGGCTTTTTCTTTAACCGATCGTGCTCGCAGGTCACGCTTGAAGCGTGACTTCACGTTTTAACCGGAAAGAAATCATTTTGGCCAGCCGAATCAGGCTCAAGCGAGCCGTGAAGCGGAATCGAAGCGCAGCCATCGGGGTTAGGAACAAAGGGCAGTATATGTCCGTCTGTATTCGTGTAAAATATTGTTCCGAATTGAGGAGAAAGCATGTTTAAAACTTTTCGTATTCTATCGATGGTGAGTATTTTTGTACTCATTCTTTCGGCTTGTAATCTGCCCTCTGCCTCGCCGACACCGGAGCCAAATGTGGTGTTCACTGCCGCGGCCTTGACCGTGCAGGCGCAGTCCACCCAACTGGCGCCATTCATAACGCCTACCCTGCCCCCTGTGCAGCCCACCAACACTGTTGCAATCGCCAGCCCGACCCTCGCCATCCCCACGGTCACGCGCTCTGTGCCTCCCACCGCAGCCTGTGACCAGGCCCAATTCATGAAGGATGTAACCATCCCGGACGGCAGCGTGATCGCGCCCAACACCACCTTCAAGAAGACCTGGCGCTTGAAGAATATCGGCACCTGCACCTGGTCTGGTTATCAACTGGTCTTTGAAAGCGGCGAATCGATGTCTGCCGTGCCCGATCCGATTGGCAGCGTAGCGCCTGGCCAGGAAGTGGATGTTTCCGTAACGTTTACTGCTCCAACCGCCAATAAAACCTATCGAAGTTACTGGCGCGTGCGCAATGCCTCCGGCGTGTTGATACCCGTGAGTTATGGCACCGACGGCCAGTCCTTCTACGTGGAGATCAAAGTCGCCGCCGTCAGTTCAGGGTTTGACTTCCATACCCAGGCCTCTTCCGCTATATGGATCAGCGGCGCTGGCAACCTTACCTTTGGCGGGCCTGAGACCGATCCCAATGGGTTTGCCATGCACAGAAACGGCCAGAAACTGGAGGATGGAACCGCCCCCACCAAGATCCTGGAGACCCATCCGCAATGGGTCAATGACGGTGTGATCACGGGCCGTTTCCCTGCCTATACCGTGGTTTCTGGTGAGCACTTCACCGCCAAGATTGGCTTCCTGGCCCTGGGTGATGGCACGTGCGGCGCCGGGAATGCCAAGTTCCAGTTCAACTACCGGGAGGCTGGCGTTCTGAAATCATTCAGTGAATGGACGGAAACCTGTGATGGCGTCATGAAATCTGTTGATGTGGATCTCACACCCCTGGCCGGAAAAACCGTGGAATTTGTTCTGGCAGTTCTGGCAAACGGCCCTGCCACACAGGACACGGCCGTGTGGGTTTCGCCACAGATAGCACTTCCTTAAGAAGCGCTCGCACCTATTCTGGACGCTAAGCACACAAGCTGCGCTGATGGAATGATCGGCATGGCTGGAGTGGCTCGGCGTCCTTTCCGTTTCCTGCCTTCTTGGGCCTGGAAGTATCAGCCACAGAGTAGCGGAGAAGGCTGAGAGAACATTTCTCAAAATCTCGGGAATATCTAACACCAAACTAATCATGTCATTCTGAACGACCGAAGGGAGTGAAGAATCCCGGAGAATTTCAGCCGATTGGCTGAAATTCTCCGGAGACACTTCGCTTCGCTCAGTGTGACATAGCCTTATATAACCTCGAAACTAGATACTCCCAAAATCTCTGTGACTCAGTGTCTTTATTATCCCCTTTAAGGGGGCTGTGGCAAGATTTTGATTGACCCGGTCGTTGCGTCGCTTCTCGCGAATTCCAGTGCGCGCCTACCTGTTTTGGAAACGGTATAATGACCACGAAAGGAAATCGAATGTTTGAATATACGAAAAAGAAACATTTCACCATCCTGATCCTCCTGGCTATCCTCATGAGCGCATGTGGTTCATCTCCACAAAACCAGGCGGATATCTCCACTGCTGTGGCGCAAACGGTGGTCGCCCAGAACTCGCTGACGGAAATCGCCAGCCGTCCCACCCTGACGCCGGTTCCATCCGCTGGAGCAACAGCCGCCCCGGATGTGCTAGGAACAAATACCACGGCGCCAATTGCCGGCGCGCCGGGCTGTACCGTCTCTGCGAGGCTGGCAGGCGAAACCCCGCCGGATGAAACACTGTTCAAACCAGGTGAATATTTCTGGAAGACCTGGACGCTGGAAAATACCGGCACCTGTATCTGGGATGATACGTATAAACTGATCTATGAAAGCGGTGATCTGCTGGACGGGTTGACTTCCTATCCTCTGGTCGAGACCGTGGCTCCCGGTGAGGCTAAGAGCATTTCCATTTACTTAAAAACTCCTGGTACGGTGGGCACCTATACCGGATACTGGCAGATCCAAACACCCTGGAATGCCACCTTCGGCGTTGGTCCAACCAGCGATCCGTTTTACGTGAAGGTCGTTGTATCAGATGACAAAAGACCAAAATACGAGATCACCAGCATCACATACGAGATTGTCCGCACACCCGAAACGGGCTGCCCGGTCAACGTCTTGTACACAGTGAACGCCACCATCACCACCAACGGACCATATGAGTTCTCATATCGTTGGGATCAAAAGGATGGCAATGAAAGCTCCGTGAAATCGATGGTTTTTACGGAAGCCGGCTCCAAGACCATCTCACGCGAGTGGATGGTGGGCCGCGGCGATAGTCCCAACCCGCGCTGGATGGAAATCGTTGTGCTCGAACCTGTCATCCGTTCTTTTGGCAGGGCAGTCTGGCCGAATAATTGCCCGTGATTGGATAAAAACATCCCTGCCGGGACGATGGATGAAAACGATGGCCAGCAGGATAGGTTTCGAATATGCTAATTTTGGAAGCCGAGGCAAATTTGCTTCGGCTTTCTTTTTGCAGGGAACTGAATGGCGATTGGAAGCGTCTAATTCATTGCCTGATGCTCGGAGTCTCTTATGCTTAATTCAAATGTCAAGAAAGCTATCTTCCTTGGGCTCGCCGTGATGCTGATCCTGGCATGCAGTCCCCTGCTGCCCGCGACGCCTCAGCCCGCAGCTACGCTCGATTTGCTGTACACCTCTGCCGCGCAGACGTTGAGCGCCATGTCCACCCAGGGCTCGGCTGTCCTCACATCCCAGCCCTTGTCATCACCGACGTTATCCATCCCTAGCTCGACCACCACTGCGATTGAATTTCAGACCTTCACCTCCGTGCCGCCATTGACGAAATGCGATGTGGCCGCCTTCATCTCCGACGTGACTTATCCAGACGGTTCGAGTGTAGGCATGGGTGTGGCATTTACCAAAATCTGGCGAATCAGAAACGTTGGCACCTGCACCTGGACCCCTTCCTACTCGCTCGTATTTGAAAGTGGAGAAAGGTTTGGTGCGCAGAGTTCCGTCGCCTTGCCAGGTAATGTGGCGCCAGGCCAGAGCATCGATATTTCCATCCAGCTCGTCGCTCCCAATCAGGCCGGACGTTTCAAAGGTTTCTGGAGGTTGCGCAACCCTTCGGGCGTGTTGTTTGGCGTTGGGAATTCCGGCGAAGCCAATATCTATGTGGATGTGATTGTCAGCGGCTATATCATCTCAGGTTACGACTTCATTGACAAGTACTGTGAAGCCGAGTGGAGTACCGCTTCACAGATTCTGCCCTGCCCGGGCACTGAGGGCGCCAACCAGGGGTTTGTGCTGGTCCAGTCTCCGGCCAAGATGGAAAACGGCAATTCCCAAAGCAAGGGTCTCATCACCCATCCGGAACAGGTCAAGGATGGCTTCATCCGTGGAAAATATCCGGCCATCCAGATCCAATCGGGCGACCGGTTCCAGGCCTGGCTCAACTGCATGGACAAAGCCGATGACTGTGACGTGATCTTCAAACTTCAGTATCAGATCGGCAAAGGTGCCATCCAGACACTGGGCCAGTGGCGTGAAGTGTACGAAGGCCAATACTACGCGGTCAACATCGATCTGAGCTCCCTGAGCGGAGAAAAAGTAAAATTCATTCTGACCGTCCTTGCCAACGGTTCAGCCCACGAGGACTACGCCCAGTGGATTTCACCACGCATCTCACGTCTGAGCTCGCAGCCACCCACCGCGACCTTTACCCCGACCCTTTCTCCAACGGTTACTGCTACAGGATCCGTGACGCCCACCTTCACCCCCACTTTTACCGCCACTGCGACGGCTACCCCCACCGCCACATCCACTCCCACACCCACGAACACCCCGTAATGCGCGATTGACCCGGTACATCAGGCCGCGGACCGCTCGCTGAACGGGCCCTTGGCCTTGCAGTATAATGGATTGGATGCTCCCATCCGAGACCGCATCCAATCTGAAAACTTTTCCGCTTGCTCTTGGAGGTAACGATCATGTTTTCAAGAAAACCAACGCGGCTGGTGCTGATGACCATGCTCACAGCCGCCCTACTCATAACATCCTGTAATGTAGGCGCAGCGCCTACTCCTACGACGGATGTCAATGCCTTAAGCACTGCGCTGGTGGGAACAACCGTGGCGCAGCTTTCAGTGGAACTTACGCAAACTGCACAAGCTGCTCCAACCAATACCAGCTCGCCGACCGCCACTGTTACTGCCCTCACAACCGTCGCACTGCCTACCCTGGACCTCTCTGGCGCAGCTTCTCCGACAACCGACGTCGCGGCCCTGCCGACCTTTTCATTTGTGAATACACCTGTCCCCGGCGCGAATACCCCCCTCCCAGGCACAACCCAGGTGCCAGTATTGCCCACTTCACAGGCCACCGCCTCACTGGGCGATGCGTGTAATAACAGCGTCTTCGAAGGCGATGTGACCATCCCGGATGGCTCTATCCTGAAACCCGGTGAAGATTTCACGAAAGTCTGGGCGATCAGAAACACGGGGAATTGCACCTGGGACGAAGGCTACAAGCTTGTTTTCATTGGAGGCGACACGGCGATTGATCCCGTCAACTTTGAATTCAAGAAGCCCGATGATTTCGTATCACCTGGAGAAGGCATTAATGTCGGAATCCCGCTTACTGCGCCACTCAACGAAGGAAAATATACAGGCACCTGGAGGATGCAAAGTGATTCAGGCTTCTATTTTGGAACACTACTCACTGTAAACTTTGAGGTTAAGAAGCCGTAATTGAATCAAACACCCAAAGACTGGATGTATGATATGAAAATCAAACCAACCCTCTTCATCCTGATCATCGCAATATTCCTCACTGCCTGCGGTGCAGGTGCAACTCCAACCGAGCCTACACCTGATGTTGCCGCCATCCGCACCTCGGCCGCGCAGACAGTGGTTGCCCAGTTCACTTTGACCGCCGCAGTATTCACTCCCCTATTGCCGTCCCCTCTTCCCACCGAAACAACGGCCGCGGAGCCAACCGCTACAGCCACCGCCACCCAGCCGGTCGTGGCCCAGGTTACCAATGCGGAAGGGACTCCGATTGACCTGTGTGACAAATACGCATGGGATGTTGCAACCGTGGATGTCAACTACAAGGACAATTCGGTGGTGGCGCCGGGCGAGTCCTTCACGAAGACCTGGCTGATCAAAAACATCGGCTCCTGTACCTGGGGCGAAGGCTACAAAATGGTCTTCAGTTATGGTGAAAGAATGGCTGGTGAGGCCGTACCGCTGGAAGCCGCGATTGCGCCCGGACAGGAAGTCGAAGTATCTGTCACCTTCAAAGCCCCTGATCTGGCCGGAACCTACTTCAGTTCCTGGACGATGCAAAATGCTCTTGGTGTCCCTTTCCTGGGCAATGACAACAAATCCCTCTACGTCCAGATCGTTGTGCAATAGTATGCTCCCGCCGCCGTCTCGCGCGAAGCGTGCCGCGTAGCGGTACCGGCGGCGGATAACATTCAAGATTTTAGTGACAAACGACATCAAACAAAGTATCAAATACAAATCACGCCAGCTGGGATTCATCCTGGCTGGCGTGACGACTCCTGAGCCACCCCCGCACTATTCCACATTTGAAAACTGGCTGGCGCAAGGTCTGCACGGCACGATGAACTATCTTGCCACGGACCGTTCCCGCGCCCGCCGCGCCGACCCAAAACAAATCCTCCCTGAATGTAAATCCATCCTCGTCTTGGCAACTCCCTACAATCCCCCCTCTCCACATCTCGCGCTGACCGAAGGTGCGAAGCTCGGAGTGAACCATCCTGAGCGGAGTGAAACGAAGTCGAAGGAGGCGAACGCAGACGAAGCGCGCGTGCATGAGGGTCAGATAGCCTCCTACGCCCGCGGCGCTGACTATCACGACATCCTCCCGGCGCGGATGAAAGAGCTGGTCCAATTTATCGAGGAGCAGGTTGGGGGGCCAATCAAGAACCGCTGGTACACCGATACAGGTCCCATCCTGGAGCGTGATCTCGCGCAACGGGCGGGCCTTGGCTGGATTGGCAAGAACACCTGTCTCATCCATCCAAAGCAAGGTTCCTATTTCTTACTGTCTGAAATTTTTCTCGATCTCGAGCTCGAACCCGATGCGCCGTTCACTACCGATCATTGCGGCACCTGCACGCTCTGCATCGAAGCCTGTCCCACCGATTGCATCCTGCCAGACCGCACCATCGACGCGCGACGCTGTATTTCATACCTGACCATCG
Organism: Anaerolineales bacterium; assembly: GCA_035720235.1. Classification (GTDB taxonomy): domain Bacteria; phylum Chloroflexota; class Anaerolineae; order Anaerolineales; family Villigracilaceae; genus Defluviilinea. The sequence continues at coordinate 26,933 of DASTOH010000318.1, read as the reverse complement.
AACTCAAGGATGACATCCCCCTTGAACTGCGCGACAAAATCGGCAATTGGATTTTCGGCTGCGACATCTGCCAGATGGTCTGCCCGTGGAATCGATTCGCGCCAGAGGGTGATCCGGCTTTTTCGGACAAAGAACCGCCTCCTGTCCTGACCGACGACCTGACTCTCACACCCCAGGCCTTCAACCAACGCTTCAAGCGGACTCCCATCCAGCGCGCCAAACGCCGCGGCTACCTGCGCAATGTCGCGGTGGCGTTGGGAAATACCGGCAACATGCACGCCCTCCCCGTCCTGCAAAACGCCATCAACGACGAAGAACCGTTGGTGAGAGAACATGCAAAATGGGCTATAAACAAGATCACCAAATAAGCAAATAAGCAAATGAGCAAATAAGCAAATATAGCAAATAGGCAATTCTCCAATTCTCAAAGCTCGCTCAATCAATCCCTTGCCATTTATTGCGAAGTGTCTCTTTGAGACCAATTGACAATAACCATGACATCCCTCCTCATCGCCACCAACAACCCGGGCAAACTCCTCGAATTCCAGGAACTACTCAGAGATACAAACGTCACCCTCGTCAACCCCGCGCAAATCGGACTTGACCTGGAGGTCGTGGAAGACGGCCACACCTACGCCGAGAACGCCGCCAAAAAGGCCGTTGCCTTTGCCCAGGCCAGTGGACTCATCTCCCTCGCCGACGACTCCGGCCTCGAAGTGGACGCCCTCGATGGCGCGCCCGGCTTATACTCCGCACGCTACGGCTCCACCGACGGCAGCAAACTCTCAGACGCGGAAAGACGCAAATACCTGCTCAGCCAACTACAAGACAAACCCCGTCCCTGGACCGCACACTTCCACGCGACAATCGCCATTGCCCTCCCCACAAACCCTGTCATCCTGAGCCCTTCGGCTTCGCTCAGGCTAAACTCCGCGAAGGATCTCGGACATCAGAAGACAGAGACTCTTCAGTCGCCCTTAATGGGCTCCTTCAGAGTGACAAATGAGGAAGTTTATCTGTTCGATGGTTTTTGCCCCGGAGAAATCATCCCCGAAGAACGCGGCACCGGCGGCTTTGGCTACGACCCCATCTTTCTGCTCACCGAACTTGGCAAGACCATGGCCGAACTCACCATGGACGAAAAAAACCGCCTCAGCCATCGGGCCAGGGCGGTGATGAAGGCGAAGGAGATTTTGAAAACGCTGTTTACTAATTGACGGTGGTACCGATTTTCTTGTCAACCACGAGTTTTGAATTGTTATTCACGCCGTGAATAATTACGCACATAGAAACAGATTGTCTGACTCAAGAATGCACAACCTGCTCACCGAACTTGGCAAGACCATATCCGAAGATCGCCAAAAACCGCTCTGCCCCATTTATCTCCTCGCGTGATGTAAGCTGTCTGCGGCTTCCTCGGTGAGCGGGATGTAGACCTGGACGCGTGTCCCTTTGCCGGGTGCGGAATCGATATTGAGCAGGCCGTTAACGAGTTCCGTGCGCTCGCGCAGGTTGATCATGCCCAGGCTGCCGCGCTGATCGTACGATTTGTTCACGGCTTCCACATCGAAGCCACCGCCATCATCCTCGATTTCGAGCAGGGCGATATCCTTTTCAAAGGGGCGCAGGCGCACCCAGATGTGGAAAGCGGTGGCATGTTTACGGGCATTGTTCACGGCCTCTTCGATGATGTAGAAGATCACGCCCTGCTTGCCCATCTCCATGTTCTCGACGACGTTTTCATCCACGTTGACGATCACGTTCTGGGCAAAGGTCTCGCGCATCTTTTCCGCCATGGCCGATAGTGCGGCGGTCAGCCCCTGTGACTCGAGGATCAGCGGGCGCAGGGTGAACAGCATGTGGCGCACTTCCTTGGTGGTGCGGTGCGCCAGTTCTTCTATCTTTTCGAGTTCCTGTTCCGCGCCCTTGCCGTCCTTCTTCAACATACGCCGCACCAGATTGATGCGCATCGCAATGGCCGCCACCGATTGGGTGGGCCCGTCGTGCAGGTCACGCGCCAGTTTCTTGCGCGTCTCCTCCTGCACCTCCACCATGCGCTCCTTCTCCTCGACCAAGTCCTGATACAGACGCGCGTTCTGCACCGCGATCACTGCCTGCCGGCCGATGATATCGAGCAGGCCGCGCCGTTCCTCGTTGAAATAGTTCAGGTCGGGGTGGGCGAAGAGCATGGCGCCGTACACGTTGAATCCACTGCGGAGTGGGAAACAATAGGCGGAGGAACAGGCGCGCAACGCAATGATGCGTCCCAGTTCGGGGTCATAACCGATGTCACGCGTCAGCACCGCCTCCCCTTCGTCCAGCACTCGTTTCAGGATGCCATCCTTGCCCTGCAGGTTGGCACGCGTGTCGGCATGGGTAAAGCGCCGCGCCGAGCCAATCGTCAACTCGCTGCCCTTGAACAGGAAGATCGCGCTGACCAGCCGTTCATCGTTCACTTCATCGGGGTCAAGGATCGGATTGAGGGCGTTGTAGCCAAGGTCCAGGACCGAATCGAGCACGCGTTTGTAACTGAGAGTCGCGGTCAGCGTGGAGGTCAGCTCATAGATGGCGCGCAGGCGTTCAGTCTCCATGAGGCGGCGCCGTTCCTCCGCGTCCAGCCGGGATTGCCGCGAGAACCGTAACCGTCGCATGGTGTAGCGTCCGATCAGTCCGCCCGCCAGACCGATCAACAAAGTCATCGCCAACCCACTGAAGGCCGTGAAGCCCGTCAACTCGTCGCGGGAAATGAACGCCTCCAATGCCGCAAATACAATCGCACCCATTAACGCGCCCCACAGCTCGAAATAGATGGCGCCTACACCGATCGGGATCAATGCCTCCCAAAACGTGGCGTTGGCCAGGCCACCTTGCGACAAAAACAGAAGAATTGCCAGTAGAAAATCGACCCCCATCACGATCTGGCGGTGATAGCGCGCCAGGCGCAGGCTCAAGCCTGCCATGAAGCTCATGGCGACATTCCACGCCAGCATCAGGATCAGCACCAGCAGCGTCGCGTTTTCCAACCCCCGCACAGACAGCCAGATGCCCAGGCAGGCCAACACGAACCAGCGTAAGGCGGTGGCAAACCAGTCGGCTACATAAGGGCCTTCAAAACGGCGCATACAGTTATCATACCCGAAAATGATTAACCCCGCACATCGGGGTGGGCTGACACAATGTTAGCCACAGCCCCCTGCTGGGGATAATAAAGAAGGCTGCACTCTGTGAGGACTGCCGCCCGCAGGGACGGCGTTCGCTAAGGCCATTGAGAAAAGTCTCTGATTTCTCTGTGGGCTCTGTGGCAAACCATCATGGGATATAGTTACACCTCATATCCCATGCGTTTCAAAACCGGACCTAGTTTTTCAGCCAGCACTTTTTTCTCTTCAGCAGAATACGACTCGCGGAATCGCCCAATTTTACCCTTATAAAAGTGCAGACCCTGCTGACCCTCGGCCGCACCCGGACGATAGGTCTCGATCACTTTCTGAACTTCGGGCCTGCTTCCGTCCAATTTGAGGAATCCCACCAGACGCGTTACCTCCCGATCGTAGTCGGTGAGCAGGTCTTCGTAGCGTGCGATGAGCACATCTTTCTCCTTCATCCATTTCTCCCAGATGCGGACGTACTCCAGGATGAACTCAAAGCTCTTCTGAAAATCGGTTAAATGTGAGAAGGCGTTAGGGCGGCCCTTGGTGAGGGCACGCTGGCCAAACTCGAACGCAGAAAGCATGGCATCGCGCGGGTCACGGTAAATGTAGGTGATGCGGAGCAGGCCCAGGCGTTGCAGGAGGCGGGAGGCCGCCGTCGGCCCGGCATGCGCCTTGATCACAAACGTATTGCCCATCAAGGCTGGAATTGCCACCATCCCCAACCGCCTGGCCGAAAGCACTCCGATGTTGTTATTGACCTCCGTCAGGATGTTTTGCAGGCGATATTTGACGCGGATGTCGCGCGCATCGGCACAGCTCGTGGTCTGCATCAGGTCATGGATGAGGTTGTAGTGCCAGCCTGAACCGGCGCGCGGCATACCGACGGAAAGCACAATCATTCATTCTCCTTGCTCTTCCAGTGCTGGAATGGGCACCGGGAGCATCTGAGGATTTTCTGATTCTAACGCATACACAGCCATGCCCGCGAGGACCCCCAAATTGAGCCAGATGTTGGGTGTGGCAAATGAATCCTGTGTGACATTGTGGATTGTGATGGCAAACCAGGAGAATAAACCGGCAATGCCCAGGTAGCGCATCAGCCCTGATCGTTTCTGCAAGAGGGTCAATATGTCGCCTAAAACAGAAAACTGAAAAGCAAGGAAAAGGAAAAAACCGATCAGGCCTGTCTCTGCCAGCAACCGGATATACATATTCTTAGGGTTGGGATACAAATTATTCTCCGGACTAAGCTGGCGCGCGATCTCCGGTACGGTGGTCATGGCCCAGTCGGGCAGGTGATCGTAGATATAAAACCCGCTCGCGCCCAATCCCACGCCGAACCACGGACTTTCCTCATACGCTCCCAATGCGGCAAAGTTGTAGGCCGCCCGCGCACCTGCCGAATTTTCGATGATGAACTCTTCCAGGCTTTCGGCGTTGGAATTGAACAGGCGCGTCATATATCCCTTTTGGCTGAGGAATAAGCCCGCCCCTGCCAACGCGCCTGCCAGCAGGAGGACGATACCCAAACGCAAAACCAAATCGCGCCCATGTTGAAAGCCAGCCACAAACCACTTCCATGCGGCACTGATTTCCGCCCGACCGGCAAAAAGCAGGGTCAACGCCAGTGCGGACAGTGCAGTGAGCAATCCGCCGCGCGAATAGGTCGCCAGCAAAAGCAATAAGGCAAACCCGGACAAAATCACTTCAACCCATTTGAAGCGCGTCAGTCGGATGCGGGTCAGTAATGCCGCGATCAGCCACGGCAAATAAATAGTGCTGATCTGCCCGGCCAGCCAGGCGGGCTCGTACGCCATGCCGGAGACGCGGTTGCTCCGCACCAGTTCCCGCATCGAAAAGGCCAGCTGCCAGTGCGTGACCATCACCTTGGGGAGCAGAGGCGTGTAAAACGCCAGGGCCTGTATGCCGCTCCACAACACATCCATCACAAAACCCGCCAGCAGCCAACGGATTGTGAATCGCAGATCCTCTGCACTGCGATTCATCCATACTGCCGCAATAAAGAATGACAGCCCAATCACCACCGTCACCCAGGCACGCAAGACTCTACCGAAATAATCCTGTCCGCGCAGCGGGAGGGGGTCAAGCAATGCCCCGAAACTGCTGGCCGCCAACAGGAAGCACACGAACACGATCAACGGAACCCAAACCCCGGAACGGGGCACGGAGGTTTTGCCGCGCCAGAGTTGCAGCAACAACACGAGTCCCAGCAGAGCAACGGGATAAAACGCCAGCGGTCTCACCAGTGTCCCTTCGCCCATGCCGGGAAAATATCGAAAACTGGTGACAGGCAAAGTAAACAAAGCCGCGCCCCATAGGAAGCGCGCCAGTTTCGCGAGAAGTTCTTCAGACTTTAAAGATAAATTCATTGAGGTTTCTGGACAAACAGTATGAGGATAGACCCAAGCATCAACACCATCACCGCGCCCACAAAAATATACAGGCTGATGGAATGACTTCGTTCTACCGGAATAGAGGCCTTTCGCGTGACAATGGCTTCGATGAAGGAATTCAGATCATCTGTAGATGCCACTTGCGCATGGACCTGCTCAGTGAACCGTGTTACCCACGCGGTAGCGATCGAGGCGGCGCGGGATGGATCGACATCATTCACATAGAAATTCCAACCGCCTTCGGCTGGCTGGCTAAGCAATAACATCCCGCTGCGCAACTCTTCCAGCGTAACGTCCGGAGTCGTGCTCACGATCCCTTCGAGTACAGCGTCAGAATATGCGATCTCTTCCAGCTTACGGGTCTCGCGTTCGAGATAATAGAACTGCTGGCGGTCTGTTTCCTGCGGCCAGGCTTGCTCCAGGTTGAAATCCACGAGCGCCACCGCATGAGCGCGGTAGGATGGCGGAGCGACATAGAAGACAGCCGCGCCGATCAAGCCGCCGATCAAGGCGCCCAGTGACCAAAACCTCCAGGCTTTGAGCAGGCGGATGAGGTCGTCGAGGGAGGGAGAGGAAAGGATGAGGGACATGGATGAATAGGGAAGAGAATTAATTGGTTATTTATACGTAGAGAATTGGAGATTGGAGATTGAGGGGATTACCGCAGCATCATCCTGAGACGCAGATTCCATAACGGGGCGATCAGCTTGCGAATGTAATATTTCGCCACGATCAGGGAAAAGAACGAGCCGCCGTCGCGGTAATGGACGCGGATCATCTCAGGCCAGCAGCGGTCATCGGCGGCAATTGTTTTGCCGGTGGTATGCAGCCGGAAGTTCGCCCAGGTCTGCGGCACATACTTTAATTCCGTCCGTGCGGCGAGACGTGTCCATAGGTCATAATCCATCGCAAAGTAGAACGAGGGGTCAAGCGGACCCACCTGCTTCCACAACTCCGTGCGGAAAAACATCGTCTGCTGCGGGATGTGGACGTAGCCCCTGCGGAGTAGCCGGTAATCAGTCTGTGCGGAACCGAACTTCCCGATCACGCGTCCCTCTTCATCGATGAAATTGCAGTCACCATAGGCCATGCCCACGTTCGGATGGTCCATCAAATATTTCACTGCGGCAGAGACCGCACCCGGTTCATACGTATCGTCGGAATTTAACCACGCCAGGATCTGCCCCTGCGCGCGTCCAAAGCCTTTGTTGATCGCGTCGGTCTGGCCCTTGTCCGGCTCGCTGACCCACCAGGCGATTCCATGTCTCTGGTTCTCCGGCAGTACGCTGCCAGACTCCAGAACGTATTTCTTGATGATTTCCACTGTCCCATCGGTGGAGCCGCCATCTACGATCAGGTATTCGATGCGTGGATAATCCTGCGCCAGCACGGATTGGATTGTGGCTTCGATGTAGCGCGCCTGATTGAACGACGGTGTAACGATGGAGACCAGGGGCAGGTCACTCATTCCCAATCCTCAGCGGAATAATACAACTCTGCCACGCCCTCTGTCATTGTACGAATGCGTTTGATTTCCTCTCCGGATAAGCGCTTGCGCCAGTTCTTTGCGCTGGCCGCACTGTCCATTCTTACAGAATGGGTCTTCTTCAAAGTCAGCTCGGTTGGGTTTTCGGAACTGCTTGAATCCAGGATCACCTTTTCCACGCGCGGTGTAAAATCAAGCCCCAATTTTGAATATAACTCCCGGAAGCGTTGCACTGGTGCACGAGAATAATCTTCATGCCGCACGAGGATCCACTCGGGATGCGATTCGCGGAAGTTATGGACGGTGGCGTAGATCATCTTCCACAACAATGAAGCCTGACCGATCACGTCGTCCGCGGGGATCGAAAGCATGGGTTCACGAAACGGCCCCAAATGGTCGCGCAGCAGCAACGGCTGATCCAGCAAATGCTTGAAATCAAACTGCCAGTTCAACCGTTGCAGGCTGCTCGCAAACGCCGCGGGATGTCTCACGGTGACCACCACCTGGCAACTCAATCGGTTGACAAACCACGGGATCGAAAACACCGCAAAGGGATCCTTGAGCAGGGCTCGCTGCCCACGTTCGAGGGCGTTATAAAAGATCATGAAATCACGCCCCATCCGTAGGAAATCCTTCCAGGAACGAATGGAACGGATCTCGTCCCAAAGAAAATAATCGTACTCCAGCAAATGGCGGTAGGCGGGCAGATAATCGCCTTCGTTGTCATCGCAAATATATTGGTACCAGTGACTGACCCTGGCCTTAAAGACACCGGGACGGTGCAAAACGTTCAAGGGTTCGCTCAGATAGGCGGTATCGGCGTCGGCGGCCAGCATTTTGCCTGCCCAGGTAGTGCCGCTGCGGTGCGCGCCGGTGACAAGGATCGGAGAGAGGTTATGTTCGCTTGGAATGGCGGTCATGGATACATGATACAACAGAATCAGGGTGCGATGATGGAATTCAACCCATAATAGCGAGCGGCGCAGCGGTTCACCCAGTGCGTTGCATTCCCTTTGTATTCTGGTGCACCTCCAAACGAATCCAGTTGTTGTACCGTTACATCTTTCGCCCCTGCCGCAATTGCCTCACGAATCTGCACGTCGCGCATATCCCATTGTTCTGCATGCGAACGATAGATGGGCACATCAGATTGATACACCTTCCAGGCCGCACGCAACGGGTAAACAATGGCAAGCACAGCAAAGGACAGTAAAACTGCCCATTGCCCGAAGAATGGGTTGTACTTGAAGCGCCATGCATGCAACAGATAACCAAAGATTATGCCCTCCACCATCAATGCCGTAATCACGATCGTGCGCGCCAGAAAGCGCGTTCGTTCGACGGGGAAATTATAGTTCTGCCCATATACGCTTGGCGCAAAGCTGGCAGCGATCAACAGCCACATGAAAACAGGAATGACAACCGATCCTAGCAGGAGAAGATATATTTGATTGCGCGACAATGGTGTCGCAGCGGCCTGTTTGTAGAGCCAGATAAATGAGAAAGGCAAAAGGACGATAATAACAAAAGGGACCGGGCTTGTTTTCAACGAGTCGATGATGAAGAGATAACTGTAATAGAAAGAAAGACCCAATACGGCCAGGGCATCCCTGTGCCGGGTCTCCACAACATTGATGCTGGCGGGTGAAAACACCAAAATCAAGAATCCCAGGAGCGCTCCCGCAAACGCCCAGGCCAACAAAGCCAGGCGCTTTTGTCTGACGGGCGCTTTTCCCCAAAACCAGATCGCACCTATCAACAATGGCAGGGTTGTAACCATGGTAGCTACCGGAGGTTCAGAAAAACCCGCAACCAGAAAGGAACCAAGGAAGACAATTACGTGCGCCAGAAGAGACGGTGCTTCTGTCTGCAAATTCCTTAACTGCCTCACCGTATAGGCGGATAGAAATGCGCCGAACACCAGGGGCGCAAAATGGGTCATCATGGCGGAACGCCAATATACGGACTGAAAAAGATTGGGGGCAAGTAAAAGGGAAAAAAATCCCAGGGTCAGACCCCAGAAAAAATCAATCGGCAAGAACCAGTCTATCCTCAAAAATCGTCGAATCTCGTGGGCGCACCAACTCAAGCCAATCACCCACAATACCACCATGGCAGGGATGGTGATGGGTATGCTATTCCTGGCGAGCATCTCACTGATCCCTACAAAAAATAAATTCGAATAACGATTGGCAGATCGGGTAGAGCCCGCCAGGTAACGCTCAGAAACGGCCTCGAAGGGCGATTCACGGTTTACACGCACGGCTTCGCAATAATCATCCGCGAAATAACGCGAGAAGATTCCAAGATAGGCGTACACTCCGATGGCGGCAAGCATTGCTACCAAACCCAGCCACAAAATAGTACGAAAATCTTTTCTCTCGAAGGATACCGGGGTGAACTGCATGTATTACTACTCTCCGAGCGCGCCTTGGCAGCAACTACTCATTGCCAGAAATCCGGCGTCGGCGCGTCCTCAAAATGTATTCGCGCAGGACCCTTAACCCGCTAAGATGTAACAATGCCGAAACCAGGATATTCAAGCGCGCCAGTGCCGTCGGCGGATGGATGAACAGTGCCCGCGTCCAGGCCTTCAAGGCGGACCAGGGCTGACCGCCATCGAGCAGGTAACGCGCATCGACTCGGTTGGCAGAGGCGCGGGCGCGTCTTTCCACGCCTGAAACTGCCTCGGCCAACCCGGGTTGAGTCTTCGCCCAATCCAGAATGCGGAAGGCTTCGCGCCCAAACTCGGCAGCCCTGGCGCGATTCTTGGCCTCCGCGTGATAACGCGCCGCCGCCCAGGTTTGCGAGACGTGCAAGATCCTGCCGCGTTGAGCGATCCGGATCCAAAGGTGATGGTCGAGCAGAAAGTGAAAGGTCGTATCGAGTCCACCTGTTTCCTTGAGCACATCCCGCCGAAAGAAGACACTCGGCTGGCCAATGATTTGAAAGCACAATAAATCCTGCAGAGATAACTGCTTGTATTTCAAGGCGTTCATCGTTTGCCCGCGCTCATCCACTGCCAGCATATCCCCATAGACCATGACCACATCCGGGTTTTCTTCGAAAACCTTTACCATGGCAGAGAATGTGCCCGGCAAATAATAGTCATCCGAATTCAGCCATGCGAGAATTTCCCCGTTGGCGCGACCGAGTCCTTTGTTGATGGCCTCCCCCTGACCGGAGTCCTTTTCGCTCAGCCACCAATCAATGGAACTCTGGAGTGCAGAAGCGTCGCCATGGTCCCGCGACGCGCGGGATGGCGACACTTGCTTCTGCTTGTCGGGCAGCAAGCTGCCCGACTCTAAAGGGATTGCATATTTCTTGATGATTTCCACCGAACCATCTGTTGACCCACCATCCACAACCAGATATTCGATCTGAGCATAATCCTGCCCGAGCACAGACTGGATCGTCTGCTCGAGATATTTGGCCTGATTGTAGGAGGGCGTCACAATTGAGACGAGAGGCTGCATAGGTAACGGAGGGATGTTCAAGGGAGAAAATGAAGCAAGCAATACGCCGCCGCACCCTTCGGGTATGCTTCGCGAAGGACGGCGGCTCGAGCACATCAAAAGAGTGAGTTGTAATCCACTTTGGGGAAGATGGTCAATTGGCCGCCTACCGTTGCGTCCACTACTTCACGTCCAGCTTTGCGGTAGGCTTCGCGCGCAAAGGTGTATCCAATCTCAGAGGTGTCCAAATCTGGCAACTGCCATTTGACGCCCTTGCCAAAATAATTCGGCAGGAAGTGGTTCTGGTCATCGCCTTCCGAGACGACGGTTTTATTCGCATCGCCTTTGGACGCAAAATTATGATCCACGCCGATGAGGATGGCTTTTTCGATGCCCATATGAAAAGCGAGCTGCAATGCCAGGTTCGTGACTGTGGCGCCTTCCCAGACACGTCCGCGTGCGTCACGCGCAAAGCCTGGTCCTGTATAGGAGGTGTAAATGAAAGTCGGTAATTGGGTAATTGGTAATTGAGGGCTAAAGTGGCGATGCGAACGCCAGGCGATGAACTTGGGAATCGGAAGGTCGTTGATGTCATCCACAAACTGCTCGACGACCAGGTCATTGGTGATGCAGAGATACGTGGCGGTGAATCCCAGTTCAGGGAACGCAAGATAAAAACGGTTCATGCAAAACGTGATCTCGTTCTTCAGTTTGCTGAGATCGGTCTGCTTGAGGCTGGGGCCGTTCCCGATGATAAATGCCCGTTTGCATTTGTGAATATCCTTCAGCTCTGCCAGACGGCGGATGCTCTCCCTCCGCCAGGGATGCAGATACGCGGCTGGCAACTGTGGGATGCGCCGGATCGCATCGTAGGTATCACGACTGAACGTCCAGAAAGGCGGAGGGACGATTTGTTTAAGGGTTTGTTTCATAGTTCAAGGGCCGAAAAATATTATTGCTCCAGGAGGCATCTCAAAGCTGGCGCGCAGCGGTATCGCCGCCGCACCCTTCGGGTATGCTTCGCGAGGGACGGCGGCTTGAGCGTTATCTATTCCGTACTTAACCGTGCCGTGGCACCGCCATCCACTACCAATGCCTGACCCGTCATAAAAGACGACTGCTCATTATCGGCAAGGAAATAAATGGCATGGGCGATCTCCTCGGGTTTTCCCACCTTGCCGCTGACAGTCTTGCGCGCCAGGTTATCCAGCCGTTCCTGCATATCGCCATGACCCACGTGGCCGCGGCCGAGACCCGCGCGCAGCATGGGCGTATCCACGGCGCCAGGCAGGATAGCATTGACGCGGATGTTATCCGGCGCGAACTCAATCGCCATCGCGCGCGTGAGCGCCAGCAATCCGCCTTTCGAGGCGGCATACGCGGCAATATTGGCGGAGGTCTGAATCGCATGGACGGACGAAACGTTTACCACCGCGCCGCCTGACGCGGCTTTCATCAATGGGTAAGCCAGCTTCACGAACAGGAACACTGAACGCAAATTGGAGGCCATGACCGCGTCCCACTCTTCGACGGTCGTCTCCACTAAAGGCTTGGCCACTTGCACCGCGGCGTTGTTGACCAGCACATCCAAAGTGGGATGAAAACTCTGGGCCTGTTGAAAGATTACTTCAGCGGAATCAGGGTGGGATATATCGGCCTGGATGAAGTGTCCATTTTTCGGAAAATCTTCGCCAAAGTCGGAGCGGTCCACGCCGATCACGCGCCAGCCCTTTTCAGCAAAATGATCCACGCAGGCACGGCCAATCCCACCGCCTGCACCAGTGATGAGAACTGTTTTTGTCATTGTTAATATCTCTTTTGTACCTCCATATTCATCCTCGTCAATTTTAGTTTCTTCCGTGTTATCTGTGAAACTTGTGCTGCCGAAGCTGTCGAAGTATCCGTGTACTCAAAAAAGATTCTCGTAAGGAATACCCAATCCATCCAGCAGATTTTTGATCGTCTTCCAATGCACCCGCTCCCAGGCGGCGGGGCTGGAGTTGGAGTTGTGTGGAGCCAGCAGGACATTGTCCATTTTCAATAACGGACTATCCAGGGGTAATGGTTCCACCTCAAAGACATCCAGGGCGGCTCCGGCCAGACGCTTGGTCTGCAACGCGTCGATCAGCGCGCGCTCCTCGACGAGAGGTCCACGGGCTGTGTTGATGAGCACAGCGGTGGGTTTCATCCAGGCAAAGGTATCGCAATTCATCAAGTGATAGGAGGTTGGATTAAGGTCACAATGGAGAGAGACAAAATCCGAGTTGGAAAGCAAAGACTGCAGATCCGCCATCTCGATGCCGGTCTCGGTGATGAAGACGTGATCGATCTCAATAATGTCCGTTCCATAGACTTTCATGCCGAAGGCACGGGCGCGGCGGGTGACGGCTTTGCCGATATTGCCCACCCCGATCACACCCAAGGTACATTCACTCAGGGCTTTCCCGGGAATTTTTTCCCAGTTACCAGATTTCATCTCTTTGTCCATCCATGGATGGCGGCGGGCGAAGGCCAGCACGTATGCCAGCACACTATCCGCAACCGGAGTAGTGAATGCGTTCAGGGTGCGTCCAATTTTGATCGAATGCCGGGAGCAGGCTTCAGCGTCGATGGAATCGATGCCCGTTCCCCATTTGGAGATCACCTTCAGGCGCGGGGAACAGGCTTCGATCACGCGCAAGGTATAGCGGTCATCTCCACAGATGGCGCCGTCAAACTGGCCAGCATACTGGAGCAGGTCTGCTTCCTCCATGCGTTCCTTCACATCAGGGACGATCAGTTCAAGATCATATTGATCGAAGACCGGTTTGAAACGGTCAACAAATGGGATCATGTAAGGGGCAGTGAAGAGAACCTGATATTTCATAAGCAGCTATTTTTCACCTCTGAGAAATCGTACAGATTTGGCACCGGCGAGTAATAAGTCACATCCGGGAGCATATCATACTTACCGCCAAAGTAGTTATTGAAGATCAGCCGAAAGGAATTGACCGGTGAGATGTGCGGGTACAGTTGATCTGTATGACCGGGCAGATAATAAGCATTGAGAATAAAGAAGTGCTCTGGATTTGACTCAAACCAGGGCCCATGATCTCCCTGTAGCAGGATAATGACCGGCGTTTCTGATTCCGACAGAATCGTATCGATCAACTCGAGCAGTTGGGTGTTGAGAAAAATGATTTGATTGATATAACCGATCTTGAATTGATCAGTCGGATATTTCTTTTGTTCATTCCAAAAATCAGCAGGGTTGGTGTATTCCCCATCCGGACCAAATACAAACGGCGGGTGCGGCAGGATCAAATGGACATACACAAATTGAGGGCCCGGCATGTTTGCCACCTTTTGCATGCTATCGAAGACCAGCTGATGGCGGTTTCGAAAATTCTGCCCGTAGCTCTGATCCAGATCGAGCCCGCCAAGATCCTGCCCGATGCGAGCCAATGTGGTTTGCAGGAACAATGTTTCAAATTCGCTCAAAGCTGGGGAAGATGGCGGCGTGAGGAACACGTCCGCGTCTTCCAGTTCACTCCAGGCAAAGCCGGTTGCAAAAGAGACCGTCTGATAGCCCAGCTGATCCAGGTTGTACCGCACAGCACTATGCTTGAACGCATCCCACAGGCGCCCGCGCTGCTTGTTTCTGGGGTTGGCAAATGCCGGGTCCAGTTCCTGGATATAAGCCATGTTCAACGACGAAGCCACCGAAAGCTCAGTGCGCGTGTAATTGCTCTGGCTGCATCGCGCCACATAGAAGCCGCGCGCCTTCAACTCGTTGAGAAAGTTGCTGTTGTCGTAACCGTAGGCACTCTTCAACAGATCGTCGCGCGTGTACATATCCAAGATGAAGTAATAGATATCCGGGGGATTCTGCGGACGCACCAGGTCCTGCACCGGCGAATTTTCCGCTGCGAGACGCCGGGCGCCTCCCCATCGTGACCCGGCACTGATCTGCCACAGGGACGTGATCACCAGCCCCAGCACCATCAAATTCAATACCTGAGGTGCTGGAGATTTTTTCACCGCCCAGACCACCGCCAGCACTGCGAGCGCCAGCCATGCGACGAACAGCCAGGGCGTAGAGTCGAAATCCTTCCATCTCCCAATGACCAAAAGATACACATGTCCATAGAAAAAAACAAGTGCCAGCCACAAGATAGACAGAAATGCAGCGCGCTCCTGGTTGCCCAGGACAAGGCTTAAGCCGAGAAACAGAATGCTCGCCAGCCCAAGGCTCATCAATAACGGTCGCCCGGCTGCCGATAGTCTCACTTCCCCTATATTTTGTGCCAGCAATCCCAGTACAGGATACGCACTGAACGCGATGGGGTACCAGGGCCACGAAAACCACCTGCCCAGGGTTTTCTTCAAATCCTTGAAGTTACTCATTCTGATTCAGTTGTTTCTGCAGCAGGAAGCTTGTAATGTCAAAATCCAGTTCTTCATCAATATCCCACGCCTCAGAGGCATCGATCTCAAACAGCATGGCGCGGTCGCTGATGCGATGCTGCTTTGCGATGAGGTTCGCACGGTTGAAAATATAGATGCACGAATTCTCTTCATAGACCGGCGGCAGGTCCTGGGTTTGGAGAAGTTCCTTCGGATTGTGATTGATGGCCTGGCCGTCCTTATCGTATAAGCGGGTTTGCCAACGCGTGACCGAAAAGAGCGAGTCATGCGCCGGGTAACCGGCCAGAAAACTGCGGATCGCCCGCGCAACAGTTGCCGGCTTGAGCAAAGGATTGGTACTGTGTGTCTGCAGGTAAAAATCGGCGGGGACCTGTTCCGTATCGTGGATGAGGATCTGGTTCATGGGCACATCGTCCGCGCGCAGATGCCTGGGACGGTTGATGATGACCACCTGTGGGAAATGATCACTCACCCCTTCCATGATCGGCTCCGAGTCAGTATCCACCACCACCTGGTCAATCTCTGGAATGGAGAGGAGCGTTTCGATGATGTGTTGATACAATGGTTTGCCAGCCAGAAGGCGGTAGTTCTTGCCAGGCACACGCTGGCTGTGATGGCGCATGGGAACGAGGGCAACGATTCTGGTCATAGAGAATTGATTATACCGAATAGCAAGAGTCAACCGCTGGTCGAGTAGTCCCGCATGCTCGCCCTGGCACCGTCCGCCAGGACAGGTGTGGAGGGACATATCGAGACCAATCGGGAGCAGGTGTACTTTTGTTAATGGGTGGTTTCGATACGAGCGGAACAGCAACGCTCTACTCAACCACCGGATGTACTACGGCAAAAGGACATCCAACTTAATACCGTAATAATCACCGGCACAACGGGTGATCCAGTAGCCAGTCTTGCCAGGCGGGTCAAAATCGCGGATTCCACCTACGGGTAGCCCATCGATCGCTTCCACAGTTACGCGCGCTGAACCCGCAAGCAAAGCATCTTCAATGACAGTTTCCCGCAAATCCCAGGTCTGTGTTCTTTGAGCATACACTGGGATCCAACTTGAGGCTTTTACGATGGTATAGGCTGGAAGTGCCAGCGAAACGAGGAGCAGCACGGCTGCAAGGGCCTGCACCTCATTAGACTTGATGACCTCACCCAAAGCCGAGCCAGCCACCCACCCGCCCAGGGCAAAACCCAATACCGCCACGAATCGTGGAATGATCATGGTGCGCGGTGCGGGCAATCCTTTTTCGATGTAAATACTGGGGGTGAGCGAAGCGGCCACCAATAGAATGGTGATCACGACGACAAGTACATCCAGCAGAACATATCGGTTGAATCGGAAGGAGCGCTCTCCGGTCACCGGATACACGAATCCTGCCAATGCAGAAATCAGGGCAATCAAAAGGTGGTGATAGTCCTTCACCGCCAACACAAAAAACGCGTACGTGTAGTTGAAAATCAAACGTGGAAGTTCGAGCAGCGGCGTTGGGTCGCCATAGCGGCTCCTGCGGATTTGCGTCGTAGGAGAAAAGATCAGCAGGCCCATCGCCGCGATTCCAAAGAACAGTGCAAAGATAGCAATCCACAAGGTCTTTTGCGCCCAGGGCTGCCTGCGATATATCAGCGCAGCGCCCACATACATCGCCAGCGACGAGACCAGTACGGTCGCGGCGGCCTCGGAACATCCGCCCGCCAGCAACGATAGCAGGCCCGCCAGCGCGGCCTCCCACTTCGATGGCTCGGGCAACAATGCCTGACGGGTGATCAGCACAAACACCCAGGTCATCAATACCAGTGGCGTTGTATAGGTCAGCACTCCCGTGCGCCAGTACAGGGATTGATACAGATGCGGGGTGAGATAAATCGAGAAGTAAAGGATAAGGGCCGCGAAAAAAGCCATGAGAGGCGGAGCAGGCCGAAAACTCGCCAACCGCGCGATATTCCAGAACAACCAGATCAATCCAGCAATCCAAAAGAGGATGGTGAGCGGAGTCATCCACTGCGTGCCCACCACATCAAAGGCTTGTAACAAGCCTGCAAAGATCGTGACCGAATAACGACTTGGCGTATACGTCGTATCGTATGCGTAGCCGCGCACCGTCTCAATGAATCCTTTGCTGCGGAAATCTGCGTTGTAGCACCAGTCGTCCGCCCAATGACGGTTGAAATAACTCAGGGAAATAAAAAGCAACAAGCCGCCCGCAAGGACGGCCAGACCAATGAGGAGCACAATTCTTCTGAACTTGGGAGAGGCAAGGTTTTCCAGCAGCATGTCGCTGTGATTATACCGAATGACCGTCCCTTACTGCCGTCACTGATTCGCGCGGATATTTTGCTCCGCCTTGGTGACCGTCTCTTCGATCCTTTTCGCGCGGGTTTCAGGCTTTTTGGCGCTGGCTATCCATTGGAGGATGGCGCGTTTTGCGGATCTGGGGAACGCTCCAAAATACCCGCGGGCCCTTTCGTTTTTCGAGAAAGCCTCTGCCAAATCTGACGGGATCTCCAGCGCCTCCACAGCATCCAGCGCGTTCCAGGACCCATCTCTCTTCGCAGCGTTGATCTTTGCCTGCCCGGCCGGCGCCATGAGGCCAGTCCTGATCAACTTCTCTATGCGGTCCTTGTTGAGCTTCGACCAGCCTGTACCAGCCCTGCGCGGTGCGAACCACAGCATGGTGCGTTCCTCGTCAAGTTTGTTGCCCTTACTGTCAATCCAGCCAAAACACAGGGCTTCTTCCACGGATTCGTCGTAATCCACGCGCGCTTTGCCTGTGGCCTTCTTGTAGCTGATCAGCCAGATACCTTCATTGCGGGTGTGATTCTTTTCCAGCCACTTGCGCCATTCCGCGCGGGATTTGGGGTGAATGGAATTGGGCGGAGGATTAGGCATAGGTACTTAGTCTCGGGCTTTATCAACCCACTTACTTGTGATCGGCTTCATATAGTACTTTACCTTTTTCGACAATCTCGCGTAGGAAGAAGTCGCCCATCCTTAATCTCTTTTTCAACTCCCCTGGTTTACGAACCACGATATCGATTGGAAACTTCGGTTGTGTCGCCATCCATATTTCGGTGGCTTTCGCGGGGTTTTTCCCTCGAAAGGGCAAAACTATTAATACATCCACATCCGAATCTTCGGTTGGCTTGCCATAGGCATAGGAACCAAACAGGATGATCTTGTTCGGATTAAACTGCCTGGCGACCTTTCGGGCAAAGGCGGAGATTTCGCGCCGGGAAATTTTTTCTGTGATTTCCATTATACCGAATCAAATGTAGCTGATCGGGATGTCGGAGTGCCTAACTTCGAGGATACTCTTCGCCATGTCACCCTGAGCGGAGCGAAGGGTCTCCCGAGAATTTGAGCCTGTTGGCTCAAATTCTCGGGGATTCTTCGTTCGCTATCGCTCACTCACACCGCCCCGGCGTCCCTTCGGGAGAACGACATTATGTCTCTGATGTTAGGCACTCCCCGGGATGTCAACCAATCGATGAGTGCACTCAGATATTCTTGTGATATTTCACCGGCCTCATCACGCATAAGGTGATCTGTCCCTTGGATCTGCTTCAAAGTAATATCCTGCAGATGAGTGGTTGCCCTTTCATAATTGATCATGCTTTGCTCGACCGGCACCCATTCATCTACTTCGGCAAACAGGAATAAGGTGGGCTGTTGAACTCTCTGCCAGACAGAAAGCGGCTCATAATCCATCTCGTAATACCACTTGCTCTGGGTAATATCGGCAGGCAATTCCTTACTGGGATAAAGATAGGCCTTCTCATACCAGGACTCATGTTCATGATGACTCAATTGTGCTACGACTTCTTCTCGGGAAACGCGCCCTCGAAAGTACGCGTTGACGAGCCTCCGCAGTTCCATGGCCTTCCTGACTACATATTCATCATATCCATCCTGTTTCAGGTGAAATTCGACGCCATAATCCATTTGATCAGCAGGTGAAACCCCACAGGCGGAAACCGCGATGAGAAACGCAATATCGGTTTTCCGTGCCGCCGCAATAGGAGCGATCCAGCCGCCCTGGCTGGTGCCATGCAAACCGATTCTTGCCGGGTCAAGATCACTTCTGGATTGCAGGTACTCCACCGCGGCGATGACATCCCCCGCCAGATCTTCAAAATCCGCCGTTTCAAAATCGCCTTCCGAAGCGCCCGAGCCGCGGCGATCAAAGACCAGCACCGCAACGCCGTGCATGGGCAATTCGGACTTCAGATGATCATAGAAAGGATCAGTCCTTTCCCCCGCTGAAGCAGGGTGAATCACAACCACCGCTGTGCCGGGCTGATTTCCTTGCGGCAGGTATAACGTGCCAGAAAATTTGAGTTTTTGGTTGAAGAAAATCACTTCTTCAGAATCAACTTTGCTCTTCATAAAAAGGTTTTTGTTGACGAAAGAAATCATCCAATGTCCCTATTCCAAATTGAACCATGTCTATGATTTGATCTCCTCCTGTAGAACTTAGAACCACCTCATTTAAACTTGTGGCCAGCTGCTGAAAATCCCCATCGGCTTCAATGGAAATAATCAGATGCGGCGGTTCTCCGGAATCAGGCATGTGAATTTGGGCAAAGTATGCTTTTTTTACGCGGGGATCGGTTCGGAAATGCTTTCGCAATACTTCAACTAGTTTTGCGGGATACTCCTTTGGCATTCCAATTAATACTTTGGTTTCGTTTTGCAACACTTGCTGTCCTGGTTCAAAGTAGGTCCCGTTCGCGAGAGAAAGAATCTCTTGGTGTGTGAAGAATTTCCCATAACTGGCGCCTGGGTTCAAGATCGCGTCAGAATTTTGAGCAGCTAACATGGCGAACAAATCCTGGCCTTTGAGTCTGGCAAAACTTTCCTGGGTTTGAATGAACTCCCGCAGACGTCGTTCTGAAGTAAAGATGGGAATTCGGTTTTGTCCATCGATAGTCACCCCTTTGATCCGCATCGTATCGCCCTCTTTTGCCACAAATGAACCATATTGCGCTCCCGCTGAGTCAATCAAAATAAACAGGTCAAACTCAAGGAGCGTTCTCACAAACTCTGGCCGCGCGGCAGGATCGTTCGCCGCCTGCATAAGCAGGGCTTCAAGCCGATTTTCAGGGTAGAACTTTTTAGGCTCAGTCGTTTTTGGCTTTTTACCAAACAGCTTGGAAAACATTGATGAATTGCTCCTCACTGATTATATCGAATCGGTTGCACTTCCCTTTTCTTTATCCTTGAGCGTCTGTTACCGAATCATCTCCAGCAAACGTCTGATATGTTGCTCTTCGTTATACACACAGATAATGATGGAAGGGTTCATTCGCAAAATAGTTCATCCACCTTGTTTTGCATTTCAGCAGAAAGCGGATATCCGTATTCGGCCAAAGCTTCCAGGTTCTGACAGGCCTGATCCTGATACAAAGGTTCAGTGTTGATACGTTTCGCTAGCCCTCTCACCTGCTTCAAATCATCGAGAAGTGCATAGGCCTGAACGAACGGCATCCATTCAACCGGGTCATCAGGATGCAGGCCAAGTTTTTGTGCTTCGTCGCCCAGTTGCGCTACCTGCGGCCAGTCCCCCTGTTGGCGGGCAAGATCCGCTTTCTGATAGTAATAACACCATTCATGTGGAGGTTCTGACCCAAACGCATATACGGGCAGCGTCGGCACATCCCCTGCCAGGACAATGTTTTCGATCTTCGAATTCTTGACACTGGCGTGCAGGAAGGGCTGGTCGAAAAACGATAATTCCCGCCAGCGTGGGTCAATAGCATGGACACAGGAGGCCTCAGACGGCTGGCTAAAAATCAACAGGTTCTTATAGTCGTAGGTGATCGTGATGTTTTTGATGACCAGATCAGTCTGCTGAAAATCGCGATTGCCACGGATGATATCCAAAATGCTGTCAGACTCCAAACGTGATCCAGAAATGGGTATGGTGACCGGCGACTGGCCTTGCAGTTGCGGAGCATAGATGAAGTTGGCCGGTCCCCACACCACGTCATTTCCGTCCCCATAGGCAATGCCCGGATAGATCGCCACCAGAGTCGTCCCGCGTTTGATGTCCGGCGCGCGCCAAACCACCTGCCACCAGAAATCCGAGATGGTCTTTTCCTCCTTCACAGCCTGCGCGGCCAGCCCATGCTGGGACATGACCGCCAATCCCAGGAGGGAAGCAAGCAAGACTACCCGAGTCCGTTGGGGAAAGACCGAGTAGACCAGCCCGGTCAAAAAGATGACGCCCGTCATGGAAGCAGGAAGCGAATATTGTGAAATGCGCTCAAATGTGACGACGCGGTTGGCAAGCACGACCGGCAAAACGCCGGCCAGTGTCCCCAGCAGGCCAACCCAGATCAATTCTATCTGCCAGGTTGAGGAGGCAGCTTGAGCCAATTCTTGAGTTGAATCAGGATTTAGCCCTATGAACTTATAGGCCACCCAGACCAGCAAGGACACCAGCGCGGCGAAAACCAAACCAATCAAAATATCCCTGAGGCGATTGCTATAGAAATTCTGATAAAACGGCACAACCCAGGCGAAAATGGAGACATTCAGGAAACTCCGGGCCAGGTCAACGAGCCGCCATAGCAGTGTGAGCGGCGAATCGAACAATCGTCCGAGTTGGGCCCCGGCATCCTGGGCCCTGCGCCAGTTATCGAAAAGGAACTGGTACCAGAGAATAAACACCACAGGTATGGATAAATGCAAAGCAGACGCTCTCAGCGTATTGACGACCGAAGGAATGAATTTCCATTGTGGGGTGTGCCTCTGAACATACAAATACACGCACAACAGCCGGAAGGCCTCCATGCCAATGGCGTATTCCACCAGGGCCAGGTATGCCCAGCCTGAAAGGATCGCCGCGACCGTCCAGCCGAGACGATGGGCTACAGATTCAGATGCGATGGCCTTCAAAGTAAAGGCGATTGAAAAGCCCTGCAACGCCACGCTCAACACATAGGGCTGGAACTCAAACCCGGACACCCACCAGAGAAAGCCGGGGAACAACAGGAACAGGCTTGCCATGAAAAAGTTCGCCGGTCGCCGGTTTGGCCAGACCAGGTTGAAGAGCCATAGCGCGCCAATACCGCCCCCCAGCCGGGTGAGATACATCGTCACATGCCAGGGAAATGGATTTAATCCAAACAGGGAATAATACAGCATGTACAACGGTCCACGGATGGGACGCGTGTGCAGGGCGATATCAATGAAAACCGTTGGCCCGTTAACGAGGGCATTGTAGAGAAAATACCAGTCGTCCCGGTAATAGGTCAGTTCGCCAATGCGCGGCAGGTAGGTAAAGCCCGCCATCAGGGCCAGCAGGATGATCTCGAACCAGCGTGTTTGGGTAAACCTGTGCATGAGGGAATTTTAACGGCAACTCTTCGGCTGTGTAACTAACAAGACTTTGAAATGAGAATTCATGAATACCGTTTCAAGCCAGGCCACAGCTCACTCCATGGCAAGCGTGGACCACGGCAGACGAAAATATTTGGAGGGTCTCGCAGGTCATTTTCAACGCCGTAAGCATTTTTAATCATCCCAGCCACCTCACATTGTTCAAAGAGCGAGTTGGCTGTTTCCTGTGAATACCCGAGGACGATCAAGGTTTCGGGCGGCGGGTTTCCGTATCCGCGCAGCCAAAAGGTATCCGAACCACTGATAGCTTTCGGCAGGCCATATTCATCACCATACAGATTCAAGGCCGCGGCTTCATCGTTTTCAGCGGTGAGTATTCCCGCCTGTGATTTTTCTACTGCTGGCAAGTCTGCATAGATCTCGGCAACGGTTTGGACCATTTCATCCCAACCGATCTGCTCGGTGAAAATATCATGGACCTCGCGGGTGACGTTCCATAAGGGAGAATTAATCGGGGCAATGGGTAAAGACAGCGCGCCACCAACCAACGCGCCGATCAGGACGAGGGCCCAGGTTGTTCCTGATGCCAGACGCGCTTTCTGCGCTGAGAGTTTCTCAATCCAGCCCTGCCAGACGACTGCGCCAGCCGCGATCAACATTGGATAGGCAGGCGCCAGATAATAAGAACGCCCTTGCGTAAAGAGATAGATCAGGAATGGGATGACATACATCCAGCCGATGGCACGATAGGGCCTGCCGGCTTGAGCCCCAAAGTAGAAATATAAACCTGCTATCCAAAATGGAATAGTGAGCGGATTCGAACACAGCAGAAATTGCTCCATCAAATACCCATCGGCCCGGCCAATCGCCACATCCCGCGCGTGGATACTCGAAAGGAATTCCAGCGAAATGAAATCATGCTGTATCTGCCAGATCAGGTTTGGGAGGAAGATCAGGAACGACAAACCGACTCCACCCCACAGCCATGCGCCAGCACTCCGCACATAGCGGCGCGCATCGGTCAACAGCACGCCTCCCACCAGGCCGGCAACGAACATCACCATCGTGTACTTGGTCATCATCCCCAGGCCAATGACCGCGCCAATCGCCAGCCACCAGTTCGGGTCCCCCGATTTCAAGAGGCGGATCATCAGATAGGCGATCAACACGCTCCACAGAAAATCAAAGGTGACATATTGAATCAGCGAGCCTTGGATGAGGGCAATGGGTGCGATAGCTGAGACCACGGCTACCAGAATCTGTGTGATTCTCTTCCCTCCAAGTTCACGCGCCACCAACCCTGCCAACACCAGCACGATGGCATGCGCCAACGCGGCAAATGTCCGTGCACTGACGAGGGAGAAGCCAAACAACGTCAATTCGATTCGGGCAAGGAAGGGAGTCAGAGGTGGGTATTCAACAAAACCCCAATCCAGGTTATTCGCATTGTCCAATACCACCATTTCATCCTGATGGAAGCCATACTGGTGATTGGTGAACATGTGGAGCAGAAATAAGGCAAGTCCCAGTAATAGCAGGATGTTCCGGTCAGTAAGGAATGGAGTGGACTTGGAAAGTTTCATGAGGGAAGTATACAGGGAAATTTTGCCATCCCGTGCGTCGCGGGACCACCGCGGCGCACGTAGACAGGTAAACAGGTCACGGACATGTCTACCTGCTTCCGTTTCTACCAGTGATTATCCTTTTCATAACCCAATTGCACCAGCAAATTTCCCGCGATATTTTTGAATATCTTTTTGTGTTCGTCTGTAAAGTATTTCTTCCACTCGCCGGTTTTGCCGGAGCGGAAGGTCGGGGAGCGGCCTGGGTTAATGGAGGATTCGAGGGAGTCCAGAATCAGGTCACGGGGAGCCTGAAGCGGAACACGGGTGAGGAGGTGATCAATAATGCGAGCCAGGGTCGCGGCGCGGTCGTGGATCAGGTCTTCGAAATGAATCGCCAGCACTTCGGGATGATTCAGCCAATCCAAATAGGGCGCAAAGCGTTCGGCGATATCCGGGAATTCCACGCCCGCGTCGGCTCTGCCCAAAATGCTGACGTTGAGGCGCGAATCGAAATCCGGAAGCGACACATAATACTCGTGATGAACGTGACGGACTTCCATGTCGGTGACATAGAAAACGTGTGAGACGACCACATCGCGTGGATCGCGAAAGATGAAATAAGGCACAAACTTAGGCGAACACACATGGGCGACGACCTCAGGGCGCGCAAAGAGATGCGCAGATACCACATCGCGCGGACGCAGCGAATCCAGCCAGGCGATGGCTTGCTCAGGCGCGCGCTTGACCCCACTTTCGCCCTCATATTCGGCATAAAACGAATGCAAGCGCTTTGCATAGGGCGCGACGCTAGCGAAGCCCAGCAGGATCTGGTCGAGCAGGTGCGTGCCGCTTTTGGGGAAGGAGATGCCAAGCAGGATGGGAAGCTCGGCAGGTTGAAACAGGAAACGGAGCCGTTGTGTTAGTTTTTCGGTGTAATACACTGTTGAACGGAGCGACGATTTCAAATCCATGATGGTATTTAACCATAAATTCAGTAGATTCCGTTCAGAGTTGAAGTAATATCATGAAACCCACAACGATTTCAAAGAATTATCGTATTACTATGCGCCTGCCATTGAGAGAATTGACCGATTTACATTTCCGCCAACACTGGGATGATTTCTCGTCCAAATGTTTCGAGCGGTCTGATATCATGGACATTAGGCATGTTGAAAATCGCATGTTGAATGCCAATACCAGCCAGTGCACGACACTCTTCGATCACATCCTTGGCGCTCATCTTATCAGGCGCAAGGTGAACAGTGCTGAGCGTTGTCTTCTCAATATCAGAATAATCCCGTCCAACCTTTTCACAGTGCTGTTTTAATATATCCAGTTTACTGCGTACGGTTTCAACACCCATTCTCGCAAACAAATTACAGGCGTCCGCATACTTTGCTGCCAGTCGCAGGGTTTTCCTCTCACCCCCGCCGCCAATCAAAATCGGCGGATGAGGCCTGCTGAGTGGTTGAGGATTGCATAATGTCTCCGCCAGTTGGAAGTGCCTGCCTGTGTAAGCTCCATTATTTTTTGACCACATTTGTTTGGCGATCTGCAAAGTCTCTTCCAGGCGCTCGAAGCGTTCCTTTACTGGCGGGAACGGAACGCCCAGTCCGCGGGCTTCGCGTTCATTCCACGCCGCGCCAACTCCAAAATAAGCGCGTCCGCCAGAGAGCACATCCAGCGTGGTGACGGTCTTGATGAGGATTCCGGGGTGGCGATACACGACGCCGGTCACCAATGTGCCCAGCCTCACTTTTTTGGTAATCCCCGCGAGATAAGAAAGCGTGCTATAGCCTTCGAGCATTTCATCTTCAACCGGACCCAGCCCTGCTGAACGAGCACGATCGCCGATTTGAAAGAAATGATCCATCACCCAGATGCTGGAGAAGCCCGCATCTTCCGCAGCGCGGGCAATCTCTGCCAGATTCTTGCCAAGTTCCTCGGGTCCATCAGAATAAGTAAAGTTTGGGATTTGTAAGCCAATTTTCATGTTGTCACCTGATCACGCTGATTTGATGAGGACAATATACTTGTACCAGCGCAGAGTATATGCACTGAGCTGACTCGCTTGGGCTACTTCTTGGAAGGTAGGTTATTTTTGGTTATCCATAGGTGAAGTTTACATCTTGAAGTGCACTCCAAGTCAAGTCCTTAATTGTTTTGTCAGAGCCAGTGTCGCTTGACTTAACACTTCTACTTCTTCAGGAGTCAACGAGAACGAAAGCGCGCCAGCATTCTCAGTTGCTTGTTTGCTGTTCTTCGCGCCCGGGATCGGAAGCACGAGGGGGTTTTCGATCAGCCATCGTATTGCCACCTGGCTGGGCGTCTTCGAATAGCGGTCGCCGATTTCACGCAGAAGTTTTATTACGGGCTGGATCGCCTCCAGTGCCTTGCGGTTAAATTGGGGAAGAATGCGCCTGAACAATCCGCCCGCCCTGTTTTGCGCGGAATATTTGCCCGTCAGCCTACCACCTGCCAGAGGCGAGTACGCGATCAGAGTGATGCCCAACTCGCGGCAGGCATCCAGCACTCCATCCACTTCGGGTTTGCGGTGTAACAGTGAATACTCCACCTGATTGGACGCAAGCGGAATCCCGCGTTTGGCAAGCGCAGCGTGCGCCTCCCGCATCTGTTCCGCCGAATAATTGCTTACACCTACGGCTTTGACTTTTCCGGCCTCAACCGCATCTGCCAACTTTTCCATCAAGACTGGAATCGAGACGCGCGGATTGGGAAAGTGATGTTGGTACAGATCAATCGAGTCGCGTCCCAGCCGCGCCAGGCTTGCTTCAAGTTCCTTTGGCAAATCCTCCGCTCTAAATGAGAAGCTGCCTGGGAACTTGGATGCAATTAAAACATCTTTACTACTCGCCAATTCCCCCACCCGTAGTTCTGACGCGCCGCCGCTATACATGGCGGCAGTATCGAACAAATTCGCGCCAGCTGCCAGGCTGACTTCAAGTGCGCGCTTCTCCTCTTCGAAACCTTCCGCGCCGCCATAAGCAGTTTTGGCGGGATGCAAACGTGCCAATCCTTTTGCGTCACCCCAGGTCATGGCGCCAACGCCCATACGGGGCACACGTAGGCTGCTGCGACCTAACGT
>DASTOH010000317.1:0-52551 GCA_035720235.1 Anaerolineales bacterium | reverse complement strand
GGTAGCTCCGAAGCAATACCTGAAAATCATGCGCTTTCAAAAAGCCATTCTTGAGATTGAGAAAGGCACAACCATGCATTGGAGCGAGATCGCCCTGCAAAACGGATTCTATGACCAGGCGCATTTTATCCACGAGTTCAGGGCTTTTTCAGGCTTTACGCCAGGTGAATACATCAAAAGAAAATCGTCTCTGCTGAATTACATTCCGGTGGCCTGAGGTAAATTTTTTCCAATACAGCCTCCTTCGTCTTCTGTAGGATTATGCTCAAATCATTCCAAGGAGATGACAAAATGAGTTCCCTCGACAAAGCAGTTCAAACCCAGATTGACAATATCCAGAAGAAGACCGGCAAGTCCCTGGCTGAGTTGTCCGCGATTGTCCAAAAGAGCGGGCTGACCAAACACGGCGAGATCCGCGACATGCTCAAGGAAAAACTTGGGCTGGGTCATGGCGACGCCAACACGCTGGTCCATGTGGTATTAAAGTCGGATGGCACACGCGCGGCGGAAGGTAAAAGCGAAGATGCCGTGCTGGATGAAATCTATTCCGGTGCCAAGGCCGGCTTCCGCCCCATCCACGAAAAGCTGATGAAGGAGATTGGCAAGTTCGGGGAATTCGAAATCGTGCCGAAGAAGGGTTATGTGAGCCTGCGGCACAAGAAACAATTCGCGATGATCGGCCCCAAGACCAACACGCGTTTTGAGGTGGGCCTCAACGCTAAAGATCTGAGAAAAAATGCCCGACTGCTGGAACAGCCCAAGGGCAGCATGTGCAACTACATCATCCAGCTGACCGACATGCAGGAAGTTGATGCCGAACTCGTCGGGTGGATCAAAACCGCCTATGAGAGTGCCGGGTAATTTTTGGAAGTGGAAAGCAGGTGAATCATGAATGAAATATCGCAGGCCTACATGGGGTTCTTTTCAAAAATGCCACGTGTAAAAGACAAAATTAGACAGGAGATGATTTTCTTATGAACCAGCCACAAGCACAACCTACGGAAAAATTAATCAGGCCGGAAGAATTCCGGAACAATCTATTCGCGTTCATGGAAGAGACTTTTGAGTCAAAACATCACGGTTTCTATTTGGATAACGGTACATCGCTCTTTGAAACCCTCGAAACTGTTTCTGCCCAAGAGGCCTCGATCCCCGTTGGAGGCAAATGCGCCTCACTCGCCGCCCAGGTCGCGCACGTGACGTTCTACATCGAATCATTCGAACGCTACGCGCTCCAGGGCGATAACAGCCCGCGCGATTGGGGTTATATCTGGCGCACAGTGGAAAAGGTCGGGCCCGAGGAGTGGGAGGAGTATAAGCGCAAATTGAAAGAGGCCTATTTGCGCATGGACAAGCTCTTCCATGAAAACCCATTGTGGAATGAAGACACCATCGGCGGCGCGCTTTCCATCGTGGTGCATACCGCTTACCATCTTGGCGAGATCCGCCAGGCCTTGTGCACCTTGAAATAAGCTATGCCACTGCTCCGCAAAGTGGATTGTGTCCGCATCTACGTGCCCGACCTGGAGGCAGGTCTCGCTTTTTACCGCGACAGGCTCGGGCACGCACTGATCTGGCGAACTGCTACTGCCGCGGGTTTGCATTTGCCTGAAACAGATGCAGAACTTGTCATCCAAACCGAAGAGCAGCGACAGGAAGTAGACCTGCTGGTCGATTCGGCAGACAACGCCGCGAAGTTTATTGTGGAGGCGGGCGGCAAGGTGATCGTGCCACCGTTTGATATTCAGATCGGACGCTGTGTGGTGGTCGAAGATCCGTGGGGCAATCCGTTGGTCTTGTTAGATACCAGCAAGGGACTGCTCGCCACAGACAGTGATGGCAATGTCATTGGGAATATGGAGGCATGAAAAGCATGAACTGGAAAACCTGGCTTTCCCTTCTCCTGATCGCCTCCTCCGCCAGTTGGATGACATTCGATGGCGCTCGCGCCCTGATCCTGGGCGATTATGTCACCCCACAGACCGGCGAATACGCTGGTCAATTGGGGCCATGGGCAAACCTTGTGCAGACCATTGGCATCGAGCCGCGTTCCACCCTGATGAAACTGATCTTTGTGATCCAGGGCATTGCCACCATGACCATCATCGTGTGCTACATACTCTACAAGCCCTGGGCCCGTACTGCCCTGCTTGCCGCCATGCTGTTAGGCCTGTGGTATCTGCCAATTGGTACGCTTGTCAACTTAGTTGCCTTGATCTTGCTGTTACTCACCAGGAGAAAAGCCATGCCTCCCCGTCCCAGACATGAAATGCCAGACTTCATTCATGAAGCACTGCATAAGCACGGCCTCATGGAGGCCTATCTCGCGCGGCCGCCTTATCAGCGCAACGACTACATCGGCTGGATCACCCGTGCCAGGCTGACTCCCACGCGACAAAAGCGTTTGAAACAAATGCTGGGTGAATTGAAGAAAGGGGATGTTTATATGAACATGGAATGGAGAAAAAGTCATATACCTGAGATAGATCTTTCCCCCAAAGCATAGGATTTGGCTAACTTATAGGATTATCAGGATTGATGTTCCAGATAATCCAAAGCCCTACAGGCAGGCTAGTAAGCATCGCCACAAAATCCAGGCCCGTGGCATTGGGGAGTAATAAAGCCACTTGATACTGTTCATCCCTTGATTTTACTCACAACCAGGGCATCCTCCCTTGCGATTGACCCGCACGGAAAAGAGTCTATAATTCGAGAAGGAGTTGCTTATGAGCGGTTATGTTGAGGTCATGAACTAGGCTCTTGGTATATCCCCTACTGCCACTGGATTGATTGGATATTAGTGACCTGGCGGGTATCTAATAATGAGTTGGGCGGCACGGCGGTGTAAAGGAAAAGTGCAGGAAGATCAAGCTGTGCAACCACTACTCGAATCAACCAAGCGACAGTCGGAAACTTTGTGATCAGCAATGAACATACCCACAATTGTGCTCGTAACTGGGCATCCTGGCACCGGGAAAACTACCCTTGCTGAAGCCTTGGCGCAGGAGTTGAAACTGCCACTGACTTGTAAAGACCAACTCAAAGAAATCTTACTTGATACACTCGGCTGGTCGACTGAGGAATGGGCGCATCGGCTGAGTATAGCAAGTTGGACATTGCTCTATCAACAGATAGAACGATTGCTATCCGCTCGTGTTGACCAAATTGTCGAGAGCAATTTTGATCCAAAGTACGCCAATGCGAAATGGGCCACTGCGTCAACGATATTCGTTTCGGCTACTCCAAATTCGCTGTGAAGCCAGCGCAGAAGTTTTGATGGCCCGCTATCATGAGCGTATTGCCCACGGGACACGCCACCCTGGCCATATTGACCGCCGCGATGATGCAGCCTTTCTCAATCTCATCCGTCAAGGACCGATGGACTGGGTTGACATCGAGAGCGAGCGGCTAGCTGTCGATACGAATGTACTTGACAAGGAAAATTACCAGACTATTGCAATGGCAGTCAGGCGATTCATAGTGCTTACCTAATCATCTATGCACATACCTCATACAGCCGCCGAACACAGCGTGCAGCTGACAAGTGGGACTCTGCGCGTCTTTTGAGCTTTCTTCTGGCTTCGGGTTTATACCGCTCTCAAGCTGAATCCACCCTCCGCCCACTTGCAGATAACGCGAGCCGTTGTTGGGCTGACTCGAGGAAGGTCGCATGGCAAAGATTCTTTTCTTCAATATCCCCGCGTACGGCCACGTAAACCCGACCCTGCCGGTCGTAACCGAACTGGTGCGGCGTGGGCATCAGCTGGTTTACTACGATGCGGATCCGTTTGAACAGGCGATCAAAGCAACCGGTGCGGAGTTTCGTGCCTATCCCAACTCGAGTACATCCGAAGCCGAGCTGGCGGAACGCATACACAACTTGGTCAGCGTCAGTGTATTGATGCTGGAAGAGAGCATCCGCCTGTTACCTTTTTCATTGGACGAAATAGAACGGGAGAAACCCGATTTGGTGATTTTTGACTCACTTGCGCTTTGGGGCATGCAGGCTGCGCGCCTGAAAAATGTCTCGTCAGCCGGGTCCATCGGTCTTTTTATTCTGGACGGCGTCCGGGGTATATTCGAGTGGCGTGACTTCCCACACATATTTCGGCAGGCATTTCCCAAGTTGCCAGCTTTGCAACGCCTGCGCCGGCAGTTGGTAAAAATGTACGGTCGGGGCGTTTTCCAGGGTAATTCCATTTTTCCCTGTAAAGGTGACTTTAACATCGTCTATACTTCACGCGAGTTTCAACCGGATACGCCTTATATTGACGACAGTTTTCATTTCGTCGGCCCCTCCATTCTTGCGACCACCAGAATGGAGACCGACTTTCCCTGGGCTGTACTTGACCCTGAACGCACCAAAATCTATCTGTCTCTCGGCACCCTTTACAATGCTAATATCGAGTTTTACCGTACAGTCTTTAAGGCTTTTTCTGACCATCCGGCTCAGTTCATCCTCTCGATCGGTCGCCTGACAGACATTCATGATCTTGGGCCTGTCCCTGATAACTTCATTGTTCAATCCAGCGTGCCCCAGCTGGAGCTATTACAAAAAGTAGATCTGTTCATCACGCATGGCGGGATGAATAGCGTTAATGAAAGCCTGAACTATGGGGTGCCTCTGGTCATTGTGCCGCAGCAAATCGAGCAAGCATTCAACGGAAGGCAGGTTGCCCGACAAGGAGCTGGAATTGTCTTAGCGGACAGGCCGCCGTATGGCAATCTCACTGCTGGCGTTTTACGACGTAGCGTAGACAAGGTTTTAGCCGACCCAACCTATCGACTTAATGCCGAACGACTTCGTCGCTCTTTTCATGAAGCTGGTGGATATCAACAAGCAGCTACCGTAATAACGTCATGCTTAGACTAACGTTTAGTGCAGAATCATTCATCTCATACAAAATCAATTTTACGCCGCCCAACACAGCGTGCACCCGATCCCCGGCAAAGAGCGCCGGGGCCATGGTGGTGGGACTCGTCGCGTTTTCAAGCAGTTTTCTGGGCTTGAGGCTGGTCCGTCAAAGTGGCGTTATCTCGTCCTGCCCACCAGTCCCCGATAGGGGATATCCTAAAGGATGCTACGCAAACGCGAGCCGTTGGGTGGCTCTTTTCCAAATAATCTATCTATGAGCACTGCCAATCCACATTCTGTTTTCAGGTTACTCCAATGAACAGCTCTTCATCGAAGGACAAATCTACGCAGTTTCCGGATCACGAATCCACTCGGCTCAGGCAATTAAGAACACACTTGGATCGTGTCGGAATCACGTACACAGTTCTTGTCCATGAGAAAAATATTTCAACCGCTCAAGTCGGTACCCAGACAGGATTGGGAATGTTATCTGCAATGGCTCCCACCTTCATCCTTCAAACCGAAGCAGGATATTTGGCGGCGATCATTAGAGGAGATACGCGATTATCCTATAAGAAAATTAAACGGAAACTCGGCTTAAAAAATGTCTCTCTAGCAGGACCGGATCAGGTCAAACAACTCACGGGTGCAGAAGTTGGCTATGTTGCATTAGTTAATCCAGGGGTCCAAACGATCGTTGATATGCGAGTAACCGAATTAACGATGATCTATGGAGCAAGTGGTGAGCCTAAACATACACTTCAGATTTCCCCACAAGACGTGATAAGGATCACCCAAGCCCAAGTCTTTGACTTTGCGGAATTCAAAGATATAACCTGAGCTTAAACCATTCGGATGAGCATGTGAAGTCAGAAAGCCACCCAACACAGCCCCGCTAAGCACGTCGCTATGGCGACAGTCTACGACGCCGTATGGCCCGAACCCTCCCTTAGGCGAGCGTCAGGGCCGTGGTGGCTGCCGCCCGTAGGGCGTGCGCACGCCCTACGGGCAGTCAGGCAGTTTCCTGGGCTCAAGCTGATTCCGTCAAAGCGGCGTGATCTCGTCCCGGGCAAGCGCGGGATGCTGCGCAATCCCATTCACCAGTGCCCCACAGGGGCATACCCCCTACGGGAAGACCACCCTTCGGGGGCGCTACGCAGACGCCGGCCGTTGGGCGGCTGGCAGGGCTTCCGAGAGGTGTTAAGGTATTCAAGCTGATGGACACGAACTTAGATCTTGAAATTGTTCAGGCGAGTCAACTCACGCCTGATCTTCGGGCGGCCATCTATGCACTTTGTAATCGGGCCTATGAGGCAGAGCTCGAACCGTTGTTTAACACCTTTGAAAACGCGACCCATGTGATCGGCTTCCTGGGTACCACCCCGGTCAGTCATGCCATGTGGGTGCCGCGTTGGCTCCAAGCCGGAGAGCACCTTCGCCTCCATACGGCTTACATCGAGATGGTCGCCACTGAGACGCAGTTCCAACGGCGGGGCTTTGCAGCCAGGGTGATGCGCCGGCTTGCAAGTGCCATTACTGATTTCGAAATCGGCGGCCTCTGTCCGGCAGAGCCGGAGTTGTATGCCAAACTCGGCTGGGATTACTGGCGGGGACCGCTGTTTATTCGCACGCAGGCAGGATTGTTGCCCACGCCTGAAGAAAAGATAATGATCTTACGCTTGCCGAAAACGCCGGTGCTCGATTTGGATTTACCCCTGTCCGCCGAGTGGCGTCGAGGAGAACTTTGGTAATAGTCTCAGAGGCTAGATGAGTCCGCCGCCCCACCAACGCTTGCAGGCGACCGCTTCGCGCGTCATCCGGTACTCGGTTTTGGAGTACACTCTCGCTCAACGGCGGCTGAAGCGTGCCGCTATACGGATTCGGGGCAAGATTTATCAGGCTGCATAAAGAGAGGAATCTCGTAATGACCGAGAATATTCTGGCCAGGTTATTTGAGCACAACCACTGGGCGAACCTCCAGCTCATTCAGGCTTGCTCCGCCCTGAGTGACGTGCAACTCGACGCGGAACCCCAGTCCGCCGCGAAAGGGAGCATTCGCCTCACCTTATGGCATATCATGGATGGACAGCAGACTTTCCTGTCCCAACTGATCGGTATGGAGCCTCGCATCAATGGGCAGGCTCCCGCCTCTTTCGCCGAGTTGCTGGAGTCAGCGATCATCAGCGGAGAAGGGCTGCTGGCTTTGGCGCGCGACGAGGCCAGCCCATCCCTGAAGACCAAAATTCAAGACGATGGGTACTCCATCGAGCCTTGGGTGGTCATGGTTCAGACCATTAACCATGCGACTGAACACCGCGAGCAGATCAAAAACATGCTCAGCGCTCTGGGCGTGACGCCTCCAATACTTGATGGTGGAGCATACGGAAGGGTTGCCAATGCGGTCATCCCGATATCAACGTGATTGAAGCTAAAATTCTTCGGAAGGGCACAATCACGCCATTGAGGCAATCCAGCCAGAACACATCGTATAAGACCCAAAGCGGGGAAGGCCTGATGGCTTGCTCTACATCAATTCAACATGCACGCTCAGTTTCATAGGGAGGATATCATCACCGCTTGACAACTGCACCGCAGAAGTGAATACCCATGTCGCGGTCGCGATCTGATGTGCCTCAATTTTATGCTAAACTTCTCTCGCAGAAGAGGAAGAGATGACACCTGCAGAATTAGTAGACTATTTGGATGGACTGATTGGCCATAACATAAAATTGAGCACGATGATTTGGGGACCACCTGGCATTGGAAAATCAAGTATCGTTGCTCAAACGGCGGAGGCTCATGAGCTCGCCAACATTGATTTGCGCCTTTCGCAACTGGCTCCAACCGATTTGCGCGGGTTACCCGTAGCAGAAAATGGTGTCTCTCGCTGGTATCCCCCAGAGTTTTTACCGCGCGAAGGCAAGGGTATCTTGTTCCTGGACGAGTTAAATCTGGCTCCGCCAGCCATGCAGGGTATGGCACAACAATTGATATTGGATCGTCAGGTAGGAAGCTATCGCGTTCCGGAAGGCTGGTTCATTTGGGCTGCCGGGAATCGCAAAGAGGATATGGCGGCTGTCTATGATATGCCTTCCCCGCTCGCAAACCGTTTCTTGCATCTCGAGGTCGAACCCGACTTCGAAAGTTTCAAGCGATATGCGTTGACTCATGGAGTTCTTGAACAAATCATTGCTTTTCTGGCGTTTCGCCCGAATTTATTACATAAGCTAACGCCGCAACAAAACGCCTGGCCATCGCCTCGTTCTTGGGTTATGGCCAGTCATCTACACCAGGCGAATTTGAGTGTCGAAAGTGCGGTGGGATCGGCAACAGCAAATGAGTTCAAAGCCTTTGTCGCGTTATATGGCAGTATCCCGGACGTGGAAGCTATTCTGCAAGGTGACGGGGATGCCATCGTCTTTCCCAGTGAACCATCCCTTGGCTACGCAACCATTATCGGTCTCACATCCCGCGCGAAGGAGGCCCAGATGGCCTATCATGCCTTTCGCTGGCTGGTGCACGCTGCCCAACCCGAGTGGGTTCAATTGTGTGCTATCGATCTCTTTCGGATGATGCGCGCCAAAGGGATGATGCAAGAATTCAACGGCTTCATCATTCAAGATGAACAGATCCAACAATTTCTGACCACGTACCAGAATATGATGGCTTTATAGGGGAAAGCATGCACACCACTGATGAATTGTCTCTTACTCTCAGTCTTCTCCGCACCCGGTTATGTACGCGTACACCTTTTCTAGGATCGTTGTTGCTGTTTGCGGAGATAATTTCAACTGATACGATCCTCACGGCTGCGACGAACGGAAGACAGATTTTCATCAATCCCCAATTTTTTGAGCGTCTCACACTCGACCAGCAGGAGGCCGTCCTCTTACATGAAGTCCTCCACGCGGCCCTTTTGCATGTCCACCGTGGGATCGGACGCCATGCGAACCGCTGGAATATCGCGGCTGATATTGTCGTCAACGGGGTTTTGGCGCGGGAAGGATTCGCTCTACCCAAGGACAGCGTCCGAGTGCAAGCGCTGGAACAATTCAGCGTCGAAGAAGTTTATGATTTATTGGAAAACCCTCCTTGGGCTGAGCAGGATTTACTTCTGGTATCTCCAGATCTGCTACTCCAGGGGGGAATGAGCGAGGAGCAAGGACCAATGGCTGGCAGTCTTGGTCAAGAACAGGCGCGTGCGATGGAGGCTTACTGGCGAAACGCCTTTGAACAGGCCAGTGTTATGGCGGAAACCTTATTACATGGCTCCTTGCCGGCCTCCTTGCGCCGGGAACTCGAAACCCTCAAAGGCGGACAGCTCAACTGGCGGCACTATCTCTGGCGTTATCTCGTTCGCACGCCGATTGACTTTCGCGATTTTGATCGAAGGTTTGTTGGCAAAAGGATTTATTTGGAAACTCTGGAAGGCGAGACCGTCTCTGTCGCAGTAGCCGTCGATACCAGTGGCTCTATCAGCAATAAACAAATCCGCGTTTTTTTAAGCGAGGTCCAAAGCATTCTCCTGTCTTATCCACATTTAGACTGCCATTTATATTACGCGGATGCGGCTTTACATGGTCCGTATGCGCTCACAGCATATGCCGATATACCTACCCCTATCGGGGGCGGCGGGACTGACTTCCGCCCCTTTTTTACAAAACTCACGCGAGATTATTCACCTGGGACGACAGCCGTTGCAATTTATTTGACCGACGGATACGGGGATTTTCCTTTCCAGCCCCCACCCTTCCCCGTTCTGTGGGTAGTCACTCCGGGCGGGCTCGATTCCGCCTATTTTCCTTTTGGAGAAACCGTACGATTGTTAGGCGAAAGCTAATTCCCTGCTTGCGCAATTTGTTCAAGATATCGGGTATAAGCCTGACGTGCTGTTAATTCGGCAATCCCCGGACGTGAAAAAACTACATCATAATCTGGTCCTATCCCTCCTCGTTTATCATTAGTACACCAACCGGCAATGACAAAGTGTTGCTTGTCAACCAAGATCGCCTTAGAAGAATTGCTTCCAGAAATGATAAAGGCTGGTTCGTTAGAAACCAATCGGGCAAAGAAAGTAGCCACCCGTGTCTCTCCTTCCCAACGTGTGGCAATCATCAAGCCGAACCCCTGCTGGCTGATTTCCCAGATGTGTGCGGGCATTGGGCAACCCTGCGTCTCTCCTATCCAACGTCCAGTGAAAAAATGGGCTTGAATTTCATCGGATCCCATATGAAGTTCCTATAGGTGGAAGCAGTATAACTGAACTTCTAGCAATTTTTCTGTATGAGAAGATGAAATGGTACCCAAAATAGCTGAATAACTGTGAAATCATTTGCCCCTTAATTGATGAAACGGCTCGGGCGAGGGTATTGCCTCGCCCGAGCTATTTTGCGCCAAGGATCTTGGTACAAGCTTTGTCTTTTTATGGTTGAACGGCTTCACCAGCGGGCGTTACCAGGAACCACACGCCCTCCATTCCCTGACCATTCGTATCGCCGAGCGTTGTATCTTCATCGAAATGATACAGTGGCCAGCCATTATAGGTTACCTGCATCGAGCCATCTTCGCGTGTGACCGTGCCCAGCAGGGTGCTATCCACGCCTTCGCCGGCGACCGGAGAACCCTGCGTGAGGAGCGGCGGCCATTCCACCG
Source organism: Anaerolineales bacterium (assembly GCA_035720235.1). Taxonomy (GTDB): domain Bacteria; phylum Chloroflexota; class Anaerolineae; order Anaerolineales; family Villigracilaceae; genus Defluviilinea. The sequence goes on along the minus strand of DASTOH010000317.1, from coordinate 42,044 downwards.
CACACTCATCATTACAGTTACTGCTTTCGCCTCCCTGCGTGTCATTCGTAAACAAATAAAGTGAAAGACCTTCATCATCCACGAGAATAGGACCAAACTCGGTCGATTCGCTGACGTTTATGGTCACTTCACCAGTGACCGGGACTCCGGCTGTCGCGGTCTCAGCCCCTTCTGTATTTGTAGCTTCAGCTTCCGGGCTGCCAGCAGGCGTTTCAGTCATGGATGGTTCAGTAGCGGCTGGTTCCGTGGCGGCCATTGTCGGCTCAGTGATCGTCGTCGGAACTGCGGTCGCTTGAGGTGCGCAGGCGGCCAAAACAAAAGCGAATGCGCACACAAGCGCAAGCAAGGTTTTGTATTTCATTCTTACTCCTTTTGAAACAAAACTGTTTGAGATAACTATACAGGCCCGGTATGGATGTCTCAATGGGGAATGTGCCTATCGCTCGGAGGCAATTGCCCTACCGAAGGATGAATATGAAGCACATTAACTCATATGAGATTTTGCAAAGATAGAGAAGAGATTTACACTTTTGAATCCCACCACATAAAAGGAAAACGATAGACTGAAAAGACATAAGGAGATGGACTTTGCAATGGCCATCTCTTTTTACCTAATCTGCGAGACCTGTTTCCACTTCTGCATCCGCCTCATTCGCGGACTGGGAGTTGGCGCGGCCTACGAAGAACATGGCCGGCGTCAACAGGAGACCGGACGCCACGAGGGATGCTACCGCAGTGCTCAGAGCAGCAATCACCGCGACGATGGGACCACCCACCACCTGCCCGATCGCATCCACCTGCCCGAACATGGAATGGATCGTGGCCCGCACTTTCGAATCCAGTTTCTGGTTGACCCATGCAGTTTGCAGAGGTTCAGCAACGTTGCGCAAGACGTTGATGGACAGATACAGGCCCAGGCTGAGGAAAAAAAGCGTTGAGAGCGCGAATCCGATCAACGAAGCGGAAATGAGCCCCGTGACCATCAGCATCGCGCGTCCAATGGCAATGGGACTGCTCGTATCCACGCGCTTCCCTACAAAACGGACTGCCAGGATGGTGAACACGGTCCCAGCCACGCGTAGTGCTGCGAAGAACGCGATTTGATTATTGCCAAAGAGGATGGGCAATTCAAAAGTATCGAGCAGGTGCTTAACCCATAGACGGTCAAAGCCCTCGCTATAGATGCCATAGAACAGTCCGACACCCACAATGCTCATCAGCCGTGGTTTGGCACGGACTGCCTCCAAGCCGTGATTGAAGGTATGCCACATGTGCTGCCATGTATTTCGATCTTCGCGCGGCGTGGGGTGAAAACCTGTTTCGGGCATGATGATCGCGAGTGTAATGCTAATCAGTAGGACACCAACTGCGCCAACCTGTATGGGCAGCGCCACTTGATTTGCACCGACTAGGCTGGCAAGTCCCATACCGATGAGTGATGCAAATAAACCTAACTGCCTGGCACGGAGAAAAAGTTTATTAGCTGGATCTTCGCCAATCTCGTCCGTGATCCAGGCCTGGGTGGCGCCGGAGGTGAAGGTGTAACCCAAACCCCAGATGACCTGTGCCAGCAGGATCGTGACAAAGAATGGGAAGAAACCTTCCACCAGAAAACCCAGTCCCATCAGCACATAACCAATGATGATCGAGAGCCGGCGCGAGTAAACGTCCGCGACAACGCCGGTGGGCACTTCGAAGAGGAATGCCGAAATCTCAAGCGTTGTGCCCACCAGGATCAACTGCACGGGCGTTAACCCTGCGACGGTGGCTTCATATAACGATGTGACCACGAACATCATCGAGAAGCACATGGAGGCGCTGAACTCGATGAAGAGATAAACTTTTCTTGCATCTACCTTTAATTGATTGAACATAATTTACCGGTGATGCCCAGCGCGCCAGCTCGGACCGGGAAGGCGACAGGCCAGGCACCGAATGGCATCCCATCTAAATTTGTGAAGAAGCACATGTACCTTTGTAAAGTCGGCGTAGGTCGAGTTGATCGCGAAGCATCCCAGTGGGACAACCCGACCCACGACAAGCGGAGCCGCCATTCTTTACAAGGATTGTCAAAGGGGAATTGCGGTAATATCAGGCAGGAGTGTGCCAGAGTTTATTTGTTAGGAATATGATTTTCATTTTTATTTCCAGGCCTCTCCCTGCCCCCTCAAATCCAAAAGTTTGGGGAGGGTGTCCCGCCCACTTTGTGGGCAGGGACAGTTCGGGCTATGCTATCGGAAGCACATTCGAGAGCTTTTTAGGAAAGAGGATATTGATCAAAGCGCGCACCTCTTCGCTATCACACCAGCAATCCGCGAAAGATTGATTCAGCTCATCGTAACTCCGATAGTCAAATAACACTTGTAAGAAGGTACGGTCGGGAAAGGCAATCATGCCCTCATCTTCTGGTGTAGGCTTCCATCGTTCAGTACCTGTAAGCCTGCCATTTTCGATGACAATGCGCAGCCCATCACGATAGAAACTCATTTTTATCTCCTGGCTATGCCCTGCTGCAATCGACTCGGCCAATCGCTTTTCGAGTGCCGGCTTGATGTGATTCAAGAAAACCAACAAATCTGGCACTCGTAAATACCATGCATAAGGTTTGTGAAAATTGGGCAAATTATTTCCCATTGCATCATAGACAGGATGCTGCCTGCCGAGGAGAAAACCGAATAAGGTGCAATCTTTGCCATCGCGCTTTGCATATTCCTGGCCTTTTTTCCACAGGTGACGTGCAACGCTTGGAGTGACTGCCAGCCATGAAACACCTGGTTTAAGTTCATACCAAAGCGCGCTTACGCCGGTCTTGCCTATACAGGTCTGGTGTTGAAAATATCCTATCAGATCACCCGACTTATCTTCAATCACATGCATTTCGTAGTGATCAGAGTTATTTTCACTTTGACCATCCAGCTCATATTTGAAGATTTCAGGTGTGCGGACGCATGCAATCACATGTCGTCGAAGCGCACATTCATACACTTCAGCAATGAAGGATAGATCTGCATCTGTTGCAGGGCGAATATGATACGGCTCTTCTTCACCTTCTTTCAACTTCGGCACATTGGCTTCATATCCGAAACGGCGACCTGCAAGATCAAGCGCCATTTCATAACCGAACTGGCGATAATAATATGGAATGCCTGTAATCGCCTGCACCATCTGACCGCGTTCTGCACTCCATTTATGGACTTCTTCGAACTGTAAACGGACAAGCCCGCGGTTGCGAAATTCTGGCAATGTTCCCACTAGTTCGGGTCGCCCAACGCCGAATTCAATTCCTTCATACGACCATGTCTGGGGGATCAGATTCAAAGATGAGACAATACGTCCAGTAGCGGCTTCTTCTATGATTGTGAAGTCGCTTGGGCTGAGAGTCGGATGAGGGCGCGTGAGCAGGTCGCGGGTCCATGCCGCGAGGCGTTGCCTATCAATTTCATCCACGCCATGAATACGTCCATTGAACTCAGCCAGTGCATCTGCATCTTCCGGCAATCCATGACGCAGGATCAATCCATCGCCAAGATCCCGTATGATTTTTTTGGTTTGAGCCAACATGATCTACCCTGTAAAAATTTCGTCTCGTGTAATCTCGACTGTTTGTGTCTCGATATAGACACTACTTCAATAAAGCTTTCAACTGTTTCATGGCGGATTCGGCATCCCTGAAATGGATGCCCTGCATACCGACTTTTTCACAGGCCTCGATGTTCTCGATGAAATCATCTACAAAGACCACTTCGTTCGGACGCACCCCAAGCTGTTTCAGCGCAATGTGAAAGATCTCCTCTGAGGGCTTTGCCGCGCCCACCTCCGACGAGATGATCATATAGTCGAAGGCATCCTCGAACTTTTCACGGAGGATGTAGTTCCGCAGTCCGCTCCAGGCGTTGCTGATGAGGCCCGTCTTGTACTTCGGCCTGATGGAGCGGAGATAATCCAGAATGGTTCGGTCGACGATGTCTCCTGCGAAAAATTCAGTGCGTATACGTTCAGACTCGCTGGCAGGCTGCTTCAGGATCTTCATCACATTCAGCCAGTGGTCATCTTCGCTGATCTGGCCAAGTGTTGCACGGGCGGCGGATCCATTGGTCCCGCCGCCGAAGACGATCCTGTCAATATCGTCATAGTCCATGCCCAGGCTTTCCGCCAGGTGCTGACGTGGCGCCTGATATTCCGTGCGGACGATGACTCCGCCCAGATCGAACAAGACTGCCCGGATGCTCATTTACTTTTCTTTTTCCCCCTAGAGGCCCTGGAGGCGGCTGGCGTATTTTTAGCAGGCGGTTTCCTGCCCAACTCAGACCTGGAGGCCGGGTTAGGCCTGCCGGCTGCTACCGGTTTTGCATCGGGCTTGGGCTTGGTGCCTCCCCTGCTTCTTGGTTTTGCAGCAACCGGTTCAGGCTGAGATTCTATTTGCGCGGCAGCGGCAGGAGCCGACTCAGCGTTCGTAAGCTCCGCAGCCTGTTGTGGGTGCGCGGCCAATTCTGCCTCCAACTCTTTGAGCTCTTCCCGCCAATTCGGGAGAGTCATTTCCAGCTTTTGTCGAAGCACTGGCGTGGCACGCCGGCAGCGCGGGCAGTGCGCGTCGTAGTGGGTCAGGTTTTCAGCGTACATATGCTGCAAGGCGGCGAGTTTTTCGTTGCGCCCAATCGAAAACGGGGTCTGGCAGAAAGCACAGCGAAGGTTCATGTTTGCTCCTTGTGAAAATCGATTCTGTTAAAGGGATTGTACACTGATTTCAGTGCCAGGGCGCAGCTCCCTTTCGTAATGGTCAAACGCCTGGTCGACATGCATGCCCGCGCCCTCATAGAGACGCAACGCGCCGGTCAGGTTCTGGGCGTCCACGCCGAGACCGACTTTGCGTTTGCCGCGTCGATAAAATTCGTTGAACGAGTGACGCAGGAGAGCCAGCCCAATCCCTTGCTTTCGCCACGGACGGCGCACTCCCAAGGACCTCACCCACCCTCGATCCGGATCGTAAAAGGAATGAGAACGGCAGAGGCTGATGCCAGCAATTTCCCCGGAGGGGCCATCCATCGCCAGGAAGTATAGCGTTGGGTCATAGCCTTCGTGTTCACGATCACGTTTCCACCGTTTCAACCCTTCTTCGAAAGGTCTCTCGACATGCCCAAAGTGATCACGGAAGGCATCGTTTTCTGCAATGTACACAGCTTCCGCATCGGTCGCCGGATTGTAGGTACGCAGCGTAATACCTTCGGGAAATTGTGGTTCAGGTACCGGCGCGTCCATCTCGATCAACATGTGGTAGGTGCTACGAATGTGCTGATAGCCCATATCTTCAAACAGCCTCTTCGCTTTCTCAGCCTGGCGATAGGTTCCTACATGCGGTGCAAAGCGAAATTCTGCCGGCACACTTGGAAGAAGAGCACGCAAAGCGCGCTGTTCGGCCCAACGGAGCATACAGGTGCCGATGCCAAGGTCTTCATACGCAGGATCAAGACGTCCCCATAACTCCGGGTGAACGCGCGACTTGGCAGTAGTCCACACTTCGATGTGACCTACCAGTTCACCGTTCGGCGCGATGACAAGACGAACATCTTCGGCAGGATCAGCGCCTGACGCCTGCCATTCATCCAGGATCGATTCTATATCGGTGAACTCATCCCGCCCGATGACAGAGCGTGACCAGCGATTGAAAAGCGCCATGGCTTGTTCAACATCATTCATGGTTGCGCCTCGAGCTGTGAAGCCTTCTGGAAGTGATAGATTGAGTTGTTCCAACATTTGTGTTTTCACGATCTTTCTCCTTATTCCTCGCGGCCCGGACGTAACTCCTTTTCATAGATCACATCCTCCACCGCGATCTGCATGCCAACTTTTTGATAAAGCCGCGTCGCGCCGGTTGGGTTGGAGGCATCCACGCCCAGGCCGATGCGCGGCATGCCGCGTTTGTAGAACTCATTGAACGAGTGCAGCAACAGTGCCTCACCGAGACCACGCTTGCGCCAGGGACGGCGCACGGCCAGATTGCCAACCCAGCCAATCCCATTGCGATAACGGGTCTGTGCATGACCTGCAATTTGATCGCCATCCCAGGCGATATGCCAGAGGGTTGGGTCAAACTCTTCGCGTCCGAGCTTGCGCAACTTCCAGTTGTTGAAATTGCCGGACGCATGTTCCCAATGATCACGGAAGGCCTCATCTTCGGCCTGGAAAACAAGGTAATCATGTTCGCCTTTGACGAACGGACGCAATTCAATACTGGTTGGGAACTCCGCAACTTTCGGCGCCTCGGTCAGGTCGATCTCCATCATCCAGTGATAGCGAACGGGCTTATAGCCTTCGCTTTCATGGATCTCACGCCCGGCTGTATCCCGGCCGGAAACACCATTGATGATGTAAACGCGCGAGTCCGGTGCGGCCAGCTCCATTTCCTTGCGGGCGCGTTCTTCCACTTTGCGCAACAGGGCTGTGCCAATACCCAGGCCGCGAAAATCGGGATGCACATATCCATCACCCTGCAGGGCGGCGTGGGCATGGCGGTTCACAAATTCCTCAAAACCGACCACGCGCCCATAGGCGGTCACTGCCACCCAGGCATCGGTCTCCAGGATGAAGCCTTCGCTTCTCCATTCGCGTTCCAGCTCCGCCGGCGTAACGACCGAGACAGCATCATCAATGGAGAGCAGGAAATCGCGGATGACTTGAGCCGCGGGCTCCAGGTCTGACCATTGCGCGGGCCGTACTGTAAAACCATTTATATCCATTCTTAAGCCTCGGTGGTTTCCGTTTCCAGCGACATCACTGCCAATTCCTTACCGGGCCGGAATTCCTTTTCAAACTGGTTGAACTGTCGCGACATACGCATCCCCGCACGTTCATACAATCGCAAGGCGCCCGTGAGGTTGGAGGCATCCACGCCCAGGCCAGCACGCTTTTTGCCATCGGCATAAAAGGCAGCGAAGGCGTGTTTGAGCAGGGCATAACCCAGCCCGCGTTTACGCCATTCGCGGCGGACGCCCAGTTCGTTCACCCAGCCACTTTCCGCATCTTCCGCGTCTGCACGGCGGCAGATACAGATGCCTGCCATTTGATCACCGTCCATAGCCACAAACCAGAAACGTGGATCGTACGCGGGATCCTCGATGAAATTGTGTTTGAAATCGGCCAGTCCCTTTTCGTACGGCGGAGCGATGAAACCGAAATGATCTTTGAAGGAATCAATGACAGTTCGATACACTGATTCGATTTCAGTTTCAGGATCATAAGGGCGTACAGTGATCCCCTCGGGGAACGATGGCACTTCAGGCTGGGAATCCAAATCTGTGACCATGCGATAGAAGGAACGGATTTGCTTCCAGCCCAGGCTTTCAAAAAGAGCCATGCCGTGCTTATTGTGTGCTTCCGCACCAGACCGCGGTGCCACGCGCAGATCAGGTTCACATTTTTCGAGAGCCCGGCGCGCATGATCCTCAGCCCAGGTGAGGACATGACTGCCAATGCCCCTGCCCCAGTGACCGGGATGCACACAACCGAAGATCCACGGGTGGACTGGCGGCTCCTGATTCGTCCAACATTCTACCAATGCGACCAGGGTATTATCTGGTGCGAAAACCAATCGGAGATCAGTTTCCGGGTTGAACCCGTCATTCAACCAATCCAGGCGCAGCAATTCGGGGTCCAGCAGATCATTGCAGCCATTCATGTGTTGTGAGTGGATGTTCAACAGGTCGAATGCGATTCTATAATCCTCGAGCGTTCCGCCGCGGGCGGTATAGCCAGCGGGTAGAGGAAGAATCGGTTGATGATGATGATTTAGTTTTGTATTCATGACGTCCTCTTTTTCCTGTAAGTCAACAATCTTTTATCCAGTTGAAACCCAACCGACTTATATAGCGGTATCGCGGCCGGGTTATCATAATTCGTGCACACATCCGCCTCGGTCATGCCTTCAGACTTGAGCCTGCGCAAGCCTTCGAACAGCAGACTCTTCCCGAGTCCTTTTCGCTGAAAGTCCGGGTGCGTGCCCACGGGTTCAAAATGACCGATCCCGGTCAACTCGTCCGTCCAGATGATGCAATACGCGGCGACCTGCCCATCGGGATCGGGCGCCATGACAAAAATTTCATGCTCAGGCACGTAGACCGGTGATTGCATGAATCGCAGCGTACGCGGCCAGTACTCTTCAAAAGGCTTATTCGACCCGAAGGCCGCGTGCGAGGCCACCGAACGCAGACGGGCATCTTCAGGGCCGCGTGAACTGCGCAGGCTGAATCCATCTGGCAATGGAGGCCCATCCAAAGATCCGGCCAGGGGTCGCTGGAAGTGAACCATGTGGTGATCCGCCTTCTGAAAGTCATGCTGCTCAAACCATTGGATGCGCACTTCATCATGCTCTGCAACCCAAGAGTTGTTTATTTCATCGAGCCCGGACATTTCCTCTACCGCCCGCGCCAGCATCTCTGCTTCACATGGGTCACCGCGCAGGCTCGGAATGGTGTAAACGTCGAACGCCTTTTCGTCTGGTGAAAGTAACGTCCAGCCGATCAGGCGGTCGTTTTCGGTCCACAGACGGATCTGCGACTGCCAAACTTCTGGTGGTGTGTCCGTATAGAAAAGCCACCACTGCAAGTCGCCGCGATGCACATAATGAGTGCCATTATTGGCCTGGCGACCTTCAGACAGCAGGTCGAGCATGGCATGTAAATCTTCAAGTCCTTCGAATGCGCGTACTTTCATATTATGCTACCTTTGCTCTAGCCGCCGTCCCCGGCAGCGCTAGGAAGGTGGATGTTTGATTCCATCCATTCTTCACGCAGGATGCCCATGAAGAGCATATCCCAGCGGCGGCCTTCTTTATTCAAGAACTGGCGTATTCGTCCTTCATGGCGGAAACCGCACTTTTCATAAGACCGGATGGCGCGCGGGTTGTATTCGAACACGGTCAGCGTGACACGCCTGAGGTTGACTTCCATAAAGGCAAATTGCAGCAGCAGCTTCATCATCTCCGTGCCATAGCCCTGGCCCCAGTTCTCGCGCTCGCCGATGCTCAAGCCTACAAACGCGTCGCGACCGGTCCAATTGACGACATCCAGGACCATCTCACCGATCAGCCTATCGTCCGCGAGGCGTCGCGCGCTGAAAAAATAGATGCCTGTCTCAGGTTCTTCCAGTTCCTTCTCGAAGTGCTTCACAGCATCCTTTGCAGATGGCATCCGGACGACACCGGCATCCATCAGGCGCCAGTATTCCGAGTCGCGGCTCCAGCTTGAAATAGCCTTGCCCATCTCTTCCGGGTCGAAGGCCGCCAAGCGGATAAGTTTGCCAGTAAGGATTTCGTTCATCGTCGTTCAGCTCCTTGCAGCTGCATCCATTCTTCACGCAGGACGCCCATCCACAATGAATCGTAGCGCCGGCCCTCACGCTGCACATCCTGGCGCGTGCGCCCCTCCAGGCGAAAACCAGCTTTCTCATAGGTGCGCAGCGCGCGTGGGTTATATTCGAAGAGTCCTAACGAAACGCGTTGCGCGCCCAATTCCATAAAGGCGTATTGCACACACAGCTTCATTGCATCGGTGCCATAGCCTCTGCTCCAATACTCGCGCTCGCCGATGCCGATCCCAACCCATACTTCGCTGTGGATGAGATTCAGCCACAGGCCAAGAAAGCCGATGAGTGTGTCGTCATCCAGGGCTCGTATCGAAAAGAAGTAGCGCTGCGGCTTAAAGCCGTCTTCAATACTCTTTTCGATCCGTTCTTTGATCTTCTTGTCTGAATATAGTTGAGCAGGGTCTACATCTGCCAGGCGGTGAAATTCCGTATCGCGCGCCCAGCGCGCCTCCTGCTTTGCACGAAACTCCGGCTCCTCTGCAGTCAGCCTGACAAATTCTCCGCGAAACAAATCTTTCATGTCTTTTTCCTTTGGATGTATCGCCTGACTACGCTCACACCGTCCCGCTGCCCTTTCGGGAGGACCCGGCCTGATTCAGCCATTCATCCTTTAACAAGCCGAACACGAGCAGATCCCACCGGCGGCCATCGCGCTCCAGGGCTTGGCGCCGGCGCACCTCTTTTACGAAGCCGAACTTCCTCACCAGCGCCAGCGCGCCTTCGTTATATTCAGGCACATCTGCACTGACGCGGAACAGGTTCAGTTCTGCGAAGGCAAATCGCAATAGCATCTTTGCTGCCTGGGTACCATAGCCCTTGCAACGGTCTTCCGCCGCACCAATGCCAATGCGGATTTGGCCGTTTCCATTTGTCCACTCCACGCGGGCGACTATCGCCTTACCGATCAAACGATCGTCTGTTTTCGCGCGGATCATGAAGTGGTACAGGTTTCTCTCCTCTTCCATCCGCTTCTCCAGTTTTTCATACTGCTTCTTCACGATCGCCGGAGAGAGGGGCCGCGCCGGGTCAATCTCATACATCCGCATGAACTCAGCACTATGCGTCCATTTGGATTCGACCTCCGGGTCCTTGTCATGATCAATGGGCCCGAAACGAATGTCCTGACCTTCAAATAATTGGGCAGCAATATCAAACATGGTAATCTCCTCTACAGCTGAGTGCTCTTTGGGGGCTTAGCCCCAAAGGAGCGAACTGAATGAATAAAAAAAGCCACAGGCGATCTACTGACCCGCGGCTGAGAAGTGGGATAAAAAACAGCCACGGGCGAGTGCACCGTGGCTGACGTTAGATTACGTTGTGTGTAAGTTAACGACGTGCAGGCGCACTACGACAAGGAACGAAACCAACTGCACTTTTTTGTGCCCGGAATGACTTCGCAAAGATCGTATCGATATTCAATGCCATCGGTCGTGCGCCTCCTTTCTGTAGGATTTGAGGCTGGTTTCGAGTGTAACATGCGGGTGCGAATCACGTCAAGTTAACGGAAGAGAAAGGAATTTTATATTATGGTTGCCTCGAAATCGGAACTGAGTACTATTCCCCTCCATACGGTTTTGATCGTCTCTGATCAACCTGATAGTGTCACAACGTGGGAAACCCTCTTCGATCAGCGGAACTGCATTGTTCTGGCTGAAACCAACACTTATGACGCCATACAGACTGCTGGACTCGTGGGGCCATCGCTGATGCTGGTGGACATGAAACTCTCTAAAAGAGAACGCGCTGCCCTGCTCAAAGGTCTGCGTGCCGCCAGCCGTGGTCCCATCTTAATGACCATTTCTGCCAGGACTGTGGATGATATTATGGAAGCTAACCAGGCGGGTGCAGATGAATGCCTTATCAAACCGGTAAATCCTGCAGTGCTGATTGTCAAAGCCATGGCGTGGCTGGGCCATGGTGAAAAAAGCTCCAGAATACAGTCCGCGATGAACGCAGAAGCGGCCCTGTAAGTTTCATCTCCAACCTCCTCCTTTTTAGTCAACACTCCCGTGCATCGGTCGCACGGGAGTGTTGCATTCTACGGGGCGACCAGACCCGCCTGGAGATCCTGCAGCATTTGCTCCACCACACGCTGCTTGCCCGGGGAGAGCAGGCCTGGGTCAATATCGCTCAGGCCCAGGGGAGATTGAACCGTGACTCCCCCTTGTCCACCTATCAGTTGCGGCCAGGCATTCTGGATGGCCTTGACCACATCCGGCTGGATCGTCATCACCCAGCCCCCGGGCAGTTGTTCGGGAGTCTTCGTTCCGATCATCAGCGTCCCAGTGGTACCAATATAGTTCATGAGGTCTTCGGTCGCGACATCAGGGTAAAGATAAATCGTGCGGACCTTGTACTGCAGTATCAGTATATCAGCATAGGCGTGGTAATTATTGACATCCTCATCCGCGGCGATATCTACGTATTGAGGGTATGACCAGGCAAAGGAATAGATTGGACGGCAGGTGCCACAATGGAACATCATGCCGTGGACATAGGCATTGTACGCACGGATCGCATCAGCATTATCCCTGGGCATCAGCATACCGATGCGGTAATCGTCTGTGATAAGGGCGGCTGTGTAGCCTGCAAGAAAGGCGGCAATATCTGATTGAGCGCTCCCACCCAACACGCTGATATTTCCACCGGGTGTAACTTCGGGGATATTGATCGCCAAAAATTGCACATTCGGGGCGGCTACGGCCAGCGCGGCGATGCCCGGGTCAGGCGCCAGGGCAATGACCATTTGCAGTCCGGGTTCCAGGTCGGCAGGCGTCAACGAATTGCGCACCTGAAAGCGCATGCCCGAAGCCTGGGTAAGGTCATATACCGTTTTTTGGTAGAGGTTAGAGGATTCCGCGTCAAGCGTGGCGGGGAGGACCAATATCGCCAGCGGCACCACCGGCGTCGCGGTCTGCTCAGGAGGTAACGGCGCCGCAGTATCGGTGGGCAGCGGCACAGACGTTGCGGCTGGTTCATTCGTGGCGCCACAAGCACTCAGGATCAATGCCAGCATCGCAAAAAAAAGCACAAATCTCTTTTGCACAAAGGATCTCCAGATTTAAGATGGGACGAATTATACACGTTGCTGGAGCGGCCAAAATTCCTCAAGGAGCGTTCATCATCCCCGAGAGCGATTGGTTCCGGATGACAGATTCTGAGAGCGTGGACCTGGTATAGTGGCTATGGAGGTCTTATGTCCACAGCGAGTCGCCTGGTCTCCACGTTTTTTACCGCACTGCCTGCACTCTTTTTCTTCCTTCTGTTCCTCGTCAGCGGCTGGCTGGGCAGGGAATATTGGTGGGCAACCTATCTGGCCGTACTGATCGTTTTGTTATTCAGTGCGCTATTATTTGGCTTTGCGCTTCCCACTGTGTTCCAAAAATTGAGGTTGCGCCATCCATGGATATGGATATTTGCCCAGGGATCGCTGGCATGGGCTCTGGCACTCCTCGTTCTGGGGCTTTTGAATCTAACACCACTATGTGTTGGACAGAACAACGGCGATGGGAACAATGACCTTGGCATGTGCGTGTTCATCACAGCATTGTCGGGTACCGTGTATACGCCTGTCTATCTGGTTATACTGGTGATGAGCGCACTGATCGGTCATTGGGTATTGACATCAAAGAGATCGGAGACATCATCACAAAAGGAGAAGAGATGAAACAAAATTTGCATATTGTCACGCTGGGAGTGAGGGATTTCGAGAAGTCAAGAAACTTTTATAGAGAAGTTCTGGGGTGGAAGCTTTCCGGCGCAAGTAATGATGGGATCGCTTTCTTTCAGGCAGGTGGAGTTGTGCTCGCCATTTATCCGCGTGACAGGCTGGCGGAGGACGCACTCGTTCCCCCGGAAGGCAGCGGATTTTCGGGTATCACGCTGGCTTACAATGCCCAAAGCGAATCTGAAGTGGATGAGATCATCAAGGATTTGAAATCAAAGGGTGTGAAGATCGTCAAAGAACCACAGAAGGTCTTCTGGGGTGGATACAGCTCCTATTTCGCCGACCCTGATGATTATCGCTGGGAAGTGGCGCACAACCCATTCTTCCCGTTCGATGAAAGCGGAAATTTGAAACTGGAGTGAAGAAATTTACGGCTCTCCCGTGCTGAACGGTATTGCCCAAGGCAGAAAGAAAATTCTGCCACGGACGCTGCGTGCACGAATTTGTATTTACAGTCTGTGTGAATTCGTGAAACTTGTGCTGCCGAAGGTGTCGAAGTATCCGTGGCTGAGATTTTGACCGTGCCTGTTAATAACTGTAGAGCCAGATTTGCTACGAGAGCGTTAGGTCGTAACGCTGTTCTCTCAGCGGCTTGCCAAAGGAGGTAGATTCTTTTTCCTCGGTAAGCTTGAAACCATGCCGCCTGTAAAGGAACGCGGCGGTGGATAATTCATGCGTTGTCCAGAGGTAGGATTCCTTGTAGCCGCATTCTCGTAGAAAACTCATGTATAGATCCATTAGCTTTGCACCCAGGCCGAGGCCGCGATAGTCCGGCTCGATGAGAAAATATCTTAGCTGGGCCGCCTTGCCGCGATCCATCAAGAGAAGAAAACCAATGAGCCGGTCGTTATGTTCGCAAACCCAAACACGGTTTCTTTCGGGGTCATATTTTTCGTAGAATTCACACAGACCCTTTGCAACATAGCTTTCAAATTGAACGCCATAACCATATTCCCTTCCGTACAACGCGCCATGCAGATAAATCACGTAACCGATATCACCGGGTCGGAGCTCGGTGCGAATCAAAATATCATTAAGAGTGACCGGCTTGTTCATTTGGTTTCATTTCCTCATTTTGCACAAAGGAATTCTTCGACCCACCATCAGTGGGTTCTAATGGTTTTACCATTGTGAAGAGCGGCGTCCCAAATAAATCATGGGGACCTTGAGCATTTGGTTGGAATCCAAAACTTTCGTAGAGGTGAATGGCGCTCTTTAGAAAAGGTGTGGTGCTGAGAAATAAATGCTTATGATGATTTGTCATTGCAAAGCTCTCGATTTCGCTTAATAAATGCCATGCAATCCTTTGTCCCCTCGCGATCGGAAGCACAGCCATACTTCGAATATACAAACCCGCCCTTTTCGGAACGGCGGCCACCGTGGCGACAAGGTTCTGGTTTTGAACGGCGACCCAAACGGGGCCGTCATACCAGCGCTTTTGAATTTGGTCAGATGTTGGTGTCGTGGTAGCAAACGCGGCAGGTGTATACAACGGCTCAAATTCGATGAACGCCTCTCGCAATATGGACGCAATTGCAAAAGACTCCTCTATAAGAGCTCTGCGAATCAACATATCCCAAACGTTTCAGATTTACTCATGATTGCCCAGTAACACCTGGATTCGTTCCATCATTTCGACGAGTTGAGCTCGTTCCTGCTCTGACAATTTCTCGATCAATTGAGCAATCAGGTTATTCGAGTTTTCATTCAAGTTGGCAAATTCTTGTTTCCCCATTTCCGTCGGCAGGATCATCCTCAGGCGGCCATCTTTTGACGAAGTAGTTTTCTTTATCAAACCGCGTCTTGTGAAGCTGTCCAAAATGCGGCTGAGATACCCCTCATCGATGACAATGCTTTCCCTGATTTTTTTCGCGGAACATTCTTCGGTATTGCAAATCTCGTATAGCACACGTCCTTCCGTGAGCGAAAATGGACTGTCGAGGAAGTGCTGATCTAGCAATCCAATGATATTGGTATAGAAGCGGTTGAAGCTCCTGATTTTGTCGATCACATGCTGGTCGCGTTTCATTCTCTCATGATATTCAAATTACTTGACTTTGTCAAGTAATTTGTCCAAGACGTTGAAGGTGGATTGAACATGTAGGTCACGCTTTCAGCGTGACTAATATCTTGTTTTCAGAGAATGTCACGTTACAAACGTGACCTACAAGATCATGAAACTGTCACGTCGCAGACGTGACCTACTCGCCCCAATCAATATCTTTTGGCTCCTCCCAATCAAAAGCAGGCGAATACAATCCCCGTTTTTCCCATTCGATGTAACTGCTCTCCTGCCAGTCACGCGGGTCTTTCACATACCCATGTTTGACAGGGTTGAAGTGAATGTAATGAAGATGGTTTTCAAAATCCCTGTCATCTCGAATGACATGATCCCAAAATCTCTTTTGCCAGAACTTCATCGATTGAGCTGATTCAAGCCCAATAAGCCTCTTGTATTCTCTAGTGAAATTTGACTTGAGGGAGTGCATGATGTCGCTGAAATTACTCTTCCCGGTCGGTTGAATAATCATATGGAAATGGTCAAGCAGGAAGACGTATCCCAGCATCACAAAGGGATGCAATTCCTTGACATTACGAAGGATCTTACGCAACAGATTCAGATTCCCAGCATCTCTAAAAACAGGTTCGCGGTCCTGGACAACTTGCGTGATGAAAACCGCCGAGCCAGGGATATAATAACGACGAAAATTCATACCAAGATTATACACACGTAGGTCACGCTTTTCGCGAAGTGTCGCATGGCGCCATGGCGACACATCCCAGAATAGGGCAGCGTGACATTTGTGATAATCACCAAGAACGTCACGTCGCAGACGTGACCTACAGTTCAGGACCGCCGGCCTGGTAAAATGTCCACATTGCGCATCTCTTGTAACGCCTGGATTGGTTGGCTCGGCATGTGGTAAACAACTTACCGCCTGATCATTCTGCAGGAAATTGTCATGACCTACAGATTGGGAGCGGGAAGGGAGTCATGCAATCGGTCCGGGGACAATCCATTTGTGTGGGAAAGTTCGTAATTAACAATGAACAAGTTTCGTCTATCCATCAACCACTCTAGGAGAGGATCTATGAAGCTTTCGCTGCGACACTACGGAATGATCATCAGCGGTCTCACTACGGCCTTCCTGCATATCTCACTCTACCCGGATTTTGGCTACCTTGACTGGGTCGTATTAAACGGCTTCGGGACCATTGCCTTGCTGGGCGCATTTTTCCTGCCTATTCCATTTTTTCAAAAAAACCATCAAACCTTTTTTTGGGCACTGTTTGGTTATATCTGGCTTACTATTCTGTTGTGGTTGATATTTGGTGACAAGACTTTCTTTTTCGCAACGACCGCCGCGACCGGGTATTACGCCAAGGCTGCCGAACTCGCCCTGGTAGCTTTCATGTGGTATGACCTGGAAAAAGCCAGGCAAGCTAGAATGGGAAAGTGATTTCGAGGTTCGGTGGGGCGCTATGCAGTCCCTGCCTCAGTTTGTAGAAGTCCGCTCGCCCACAGGGTGCTTCGAGAAAATGGACCCACGCAATCGGCCCGATGGGCCCCCACCAACTGAGGGCGGACCTCCCTGGCGCCGTCTCGAAGAGATCAGAGCAGGTATAGCTGGGGAGAGGGATAAAATATGAAGGTTCGGAGAAATGAATGATGTCACCAAAATCCAAAAGAAGCCTTCAAGATGTAGTTGGGAAAGAAACTTACACTGTTTGGGTGGAAATGCTGCGCAAACTCGTCCCTGACGGGCGGACACATCGTCTCTCGGTTGTGGTCGCGGGAATGTTACATTATGCAACAGTCCTGGCGGAAGAATTCGATGAAGACGAATTGGAGGAGGATTCGGTTGCCTTGTCTTTGATCAACGCCAATGAAATGGGTCCTGATGAAATTAAGGATGAATTACACGATGTAATGAAGCACTTGTTCAAAGACGCAGGCGTGACATTCGACCGTGTGAGCAAGCGCGGTGATCCTTATAGTATCGCAGATGAGGCGTACAACGAATACTGTGGTTGGTTTGATTATTCATGGGATTAACCCCTGCAGGTTCTGTCATGGCGTGAGTTGAGCGCAAGCAGCATTTCAACATAGAATTCCGAAGCGATTCACTTTAGAGTCAGGAGAAAAGCGTGTCAAATCAGGTTGATCTATACAACAGCACGTACGGCAACTTCAAAGAGCAGGTGCTGGCAGAAATACGCCGGGAAACCTATGGCGAGGATATCGGTCAGAATAGTTGGATCACTACTGAGGAGTATGACAAGTTCTACAGCTGGCTTAGTCTCTCCGCAGGTGATCATGTCCTTGAAATAGCCAGCGGTTCAGGCGGACCGGCCCTCTATCTGGCAAAGAAATTCAAATGTCGCATTGCGGGGCTCGATATCAATGAAGAGGGGATTAAGACTGCCAATCAGCAAGCCCGCGATGCTAATATAACCGATGCCAAATTCCAGCTTGCAGATGTGAATCAACGCCTGCCGTTTAACGATGAAACCTTCGACGCGGTCATGTGCGCCGATTCCATGAATCATTTCCGTGACCGGCTTGGATACTTACAGGAATGGCAACGGGTCCTAAAAACGGGACAGCGGGTACTGTTTACTGATCCAGTGGTCATTACTGGCCCCGTTTCCAATGAGGAATTGGCGGCACGTAGTAACATTGGTTTCTTCCTGTTTGTGCCGTTGGATGTGACGAAACAATACATCCGGGAGGCAGGACTCAACCTGCTCCGCTGTGAAGATGTGACTGGGAATATCGAGTTGACTTCGGGACGCTGGCACGCCTCCCGTCAAAAACACCGCGAAGACCTGATCAAGATCGAAGGCGAAGAACGATTTGAGGGGTTACAAAAATTCTTCTCCACGGTCCATAAATTGACCAGCGAACGGCGATTGTCGAGATTTGTGTTTGTGGCAGAGAAATAAGACTCGAAGAAAAGAAGCCCGGGGCAAGAGAGGCTGGGGAAGGGGTCATGGAAGACGAACCAGGCAGCAAGTTCTTCTTCCAGCGTATAATTACGCGCGGAGAGAGTTATGCCTACGGAACCAACAGTCGAAGAACAATGGTATAAGATGTTGACCGAGGGCGAGCCGCTTCCCCGTCCCATTTATCATCTGCATGGCTTGCTCCCCACAGATCCGCGCTGTAAGTTATGTGGCGCGCCATTCAAGGGCTGGGGCGGATTTATCATGCATCTGATGGGCAGAGACCAATCCAGATACAACCCCCGTTTCTGCGAAAAATGCAAAGTCTTCGAACATCCTGGAGGAGCGGAGGTCACGCTAACCATGCTTTTTGCCGACGTGCGCGGTTCAACCGCGCTGGCCGAGCAAATGAGCGCGCGTGAATTCAGCCAGCTAATCAATCGGTTTTATAAGGTGGCCACTCACATCCTGATCCAAACGGACGCATTGGTGGACCGCCTGATGGGAGATGAAGCGATCGGCCTGTACATCCCCGGCTTTGCGGGACCGCAACATCCGCGTAAAGCAATCGAGGCGGCACAGGATCTGCTGCGGCTGACAGGACACCGCGATCCGAAGGGACCATGGCTTCCGGTGGGAATCGGCATCCACACGGGCCGCGCCTTTGTCGGTGTAGTGGGAAGCGAAGAGAGCACAGCGGATTTCACAGCTCTGGGCGATAACGTCAACATTACTGCCCGCCTCGCCTCTCAAGCCGGACCGGGTGAGATTCTCATCAGCGATTCGGCCTGCGCGGCGGCTGACATCGGTCTCGAAAATTTGGAGCACCGGCAGCTCGAGTTGAAAGGCAAGTCTGAGCCCATCGGTGTGCACGTCGTGCACATTTCGGCGGACTAACGCATCCTGTTGCGATAGATCCAATCGATTTCTGAATGTTTGCAGCAATGATGCCATTCAATAGCTGATCGCCAATTTCCTTCACAAAAGCGATATCATGCCTCATCGACGAGAACACCAGGAGGAAGTACGCCGTTATTTGCAAAAGCACCTCTCGATGTATGATTGGAGGTTTTCCCATCCACATGGCAGTGGAACAGAATCCTATATTGCACACGGAATGAAGCGGAGTTACTTTGTGAAGGTCGGGGTGATGGTCGAACGGTATTTGGCGATGGCAGAAATTGGCTTGACGCCGCCTGTTATCCTTCATGGTCAATTGGAAAACGGCTCATCCGCTATGGTTCAGCTGTTTACTGCAGGTCAGAAGCCCTCCAGATTGGATTATCGTGATCGTCTGATCGAGGTCGCTGAACTGATCCGTACCATGCATGCTCATCCTCAAATCAAGGGAGTTTTACAGGCAGCCTCTTCGGACTTTCATAAAGAGGCAGGATTGCGCGCGTTGGATTCTCTTCGTCAAAGGTGGGAACGATATAAAGCACAGCTTCCGACCGTCGCTGAGTTTGTTGACAACAGTTTGGAGCATCTAGCCAAACAAGTCAACCGGTTTTCCGGCGAAGGACTTGTCGCATCTCATGGCGACATCTGCAACGCGAACTGGCTCTTTGCTTCTGACGGAAAAATCTACATTTTGGATTTCGAGTCCATGTCGATGGATGATCCAGCCGCGGATATGGGCGCGCTCTTGTGGTGGTATTACCCACCCGAGTTAAGGCAGCCATTTCTGGAGATTGCAGGGTATCCGCACAGTGATGATTTCAAATTCCGTATGCAGGTCCGTATGGCGATGCATTGCCTGAGCATTACGCTTCCAAGAGAGGGCAGTTTCGACCGATTTGAACCTGAAGGCTTCAGCGAGTCCTTACGAGATTTCAGGGCCGTGCTTGATGGGAAAGAAAACCCTGAAGGCTATATCAAATGAGTGCAAAATCCAGGCTACAGGATCGACAAGGGTTTGCCTCCATGTTCCCTTACTTGCTATGTCTGTTGGGTATCCTCCTGGCTGTGCCAGTCCTTGCACTGGTTGCGCTGGCCTTCAAACTTCCTATAACAATTGCAGGGATTGGATATCTGTCAGGCAGTGTGCTTGTCATTGCTGGCCTTCTCCTGGCGCCCTGGGCGCACACGTATTCCAATGTACTGGCCGTCACAGGTGTAATCGTGATCAGCCTGGTTGCCAGCCTGAGGTTGGTTCTGGCGTGGCAGGATACGGCGCCATCCATCAGCATGACCACCCTCCCTCAGGGAAACGGGACCCATTGGGTCAATTACCTGCTCGATGAACAGGACAGCCTGATTTTTGGTGAAGAGCTATTCCACTTGATTGGAGGTGATTCAGCAAGTGAACATGAGAATATTACCTCTGCGCTATTAGCAGGTTATTCCGAGATGAGGGCAAGGCAGAGACTCTTTCCTTCTCCCATTGTAAGCACATATCTTAATCTTCAACGGCCCACCCACTTCGATGCAGTCGTCATCGAGCCTGAAGTAGATGATCTGCCTGAATTTGCTGTCATCTTCCTACATGGATACATGGGAAATGTTACCGCGCAGTGCTGGGAAATTGCAGAGGCGGTAAGAATGTTTGGAGGCGTTACGGTGTGTCCATCCACGGGCTGGAGAGGAGATTGGTGGCAACCTCAGGGTGAGGCCATTTTACAGGCCACTTTTGAATATGTGAGAGGACGCGGGGTACAAAGGTTTTATCTGGGTGGCTTTTCCAATGGCGGCTCCGGAATCAGCCGATTAGCACCTCAACTCAAAAACGAGTCAGGACTCAAGGGTTTAATTTTCATTGACGGCATCCATAATAGCACGGCCATCAGAGAAACAGGGTTGCCGGTCCTGATCATACAAGGCGCGCAAGATGAAAGAATGCTCGCTACGCAGGCACGTCAGGTTGCGGAGGAGATTGGGACTTCGGGCACCTATGTGGAATTGAATGGTGATCACTTTCTGATCATGAAACAACCCAGGCTTGTGCAAGATGCCATCGCTACGTGGCTGGAGATGTTTGAGCAAAGGAAATATGCAACCACCCAATACTGAAAAGCTAATCGTCGAATGGGCCGAGTCGCAGGCTGAGGTCCGCGTGGTTCTACTCACCAGCACACGTGCGGTCCCGGGCGCTCACGTAGATGCTTTATCTGACTACGATGTGATCCTGATCGTTCAGGACATCCAGCCGTTTGTGGAGGATCGAACGTGGATCAACGACTTCGGTGACGTACTCGTGGTCTATTGGGACCCGGTTCATCCCGACCCGGATTTTGGCATTGAAAAAATCGCCAACGTGACGCAATACGCCTCTGGACTCAAAATTGACTTTACCCTCCTCCCCGTCAGCCTGTTCGAGAAAATTGTCGCCGCGCCAGCCCTCCCTGCAGAGCTGGATGCGGGCTACCGCGTCCTGATCGATAAAGACGGTTTGACCGCATCCATTCTCCCACCCACAGGCAGGGCTTACATCCCAAAACCGCCGACTCTTGCACATTATCTGACCTGGATCAATGATTTCTTCAGCGATGCGCCATATGTGGCCAAATGTCTCTGGCGCGGCGAACTCCTGCCAGTCAAATGGTGCCTGGATTACGACATGAAGCACGTCTACCTGCGGCAGCTCCTTGAATGGCGCGCCGAGATGGAGCATGACTGGTCAGTCCCGGTAGGCGCTCTGGGCAAAGGTCTGAAAAGGCTTCTCCCGCCAGACATTTGGGCCAAGCTAGAGCAGTGCTATGCCGGCTCTCGACCGGAAGATAACTGGGAGGCGTTGGCGAACACGATGGCATTATTTCGCCGTGTTGCTATTGAAGTCGGCACACATTTGGGCTACGCCTATCCTTATGACCTGGACCGGCGCGTTACCGCATGCGTAGAGCGCATCAAACAACTGGAGACACCGACAGACTCCTTGGAGAACGACAGGACATCGTAAAGCCTGCTGTTTCACCATTCATCTCTGTACATATCCCTGTTTGTACATGGGAACTCTTTCTTTAAAGCATTCAAACAAACCCAGCCATTGCCCAAAGCTTAATTGAGACGGTGTAGCGTCCAATGGGAAATGCAGATCTTTCGACAAACGCTTCCACTGCGGGTACGTGAAAACCGGCTCGAAGATCAGTTTCAGGTTGCGCTTCCACCTGCCAAACCCATAGCGGACGAAGCTACGATACAGGGAAATCTCGTCTTTTCGTAGGAGCGGCGAAGCACGCCTTTTGATCCGCAAAAGTACTGAATCCACATGCGGAACAGGTTGAAAATCTGTCCGTCGCAGTTCTCGAATGATCTGTAGCTCAAACATGGGTTTGGCCAGGATCGAGAACTGCGTTTCGCAGGGACTGCCCGAGAATTTCTGAGCGGCTTCCTTCTGCATGACAAGATATGCTTCCACAGGAAAAGGAGGCGTATAGAGTATCTTGCGGAGGATGTCTGCTGTGAGGTTGTATGGAATGTTGGCAAATATTTTGTACTCCCGGTGGTGAACGTAATACCTCAGGAAGTCATCGGCGATGATTTCAACATTCTCAACATCCTGAAATCGCCTATGGAGCCCTCCCGCAAGAAGGGAATCTTTTTCAATCGCGATCACTTTGCGAGCAATTGGGGCAAGCTCAGCAGTAATGATTCCGCGGCCCGGACCAATTTCATAGACAATATCGCCAGGCGTGATGGAACTGGCGCTCAGGAGAGAGCGCACGAGTTTTGAGCTTTTGAGGAAGTTTTGTGCCAGCGCGAGCTGGTTGTACGCTGTTCTGGACATGTTTCACCTCTTTCTTGTGACTGAAATGGTGAAACGAAAACGCGAGGCCGGACCAATCTCCCCGTCATGGCTCGCGTCTTTATTAACGAAAAAGCCATGAACCCGCGACTCCCATCGCTAATTCATGGCAGATGTGTTTTCTACAAAGGATGATTTACTGAGACAACATACCGCGAAGAAGATGGGTAGGACGTGGAGACCTGTCCAAATATCGTTCGCGGTTTCGAATCATCATAGTGACTCTGAGTATATTCATTATGGATATAATTGTCAACATAAATGTTATACCGGGCAAAGCATATGTATCAGTGTGAACCAAATCAGACCTGCAGTGAAATCGGTTAGGAGGATCTTATGAAAAGTGTGGTCATTACGGGCGTTTCAACCGGGATTGGTTGGGGCACTGCGAAAATTTTGGTCCAAAAGGGTTTCCGTGTTTTTGGAAGTGTGCGAAAGGCACAGGATGCGGAACGGCTTCAAAAGGAATTTGGCGAAAATTTCATCCCTTTGATCTTTGATGTGACAGATGAACCGGCGGTACAAGCCGCCGCGGGGCAAGTCCGGGAGCAACTCCACGGGAAGACTTTATTCGGGTTGGTCAACAATGCCGGGATTGCCGTGCCCTCGCCATTAATCCATCAAGCTACAGCTGACTTTCGTTATCAAATCGAAGTGAATTTGATCAGTGTGTTGATTGTTACGAAAGCCGTTGTCCCATTGTTGGGCAGTGATCGTTCACTAAAAGGGGAACCAGGGCGTATCATCAACATGAGTTCTGTCGGTGGGATACGAGGCGGTCCATTTCTCGGCGCGTATGTTGCCTCCAAGCATGGCCTGGAAGGATTTTCGGAAACCCTGCGGCGTGAACTGATGCTGTATGGAATTGATGTGATTATCATTGGTCCCGGCACGATTGCAACACCGATTTGGGACAAAGCGGAACAAATGGACACAAGCCTGTATGCTCACACAGAATATTTTGAGTCCGGCAGGCGCATGCAAAAGTATATGATCGAAAATGGGCGAAAAGGATATCCGCCGGAAAAAGTTGGTGAGGTGGTTTGGCATGCACTGACAACGCCAAAACCCCGCGTGCGCTATGCCGTGCTATCCGGTAATCCTCTGAGAAACTTCATTCAATCATTGCTACCCAAGCGCATGGTGGATAACATCATCGCAAAAAATCTGGGGTTCAAAAAATAGCAACACCAAACTTCGGAAGTCTCATTGGAGATCCCATCAACTGAGACGAGTCACGGCAGACTTCCGAAGTTTTTTAATTCAATATAACCAATAAAAGGAAAAGTATCATGACCACTGCCCTGCCCCGCTCCAAAGTCAAGAAAAATCAAACCTGGAATGCTGAAAGCGTCTTCTCTTCCCCGGAAGAGTTTGATGCGGAGGTGAAAAGTCTGGTTGAGAGTCTTCCATCCATCAAGAAATTCCGGGGCCATCTCGGTGATAGTCCAGAGACCTTCCTGGAAGCGATGGAGATCATCGAGTCAACTTCAAAACGCGCCGCGAAGGTACAAGTGTACGCGACCATGTCCAGCGCGGTGGATACGGGGAATCAACAGGGCGCGGCCATGAATGGCAAGGCTATGAGCGCACTGGCTCAGGTGGCCGCGGCGGTGTCATTTGTGGACCCCGAGCTGCTATCGATAGGCGAAGCGAAGTTACGGCAATGGCTCAAAGACGATACACGCTTGAGTCTGTATGAGCATTACGTCAATGACCTGTTCCGCCGGCAGGCGCACGTTCGAGACGCGGAGGTGGAGGAATTGCTCGGAATGTTGCAGGATCCGTTCGGGACGGTCCGCACAACGGCGCAGATGCTGGCAAATGCCGATTTCCAATTCAAGCCCGCGCGCGACAGCCAGGGCAATAAAGTGGAATTGACCCAAAGCACGTTCGATGCCATCCTCAATGGGTCAGACCGCAAGGCGCGCCAGACCGCCTGGGAAAACTACAACGATAAATATCTTGAATATAAGAATACGCTAGTGAGCAACCTGACGGCATCCATCAAACAAAACGTGTTCAATATGAAGGCGCGCAAATTCAATTCATCGCTCGAAGCCACGCTCTTCAATCGAAACGTGCCGGTGGAGATGTTCCATAACCTGATCAACATCTTCAAGAAAAATTTACCGCTCTGGCACAAATACTGGCAGATTCGCCGCAAGGCACTAGGTGTGAAAACATTGAATCCATATGATGTGTGGGCGCCGCTGACGACGAAGAAACACAAGGTTCCCTTTGAAAGGGCCGTGGATTGGATCAGCGATGGACTGGAACCGATGGGAAAAGATTACGTGAACATCCTGCGCAAGGGATGTCTCGAAGAGCGCTGGGTGGATTGGTCACCGAATGCCGGCAAACGTCAGGGCGCATTCTCGACGCACGTCCCCCAGGATACGCATCCGTTCATTTTGATGAGCTACACTGATGACATTGGCAGCATGAGCACGCTGGCACATGAACTGGGTCACTCGATGCACGCCTTTTATGCCAGCCGCGCCCAGCCGATGATCTACTACATGTATCCATCCATTATCTCGGAGACGGCCTCCAACTTCCATCAGGCCATGACGCGTGCCCAATTGCTCAAAACCAATCCCAATAAATATTTCCAGACTGCCCTGTTGGAAGAAGCCATGGATAACTTCCACCGCTACTTCTTCATCATGCCGACGCTGGCGCGCTTCGAGCTGGAGACGCATCAGCGTGTGGAAAAAGGACAGCCGCTCACCGCCGACGTCATGATCGAGCTGATGGCAGATCTCTTCAGCGAAGGCTTTGGCGGGCATATGAACCTGGATCGTCACCGCGTTGGCATTACGTGGGGAACATTCACCACACACTTGTATATCGACTATTACTCGTTTCAGTATGCGATCGGCATCTCGGCAGCCAACGCTATCGCCAAACGGATTCTCAATGGCACGCCCAACGCCGCGCAAGATCACATCAGCTTCCTGGAGGTGGGCTCGTCTAAACCTCCAATGGAGGTCTATAGGACCGCAGGTATAGATATGACGACCACTCAACCGGTTGAAGATGCCTTTGCTGTATTGGAGGAATACATTGATCGGTTGGGGATACTTACCAGCAAATAGCGCCAGTATATGAAAGTGTCTTGAATTCCTTTTTGAACCACTGAGACACGGAGACGCGGAGAATGAAGAATTCAATAACTCCGTGCCTTCGTGACTCCGTGGTTTATGGCATGAGGGATACAATGTAAATTTCACGAAGCAGAAACTTTCTTTATCTGGTCATTTCGGAAAAGCTTCTTCAAATGCGCTTTGTGCCGCTTTGAATCCTTCGTCAATCAACGCTGCGGAAACTTCCCCATCGTAATCAATGATGCGCCCGGCGTCCTTGAATGTTTTCGGCGCCACAATTACAGGTTTTACAAGCCGGTAACGATAGGGTGGCTTGCTTTCCTCACGCTCGCGTTCTGCCAGCTCGTTGAAGGCTTCGATCATCTTCAGGTTCTCACGAAACGAAGATAATAGCATCCAGTCCAGGATCCATGTGATGGCATCACCAAAGGATTTAGGTTTCTGGCGCGTGGACTCAGGATCGGTCTCGCCGCTTTTTACCCACGGCGTCATCATCACGATGATCACTTCACCAGGGACATTCACATCTTTGCCCATCAGGTCGAGCGCCGCGCCAAGCGGCGTGTTGGCTACCAACGCGCCATCCCAGTAGAGTGCATCAGTTTCCTTGTCCTCCGTCCACGGGTAGACGAGTGGAATCGAACAGGATGCCAGGATACGCTCCCTCGTAATGCCCTGGTAAACATCGTTGCGGGCGCGGCCACGCTTGTGATCATACACGGCGCGATTACTGAACAGGACCCGTTCCCCGGTCTGCACCTTCGTGGCGGCAATCAGCAGGGCGGTCTCGCTGGCGGCTAGTTTCTCCGCGTCGAATTTGAATCGGGAGGTCAGCGTTTCTTTGAGTGGACCGGTATCTAGCAGGTTGATCCACCGCCCCACCACTCTCTCCGCCAGCCAGGATGGCAGCAACGGAAGAGGCGGCCAATATTCTTCAGGAACTGGAGAGGTTGAATAATTTGGGTGAACTGTCGGAAGTCGTGCATCCATAATCTGGCCGAAAAGCTTGCTCACGACCCAGCGCGCCAGGCCCTGCATCCGAGGCGGTATCCCCTGGATATCATGTTCTTCCAGCTTTTCCCAAACCGCTTCCAATTCCTCGGCTGTCATGCCTTGTGCAATCGCTGCCCCGTTCACTGCTCCAATGGAGGTGCCAATCACAATGGAAGGCTTCCAGGGACCTGCATATACGCGATTGACGCCCGACTTGTTTTCAGACATCAAATACTTGTACACGCCCGCATGGAAAGCACCGCGCCCTCCACCGCCCGATAGTACCAGCGCTCGAACAGGTTCCTGACCAGTCATCATCCACTCCTTTCGATTTAAGGAATGTTATAGGGCAAATTGCACATGATGTCAACAACCTCTTGACAAATAGACAATTATCAATATAATAACGCATAGAAGTTTATCTATATGAGCTCCTCCAACTCTCAAATCCCGCTGGCCTGTAATATGAGCGTGTTCACACCGGCTGAACGCGAATTGCATATTCAAACTACCAAGGAACTTTTTGAATCTGTGCAGGCTATCCGCAACGCAGAGCATGGATATGAATTCAATTTTCCCAATAGCTCAGAAACCATCACCAGCATGGCAGAGTTTATTTCAAGAGAACGGTTGTGCTGTCCATTTCTGGAATTTACTTTGAAGGTTCCGCCGGGAGATGAACCCATCACCCTCCTACTCACGGGCCCCGAAGGCACGCAGGACTTCTTGCGTGCAGAATTTAGTGAAGCATTTGTATGAAAATAAACCCTGTCCTTTTTGCCAAAGCCATTGCCGATGAAACCCGCCAGAAGATCATGAGCGAGTGTTGCTGCTGCTGGATCTCGGTTGGCGACCTGACAAATAAACTTGATGTCAGCCAGCCCACTGTATCGCATCATCTCGCCATCTTGCGCGATGCCGGCCTGGTCAACATCCGCGAGGAAGGCAAGCAGACCTTCTATACACTGAATCAGGAAAGCATCGTAGTTTGCTGTGGACAGATCATGACCAAGTTCGCGCCAGAGGAAAAGGCAACCGAGACGGTTCTTAAAGTCATTAACCAGTGACCGTCTCTTTTTTTGCGCCAATGGATAGACAAACTTCTATTTGAAAGGAGGTGAAAGCCATGAACGAGTTGAACGTACTTAACAATGACTGCGATTGCGAAGAATGCGAAAGCGGTTGTTGCGGCGGCGGTTGCTGCTAACCATGCAAGGGCTCTGTTTGCCAAATGGCAAACAGAGAGAAATTATCGGTATGAAATTTTTTTACGGAAACACATAGACAATCTTCTATACAAACTCAGTAGGCATCAAAACAAATCTCGAAGGATCAATCAATGGACATCATCTCTTTGCTGCAATACACGTTTGGCAAGGTCCTGGAGACCTTTTCCCATAACTGGCTTCTGCTTGTTCTAAGCATCATGATCAGCGCCGCGTTGAAACTCTACGTGGACCAGGATGCCATCGCGCGCTTCCTGCGTCGCAACACGAAGAACAGCGTGCTCATGTCCACAGGCGTAGCGGTCACCACGCCACTTTGCTCCTGCGGTACCACGGCTGTTGTATTAGGCATGATGGCTTCCACAGTTCCCTGGGCGCCCATCATTGCCTTTATGGTCTCGTCACCGCTCACCTCCCCACAGGAACTTTTCTACAGCGCGGGCCTGTTTGGCTGGAACTTTGCCGTTGCGTTTTTTGTCGCCTCCATCCTGCTCGGTCTGGCTGGTGGAGCCATAGCCAATTTTGCTGAGGCACGCGGCTGGCTGGCAAATCAGGCGCGCATGGCAGCACCAAAATCGCCAGCCCATTCACTGGGGATCATGGCTGGACCCGCGCCACTCGAGCTACCCATCATCCTGCAACCTGCTGTTGAACCAGCCCAATGCGGATGCACGTCGAATCGTGTGGAATTGCCCGTCATCGTTCAACCTGTGGCTGTACCGGCAAAACCATCAATCACCCCGCAGATGTTCATGCACGAAATATGGACGATCAGCCAACGATTGCTGCCAATCTTCTTCGGCTTCACGTTCATTGGATATTTGCTCAACGGCTTGATCCCCACTGCATGGATCACCAGTCTCTTTGGCGCAGGGCACGCCTACAGCATTCCGCTGGCGGCCACGCTGGGGCTACCCTTCTATATCAACACTGAAGCCTCCCTGCCCCTGGTCCGTGCCATGATCGATAGCGGCATGAGCCAGGGCGCGGCGCTCGCCTTCCTTATCACAGGCGCAGGTACCTCCCTGGGCGCGCTAGGTGGTGCCCTCACCATCGCGCGCTGGCGAGTCATTGCCATTGTCGTTGGCACGCTCTGGCTGGGGTCCATTTTGCTGGGCTTTGCCTACAATATTGTCCTTTGAAAAGGACAATATGCATATTGATGTAGTCCTACTCGTTGTAATCGGCCTGACCCTCTTTGGGCTGGTTCGCTCGACCGAATCGCTTCTGGAGATTCACCAGCGACGCAGAGATCAGGGTGATGACCCCAAAATACATTTGTAAAGGAGTTAAAAGATGACCACCAACACCACCATTCATGAGACCGTCCGTGAGCATTATGCAGAACGGATCAAGAGCAGCGCATCCTGTTGCGGACCCTCAGACTGCTCGTGCTCCGAGAGCAATCTCTACCCGTCAGATTTACTTGCCACCCTCCCGGAAGGCGAATCCGCAATCAGCTATGGGTGCGGCGACCCGATCACGCTCGCGTCCTTGCAACCCGGGCAGACAGTCCTCGATCTCGGCTCAGGCGCGGGACTCGATTGTTTCTTCGCCGCGCAAAAAGTCGGTGAGACGGGAAAAGTTATCGGCGTGGATATGACTCCGGAGATGATCGAGCGGGCTCGGGGTAGTGCGAAGCGGATGAATATCCAGAACGTGGAGTTTCGTCTGGGCTACATCGAAGAGATGCCTGTGGAATCCAATAGTGTGGACGTTATCATCTCGAACTGCGTGATCAATCTTTCACCCGATAAATCCAAAGTTTTCAGTGAAGCCTTCCGCGTGTTGAAACCTGGAGGCAAACTGGCAGTTTCGGACATTGTCACCGATGGCCCCCTGCCCAACTCAATCAAGCAAAGCCTGAGTGCGTGGGCCGGCTGTGTGGCCGGCGCAGTGGATGCCAAGGACTACATCGCCATGATGGAATCAGTTGGCTTTACAAACATCTCAGTCACACCCGTCTTCTTCGACAAGGAAACTGTGGACTCTGCCCTTGCAAATATGGGCGATGCAATCGAACTCAAGACTATTTCGCGTGATGATGTTCATAAGGCCGTCTATAGCGCAAAGATTACGGCATACAAAAAGTAACCCGTGGATGACTTCCCCTCGAAATCACTTTCGAGGGGAAGTTTTGATTTAAGGCAATATCTGAACAGTTGTTTGTCAGTCATCGTGGTGGGTCATCATGGAAAGATGATGTCGGTCACTTGAGTGGATAAATCGGAGCAAGCTTGTCGCCTATCAAAATCTAATCCCAGTCTCATTTTGTGATATAAATCACAATGTGTTTTTCGAGTTTCGGATATAGTGCGGTTGTTAATCTCACCCACAGGGATCAGTATGTTGAAATCTCCACTTTTTATCGCCATCGTCGCAGCAGTGATTGCACTGGGAACTTTCGTATATGTGACCGACGCGCCTGCGTACGGAGGCAATGCCCCGGAGACGTGTGCCAACTGTCACGTGATGGATTCTCAGTACGAAAACTGGTACCATGCCCCGCACGAAAAATGGACCGAATGCGTTGACTGTCACCTGCCCCACGAAAACTTCGCTGCCTATTATCTTGAAAAGGGACGCCAGGGTGCCAAGGATGTATTTGCCTTTACGACCGGGAATATTCCAGTTGCCATCCGCGCCAGCGACAAGACTAAGGGAATCATTCAGGATAATTGCATCCGGTGCCACAAGGAAACGGTAGAAAGCATTGTCATGGGTCCTGCCGGACAGCCCTTCGACCGCTATTGTTGGGAATGTCATCGCAACGTATCACACGGCGCACGGGGAGCTTCGATGGCCCCCTATCAGGATTCCAATTTGTACCCAATAAAATAACTTAACTGCTCCTGATGGGCTAAGCCCATCGGGGAGCATGAAGCACAGAAGGAGAATGTATTCATGAAAAAATATACAACGTTTATTCTGGTTGGCATCATCGTTCTGCTTTCCGCAGTACTGGTTGGCGTGCTGACGTTCATGAAGAATCAACCTGCCCAGGAACGCGCCTTTCAACCGCTGGTAGCGGTGAAGCCGATGGAACCGGATTCTTCGATCTGGGGCCAGAATTTCCCAAACCAGTATTCAACCCTGTTAAAAACCAACACAAATAACGTTGATACTACCTTCGGTGGCTCGTCACAATTTTCCTGGCTGGAGCGCGATCCGCGCCAGTTGATCCTTTTTGCCGGGTATCCTTTCAGCAAGGATTACAATGACGACCGCGGCCATGCCAACGCCCTGGACGATGTACGCGCCACCAAACGCCTGAACCTGAATCCGGATGACCCGAAACATACCCCGGGCACCTGTTATTCGTGTAAATCATCGAACAACCCCGCGCTATGGGACGAGATGGGCATGGAGCAATTCGACAAATTATCCTTTGTGGAACTGGGAGAACACATCCAGCAGCCGATCGGTTGTGCCAACTGCCATGAAGCCGAGACCATGCAATTGATCGTCACCAACCCCGCGCTGGAAGAGGCGCTCCAGGCCCAGGGCAAAGACTGGACCACCTTCACCCGCCAGGAAATGCGCACTGTGGTTTGCGCCAACTGCCACGTGGAATATTACTTCAAAGGTGATGGCAAATATCTCACCTTCCCGTGGGAAAAAGGCACAGAGATCCACCAGGTCATCTCTTACTATGAAGAGAGTGGTTTCAAAGACTGGGAATATCCGGACGCCAAGACCCCCATGCTCAAGGCCCAACATCCCGAATACGAATTTTTCACTGCCGATAGCACGCACTTCAAAGCCGGCGTTTCCTGCGCGGATTGCCACATGCCCTATGTGAGCGAAGGCGCCGCGAAATATTCGACCCATGATGTCCACAGTCCATTGTTGAACCCCGAGCAGGCCTGCGGTCAGTGCCACACCGATAGTGAATATGTTGTCCGCCGCGTGAACCTGATCCAGGAACAGGTTGCCGCAACGAAGGAAGCCACTGAAAATGCCATCATCGACGCGATCACAGCCATCAAGGCGGCTGCCGCCAACCCGAACGCAGATGTGTCGCTCCTGGATCAAGCCCGTAACCTGCATCGCAAGGCACAGTTCATGTGGGACTTTGTCTCGGCTGAAAACAGCACCGGCTTCCATAACCCTGAATACGCACTTAAGATCCTGGCTGAATCCACCGACCTGGCGAGACAGGCACAGATGCTCGCGGCGCAGTCGGTGAACGATATGAGCCTGCTACAGACCGGTGTTTACGAACAGATGGATCCCAAACCGGCCCTGTCCGAGTAAATTAACCTGGTAATCAAAAAGACGCTGTCGTTGCCAACAGCGTCTTCTTTTTTTGGGGAACTTTTGACGTTTGAACTCGTCTAATTTTCAGAAGGAGACAAAATGAAAAAGTTTTTACTAGTAGCTCTCGCTGTAATACTGGCCGCGTGCTCAGCGGGCGGAAGCGAATTTTCGCGCAATCAGGAAAAATGGCGGGATGCCAATATCACCCATTATCGTATGGAATTGAACATCAGTTGCTTCTGCGCCTTTCGCGATCAGATGCCGTTGACCGTTGAAGTGCGGGACGGTCAGATCGTTTCGATGGCCGCGGCAGATGGCACTTTGGTTCTCGATACTGACCCAAATTATGAGTTCTTCGCGCCTCACGCGACCATCGACCTGCTGTTCGCCGAACTCGATGCGGCGCTCAACGGCGGCGCGGATTCGGTCACTGTGACTTATGATGCCACGTACGGGTTCCCCACCGAAATCGGCATTGATTTCGACCAGGAAATTGCCGACGAAGAAATGTACTATAGCATTTCAGGCTTCGAAGTGCTTCCATAAACTGAGCCAGCCTCCGGCTGGAAATGATAAGACCCTAAAGGTTTTCGCCCCTCGTCTCGTTTTGAGGTGCTTCACAGAAACCTTTAGGGTCTGTCCATTAATTGTACGGTTGTATCCACTGTTGAAGGACTTCATGGTCAGTGATCTGAATCCGCCGGTCTTTGATACGGATGGCGCCACTTCTTTCCAATTCCTTCAGTGATCGGGCGACCACCTCCCGCACGGTTCCCAGCCTGGCCGCCAGCTGTTCCTGGGTCCAGTGCGGGCGCGCTTCCTCCACAGGCATTTCGGTAATCAGGCGCGCAAGACGATTTGTGACCTGATAAAAGGCCATCTCGCTCAATCGGTGGACCAGGCTGCGGAGGTTCTGACCAAACTTGTTCAGAATTTTTAAGGCAAATTCAGGGTTTGATTTGACCAGGTCCCGCAAAACTCCGGCCTCCACCACCCACACTTGCGATGTTTCCAACGCCTCCACATTGACGGGATTTGTGCCGCCGTCAAACGCCGGGACCTCGTTACAGGTTGCGCCTTCGGATAAAACGCTGATGATATACTGCCGGCCCTGAGGGGAAACGCGATAGAGCTTGACACTGCCACGCTTGATGATGTGCAGACCCACGGCAGGGTCGTCCGCCCAAAACAGGACGTCGCCGCGTTCGTATTCACGCAGCTGGGTGTGTGATGCAATATTGCTCAGTAAGGGTTCCGGGAGTTCGTCGAAATAAGGGTTGCTTCTCAGCGTTCTAAGTTTGGAAGATTGCGGGACTTCAATCAATTTCATACACTATACATCACTAATGTTGTTCATCCCACACGATTTGCCAAGCAAATCGTGCGGGATGAACAATCGCTTCCTACACATCACCTAATAGTACCTGATCCGCACCACGGTCAATCTCCCACGGATAAACAATAAATGCGTCGGTGATCGCAGCATAATAATCGGGTCGCACGCTGCCGAACAGATTCCGGTACGGGTTGAAATGCAACACACATGTTTCAGGGACACCCCCTGCCGCAGAGACGCGGTTCTTCACCGCGGTGATCGTCCTGCCGGAGCCCCATACATCATCCACGATCAACGTAGGACGCCCGATCAGTTTATCCTCCGCCGGGAACTGGATGAACTCAGGCCAGGCAATGAACTTGGCTTTGTCGGTGCGCAACTGGGCGGGAAAATCCACCGCGGCCGTGAGGATGTGAGTAATGTTCATGGCTTCGGCTAGCATCCCGCCGGGGATGATGCCGCCGCGCGTGATCATCACCATGGCAGTGAACTCACGTTGAAACTGCGGAATGAGGTGATCGATCAGTCGATTTATCTCTTCCCAAGTGACGAATTCACGTCGTGGTCCTTGTGGTGGTTGCATAGATCTTCCTTCGCCCTGAGCCGGGTAATCCACACTGAATGCAGTGAAACAAAGAAGAGGGTGGACGGAGCCGATGGGTGGGTATGATTCGATTCAAGAATAACCTAACACTGCCGCCAGAGGCGCGGGCGCTGGCACTCGAACCGGCTGGCTTGCCGTCTGAGTCACCTGGACCTTTTCGACTTCACGCGCCCAGAGATATAAGCACGTGTGATAGGCAGTGGTTGTATAAGAGCTGATGACACTGGCTAACATCACGAAACCAAAAAAGACGAACGCCGCCGCGGCGATGGCAAGAAACGAAGCGATATTATCGATCCCACCTGTTAGATACACCGCGCTCCCGCCGATCGCCAGGGCAATCAGCAAGCCGGTCAGCCCCAGCAGAAAACCGATCAGCCCTGTCACCCAGCGGACGCCCACGGTGCTGATTCCGATCAACAGCAGATTCTCGCGCGTGATCTTTAGCACGCGCTGCATGCCATCCGTGAGGTTCAGGTCGTCGATTACCATGCCGGGCAAGATCAGATAGGAGGCTTCGGTCCACAACACCTGCAGCAGACTCGTTGCACCGCGAACCAGGCTGGCGGCGATCCCGCCACGCCGGTTGCGCTGCGCGGCATTACGCAGCAGGTTCACTGCCGTGGAGGCCGCGGCCAGTGTGAGAATGTCAAAAAAATCGCGGCGCACAATGTGCCAGGCTTTATCCATCCGTCCATCACCTTCCGCCAGATAACCGTAGATCAGATACACCGTCATGGCCGAAAAGATGTAGGACACCACAAATTGTACAAAGATCATGATGGAGCCCGTCACAAACAGGATGATATTCCCGAACCGTGAATTGCCAAACAAAAACATCGCCCCGATGATTGGAATGATACCAATTACTGAGACGATCATCCCCGCGATTAACGCATAAATGGAAGGTTTCAGCAAATCCTTATCCTTGAAAGCCATCTGCCAGGCTTGTTTGAGAAATGACCAGCCGCGCGCGAAAGATTCCATTGCATCTCCTGTGTCATTGCGAACTTGTTAATGCTCAAGCCGCCGTCCTTCGCGAACGCCGTCCCTACGGGCGGCAGTACCCGAAGGGCGCGGCGGTGTCCCCGCCGGGATGCTGCGCAAAAGACGCCGCCTCACGCAAATAGATGGCTCGCAATGACAGTAATTGATTATAGCAAACTTACCGGTTCCACTTCAACCCGCCAGCCATCCAATTTTGCGCCCCTCACCAATTCCTGAGGGTTCGCCCCTCGCAAGATAATCTGCCAGCGATAATAGCCGCCGATCTTCGAAAAGAAACAGGGGACAGGGCCGATCAAGGTAACGTTTTTCCAGCGACTCGCCTTCAACAGATCTTTCAGCTTTTCCGCCACCCGCCCCGCTTCCTTCTCAGCCGCGGCCTGATCCTGGTCCCGATACTCGAGCCGCACCAGGCGCGTGAACGGCGGATACCCCAGCCTCTTGCGCTGTTCCAATTCGTATTCGTAGAATCCATTCACATCGTGTTTCGCAGCCGATTGGATGATCTGATTGGCCGGATCAAACGTCTGCAAAACGACTTTCCCGCCGCGTTCACTGCGGCCCGCGCGCCCCGCGACCTGAGTGAGCACCTGAAACACGCGCTCCTCTGCAAACGGATCGGGCAGATGCAGGCCCACATCTGCCAGCACGATGCCGACCAGCGTCACGAGCGGAAGATCCAAGCCTTTGGCTAACATCTGCGTGCCGATCAACACGTCGGCCTTGTGATTGACAAAATGCGTCAGGATCATCTCATGCGAATCTTTTTGACGGGTGGTCTCCCAGTCCCAGCGCAAGGTGCGGGCCTTTGGAAATAACGCATTCACGTCCGCTTCCACCTTCTCACTGCCCAGTCCGTATTCGCGGATCTGCTTCCCGCCGCATTGCGGACAGGCTTTCGGCCGCCCTCGTTCGTAACCGCAGCGATGACAAAGCAAACGTTCCTTTTCATCCAGATGCAAGGTCAGCGGCGTTTCGCAGTTTGGACATTTCAACACATATCCACAGTCGCGGCAGAAGATGTAGGTGGCGGTCCCGCGCCGGTTCAGGAAAAGGATGGCCTGCTCCCCTCTCTTCAGGGTGGACTCAAGCTCCTTCAGCAGGAGGCGGCTGAAGATCCCGCGGTGACCCGCTTTCAGTTCCTCCCGCATATCCACGATGTGGATGGGAGGCAGGCCGAGTTCGACGATCCGCTTCGGCAAATCCAGTTTTTGCATGGACCTTACGCCCGCCCCATCATCCAAAAAGAGAGAGGTGTCTGCCTGATACCGTTGTTCCACTTTCGGCGTGGCGGAACCCAGTATGCAGGCCGCCCCGCACAGACGGGCATAGGTCTGCGCCGCGGTGACCGCGTTGTAGAACGGCAGCTCAGCCTGGTAATACGAAGAGTCGTGACATTCATCGGCAACGATGAGACCAACGTTTTGCAAAGGTGCAAATAATGCACTACGCGCGCCGATGATGACCTTGAGTTTGCCCGCCCGCGCCCGCCGCCAGGTATCATAACGCTCGCCCTCCGAAAGTTTCGAGTGGACCAGTCCCACCTGCCCCGGAAAGCGACTCAAAAAGCGATGGACCGTTTGGGGTGTGAGCGCAATTTCAGGCACGAGGATGATCGCTTGCCTCCCACGCTTGATCACTGCCTCCGTCGCGCGCAGATAGATTTCCGTCTTGCCTGAACCAGTGACTCCTTGCAAAAGAAACGTGTGACGGGTGCCAGGTGACGAGATAGCATTAACTATCTCCCTCAAGGCATGAGATTGTTCAGGGGTCAACTCAAGCACCTGTCTACCTGTATACGCGTCTGCATACGCGTGTTTACCGGCCTTCTGAAGCGGATCCCGAAATATCTCGCTCTCGAACAAACGGATCAAACCCCGCTCTTCGAGTTCCTGCAAATCGGCGAGATTGCAACCAGTTTCGGCATACACCCAGGAGAAGTTGACTGCTTCGGGTTGTTTGATCAAGAACCGCAATGCGGACTGTCGACGCGCCAGTGTCTGCTTCGTGCCGAGATTCGGCATTTCCTTTTCTGCCTCTTCCGGGGTGACCGCAAGCTGCGCCACACGCACATGTTTTGATCGCACGCGTGGCGGCGGCAGGACGCTCTTTGCAGACAGCACGCCCTTCCGCACCAGGAATTGTGCCGTCTTGCGCCAATCCACTCTGGCAAAATGTGCATCGATCTGCCGCCCGCGCAACGTACCACGTGTGCGCAACAAGTTCAGGATGCGATCTTCGACGGTGAGCCGTTGTGTTTTTGGGCTGATCGATTTCTCGTTGAGGCGCGGTTCGTAATTCGTACTTCGTAATTCGTAAATCGTGTCAACCTGTTGATTTAGCCCCACTGGTAAAAACAAGCCGACGATGGACGCCAACGGATTAAGCGTGGACTCCGCTATCGCTTCCGCCAGGGCGATCTGCGCCTGCGTGAGCACCGGCTCGGGGTCAACCAGCTGGCTGACTTCTTTGACTTCGGGCACAGATGGCTGGTCAATGAAACGCAGCACCACCCCCTGCACGGTCTGCCTGCCAAAGGGGATGATGACGAGATGTCCTGGGCCAATCTGTCCCGCCAGCGATTTGGGCAGGGCATAATCAAATACCCCTGACACCGCACGGATGTTGACAACGATTTGAACGAAGGAAGTCATTGGAGTGATTGTACTTGAAATTATATCGGCGTCGATTATAGTTGGGTGTAAAAGCCGTAACGCATCACAATGGATACTACTAATCCTGTCATTCAGCTCTGTATTCAAGGCGCTCGCGCGGAATTTGAGCATCGCCTGGAGGATGCTCGAGCCCTTTATGAACAGGCCTGGGAAGAGCGGCAGGATGATTATGAAGCTTGCATTGCCGCGCATTACCTCGCTCGTTTTCAGGACAGCCCGGAAGAGTCCCTGCGCTGGAATCAACTTTCGTTACAGCATGCCAACTTGGTCGCTGACGAGAGGGTCAAGGATTTTTATTCATCCCTGTATTTGAATTTGGGGCGTTCGTATGAGGTTCTTGGCAACCAGACGGAAGCGCAAAGATATTACAGGTTGGCCGCCGAATTGGGTGTCATCCATCAGCCTGATTGAAGCATGCGTAGGGGATGTATGCACAGTGCTTTCAATCAAATATGCACTCTTCGCCTGTCGTATAATAAGACCAAACTAATTAATCTTAGAGCTCACCGGATTGGAGTGCACGATAGATTACAAAAACATCATCACCATCGAACCGGGGAAACGGGGTGGAAAGCCTTGCATCCGAGGGATGCGAATTACCGTTTATGATGTTCTGGAATATCTTGCTTCTGGCATGACTGAGCAGGAAATTCTGAACGATTTTCCCTATCTAACGAAAGAGGATATTTTAGCCAGCCTTAGCTTTGCCGCAACTCGTGAACGATTGATGGTAGCAGTAAATTAGGATACTGAGCGATGATCCCGAAACGGGTATCCTGACACTGTTCTAGCTTTACCCACCTTGAATCAAAAATTCCCTGCTCTTTTATTGAGAGTAGGGAATTTTATGCAAATCAATTAGAAAAAGCATACTATGTTTGTCCGTTTTTCTTCCTGGCTAGCAACCGCGTGCGAATTTCTGAGGTGTTGAATCTGGACTCATTTTGTGTCCGGATCTGTGCAGCTAACTTTTCCCGGCGTTTCAGGTATGCATCCATTTTCTTTTTTGGGTGCAAATAATAGCCCACGACTGAATATACGTCTGCCCATGAGATTACCGGGTACTGCGCTGTGATTTCTTCGGCAGTGAGTCCTTCAAGAAATGCGGCAACAATCGTATCCAACGTAACACGCGTCTTACTCACGCGGATCACGCCATCTTTGTCCATTTTCAGGGGGAGGGTTGCAGAAAATGTCCCGGTCGCCATATCTTGCTTGTCCTAATCACCCCAAAATATGACACAGAGAAATTACACTTTTGCCGCTTGTTTCATTAATAATTCAGGTTTTTGAACTGCTTTGTAAGCCGGAATCAAACTTTAGGCTTCTCTAGTTATGCGGCACTGCGTAACACCACCGCTGCGCCGTAACCGACCACCGAGGAATAATCTCCCATCACATCGCCGGAGGTGGCGTGCTGCAGGATCTTCACTTTGTTCGCGCCCAGTTCACGTGCCGCCCAGAACACCGCAGCGACGGCAGCATGACCGCAGGCAAAGGCCTTGCCAGATCGTTCCGCTTCAAAGATCGCTTCAGGGTTGAAGGACTCAAACCGTCTGAGCATTTCCCGGTCAAAGCGCTCGGCGGTTAGCTGGTCGTGAAAGTGGGAAAGATCGGTGGAGGCGACCAGCATGGCGTTTTTGCCTTTGAGCACCTCTGCCAGCGCCAGGCCGAGTTTCCGCGCCACGTCTGGCCCCTGGGCATGGATCATGATGGGCAACAGCTTGAAATTACCAGCCAGGGCGCGCTGCAGGAAGGGCAGTTCAATTTCGAGTGAATGTTCGCGGTCCGCGAAGACAGGCGTAATGGGAATATCCAGATGCGACTGCGATAATTCAGCGAGGGCGGCTTTGTCTACTTCGATGTTCCCAAGCGGGGTGCCGTACGCGTCATGCGCGGTGGTAAGCAGCGGATATTGCGCTAGGCTGTGAAAAGGTGAAATCACCGCGACCAGCTCCGGGCTGCGTGAGCGAAGCGCCGCGAAGGCGTATCCAGCGACCGGCCCGGAATAACGGTGTCCCGCGTGCGGCGCGATGACCGCCATCACCTCCCCATCCAGGGCCGGGAGTTTGGCTTTATTCAAATATTGATCCACTGCCAGGGCAAGCGCTTCCGCTTTCCCCTCATACCACGTTCCTGCAAGCGGCGAAGGACGAACATCAAGCATAAAAGGATTGTAGCACTTTTTGGGTAGCGCGAAAAGCAAGCTCCGGCAAATTTTCCTGCTCGAACCACTCGACCGCGTCCGCGTCATCTTCGGCCTTCATCTCGCCGTTGAGGACTTCGGCCTCGTAGACGATGACGAAATCCGCGCCGCGTGGATGTTCGCGCCCCGCCACGATATCATAGATGCGCGTCACACGGACGCTCAGGCCCGTCTCTTCCAGGCATTCGCGCGCGGCAGCCTCCGCCGGGTCCTCGCCCCCGTTGATAAAGCCTGCGGGCAGGGTCCACAGGCCACGGAACGGTTCCGTGGCGCGCCGCACCAGGAGCACGCGCCGATCCTGCACGACCAGCACCGCCGCAGCCACTTTTGGATCGACGAAATGGATCCACTTGCAATTGGGACAGACTTCGCGCAAGCGACCAAAAAGCTGTTCCTGCACAAGAGCTGCCCCGCAACGCGGGCAGAATTTAAAATCAGGAGAGGTCATATCTTCATTGTATCTTTGTTCGATAAAAAGGTGACAGCCTCTCTTAAGAAGAAAGTGAAAGCGTTTCCTGTCCGATCTTTTATCTCCGCGGCTCCGGCATATAAAAATCCGCCCGAGTCAACGACTCAGGCGGATTTGGCTGTAATCACCAGATTTCTATCGCCAGCGGCTGGCTGCCACGAGACGCATCAACAGCATCAGCAAGGCGCCGAGCATCGCCACGCCTCCCAGCACGATCTGCCAGATGGAAGGCACCAGTGGTGGGCGACTCTGTTGTTGTAGCTGATTCTGATCAACGGCACCTAGCTCTTCTGCAGATTTCGGCAGGGCGGTCTCTGCAGCCCGTAAGGTATCTTCGACAGCAGCCGTCCCGGTCGGCGCCGGGACCATTTGGGCAGCAGGCGGTTCAGCTGGCGCTTCGGTGGCTGCTGCTGGCGCGCTCTCGGCATAGAGTTCTGTGCTTTCCTGGGCAGCGGGGGCGCCACCTCCGCCGAAGCCGCCAATCACTGGCGTTGTCATGCGGCTGATCGAATTCAGCCCAAAACTGAAAACGAATAACAAGGTTGCCAGCGCACTGGCCAACCTTAAAAATGGGTAAGCTTTTGGTAGCGGTGGGTTTTGTCCCACCATCTTGCGGGTCAGGGTAAAGTTGCGAGGTGCGCGTCGTTGTGGAAGTTTGCGGAGCAGGGTACGGATGGTACGCAGGTCAGTTAGAGCAGAGGCAAGTTGCGGGTCGGTTTTGAGGCGGTTCTCCAGGCGCGCTGAATCAGACGGCTTGAGTTGTCCGTCCAAATAAGAAGAGAGGAGCTCGAGATCACGCTGATTCATCACACATTCATTCCTTCTTCAAGACGATAAGAGGCAGGTAAAAGTTCCTCAAAGCCCTGCAGGCACTCACGTAACCTTAATCTGGCACGGGCCAGGCGGCTCTTGATGGTACCCAGCGGCACACGGATCGAGGTGGCAACCTCGGTGTAATCCATGCCCTGAATATCTGCCATGACGACCACCGTTTTGAATTCCAGCGGGAGATTATCCAGACAGTGTTGAATAGCGTGTTCTACTTCGTCGGCTTCGGCTTTTTGATCGGGGGTCATGTTTGGGTCAGCCAGCCAGCGCGGGGAATCCATTTCATCGCCTTCGTCGGTATCAGGCTCGAGTGGCGTGGTGGGACGTCGCTTCTGGCGGCGTAGCTCGTCGTAACAGGCATTGGTCACTGTGCGCATCAGCCAGGCTTTAAACGAACCACCGCGAAAGGTGGAAATACTCTTGAAGGCAGAGATAAAAGCATCCTGGGTGGCATCCGCGGCCAGGTCATGATCGCCAAGGATGCGAAGGGCGACATTGAAAACACTGTCCTGGTAGTGCAGGACAAGCGTATTGAAGGCATCGAGACTGCCATTTTGTGC
>DASTOH010000316.1:0-8358 GCA_035720235.1 Anaerolineales bacterium | reverse complement strand
AAAAACGCTTACTGCCGACTATAATATTTTTTAGTCTTATTCAGCTTTTTGGCTGGAATGCTATTTCAAACACAGTAGTCTGGCAAAGGATTATTAATATCTGGAATGATCTTATTGCACCAATGTTGAGCAACGGACTTTCAAGCTTAGGAATCGTTGTATCTGTTTTGGCAGGCTTTGTACTTGCAATCGCCTTTGCCCCTTTTATCATAATTGGACAATTATTTTCAAACATATTGCCTCAATCTCTCATCATTGAAGCGTGCATTGTGGCTCGATATGCCCGTGAAAAAGAAACTGAATCCACCCGATTATCGGAGATGACTGGCAAAACTCCACCTCGCTGTATTGACCGACTCGCGTATTTACTTGGATATTTTCCTAGAAGGTAAACCAGATGAAACATATATCTGCACTTGATGAACACCGTTGCAATATCACTATCTGGCTTGACGGCTTGCAGGCGAAGGTCAACGTGCTGCGGGAGTTACAGTCCCAAACGCAAGATGAATTTGACGCGTTGTTACCGTCCGTGCTGCGACCGTAGGGAGGGGCGTTTAGGGAAGAGTTATGATGTCAAGAATGAGTAGGCTTCCAAAATTGGTTCTCCTGATCGGCGGATAGGTCTCATTCAAATCGATCTCACCTGGAAGGCAAATCAAATGGGTTGGGTAGTTCTCCTGGCTTGGGGTAGCCGGCCTGATATTCCTCAATCAATTTGTTCGCCTCTTCTGCACTCAAGGGCCGGACTTCTCTTCCATCTGTTTCCAGGGCGGCATCCGTTTCACCCACCATCACTTGCTCGGTATAGTGATACATCGCCAACTTCCATACGACTCCCGCAACACTCGCAGGATAAACATAGGTGTTATTCTCGCCAAGTGAATAGCGAACCAGATAATGGGACATGTTTAAACGCTCCTTTCTACCAGGAAGGTTCTATATCTTCTTATGGATAATTTGCAAATACCGGTATTTTGCGTACACTACCGCTAATCACGTAGTTTACGACCCACAGGTAAGCCCCATCGAAGGCGAGACTCCTGGGGTTTCTTCCCGCACCCACCGTCGCGACCACCATGTTGGTGTTCATGTCAATCTTGCGCACCGTATTGGCATTCCCAATGGTGACCCAGATGAACGTCCCATCGAAGATCACATCGGCTGGATAGCTTCCTACCGGAATGTAGGCGGTCATGAGATTGGTGGTAGCGTTGATCTTGACGACCGAATTGCTCACCCAGTTTACAACCCAAATGAACGCCCCATCGAAAGCAATATCGCTCGGGTAGCTTCCCGTGTACAGCGTCGCAACAACCAAACCCGAGGCAAGGTCGAGCCTGCGAACCGTGCTAGCAAACCAGTTTGCGACCCAAAGGGAAGTTCCATCGAACGCGATCCCTCTTGGATTATTTCCCACCCACAGCGTTGCAATCACCGCGTTGGCGGCAATGTCAATCTTGCTCACTGTATTGCTATTCTCGTTGCTCACCCATAGAAAGGCCCCATCGAATACCACACCACTGGCTCCCCCTGGCACAGAGACCATTGCCACGACCATGTTCGTTGTAATATCAATCTTACTCAGCGTGCTACCAGAGAAGTTTGCGACCCAGATGAATCTGCCATCAAAGGCA
This sequence comes from Anaerolineales bacterium, assembly GCA_035720235.1. Lineage (GTDB taxonomy): Bacteria > Chloroflexota > Anaerolineae > Anaerolineales > Villigracilaceae > Defluviilinea. The sequence continues at coordinate 6,721 of DASTOH010000316.1, read as the reverse complement.
AGAGCAAAAGGATAGCTTCCCACGCCCACCGTTGCGACCAGCGTATTGGTGCTGACATCGATCTTGCTGACCGTGTTGCTGCTCCCGTTGGACACCCACATAAAGGCGCCATCAAAGGCGATGTCGGTCGGGTACCAACCCACCGAAATAGGATCCTGGGCAGTCCGGCGCAAGAGAGGCACCAAGGCTTTTCGGTCTGGGTCCAGAACGATCTCCACATCGCCCCGCTTCCACCGAATGTCTTTCATCTTCATTTCTCACAGCTCCTTTCGAGAACGGCAGCGCTCCCCTTTGATCCATATTTTTCCGGCTGCTTGCATTCAGCTTTCAGGTTTACCGCTTGTCCACACTGCCGCTTTGAGGCGTGCTGCGCCTATCTCACTATAGTAAGTAAGCTTTTCGAACTGCATTGTCCCTGCCGCTCGGCGGCGTGCTTCGCTTGTCCACAGGACTGCTTCGCTGGTAAGCCAGAATCAAGATTTGAAGTTTACTTACGCATGCTCTTCATGCGTGCGGCACTATCTAGTATAGAGCAAATAGCCCTTCAATTCAATAGCCTTCATTGGCATGTATAATGAACCATCATTCGATAGCATTTCTATTTGTTTACCAAGGAGACAGATGTCAGCACAAAGGCACCGATCAAGGAACTCAACCGGCAATGGGAGATCCACTTTCAGAACCATGACGCGACTGGTTTGGCTGCTCTATTCACGAAGGACGGTGTCCGAATGCCGCAGGGTGGTGCCGCTGGCCTACGGCATCAGTCATTTTGCGCTTTGGCCGCGTAGAGCCGTATCCCATTTTGGATGTTCGGGCCCTCTGGTGTCTTGGCATTGATGCCAACACCTTGCCCTACAACTTTGAGTTCTGGTGGGCATACACGTCCTTTTGCCGGGAACTTGCGGCGCGAAGCGGGCAGCAGTGTCCATGCGAGAGTTGCGCAGTGCCGCATAACCATGTGAACCTGGCTCTTGAATTTCGGCCTGCACAACCATTCGAAATTTCGCTGATTTCTGAGACAAGCGGTAGACCGGTCCCTGCGTCCCTTCGGGAGTATTCAAAAGAAAATCAGTGATGTAAAATCGATACATGTAACTCATGAGCACACCACCAGATCAAAACGACGAAATGGAGGCTTCCACCCCTCCTGAAACACCCGGTCAGGCTTCGCCATCCGCGCCTGCCGATCGCGCAGCACCTGCGATAGCGGGAAGCGATCGCAGGCCGTGGCATGCGTCAACATGGCTGATCATCGCATACTCCGCTTTTCTCATGGTCATCTTTTGTATCATTGGTCTGATCCCCTATATCGATACCATTAAAAATATGTTTCTGCGACCGGGCCTGGGGTCTGTTCCCGCTGAAACTCCATTGGCCGTGGCCTCGACGACCTCCGCCGCCCCCGTTGGGGCCACACAGCCAGCCTGCGTGATCATCTGGGTGGAGCATCAACCGGACGATCTGGGCAAAAAGAGTCGCGCCACGGTTTGGGAGCAAAAAGTAAGCGATCCGGTAAAAGCTGCCGGAATGACACCCCAGGAATTTTATGACCTGGTCGTGGAACATAATCCGCAGCTGGTCCAGGACGATTACGAATTCAAAAAAGGCAAAACGTATTTTCTGCCTGAATGCCAGTGAGAACGCCGGTGGCGATCGGCCGCTGCAATTTTGAAATCTGGTGGCAGTACATGTCCTTTTGTCGGAAGCTTGCGCAAGAGTGCGGGCCGCGGAAAGAGCATCCTGCGGACGGATCGTCCGCACATGCGGGAGTTGGACCGTGCACTCTGGAAGTATTCCGAGCAAGATCAATGATGTAAATGAGAAATAAGAATCTTTGGTTTGTTTGCGAGAGAGAGGCGTGAGATATAATTGAAGCGAATGGAGCCGAAGATCTAATGAAATTTGAGTGGGACCCCAAAAAGGCAGAAATCAACCTCCGCAAACATGGCGTCAGTTTTGAAGAAGCCATGACTGTCTTCAAAGACACGCTTGCCTTGATCTTCGATGATGATGAACATTCACAAGACGAACACCGTGAAATTATCATCGGCACGTTAGTGCTCACCAGAATTGTCCTTGTATGCTTTGTTGAAAGAAATGGAAGACCCCACCCAGTCAACGGCGGGTGGCCAGCAACCCTGCCGAGTATATTGAAACAGTAACGTACACTGCCCTCTCCACGCCCTTCGCTACGCTCAGCGAGCGTCTGCGCATCGAAGTGCTGTTACTGCTGAATGGCGTCCGCTGGCCTACGGCTTCGGTGATACTGCATTTTTGCTACGCTGAGCCATATCCCATTTTGGATGTTCGAGCGCTCTGGTCACTGGGTATTAATGCAAGTAGCGTTCCGTATAACTTTAAGCTCTAGGGGTCAATCAGTTCGCCATTCTACCGTCCGTGGGACCAAAATTACATAGTGCCGCACGCATGCGCATGGCGGCCATACGTAGGTAAACTTCAGGTTTCGATTCCAGCCTACAAGCGAAGCACGCCGTCCCTGCGGGCGGCAGTGTGGATAAAGCAGTTCAAAAAGTCTACTTATCATAATGAGATCAGCGTAGCAATCCCGTGGATAAGCGTAGCAATCCCGTGGATAAGCGTAGCACGCCGTCCCTGCGGGCGGCAGCGTGGATAAGCGTAGCACGCCGTCCCTGCGGGCGGCAGCATGGATAAGCGTAGCAATCCTGTGGACAAGCGGCAAAAGATGGAATGATGCCTTTTTCGGACGTTAACGATAAGTAGTTGGGGCATACCTCTGGTACGAATATCATCATATAATTCAGCTAGCAATTGTCCAATTACGGGATATGGAAAGGAGAGCAGCATGCAAACGGAACAAACTCGTTGGATTCCACGAAGAGGGTGGATGCCTACGCAACCCGGCGGTCTGGGCGCCCGTGCGCAACTGGTATTGCTCTTTGGCAGTACGGCTTGTCTCAAGGAATCTGCCTGGCAAGGCGAGATTGCAAACGCATACCCCAACGCGCATCGCCTGGGGTGCTCCACCGCGGGTGAGATCTATGGCACGGAGGTCGCCGATGAAACGCTGGTTGCCACCGCGATTGCCTTTGAAGACACACGCCTGCAGGGGGCCAGTCTCAGGCTGGGCGAGGTGACCGACAGTTTTCAGGCTGGCGAACGGCTGGCAAAATCGCTGCCTCCCGAAGACCTGGTCCATGTGCTGGTGATTTCAGATGGACAGAATGTGAATGGGAGTGAATTGGTCGCAGGTCTGCTGCAACACTTGCCGGCGGGGGTCACACTGACCGGTGGTTTAGCTGGCGATGGCGACCGGTTTCAGGAAACATTGGTTTTGTGGGATGGCCCGCCGGAGCCCAATCAGATTGCAGTCCTTGGTCTCTATGGCAACCGAATCAAGATCGGTTATGGGTCGCTTGGCGGTTGGGATGCCTTTGGACCGGAGCGATTGATCACACGCTCCTCTGGGAACATTTTATACGAGCTTGATCAGCAGCCAGCCCTGGCCCTCTATAAAAAATATCTGGGTGAATATGCCAGGGATTTACCCGCCAGCGGTTTACTCTTTCCCCTGAGCCTGCGCACGACGGCCGGTGAAAGCGTTGTTCGAACCATTCTGGGTGTCAACGAGGCCGAGCGCAGTCTGACGTTCGCCGGCGATATGCCACAAGGTGGGTATGCACGATTAATGAAAGCCAACTTTGATCGGCTCATTGATGGCGCAGTGGGTGCGGCCCAAACGAGCTATGAAGCCATCGGGAAAAGTTCGCCCGAACTGGCGATCCTGATCAGTTGTGTGGGCCGAAAACTGGTGCTCAAGCAACGCATCGAAGAGGAAGTGGAAGGGGTACGAGAGGTACTGGGGCCAGAAACCGTTCTGGCGGGTTTCTATTCTTACGGGGAGATTTCGCCATTCAATCCCACGGCCAAGTGTGCGTTACACAACCAAACGATGACCATCACCATCTTGTCGGAGCGGTAATGAACGAAATACACAGCCTGCTAAAACGGCAGCTCAGGCGATTTGCCGATCAGAGCAATCCACTCATCGAAGAACAGCCAGATTTCCTACGAGCCATCAACGAGGCCTACTGGCAGTTCGACGCCGATCGCAGGATGCTGGAACATAGCCTGGAGCTGACCTCCCAGGAACTACTGGAAAGGAATTCCGAGCTGAGCCGGGTCAACGCCGAACTGGAAATGCGCGTGGCGGCGCGCACGGCAGAGCTGAGCGAAAGCGAAGCGCGCTTTCGCGGGTTGTTTGAATACGCGCCCATCTCGATCTGGGAGGAAGATTTCTCTGCCGTGAGGCAATATACGGATGATCTGCGGGCTGCCGGAGTGGTGGATTTCGCCGCGTATTTCGAGGCTCATCCAGAGACGGTCGCTGAAATCGCGGCGCGGGTAAAAATCGTGGATGTGAACCGTGCCACCCTCGAAATGTACCGGGCCGAGAGCAAGGCACAGCTGCTGGCAGATCTGTCACAAGTGCTGGGCCCGGCCTCGTTGATCTCATTTAAGCAGGAAATCCTGGCGCTGGCGCGTGGCGAGACCTCATTTGAAAGTGAAACCATCAATTACACGCTGGGCGGCGAGCCGCGCGTCATATTTCTGCGTCTGAATGTCGCTCCTGGCTGCGAACAAACCTGGGCCAAGGTATTTGTTGGCATTAGCGATATTACGGAGCGCCGCAAGGCTGAGGCCGCCCTCGCGGCCGAACGCGATCTGCTGCAAGCCTTGATGGATAACATCCCGGACTTAATCTATTTCAAGGATACTGCCTCCCGCTTTACGCGCATCAATCGCGCTGAAGCCGGGCTGCTCGGCGTTGCAACGCCAGAAGAGGCCATTGGCAAAACTGACCTCGACTTTCAACGACCGGAGCTTGCCCGGAGTTTCTATGCGGAGGAGCAACGCCTGGTGCAAACCGGAGAATCGGTGCTCAACCGCATCGAATTCAACCCGACCCAGGACGGCCAACCGCGCTGGCTCTCGACGACAAAAGTGCCCATCAAAAACGAGCAAGGGCGCGTCGTCGGCATGGTCGGTATCTCGCACGACATCACCCAGCGTAAGCAGGTGGAAGAAGCCCTGCGCCAGAGTGAGGAACGCTTCAGACTCATGTCGTGGGCCACCAAGGATGCCGTATGGGATTGGGATCTTCAGAGAAATCAAATATGGTGGGGAGAAGGGCTGCAAAAGATCCTTCAATATCCCGCCGGTACAGCCCACCTAGATCCGGAGTGGCGCCTCGATCACATTCACCCGGAGGATAGACAAAAAGTGAATCGAGTCATTGCTCAGGCGCTGGACGCCGGTATGGAATTTTGGTCGAAAGAATATCGCTTTCGACGGCATGATGGAACCTACGCCGATATTATGGATCGTGGCTACATCCTGCATGATGACACCGGCCAGCCCTATCGCATGATAGGCGCCATGATGGACATCACAGAACGAAAGCAATTTGAGGACATGATCCAACAAAAAAATGAAATGCTCTCCAGCTTGTACCAGATCACGCTTGAACTGCTGAGATATCGCGATATAGACCAGTTGCTGCATGCCCTCGTACAATTGTCCTCTAAATTTCTGGACGCCTCCCATGCTGAAATCATGCTGGTCGAAGGCGAGATGTTGGTTGTAAAGGCTGTCACACAAAGTCAACCCCGTTCGATCGGCGAGTCGGTCGGGCGCGAGGAGGCACGGCTTTCCTGGCGAGCATTCGACACCCATGAGCCTGCCGTGTTGCGCGACTATGCCACCTGGCCCGAGCGCCAGCCTATTTATGATAGCTGGCCGCTGCATGCCGTGGCGGATTTTCCGATTCTCAACGATGACAGGTGTATCGGGGTGCTGTCCCTCGGGCGGTATAAACCAGATTACGAATTCAACCTGGATCAAATTCAATTCGGCCGGCTGTTTGCCAATCTCACCGCCTTGGTACTCAATAGTGCGCAATTACGGGAGGCCTTGCGTGAGCAATCCATCCGTGATCCCCTGACCGGCCTGTATAACCGCCGCTACATGGATGAGGCTCTAGGACAACAATTAACTCGCATCACGCGTCAACTCCACCCGCTGAGCATGATCATGATGGATATTGACCACTTCAAACGCATCAACGATACCTACGGTCACGCGCTCGGCGACATGCTTTTACGCGAACTGGGCCAGCTCCTCAAGAGCCATGTACGCAATGAAGATATCGCCTGTCGCTATGGTGGCGAAGAATTCCTGGTGATCATGCCCGATGCATCCCTGGAAGCCACCCAGAAACGGGCAGAGTATTTTCGGCAGGCGGCCAGAAAATTGCGTGTTCAGGAGGCCGGCCAATCTCTGGAGGGCATCACACTGTCCCTGGGAGTCGCGGCTTACCCTGAACATGGCCGGACGAAAGAAGCGGTGTTGCGCGCGGCCGACACCGCGCTGTATCGCGCCAAACAGGAGGGCCGCGACCGGGTCGTAGTTGCCGAAACGGCCGGCTGAGACCTGTCAGATTTGCTTGAGATATAATCAAGCCAGAATGGAGTAAGGCCATGACCCAATTTAACCGTATCACCTTCGATCCCAACATCATGGGCGGGCGTGCCTGCATTCGCGGCATGAGATTGACTGTTTCGCTCATCCTCAATCTCATCTCCAACGGCCTGACCGCGCAGGATATCGTCAAGGAATATCCCTATCTTGAAGAAGAGGATATCCGCCAGTCCCTGCAATACGCGGCCTGGCTGGCTGA
>DASTOH010000315.1:0-6707 GCA_035720235.1 Anaerolineales bacterium | reverse complement strand
AGAAGATCCGTCAAAGTGGAGCCTCTCCGCAGTAGATGGGTCGCTGCAAATTATTGCGTCTGACGCCAGCCTGGACGGGCCAAATCTTCCTCCGAATATTCTGTTACGCGATGCCCCGGCCGGAGATTTTGAAATCACCACGTCCTTGCGCTTTACGCCGACAAGCAATTTTCAGTTTGCGGGATTAATCGTATTTCAGGATAATGGAAACGTGCTGCAATTTGGTCGTGCATTTTGTGATCTGGCAAATACATGTATTGGCGATGGAGTCTATCTGGACAACGTTGAAAATGGCTCCTTTGTTGGCAGTAACTATCAGACTCCGTTCAGCGGAACAATCATTTATCTTCGCCTGCAACGGGCAGGAAACACCTATAGTGGGTATTACAGCGAAGATGGCGAGCAATGGATAAAGACCGGTGAGCACGTTCGCGATTTTTCACAGGTACGGGTGGGATTGATCGCCGCGCAAGCTCCAACCGAGATTCCTGCCGTGTTCGACTACTTTACGCAGACTGCAGCCTCCACTGCAACGACGCGCGCGGATGTAATCTGCCGGGCCGCAGCTGATGACAGCTCAGTAGTCAGTGCTACGATCAAGTCTGAAACGACCATTCCGGTGCATGGTATTTCGATGGATAATCATTGGTTGAATCTTCAGGACCCGGAAAAACCGGAAGAATCCTGTTGGATTCCTGTTGATCCGGACAGCTTCGATATCAAGGCCATTCATACCAGCTTTACATGCAATGATCCGCTCGGCTGTGTACGAGTTGGGCCTGATGATCCATTCCATTTCGGTTTCTGGGGAGTCCTCTCCGGAGCCGACTCCTCCCTCGGCCAGGATGCTCAACGCGGCGTTGAACTTGCCATTGACGATATAGGCGGCAAACTCTACGATCATGACATCCAGCTGACCCCGCTTGATGCGCTTTGCACACAGCAAGGCGGCGCGGCAGCCGCAGGACAACTGGCAAATGACAACACAATTGTGGCACTGATTGGCTCCTCCTGTTCAGCTGAAACGGTTGGCGGTATCGCTACACTGACCGAGGCCGGGTTGACCACCATTTCACCGTCCAATACCCGCCCAGCCCTGACCGAGGAGAATCGCGGTCCAGAGTACGCCGGTTTTTTGCGCACCGCCCCAAATGATGCACTTCAGGGAAGGATTGTCGCTGAGTTTGTATATAACGTGCTCGGCGTTCGGAGGGCCGCCACCATTCATGATGAATCCGGGTACAGCACGGCGCTTCAACAGGTCTTTGCCGATCGATTCACGCAGATGGGCGGCCAGGTCGTGGCCCAGGAGCCAATTTCCAGCGGAGATACGAACATGCGCCCGGTTCTGACCAGGGTCGCCAGCCATGAGCCAGAATTGATTTACTATCCAGTCTTTGTCGCCGCGGGCGGTTATGTCACCGCACAGGTAAGAGAGATTCCCGGCCTGGAGAGCGTCAAGCTGATCGCCTCTGATGGAGTTTTCGCGCCTGACTTATTGGCAGCCGCCGGTTCAGCTGCGCAGGGCATGTTTATTTCCAGCCCTGATTTTAGCCGCTTCCCCCCGAGTTACGGTGCGCTGGTGGACAAATATGTTGCCAAATATGGCAACCCGCCTTCTGCCTATCATGCGCATGCCTACGATGCGGCAAACATGATTTTTTCAGCGCTGGAAAAAGTCGCCGTGATGGAAAGCGATGGCACAATTCACATTCCACGGCTGAGTCTTCGAAATACCCTCTATGCCACCAAAGACTTTTCTGGCGTCACCGGCACATTGACCTGTTCCCCCACCGGCGATTGTGGCGTCGCAGTGGTTGCTGTGTATGAAGTGACCAACCCTGATCCTGCCACGTGGAATCCGCACGATCCCGCCAACCCAAATCCAAAGCGGATTTATCCCTAGGCGCCAAACCGAACGTCCCCGGCTGCGCTTCGCACCCAGCCGGTACCTGCCGCGTGGATCAGATGCAACTTCACCCTGCGGCATTTCCGCAGCCTGTCTTCTTTCGCGCCTACTTGACCTTCCCAACAACAGCCGCCTTCATTGAAAATATCAATTGTATCCCCGCGCCACTCAGGCCGAATCGTATGGGAATCGTAGGGTGAAAAGAAACTTTTTGTAAGGTTGCCTCAAGTTTACCTGCAATGAGGTCGGAGTATACTATTGCAGTTTGCCAGCTCTCTGATCAATAAGTAAACTCCTTGATTTGCTTTGTGAGCCAGAGTGAAAATTCGAAATTTACCGAATGAGGCAGCACCTCTGTTAATAGCCGCTTGAGCAATTCCTGGAGTATGAATGTATCTGAAAAAATATCGACCAGTCCTCGCTACCCTCGTAGCCCTGCTCTTTTACACGATCACCGATATCCTCGTCTGGCAGCGTATTTTTGAAGCCAACCAGATGATCGAATATGCTGATGTCTACCACACAGGCTGGTTTGTCTCCCTGGCTGGTTATGCCACCATGGGCATTCTCTTGATGTGGGGCAATTGGAAGGATTGTTTGTACTTCGGCATATCACTATTCGTGACTGCGTTCAGTGGGTTGGAAGACATACTGTACTATCTATTGGATGGCAAGCCCATTCCAGACGCGCTGCCCTGGCTGGCAGACAATCCGATGATCTATCACAGTTCGCGTACAGGACTGATAACATCCGTGCTCTTCTGGCTTATTCTTCTGGCAGTGCTTTACTTCATGTTGTATGAATGGAAAAACAGGCTGCCTGGACTGAAACGTTCACTTTCGCAAGACGTTGAAGCAAGATCCACGAATAAAGTCACTCCAGAAAAAGCGGCATAATCCATCATAAGTCTGTGGTAATGGGGGAAAACACTACTAGGATTAAGCATCATCCCACTACGAGCTAAACCTATCTACGCACCAATTTAAGCCGCCTCTCATGGGCACCTAATCAGCATCTCACAGCGATATTGAATAATGGGCGGGAGAGGCCTGCCTCTAGCACGTCCTTGCAGGACAATCCCTGTAGGCCTTAAATCCTTAAATTCCACAATAAAAGGGGATGCCGACGTATGCCCCTATCCCGTACGAAAAGGAGAGCCCATTATGCAGGTTCTTGCATATTGCATCGAATTCTTTTATCTCTGTGTCATCCTTGGGCTTGCGCTTTACGGGCTGAACAGCCTTTATACGACCATGCTCTTTTTATTTACCAAACGGGTCTCAGGCCGTAAAGCTCTCACCTCTCCAGAAAACTGGCCGCCTGTGACCGTTCAATTGCCAATTTATAACGAAAAATACATGGTCGAGCGCCTATTGAGGTCAATCACGAATCTGGATTACCCAACCAACCAACTGCAAATTCAGGTGTTGGATGATTCGTCCGATGATACGGTTGAACTTGTCGGCCAGTTGGTCAGGCAATATCGCGATCGGGGTATCAACATCGAACACATCCGTCGCACCGACCGCAAAGGATACAAGGCCGGAGCTCTTGACCACGGACTCAAGAGCGCGACCGGACAACTAATTGGTATCTTTGACGCCGATTTTGTCCCTCACCGTGACTGGCTCAAAAGGACCGTCCCATTATTTCAGGACAAAAAACTGGGATGCCTGCAGACTCGCTGGGGACACACCAATAGAAAATACAACTCCCTTACACAAGCGGAAGCGATGGCGATTGACGGTCACTTTGTGGTCGAGCAAACAGTCCGTTCGCGCAATGACTTTTTCCTCAATTTCAACGGTACAGCCGGTTTGTGGCGGCGAGCCTGTATCGAAGATGCCGGCGGCTGGCAATGGGATACACTCACAGAAGATCTCGACCTCAGCTATCGGGCCCAACTGCGCAATTGGAAGATCGAATATCTGCCCGATGTGGTTGTGCCGGCTGAACTACCCGCTCAAGTGGAAGCTTTCAAAAAGCAACAATTCCGCTGGGCGAAAGGCAGTTTTCAGGTGGTGCGCAAGATATTGCCCAGGGTTTTTGAGCACTCAAGGCTGTCGCTGAGGGTACGTTTCCTGGCGTTGCTGCACTTGACAGGCTACTTTGTGCATCCGCTGATGGTGGCGCTGCTATTGCTTACCCTGCCGGTTGGCCTGCTGGTGCCAGAGGTATTCAAGATGTTCCCACTCTCGATTGTGGCAGGTTTTGGTCCACCACTTCTCTATGCAGTGACAAGCGCGCCCCGAGTCCCTCCATTGGGAGAACGACTGAAGTTGATTCCCCTCATGACCATCATGGGATTTGGCATCTCGCTCAGCACGTCCATCGCGGTACTTGAAGGGCTGATGGGAAAGGGTGGGAGCTTCATCCGTACGCCCAAACTGAACCTGAGCAACTCTCACAAACAAACCAGGCTGATCGATCAGTCCTATAGGGAGCCCATCAGCCCCCTTATTTGGGTAGAAATAGCGTTGGGCCTGTACGCATTAGCCACCATCCTGGTGCTAACTCCTTCTATTGGTTGGGGTATTGCCCCCTGGATGTTGGTCTACGCGATTGGCTACTTTTACATTGCTGGCCTGAATTTGATCCAAAATTCCCCCAAGGAAGTGGGAAGCATGGCGGAATCTACGGCAGGGTAGGCCAACCAAAGTCAAAGAAAGATTTAGTCCTGGTAGCGGGCGCGTTACCAGGACTTGTTTTATTGTGGTCTGCGTTTGTGGTCAGACAACGACTTCTTCGACAGATGTTTCCTTTTTCACCCCAAACATCTCATCTCACTTCACCTCCATTGACCTCGCGCCGTTTACGGCATCTTTTGTGCTCCAGCGGGATCTGCGATCCCGCTGATTTAAACCAAAAAATCCCTCACATCGTCAATCGCAATTACACATGGTTTTCCGTCCATGTAAAATCCTGCCGTTGACCAAAGATATTCTTCCGGTGCCTCGACCAATTTCCATTGCGGCTGGCTTGGATTGTTATGGATGTAATCCATTTTTTGTTGTAGGAACTCGATGGAAAACACATCACGGGCGTCGTAGCCATCTTCCCAGACTTTGTACTCCTGTTTTACCCGCTCCCCTTCTCTACTCAAAACGTCTAGAATCCTTGCGTTCCCATCCGCTTGAAACTGGCCGTAATTTGCCGCGCCGTGAATTTCTTGAAATCCCGCATCACATCCGATAGGTGATACTCTTCACTGAAATGGACAATGATATGAACATGATTGGGCATGATCACAAACACAAACAATTTCATCTGTCTGGTAGTTCGCAAGTGATAGAGACTGTCAACGATAATCCGCTTGATTACATCCTGGCGAAATAGATGGATGTGCTTGACGGTTGAGGTAGTTACGAAATATAGGTAGTCAGGATTAAAGTTTGGTTTGACGGGCATGAAATTGCATCCCAGCTCCCGCAGGGTCTGCGACCCTGCGACTGACCTGAAGATGTAAATAACTCTGCAAATACGGCGGTCGCACATTGTACCCTTCAGGGTAGACCGCCTCAGAGCAAGGAGAAAATCTACTTGTCTGGAGATTTTTTGCTCACTGACTTCTTCCGAGTGGGTCTGTTCGCACTTGACTTCTTTCGCGGTGTTTTCTCTTTCGGCTCTGCTTTCTTCTTGCGCGGTTTCTTGACCTTCACTTCTTCCTCAATAACTTCCTCTTTCGCGCCAAACATCTCATCCCACTTGGCTTGCATTGATTCAACACCCCCGCCGTTCAGGGCGACATAAATGTCGCGCCACCGTTCATCGTCCACGAAGCGCCAGTCCAGGAAAACATGATGCTGGTAGGCATGCAGTTCCACGTAGAGTCCATTTTGCCAGAGCTCATCACATGAGCGGATATATTCCAGACGTGTGACGTAATCCTTAAAGATCACGTAGCCTTCGAATGGCAGACTCAAGGCTTCAGCCAGGGATTTCTGCCGAAGATCTCCAGTGGTCTTATCAAGATACGCAGCGGAGGTTTTGATCCAGCCGCGGGTGTCAGCGAAACGGTTGTGATAGAGGACCAGCCCACGTTCATCGTTAAAGACATTTGAGTAAGCAAAGACATTTTCATCCACCGCGCCATCCGCGGTGAAAAGGTCATAGAGGAAGAACTGCTCCACGTCCGCGAACAGGGATCGGCGGTGGAGGATCGGGAAGATCTTCCAGTCGTGCCCGCCCACGAGTCCTTCGTCGGGCGTCTCTTCCCATTTCGGTTTGCGGAATTCCATCCCGTATTTTTCGCGGAAGCCTTCGACCTGCCCGTGACCAAACATCGGCAAGCCGGGCAACGTTGAAAGAACGGTCGCGACACCAAAATATTTGTCGCCATTGCCAAATTGTTCGATGGCAGTCTTCTCATCCGGGTTATTCATAAAGTTGACGTAACGCTTGAGGATTTGCGGATCGAACTCCAGGGTGTTCTTGATCGCCATCCGATATTTGGCGTTGTCCTCATCGCGCAGCATGTGCATGAACGCCGAGTTGTACACGCGGTGCATGCCCAGCGTGCGGACAAAATATCCTTCGAGCATCCAGAACGCTTCAGCAAGTAGTAGCGTATCCGGGACTTCTGCCGCGACCCGATCCACGACTTCGCGCCAGAACTCATTTGGGATGGCCGCGTCGAACTCAGCCCGGGTCAGGCCATGCTCGGACCGGGAAGGGATCGCGCCGCCTGAGCCTGGTTCAGGGAACCACAGCCGCTGGATGTGCTTCTTCGCCAGTGTCATCGCCGCATCGAAGCGGATGACCGGAAAGTTGCGCGCCACATGCAAAATGGTCTGGATG
>DASTOH010000314.1:0-18462 GCA_035720235.1 Anaerolineales bacterium | reverse complement strand
CAATAGTACCGGCACCAATAACTGTGTTGTTGCCAATGTTTGCGCTTGGATGTACGATTGAGACGAAGTTAAAACCTGGCGTGATTTGTTCTATTTGATCTCTCACCATGGATCTGGTCCAGTTATCTGAAATTGCCAGGATGCCTCCCACAATCTGATCGCTTTGCAAGAGGGTCGGTAAGTCTTTAGGATTACCAATGACAAAGTATCCATTGCACTCGGAGCCGGGCTGTTTGTAGTTATCAATTAACCCAGTTACTGAAAATCTCCCTTCCGTTTCCAGTGCATCGATAACTACCTTGGCATGACCAGAGGCTCCGAAAACAAGGATGCCTGGCTTGGAGTGTTCATTCATTTGAATATCATACCTCAAGATGACTTATGGAAATGGCTTCAGCCTTGATTTGAAATAATTCTATCATCAGCCTGTATACTCATAATTAACGCTTCTGTTTGTCAAAACAGGTAAAATACAAGAAATCCTTTACCTATGCTGTCACGAAAAAGGAGAAATGACGATGAACGAACGCAAACTGGTTACCCTGGTCATTCCAGCAAAAAATGAGGAGGAAATCATTCCTAAATTAGAGACAGAATTAAATGATTTGGCAAGCAACCTGCCTTATGACTTTGAATTCATTGTGGTTGACAACCGCAGTACAGATCGAACCGGTCAATTGGTCAAAAGAATCTGTGAAAACGATAGGCGCTGGAAGTATATCTATTTTAGTAGGGATTTCACCGTAGAATCGTCCATAGCAGCCGGGTATCATTATGCATCCGGCGATGCAATCATCGTATTGTATTCGGATCTTCAGGATCCCCCGAGTGTAATTCCACGTTTTCTAGAGAAATGGGAGGAAGGTTATGAAGTCGTCTATGGTGTTCGGACCGTAAGAATAGGAGACCCAGCCTGGCGCAATTTTCTGGCGAAGATTGCCTATCGTATTATTGGGGTAATGGCTGAAGTACATATTCCTCCGGATACTGGTGATTATCGCCTCATTGATCGCAAGGTGCGGGATGCACTTGAAAGTTTTGGGGAATATAATCGTTATATGCGGGGATTAATTGCCTGGGTAGGGTTTAGACAGACGGGAATCATTTATGAGAGAGCCGCGCGGGTAACCGGTGTCAGTAAAGGACCATTTTGGCATGTTTTCTTTTTTGCTGTAAATGCCGTTACCAGTTTTTCCATGAAACCACTACGCATATTTCTGTTTATGGGGCTGGCTATTACCTTTCTGACTTTGTTTGCGATGGTAGCTTATACGCTCATGTATATTTTTGGGAATCCGCCCCGGGGTTTGACTACCTTGTTCGTATTGTCATTTCTGGGAATTGGTTTGAATAGCACCGGCATTGGCCTCTTGGGCGAATACATCGGGCGAACCTATTTTGAAACGAAGCGTCGTCCAAACTACATCATAGATGAATTAGTGGGTTTTGAGGAATAAAGTGACGCTGATAGTGGCTGCCATGCAATTTGCATCACGTATTCTGATCCCATCAATACAGTGATGTAAGCGTGCGCATGGTCTCAGCGACATAATCCAACATGGTCTGAGTCAAGCCGGGATAAACCCCAATCCAGAAAACCCGGCGCATGATTTCATCTGCATTATGAAGATCACCGACAGTGCGGTAGTTGTATCCACGATAGGCGGGTTGACGGATCAGGTTTCCGCCAAACAATAGACGTGTGCCAATCCTGTGAGCCTCCAGCCAACGGACCACGTCATCGCGCGTGAAGGGGACTTCGGGACGTACATAAATCGGGAAGCCGAACCAGCTTGGGCTTGAATGAGGAGTCGCCTGGGGGAGCAGAAAAAAATCCTGTAGAGGGCTTAATCGTTCGGTCAGATAATTGAAATTCTGTCGCCGTTTTTCGATGAATGCAGGCAGTTTCTTTAACTGCGACACACCAACTGCGGCTTGCATATCGGTGGCTTTCAAATTGTAGCCGATATGCGAGTAGGTATATTTGTGATCGTAACCGTGTGGCAGGTCGCCAAGCTCCCAGTCGAAACGTTTGCCACACGTATTATCCTTGCCAGGTTCGCACCAGCAATCACGACCCCAATCACGAAAAGACTCAATGATCTTTTTGAGTTTTGGTTTGTCGGTAAGTACAGCTCCACCTTCGCCCATCGTGATGTGATGTGCCGGATAGAAACTAACGGTTGCCACATCGCCAAACCTGCCCACTGGCTGCCCATTATAGGTTGCTCCGACAGCATCACAACAATCCTCCACGAGCCAGAGACCATGTTGTTTGCAGAAGGTTGATACGGCTTCCAGATTGAACGGGTTGCCCAGTGTGTGTGCGATCATCACTGCCCTTGTCTTTTCAGATAAAGCTGATTCCATTTGCGTAACATCAATATTATATGTGGGGATCTCAACATCCACGAATACCGGCACAAGATTATTCTGGAAGATTGGATTCACCGTGGTAGGAAAACCACTGGCAACTGTGATAACTTCATCGCCCGCTTTGAGCTGTCTTTCCTTCAGCAATGGGGAGGTCAGGCAGGTAAGCGCCAGTAGGTTGGCAGAAGAACCGGAATTCACCAGGATCGCATCCCGCGTTTTGAAGAACCGCGCAAATTCCTTCTCAAATTGATTCGCAAACCTACCTGTCGTCAGCCAGAAATCAAGACTTGAATCAACCAGGTATTGAATGTCCACCGCATCGAACACACGGCCCGAGACGGGCACAGACGAGGCACCGGGTTCGAATTGTCTGGTTGGGAATGCCTCTGTGGCGTATTCTGCCACCAACTCCAGTATCTGCGCGCGTAGCTGATCAGCTTTCTCATTCATTTTCGAAATAATCCTTATACCAATCAATCGTTTTTTGCAGGCCCTCTTCCAGACTGAAGATTGGCTTCCAATTCAATTCCTGTCGCGCTTTTTCAGCGCTCAGGTATTGGTGCCGGATTTCGTTGCTCACATCATTGCGGATTATTGGACATAAATCGGAGTTCATCAACTTCAGGATTTGATTCACGATCTCGCGCACTGATACCTGGATCTCATTCGAAAAGTTGAAAGCCTGCCCTATGAGCTCTGTTCGCACGGCAAGGTGTTCTGCCAGAAGCATGTAAGCGGCAGCCCCATCTTCCACGTAGAAGTAATCACGAATATGTCCTCCATCGGAGCGAATGATCGGTCTCTGTCCGCGTAGAATCGAGCGAATGGTACCAGGGATGATGCGGTTCCAATTCAGATCACCGCCGCCATAGAAGTTGCCACAACGTGTGATGCCAACAGGTAAACCATAACTCTTGGCGTAGGTAAGTGCGATCAAATCCGCAGCAGATTTGCTCACATCATAAGGATGCTGTCCCTGCAATGGTGTGTTCTCACTATACGGAAGAATCTCCTGGTCGCCATACGCTTTATCTGAAGAAGCCACCACGATTTGCTTGACTTGTGGACTCCTGCGGCACGCCTCGAGCAAATTCCATGTGCCGGCGATATTGGTATCAAATGTAGAAAGAGGATTGCGATTGGCAATCGTGACAATGGTTTGCGCGGCAAGATGAATGACAGTGTCAATCTCAAATTCGCCCAGGAGGCGTTCTATTGTGTCGCGGTCACGAACATCTCCACGCACAACTTTTACTTGTTCTATTTCGTTTGAGCGCACCAGTTCACTCTGTGGAACCCAATCTCGCACGAGACAGACCACATCGGCTCCGCTGGCGCGCAGGCGCTTCACAAGCCATGAACCAACCAGCCCTGTTCCACCGGTGACAAAGGTTGGGCGATCAAGCCAGAATGCGCGGTTTATCTCCATACTTTCCATGGCGGATTTCCTTCCTGCCAGAGCTTATTCAATATGTGAACATCGCGGAAGGTGTCCATGCTATGCCAAAAACCAGTATGGAGAAAAGCAGCTAGCTGTCCGTGTGCGGCAAGCGATTCCAATGGCTCATGTTCCCAAATTGTTTGTTCATTGGAAATGTAATTCACTACGTCGGGTTGCAATACAAAAAAACCACCATTTGCCCAGCCTTCGCCCGATGCAGGTTTTTCCCGGAAGTGTGTTACATGTTCCCCACCTATGATCATTTGACCATATCGTGCGGGCGGGCGGATGGCTGTCACCGTGGCAAGTTTTTTGTGAGCACGATGAAATTGGACTAGCTCATCGAGATTCACATTGCTTACACCATCGCCATATGTCAGGAGAAAGGGTTCCTTGCCAATAAACTCAGCGACACATCTGACGCGCCCTCCAGTTTGCGTTGTGGGACCTGTATCAAGCAAATGCACGATCCAATCTTCACTGGTTCCATCGTGAATGGTTACCTGACCACTTTCCAGGTTGACGGTCAGGTTTCGCGCTCGATAGCGATAGTTCAGGAAATAGTCCTTAATAACTTCTCCTTTATAGCCCAATGCAACCACAAATTCCTTAAAACCATAGGCAGCATAGATATTCATGATATGCCAAAGCATTGGCTTGCCGCCAATCTCAACCATGGGTTTCGGTTTGATTGTCGTTTCTTCAGAAAGGCGCGTTCCCAACCCGCCTGCGAGGATTGCCACTTTCATAAATGTTTCCTTTGAATCATTGCCAGTAAGTGAATGGATAAAATTATACCTGGGCTTCCCCTTCGAACGCTTGTATTTTCAATACTGAAAACTGCAACTGCGGGTTACTGCTTCGTAAACTTCTTCTGCCACTCGAACAGCTTATTCAGCGCCTCAATGGGGGAGAGGGCGTTTACGTCTACCTCCTTCAACTCTTCCAGCAAAGGACTGGTCTCCGGGAACAGCATGGCCTGCTGGGCGGCGTGTGGATCGATCTTCACCGCCCGCCCGGAGGTCTTTTCCAATTCGGCCATGATCTCGCGGGCCCGCTGGATCACGGGTGAAGGCAAGCCGGCCAGTTGCGCGACGTGGATACCATAGGAACGATCTGCGCCGCCAGGGACAATCTTATGCAGGAACACCACCTCTCCATCCGCTTCGCTGACGGCCACGTTGTAATTGCGGATGCCAGGCAGCAGCTCCGCGAGCTGGGTTAATTCATGATAATGTGTGGCAAACAATGTTTTTGCACGTAAGTGTGGATGATTGTGGATGAATTCGATCACGGCCCACGCAATGGACAGGCCATCGTAGGTTGAAGTGCCTCGTCCAATTTCGTCCAGGATCAAGAGCGAGCGCGACGTGGCGTGGTGCAAAATGTTGGCGGTCTCGACCATCTCGACCATGAACGTGGATTGCCCCGCGTGGATCTCGTCCTGCGCGCCGATACGGGTGAAGATGCGATCTACGAGTCCGATCCTGGCAGAAGCCGCAGGTACGAATGATCCCATTTGTGCCATCAGCACGATCAAAGCCGTTTGTCGCAGATACGTACTTTTTCCGCTCATATTGGGGCCGGTAATGACGCGCACGAGCTCGCCTTTTTCGAACATAATATCGTTCGGGATGTAGCGCTCACCCTTGAGAGATCCTTCCACAACCGGATGGCGCCCTTCGTGGATTTCCAGCCCGCTTCCTTCATCGACTTCGGGCCTGGTGTAGCCTCCCAGCGCCGCACCCTCTGCCAGCGCTGACAACACATCCAGTTCGGCCAGCGCGCGCGCGGTTTCCAGCATTCTGAATGCGGATTTGGCGATCGCCGCACAAACCTCCCTGAACAGGCGCAATTCGATCTCACGGATGCGCTCTTCCGCGTTCAGTACGAGCGTCTCATACTCCTTCATCTCTGGCGTAATGAATCGCTCCGCATTGACCAGGGTCTGCTTGCGGATGTAATGCTCGGGCGCCTTTTCCGCCGCGACGCGTGAAATTTCAATGTAATAACCGAAAACCTTGTTGTAGCCCACCTTCAGCGTCTTCAGACCGGTCTTCTCACGTTCAACCGCCTCCAGGTTGGCAATCCAGTCGCGGGCATGTTTGGAGGCCACGATCACTGAATCCAGTTCCTGCGAGTATCCGGGGCGGATCACCCCGGTATTTTGCAGTGTGGCCGGCGGATCATCATCAATGGCATTTTGCAGGAGCGATAATTCCTCTTCGCTCACTGACCACTGTTTACTGATCACTGCTTTACTGCTCACGTCTTTGATTCCGGGCAACTCGGCCAATGTACTGCGCATCGCCACCAGGTCACGCGGCTGGGCCATGCCCGCGACCACGCGATTGACGAGTCGCTCCAAATCAGCCAGGGGTTTGAACCGCTCGCGAAGTTCAGCGCGCAGCATGCCATGGTCGAAGAAGTACTGCACGCCCTCCTGGCGCCCATTGATCTTTTCCACATTGAGCAGCGGCTGGCTGACCCATTGGTGCAGCATCCGTTTGCCCATGGGCGTGACGGCCCGGTCAAGCGTTCCAAGCAAAGAGCCTCTGCGCTCGCCGCGCAGGGTCTCGTCCAATTCGAGATTGCGGCGGGTAGAGGCGTCGATGGTCATAAATTCGTTGATGCTGTAGGCTCGCAGGCCGGTCAACAGAGACAAAGAATCGGGCTGCGTCTCTTTGAGATATTGAAGGATTGTCCCCGCCACGCGAACAGACAGGTTGTTATTTCTTAACCCAAAGCCATCCAGTGTGGAGGTCTTGAAGTGGGTGAGTAAAACTTCGTTGCATTTCCCTGGTTCGAACTTCCACGAAGGGAACGGAGTTAAGTGACCGCTGATTCCCTCAGGCAGCACCTGATGGTCTGAGTGCAGGATTTCGGCGGGATGCAGGCGCGTCAATTCCGCGCGCAAGGCCTCTAGCGGAAGTTCGGTGACGGCGAATTCGCCGGTGGTGATATCGGCAAATGAAACTGCAGCCATTCGATGTCGAGCAGTCGAACTGCTGGACAAACCATCCGACAGAAACACAGATGCGAGATAATTGTTTGAGTCGCCAGGCAAGAGTCCAGGTTCGGTCACCGTCCCGGGCGTCACCACCCGTATTACTTTCCGCGGAAAAATTCCTTTGACCGGCACCTCCCCGATCTGTTCACAGATGGCAACGTGATAGCCCTTTTCGATCAGCCGCGCCAGATAGTTTTCGACCGCGTGATAGGGGATTCCCGCCAACGGGGCCCTGGCCCCTTTGCCGACCGATCGGGACGTTAATACAATATCAAGCTCGCGGGCAGTAATCTCGGCATCTTCATCAAAGGTCTCGTAAAAATCGCCCAGTCGAAAGAACAGGATAGTATTGGGGTATTCGCGTTTGATATCAAGATACTGCTGCCGCGCAGGAGAAACATCATCGTGATTGTGCATGGCATGATTTTACACGTAATGGAGGAAACCTACCAAGCGCCGCGCAACTGCCTATACTCGAAATCTGAATTTCAATCTACAGAGCAATTCCACAACCCATTTATGAAAGGGACAAGCAGCAAAAGTCGTGTGAGGTAAAATAGGACAATCCCAAGTTTTGAGGTGACGATGTTTCGTAGAAGAGATGATGCGTCAAAGTCTCCCTACCCGATTTCCCTGCCGGAGCGGGAGGGCGAATCCTATCAAGATTTTTTGAATCATTTACAGAGTTTGTTCGAAGATGCCGATCAAGACAGATTTTGGGAGGCAATCGATTCTGCGCCAGCGCGCTGGCAGCGCAAGCCAGAATTCATGCTGGCCAGGGCCGTTGCCCTGATGCGGGATGGGGACAGGATGGAAGCGAAGAAGATCTTTGATGAGATAGAAAGAACGCATCCCAGATTTGCACCGTTATATTTTTACAAGGCAAGTTCATATATGGAGGATGTTTTCCCCGCCCATACCTTGCGGATGATTGGAAAACTCCATTCGATGGGCACAATGGATGATGAATCTGAGCAAGCCATGCGAGAAATGGAGAATATTGCACGGCAATTAATTCAGGAATCTGCCGACAACTTCGGAGTTTCGTATGAAAAGATGGAAAAAGCGAGTTGGTACCACGAAGCCGCGCAGGAGAAAATGAGTGCCGGTCAATGGGGTCCGGCTGAACAAATGGCGCGGGAGGCCCTACGCCAGATCCCCAGCTGGACGTCTCCGCGTAATAATCGTGCTTATGTGCTCTTCTTTATCGGCAAGATTGATGAGGCTCTAAAAGAGGCTCAGGACGTATTGGCGCAGCAATCCGATAATGTATACGCCTTGAAGAATTTGGTGATCTTTTATACAGGGCTTGGAGAGAATGAGAAAGCGCGCCAGTACGCCGCTCGGATGGCAGCGCAATTGAAAAACCTCCCGCCTGATGCAATTGAAGTGGATGCTATTATCTCGGCGCTTGGGCTGGTAAATGATGACGAAACGCTATGGTCCCTGGCGCAAAAATATCTGAAGCGGGATTTTGAAGACCTATTCGAGACTTCCTGGTTTTCCCTGGGCGTTGCGGCAGTTCGTACGGGACACTTGAGGGAAGCAAAGACGTTGCTCGAAAAGGTGGAAGAATATGACGAGCGCGCCCAATTGCTGGCTGCTGATGTTCGCAAGGCGATCAAGGCCGGGAAGTCTGTTTCCCCAAAACCCGGACATTCGACGATGGGGTTACTGTTGCCTGCCCTGACTCTGAACGAGTTGATCGAGATGCTGGGAAAATACGGGCAAGAAGATAGACTTCCCCCGCATATTCAGAAAAAACTCGAGGATTACATTGAGAAAAGACCTTTTGTCGTCAACGGGTTGCTTCACCTGCTCAATGAACCGGGCGCGAGCGAAGCCGTTCCCCATCTGTTGCTGCAATTCAACAAACCGGAAATAGACGAGCGCCTGCGATCCTTTGCCCTTGGAGATGTTGGCACAAAGCAACAACGTTTGAACGTTCTTTCTGCGCTGGCGGAAATGGGCAGGGAAGTGCCGCCCAACCCGGTCCGCTTTTGGGATGAAGAAGCAGGTGAATGGCGTGAGGTGGATTTTTCATCTCAGATGCTTTCGGATGATATTGAACTGAACATTTCCCCCAAGGCATCGGTGTGGGCGCAGAAGGCGCAGGCGGCGGAGAAGGTTGACGACAAGATCGCGTTCTGGAGAAAGGCAGTGGAGGCGGATCCGAAAAGCGGTTACGCGGTCCATATGCTTGGCGTATTGTTGATGCAGAACGGTCAAAAGGAGGAAGGAAAGAGATTGGCGCGGCGTGCTATTGAAGTAGATCCGGGTTACATTTTTGCGTATGCCAACTTGGCGTTGATGGAGGCTCAGGAGGAAGAACCCAAGGACGAACTCATAAAGGAATATTTAGAAAAAGTGGCCAAAGCTCCGGTGATCACGGCTCAAACTGCCTTCCTTATGCACTTCGCACTGATGCTGCAGGCATTCCGTCGTAGGGATTTTGAGGTCGCGCGCAGGGAATACCAGATTGCATTTGAGCTGTATCCGGAAAACCCTCTTTTGGAAGGTTGGGACCTGAAACTAAAGCTCGGTGAGGTTTTCGCTGGCGGCTGGCTTTCCAATTGGGTCCAGGAGAGCTACCAACGTGCACATGACAAAGCCATGCGGACAAAACTCGAGGTCAGTTCGGGAGCGTCCGTGACCCTCAACAGTCTCAGCCGCGAGGTGCTGGGGGCCGTAGCGCGCGCCTGGGGACTGATGGCTTATGGTAAAAAAGCAGAGTTGGTGAAAAAGATCGTGGAACAGATGCACGATAGGAACGCAGTTGAAGGTGTGTGCAATGAATTGTCACATGAGCAAAAAGACGCCTTGCAATGGACTCTGCAGAATGGCGGTTGGCGCGGTTGGAAGGAATTCACTGATAAATACGGCGACGACTCGGAAGAATCGCCGCACTGGAATTACCACGAACCAGAGTCAGTGGTTGGGTGTTTACGCAGATCAGGATTTCTTGCCAAAGGGACTTTGAATGGTGAGCAAGTGGTGTTCATCCCTGCAGATGTGCGGGTGTCATTGAGAGACGCGCTGCAATAAACTCAAAAAACATACTTGGAGAATCGCAATGTACAAACTCGTATTGGTCCGTCACGGACAAAGCACCTGGAATCTCGAAAACCGTTTCACGGGTTGGACGGATGTTGGCCTCACCGAACTCGGCATCGAAGAGGCTCACTCAGCGGGGCAACTTTTGCGGGAAGGTGGCTATGATTTCGATATCGCTTACACGTCGGTGCTGAAGCGCGCCATCAAAACCCTCAATATCGTGCAGGAGGAATTGGATTTGGAATGGATTCCGGTGATCCGTGCCTGGCAGCTGAATGAGCGGCACTACGGTGCCTTGCAGGGTCTGAATAAAGCTGAGACGGCTGAGAAATTTGGCGAAGCTCAGGTGAAGCTGTGGCGGCGCTCCTATGACGTACCGCCTCCCTCCCTGGACTGGAACGACGAACGCCATCCCAGATTTGACCGCCGTTACGCTTCGCTGACTCCCGAGCAGCTGCCCGCCACCGAATCGCTGAAGCTTACACTCGAGCGTGTTCTGCCTTACTGGCATTCCACGCTGGCGCCGGAGATCAACTCAAGTAAGCGCGTGCTCATTGCTGCGCACGGGAACTCCATCCGTGCGCTCGTGAAATATCTCGATAACATTTCGAATGCCGACATCACCGAATTGAACATTCCCACAGGCGTGCCGTTGGTATATGAACTCGATCATGACCTGAAGCCCATCCAGCATTATTACCTGGGTGACCCCGAAGAGGCCGCCAGGAAAGCTGCGGCAGTGGCAAATCAAGCCAAAGTAAAGTAACTATTCTGCTTTCTGGGCCGCCCTTGCGATTGGATGCTTCGCAAGGGCGGCCCAGAGGTTTCAAAGCCAAACTGTCTTTAACGCTCCCATGAGCGTGTGATTAACGTCCTCTCGCTCAACAAATCCTATTACGGTTTGCTCGAGTTTCCACCACTATTGCCGCCATTATTTCCTCCACCGCCGCCCCCTCCTCCACCTCCACCGCCGCCACCCCCGGGATTGGTGGGTTTCGGTTCCTTGGTCTTCTCCTGGCCAGGTGGGACTCTCGTTGGGGCTGGTTGCCCATCCCCTCCTCCTCCTGGTGCCCGAGTTGCGGTGACGGTTCTGCTGACGAATGTTGATCCTGGTGATGGTGTGCCTGAACCAGTGGGAGTGGGTGTGCCAAAACCCACCGGCAGGAGCGGCATATCTGCCATCGCATAGGCGGACGTGTATGCTGTGGCAACTCCGCACTCTCCAGCGACGGCTTCAATGGATCCGTCTTCGTCCAAGTCAAATCCGTTACTGATCTGCTCTGCCAGGGCTACGGCGTTTCTCAACGGCTCTTCCATACTTTGAAGAGAACCGGCGGTGAAGATCTTAATGAGTTCATCCTGGAGTTGGGGAGCCCACTGTGCCAGATTCTCTGCACAGGCTTTTACTTCAGCACCATGCAGAATCATGTTCTGCGAGGCCCGAGGAGCGTTGGAAGCATATTCCGCATGAGTGTAGATCGTGCGAACATAACCCTGGTTGCTGCCATTCAAGAGCAAACCATAGCCAGAGCTGGGATCGCTGATAGTCCCATCGTCGTTCCAGTCCTTATGAAGGGAGTTTTGGCTTCCAACCAGAGTATTTAGGATGATCTCAGCATGCTTCCTGGCGCTGATCAGGTCGCCATTTGCAAATGCGTTCGACAGGTCTCTGGAGCTTTGCTCGAGTAGCCGGACGTCAGCAGATAGACCCTGAATCAGCGGAACTTGATCGGGAGTATCAGGAAAAGAAACCAGTAGTACGCGCACATACGCCAGCCCATCGCTTGGCAGGGCATAGGTATACGCAACCGTATCCGTGTCGGTTGCAGTTGCGGATGTGTTGGGTCTCAGGGTGATTTGAGCCTGATCGTACAAAGCCAGCAGGTTTTCATTTCCGACTGCATTAAAAGTCAATTTACCTTTGCCGGTAGGATCCAGGGCCAGGAGGCCAAGACTCAGCCGACCCTGTAATCCGATAAGCCAAACCTCATACTGGCTGCCCGCGGGCGCAGCCGGCATGGCAGACGATTCCACGACAGCCTGATCCATGATCGCGTCTCCATCTCGAAAATGTAAGACAACCGGCGGCCCCAGGACATTTCCGACAGGAAGGCTGACCTTCTTGGTGTTCGTGGCGGTCGGCGCCACGGTTGGCGTTTCAACAGGGGGAGACGAAAAGGCATAACTATTTAATAGAAAAAAGGCGATGGCCAGCACTGCCATACTTGCCAGCGCAAGGATGACCCATCTGAGCGGTGATTTTTTTGGCGTCTGGACCACGATCAACGAGTCGACCGGCTCAGCCACAGCAATGGTGCTTGGCTCCTCCACGGGTGTGATTCCCATGAATGTGCTTGGATCCGCCTGGGCACTGACTGCTGAGTTGAACGCCCGGGCAAGTTCAATCGGTTTTTGGAAGCGCTCCTCTTTGGTTTTCGCAAGCGCCTTATTCAGAATCTTTTGAAGTTGAGGCGAGAGGCCCGGAATGGGCGGAGGTGGATCACTGATGTGCTTGAGGAGAATGCTCATGGTAGTTTCGCCATCAAATGGAACTTTGCCGCTGAGCATTTCATATAGCACGATGCCGAGGGAGTAAATGTCAGTACGCCCATCGGTGGTCTCGCCGCGCGCCTGTTCGGGGCTCATGTAGGCCGGCGTACCGGCGGTTTGACCGGCTGAGGTCTGGCGAGAAGAATTCAGGAAGCGGACCAGCCCGAAGTCGGTGAGAACCGGTTCGAAGTCCCGCGGCAGGGGCTTGCCCGGGTCAACAGTCTGAGAGCGGGAGGTCAGGATGATATTGCCAGGTTTAATGTCACGATGAATCACCCCACTATCGTGTGCATACTGAAGCGCTTGCGCCACGCCCATCAGGATCCGGTTAATATCTGGGAGCTCGAGCTTGCCATTGTTTTTATGTAGAACGGCCAGATACTTGGAGAGTGATGGACCCGAAACGTACTCCATCACAATGTAGGGACGCTCGTCCACCGCGTCATAATCGAAGACCTGCACGATGTTTTGATGCCGCAGTTTGGCCACCACCCGGGCCTCGCGCTGGAATCGTTCGAGCAGGTCTGGGTCGTCCTCGTACTGGTTCCGCAGGATCTTGACCGCAACTTCGCGCTGAAGAGTCGTATGTGTGCCTAAATAGACTTCCGCCATGCCCCCGCGGGCGATGAGGGAGTCGATATGCACCTTGCTCAGCATCCTCCCGACCCATTCGTTCATACCACTTAATTATACCCAAATCAGGCGACGTTTTCGTTAGAGTTCGTTACTTTGGAACAGAAGGGTCATGCCGATGGCGACAGGGCCTTATCTGCCGCTCAGGGGGAAGCAATGTTCTTTGCTTACGACTGTTTGAAAATGCTCTCGAAGATCCTTCCGTAGTTAGCTGTAGCCCCCATCAGAAAATCTGTAAACGTGATGACCGCGGAATGATCCGCTTTATCTGAAATAGCGCGGATGCACAGGAAGGGGACGTGATTGACTTCGCATGCCTGCGCAATGGCCGCGGCCTCCATATCGGTGCACAGACCCTGGTGGGTTTCCCAGAGCGAGCGCGCCTTCTCTGTTTTGCTGATGAATTGATCGCCGCTCAGGATTCGACCGGTAAACGTTTTGGGCGCATGACCGTTCAGGGAGGCCAATTCGATCTGTTGGGCCACCTCCAGGGCCAATTGGGCAAGCGCGGGGTCGGCGCTGAAGATTTGCTGCGTGCGAAATTGCATCTGCCCGTTATCGCCCGAGATGACGATGTCGAACAACATCTCGCCCGGCTTCAGCCCCCAGTCGGTGACATCGAAGTCATGCTGGATGAATTCAGAGCCGATCACCAGATCGCCCACCTCGAGCGCCGGGTGCAGCGCCCCGGAACTCCCCATGTTGAAGATGGCATCTACGGAAAAATGATCGAGCATCTGCTGAGTGGCGATGACGGCGTTGACCTTGCCCGGGTCGCAGCGCGTGAGGGTGATTTCGTGACCGTACTCATCTCCCTTCCAGAAGGTGCGATTTCCTTTTTCGATTTTCTCCAGGTGGTGGAGGATGGCGCGGATGGGAATGAGTTCCTCATCCATGGCGCCGATGAGGCCGATTTTCATCTGACGAATCCTCTGGTGATTTGATGTTGGGATTATATCATTCGGATTAAATGAACAACTGCGGGCCGGTGAGGTCCGCAGTTGCCTGGATGGGTCGTCGGTTTCAAGTTACTTGCCTGCCGCGGCAAGCGCATCTTTGATCTGCTGGGTATGACCGGTGATGTGAAGATTCGGCTGAAGCAGATTGAACGAGTAGCGCCAATAACTGGCCTTGTTTGCCACGAAGCTTTCGGGGATCAATTCCGTGTATGCCAAAACCTCCTCCACGGTCCGGCGTAGCGTATCGAGCATCTGTTTGATAGACGGATTGGCTCGCACGGTCGCCTGCACATGTTCAGTGATATTGTTACCAGCTCCATCGTAGAGGGGATCGTTGCCATCCAGGAGTCCCGACAAAAAGATCGAGTTGAAACGCTCGTTGTGGATCAGGTGCGCCACGATTTCCAGCGCGCTCCATTCATTGGGTTCAGGCCGTGTCATAGCTTGCTCATCGGTAAAGCCTTCGAAACATCCTTCCAGTTCAGCCAGAGCCGGTTCGAAAATCTCTCGCACTCGCCTGGCAAGTTCAGCAGCATCGAATGGTACTTCTGGCATGGGGCGGCGGGAGAGTTCCATTGCGACCGTTTTCTTTTCGGGGCCGCGGTAAAAGTCAACGTCGATCGTATCGCCGCCTTTTTTCCCTGCGATGGCGAGCGGAAGAGTATTGAAATCATTGGTGATGGGATGTCCCGCCATGCCTACCAGCACATCATCCTTCTGCAGACCGGCCCTTTCTGCGCCCATGCCTGCCACCAGGCCATCGAGCCTTAACCCCTCCCTCACCGGCACCCCTAATGCTGAAGCCTGTTCCTCGGTAAAATCGCCTGGCATTATTCCCAGCATAGGACGGTTGGCGATGCGCAAGTCCACACCGGTCTCCAGCACGGATTTGAGATTCTCGAGTGCCTCCACCCAATTTTCACGGAAGGACTCGGCAGCCGACTGTGACGATTCGCCATCCGGTGCGGTGTGCTCGAGATGGATCGACACGCCGCCGTCCTTTTCCTCGAACCTGACCGTGACATCCGTCGGAGCGGTCTCGGCGCTCGCTTCGCTAGCTTCACTAGGAATCCAGCGGAAACTGACGCACTTGTTTTCCTCCAGCTCGACATAGTGCCCGGCAAAATAATGATCGCCGCGCCACCACGCGTACATCCTTCCGCGCGGATGCGCCTGGACAGTTGCCACATCGCACAGCCACTCGCGCAGGGAGGTGGAATTGGTAAACGCGCGATAAGCCAGTTTCAAAGGTGCATTGACCAGAACTTCGGCAGTTACAGTCGTCATGGTATTCTCCTATCTGAAGATGATTTACGCTGTCGAGCGAAAGATTGGGGTGAATTGTACTTGAGGACTCATGGCCATACACCCCACTGGAGAAGTGAAAATTTTCCGGCTCCATTCAGTGCTGAGTCTCATTTCGAGTGGAGCCCTGGATCCAATTCGGAAACAATGTTCACAACGAATCAGCGCCAGGGTAGGTCCTACCCCACCTTAACCGATATTCCGGAAGTTCATTCAGGCGAATATCATACTTCTTTAATAGCTGCTTAACTTTTCGTGGCTTAAATGAAATTACAGAGTGCCGCATAATGATCTAAACCAAAAGCTGAAAACCCAGCCTACAATTAGTTCCAAAAGTTTGGCACATTATGAGACAAGCGGTAAACAACATTTGATTAGAAACGGAGATGGCTATGAAAATCAAGACGCTCGAAGACCTGTTGGCAGATGAATTGAAGGATCTCTACAGTGCAGAAAATCAGCTGGTCAAGGCTCTGCCCAAGATCGCGAAGGCCGTTGAGTCGGAAGACTTGCGTTCTGCTTTTGAAGAACATTTGAAGCAAACTCACAAGCATGTGGAACGACTTGAGAGAATCTGCAAAAAGCTGGAGATTAACCCAAAAGGCAAGAAGTGCATGGGCATGGAAGGCCTGATTGGTGAGGGAATCGAAATTCTTAATAGTGAAGGCGAGACCGAACCATTGGAGGCGGGGTTTATTGGGGCCGCACAACGCGTAGAACACTACGAGATCGCCGCCTATGGCACAGCTCGCGCGCATGCTCGTCAGCTGGGCTTTATCGAGATAGCCAACCTGCTTGGCAAAACTCTGGAAGAGGAAAAGCGGGCGGATGAAAACTTGACCAAGATCGCCGAAAACCAGGTCAATGTTCAGGCGGCAATGCTGAATCCAGGAGAAGAGATGAAGATGTAGATAGGATGTGAAATATGATTAGTCTGGCGAAAAACTGGTGGCTGGTCCTCCTGCGTGGGGTATTAGCAATATTGTTCGGTCTGGCTGCATTCCTATGGCCCGGAGTCACGTTATTGGTGTTGATCACCTTTTTTGGCGTTTATGCACTGGTAGACGGAGTGTTGGCGATCGTCACCGGGGTGACTCGGGCGAAGGATTCACCGCGCTGGTGGGTCTTTCTGCTGGAAGGTCTGGTAAGCATCGGAGCAGGTCTTGTCGCTCTGATTTGGCCGGGACTTGCTACGGCCATTTTGATTGCAGTGATCGCGGCCTGGGCTGTCATCACGGGTGTTTTCGAAATCGCCGCGGCCATTCGTTTGCGACGTGAAATCAACAATGAATGGCTGTTGATGCTGGGAGGTCTGCTCTCGATTGCGTTTGGTGTGCTGCTGGTATTGCAGCCGGCCGCGGGTGGACTTTTCCTGATCTGGCTCGTCGGTGCGTACGAATTGGTCTTTGGTGTTCTGTTGATCGCGCTGGGCTTTCGCCTTAAAAACCGCGAACTCCCTTCGGATCGTCGAATGGCTCAAGCGCCCTGATAAAGATACTCCATTCCATAGAACCCTCGCGTCATTGCCAGAAGAAACAAAGCGGAGCCGAAGGTCGTGACTGGCGTAGCCGGGTCGAAGGGCTCAGGATGACATTAACTCTTCATGTGGCTTCCTGGCGAACACATAAGCTCTTTGTGTCGCGACCTCCACTGCGGGGTTTGGCTCACGTACCAGGGTTTTCACGAGTTCAAACCCTGCCTCTTTCAACCAACTCTCCATTTCGTTTGGTAGAAAAAAAGCGAAATCCAGGTTAACGGCTTTCTCCCACCACTGATCGAGATGTTTGATCTCCTCGCCAATGTGGAATGTGACGAGCAGGAATCCGCTGGGTATGAGCACGCGTTTCATCTCGCGAAGCGCATCCACGATTTGTTCGCGTGGGATATGGATAATGCAATAGAACGCCGCGATCCCACCCCAGGAATTCTCCTCATCTGGCAGGGACAGCATATCTCCCTGGTGAAAACGGATTTCCGGATTGAGTCTTTGCGCCTCTGCGACCATGTTGGGTGACAGGTCCACGCCGAGCGTTTTAACACCCTTACGATAGAGATACCGCGCGATTTGACCCGGTCCGCAGCCCATATCGCAGATCGGCCCCAGATCCCCGACCTCACGCGCCAGCCGATCCAGGCAATCGCGGTCGAAGGGCTTGTCGTCCATCTCATCTTTGAATTTTTCTGCATATTCAGAGGCGACAGCATCGTAACTTGATTTGGTATCTTCGATGATATTCTTCATAAGAAATATTTCCTTATGATATCGCGTTGAAAACTCTTAAAGTTTACTCTCGGCGGCGTCCATAGGATGCTTTGCAAAGACGCCGCCGAGGACGACGGCTCGAGCACTTGTTGTAGATTAATTCGATGGATCGAGCACACGACCGATAAAGAGTATCTGTCCACTGATCTTATCGCGGATGATAAAGATGAACGGCCGGTCAATGGTCAAGGTTACATCGTACATGATCGCGCTGGTGACATCCACGATGACGGCGGTCGCTGCGGCGGCTTCGGTGCCTTCTTCATCCACTGCCACAAACGCCTTATGGATTACGTTGCTGATGAACAGGTCGTTCTCGGCAGTCATGGCCGTGAAATCGGCTTTGTCTGCGGCGAAGGCGTCCACCATTCCCATGGACTTGAGCGTATCGGAAAAATTGAACGAGCTTTCGAAGGTGAACTTGGGCAGCGACAACATCATGGAGGCCGGCTGTAATCCGTTGATCGTTTCGTTGAACAGGTCAGAATTCAGAGATGACTCAAGCGCCTCGAAGTTGCCTTCATCGGGGACGAAAATGTCCATCGCGGCGGTATCGCCTGCGTAGGGCAATTCCACGGCTTGAAAACCGTCACCGCGATAATAGGGCATGGACGTCCCCTGATTCATCGTCTTGACCGTGACATCGGTCCCGTCCAGTAAGTGGAAGGGCGAATCAAATGTGTCATTTGCATCGAATTGATTTAGCCAGTCTGCTTTGAAGTAAATCGCGTTCACCAAAACCATACGAGTATCCGAACTGAGTACGCCTTCCGGAAGCAGGTCTTTGATCTTTTCCTGTGTCTCATCGTAGACCCAGTCATTGATCTCCTTGCGGACGCTTTCAAACTGGTTGACAAAGTCCGCCAGGCGG
>DASTOH010000313.1:0-30476 GCA_035720235.1 Anaerolineales bacterium | reverse complement strand
CTCCGAAACTCTACGAGCGTAGCCGGTCGAGGTTCGTCATCGCAGAGGTCTCGTCCGGCAGGAACTCTCTGCGACCAGCCGCTGGTCTTTCGCGCAGGTAGCGGCATAGTGCGCGGCACTCACACCTTTGTCTCGCCCAATCCGTCACCGGGTGGAGGACGGGGCCGGTGGACGTGGCACCCTTAGGCGCCAGCTGTTATGTTGATCGCTTATGCAGCGAGGGGCATAGCAGCGTAGTTAGTGCTGTTGGCACTTAATGGTTTGCGCTGAGTTTACGAGTTCGGCGCCGCTCGGCTCGCATTTCGGGACCAGCCTCTCCCGTCGAAACCTGTCATCCCCAGGCTGAGTGGTTCTCTAGAGAACCTTTCTTGTGCCCCGAAAGCCCAAAAATAACGGACGTCCGGGCCTATCCATTATAGCATACTTACAAGCTTGTGATTTGGCTTGCCCTGGAGACGTCTTTATGCTAGACTTTCATCATATCTAGACTTTCATCATATTTATTGAGGAAGAATGCAAAATGAGTGAAAAAATACTGATTGTTGACGACGATCTCGATACCCTACGCTTGGTGGGTTTAATGCTTCAGCGTCAGGGGTATCAGATCAGCGCTGCAACAAATGGCCAACAGGGACTGGACAAGGCGTTCGAGGAAGATCCCGATTTGATCCTGCTGGATGTGATGATGCCAGACATGGATGGGTATGAAGTGAGCCGCCGTCTCCGGCAAAACCCATCCACTGCCAATACCCCCATTTTAATGTTTACAGCCAAAACTCAACTCGATGACAAGGTGGTGGGCTTCGAGGTGGGCGCGAATGATTATCTTACAAAACCGACACACCCTTCCGAATTGCAGGCGCGTGTGAAGACACTGCTGGCCCGCGTTGGCCGGAAAAAGGGCGTCATAGGTGATGACGGGAGTGGGAATCGCGGCTACGTGATTGGCGTGTTGGCCCCGCGTGGCGGCTTAGGTGTAACCACTCTTGCGGTGAATCTGGCCGCCGGTTTGCTAAACCGCACGAAAAGTGATGTGATCGTGGCCGAGCTCCTGCCCGGGCAGGGCGCCCTGGCACTCGATCTGGGGTTAGGCGCCTCAAAGGGTCTCGTGGATCTTTTGAGCATCAACCGGGCCACGGATATCACGCGTGATAAAACCCGGGAGGCACTTACACATCACGGGTCAGGACTAAAACTGCTGCTTTCCTCGGACCATCCGCGTGACATGCAATTGATCAATCAGACCATCCTTTACGAAACCATCTTATCAAATTTGGCTGCTCTGGCCCGCTTTGTCGTTCTGGATCTCGGTGTAGGTATTCAGCCCTTTGCCCACAAAGTCCTGCCCTTCTGCAATGAAATCTTGATCGTGTTGGAAGGCACACCAAACATCATTTCCCATACCAGGGCATTAATTGATGATATGGTGTCAATGAATTTAAACAAACGCAATATTAATGTAGTGTTGAATAATCGTATTCGTTCAGATACGCAATTGCCAACTGCTCAAGTGCAATCCAAACTGGATTTTGAGATCATCAGCAGCCTGTCCCCTGCCCCTGAACTTTTCACACAGGCCACGCGCATGCAGGCCCCGGCAGTGCTATGCCAGCCCGAAAGTCTGACGACCCGACAGGTAAATAAGCTGGTGGAGTTTGTTGCCGAGCGCGAAGCTTTGCCGCGATGACCCTGCCACCCGCCACACAAACTGCGCTGGAGGATGCAGCGGAGTTATTCCGCAAAGCCCAACGCGTGGTTGTGCTGACCGGAGCTGGCATTTCCACCCCCTCAGGCATTCCAGACTTCCGTTCAGAGGACTCAGGTCTTTGGTCTCGGGATGAGCCCATGGAGGTGGCTTCACTCAGTACCTTTCGAACAGCGCCTGAACGTTTCTTCCATTGGTTCCGTCCACTGGCGAGCCAGATCTTTTATGCCCTGCCCAACCCAGCGCATCTGGCACTGGCAGAATATGAGCACGCAGGGTATTCAAAAACCATCCTCACCCAGAACATCGACGGCCTGCATCAGAAGGCAGGTTCCAGGCACGTGGTGGAGATGCATGGTACGTTACGGACCCTCTCCTGCACACAATGTTACAGGCAGTTTCCGTCCGAAAGCTTTTTAAGACCCTATATCGAAAACGGGACGATTCCCCAATGCGCGAACTGTAATGGCACCCTTAAACCGGATGTGATCCTGTTTGGGGAACAGTTGCCGCAATCGGCGTGGCAGGCCGCGCAACGTGCCACCCGTCAATGTGACCT
Source organism: Anaerolineales bacterium (assembly GCA_035720235.1). Classification (GTDB taxonomy): domain Bacteria; phylum Chloroflexota; class Anaerolineae; order Anaerolineales; family Villigracilaceae; genus Defluviilinea. The sequence goes on along the minus strand of DASTOH010000313.1, from coordinate 28,212 downwards.
GATGCTGGTGGCTGGTTCATCACTGGAAGTGCTGCCTGTCGCGGGTCTGCCGCTACAGGCGCTTGACCGCGGCGCGCATTTGATCATAGTCAATAACACGCAGACCTACGTGAACGTGCGCGCAGATATCGTCATCACCGAAAATGTGGCAACTATTCTCCCGGAAATCATAAAGCGAGCAATCCATGGCTGAGATCAAAACCCAAACCCTTGATAGCTACCTGCGCCTGATTGAAATCTCCCGGGATCTGGCCTCCACACTTGATCTCGACACCCTGCTGGATGACATTGTGCGCGCCGCGGCGGACATCACGCATGCCGAAGCTGCCTCAATCCTGCTTTACGATGATACAGCGCGTCAACTCTACTTCCAGGTTGCTACCAACATCGACGAACCGACCATGCGCGGCCTGATCGTACCGCTCGATAAAAGCATCGCCGGCTGGATCGTGAACAACCGCAAATCCGTTCGCCTGGACGAGGCTAACAAGGATGAGCGCATTTTCAGCGATGTGGACCACAACATTGGTTTTTCGACCAGGTCCTTATTGGGCATTCCACTGGTGACCAAGAATAAAGTGGTAGGCGTATTGGAAGTGGTGAACAAAAAGCGAGGCAAGTTCACCGACCCGGATGAATCCATGCTCACCGTGCTGGGCGCGCAGGCGGCGGTGGCAATCGAGAACGCGCGTTTGTTCCAGCAATCAGATTTGATCGCCGAGTTCGTGCATGAACTGCGTACTCCCCTGGCTTCCTTAAGCACCGCCACGTACCTGCTACTGCGCCCTGAGATGTCGCTGGAGCAGCGCAACCAAATCGTGAACAATATCCATAATGAAACCCTGCGCCTGAATTCGCTCGCCTCGTCCTTCCTCGACCTGGCCAGGCTGGAATCGGGCCGCGTTCAGTTCCGCAAGACCCGTTTCAGCAGCGCCGATCTGCTCTACGAAGTACGCGACGTGATGATAACCAAGGCCCAGGAGACCAGCATCCAAATCCGCGTGGATGTGCCCCATGACATGCCGCTGCTCGAAGCCGACCGCGACAAGGTCAAACAAGTTCTGCTCAATTTACTGAGCAACGCCATCAAATACAACCGCCCCAACGGCTCGGTGATCATCACGGGCAATTTTAGCGATACCGAAATTTCCATCACAGTTCAAGATACAGGTCTGGGCATCCCCGAAGATTCACTCCCCCATTTGTTTACGAAGTTCTACCGCGTACGCGAACATGAAGGCAAGGCATCCGGAACGGGTCTGGGGCTTTCGATCTGCAAACAAATCATCCAGGGACACAACGGACGCATTGAAGTGAAAAGCAAAATGGGCATAGGTACTTCATTCTCCCTGCATCTGCCGCGCACGACACGCACAATGCCGCGCAGTGAATAATGTGTAGAGCGCATGACAAAAGAGCACACGACGAAACTCGTGTGCTCTTTTTCTTCTTCAGATGTCACACAGCGATCTCTCCCCTCTGTCTTTGCCTGACGCAGCACGTGGCCGGCGCGGTCGAGAAATCGCTGCCAATCCTCCTTATGAACCTTATGCTGCGCAATGCCCACACTGACGTAATGGAAAAAGCCAGGCCATCGACGCTCACAGATAAAGCCCGAACCTGTTCACACAGACCGAGTGCGTGAGCTTGGGCCGAATGGTGGGTGTAATGCGGCAAAATGATGAGAATTTCTTGCTCGCCGAACGGCCAATCCATTCAGGAGGACGGACAAAAGTGATCGATATCGACAGCGTTAGCGAGCACCCCGCCTCCCAAATTGGCGTTCGAGCATATCCACAGAAAGATGGATCATCGTTGGCCGCCCATGCGGACAGGTGCGCGGTGAATCACAGGCCTCCAGATCAGTGAGCAGCGCGCGTTGCTCCTCACTGGATAACGCCTGCCCTGCCTTGACGGCCATGCGCTTGCAGACGCGTGCGGCAAGTTTTTTCTCGATCTCATTTTGCAGAGGCACCTCGTCCTCTTCGAAATCCTCCACCAGCGCGCGCAAGGCCGCGGAGGGGTCGCCACCCGCAAACAGCGCGGGGATGGCGCGGACTTGAAATGTGCTCGGTCCGAATTCCTCCACATCGAAGCCAAAGCTCTGTAAGGCGGGGATTTGAGTAATTAGTAAATTGGCTGATTGAGGGGGTAGAGTGACGGTTACAGGCGTGAGCAGGGATTGTGAGGCAATCTTGTTGCTCTCACGCTGCGCGATCAGCTTCTCGAACAGCACCCGCTCGTGTGCGGCGTGTTGATCGATGAGATACAGCCCATCGGGTCCTTCTGCCACAAGATACGTCCCGCCAATTTGACCGATCAATCGCAGGAGAGGGATACGGGTGAGCGGTGAGGCTAGAGTTTGAGGAGTGGAGATTGGAGAATTGGAGACTGGAGACTTGGATTCAGCCTCTATTCTCCAGTCCCTATTCACTGATGACTGTTCACTGTCCACTGGCAACTCTTCACCGTGAGCAATCGCCCACTCTAACCCCACCGATGATCTTGGTTCCGGAGGCGCGGACGTGGTCCGGGTGGTGCCCCACAATGACGGCGCGACGTTTGGCACAGGGGAATAGGCCAGCAACGCCTTCCGCACCGATCGTTGGACAAAGCTGAAGATCCTATCCGGTTCCCGGAAGCGCACTTCGGCCTTGGCAGGGTGTACATTCACATCCACTTCAGCGGGGTTCATCTCGATGAATAAAGCCGTCAGGGGGTAACGCCCCACCATCAGCAGGGTGTGATAGGCCTGCAACAAGGCGGTGTTCAGCGACACATCATGCACCCAGCGGCCATTGATAAAAAACGTGATCTCTCTGCGGTTAGAACGCGTGAGCGAGATTGGGCTCACAAAGCCACTGAGCTTGTAACGTTCTTCCTCGGTCCACACTTCGAGCATGTGCTTGGCGACATCCACACCATATAACGCGGCCAGGATGGCACGCCGGTCGCCATCACCGGGGGTTTGCAGCGTAATATTTTTGCCTTCGGATAATTTGAAGCGCTTATCAGGATACGCCAGCGCATAACGCGTGACCAGCAGATCAATGGCGCGGCGTTCGGTCACGTCTGACTTCAGGAATTTCAAACGCGCCGGGACGTTGTAAAACAGGTCCTCCACACGAACAGTTGTGCCCACTGTAGTGCCGATTTTAGCCGGCTTTCCAAAGACACCACCTTCCACTCTTAACCGCGCGCCTTCCTTATCTTCCGCCACGCGTGAAGTGACGGTCATGCGTGAGACCGAGCCAATCGAAGCCAAGGCTTCGCCGCGGAATCCAAGCGTGGAGATGGAAAAAAGGTCCTCGGAACGGACCAGCTTGGAGGTGGCGTGACGCGAGACAGCCAGCTCCAATTCATCAGAGGGAATCCCGTATCCGCCATCGGACACTTCGATCAGTTTTTTGCCCGCCTCTTCGACTATGATCGTGATCGATTGTGCGCCGGCATCCAGCGCATTCTCCAGCAATTCCTTGACGACCGACGCCGGCCTCTCAATGACCTCGCCTGCCGCGATCTGTGAGGCGACTTCTGAGGCAAGTAAACGAATAGGCATGGCACGATTATAATCGCCCCATGCGGTTTACCACTCTCTTCTTCGATCTGGACGACACGCTTTACCCGTCCAGCACCGGCTTATGGATAGCTATCAAGGAGCGCATGAACCTGTATATGCGCGAGCGCATGGGCATCCCTGAGACGGATGTGCCCGCGCTGCGTGAGCAATACTTCAAGATGTATGGCACAACCCTGCGCGGCTTACAGGCGCGTCATAATGTGGATGTAGAGGATTACCTGGCTTTCGTGCATGACCTGCCACTGAAGGATTACCTTAGGCCCAACCCGATCCAGCGCGAAATCCTCGCTTCGCTGCCCAACCGGAAACTGATCTTCACCAATGCCGACGTTCCTCACGCCCGGCGCGTGCTCGCCGCCCTGCAACTGGATGATCTTTTCGACGCCATCGTGGATGTGAATGCGGTCGCGCCCTATTGCAAGCCGATGCCCGAATCCTTTGCGATCGCACAGGAACTCGCCAATGAGCCTGACCCGCGTAAATGCGTGGTGATCGACGACCTGCCACGCACCACCCGCGCCGCCCTGGAAGCAGGCATGGCCAGCCTGCTCTATGGCACCGATGAACCCACCACCGCAGCCAGCGGCGTCTTTACAGATTGGAGTCATCTGCCGATTTTATTGGGCGATTAACGTGGTGCATTGCTCGGCCGGAGGCTTCGCGAAGCACTCCGTAGGAGCAGCCCCTGGCCCAGCAATAAAGATAAAGGAAATAACTATGGAATCAGATCGAATCCTTATCGGAGCGTTGATCTTCATCCTCATCATCATAGGCTCCAATGTAGTGATGTATGCCATCGCGCGCGGCTGGGCCAAAGGCGGCGACTCACGCTGGATGTCTGCCCTGCGGGACTCGCTCAGCAAGCCGACACAGAGCCAGTCGAACAAATCGATGGATGAATTGAGGAAGCAGGTGGAGGAGCTCGAAAAGAAGAAAAACGGGCAATAAATTGCCCAAAATCGGATCGGGCAGGGCGATGCCCACCGGTTATATGAGCCGTTTATATCATTCCAATAGAATCTCAACAATTAATTCATTGTGTATTAATCACCGGGTAGTATCTTTACCTTGCCTTCTTGCACGTATTACACCTTGCGGAGATATCATGAATAAAGCCATCAAAGTCATTCTGGGGATGTTTGTGTCGGTCATTTTGCTAGCCGGCGCTTTTGCGGGCGGGTTTATCGTTGGGCATCTTACGCCCTCCACCGGTCGATTGCCGATGGTTATCCCCCAATTGGGCGTTCCTACCGTCACAACCGAACAGCAGGAGGCCACTCCCTCTGAACTGCAAACATTATTTGAGCCCTTCTGGGAAGCCTGGAATATCGTCCACGAGCGCTATGTCGATCAACCCATTGACGATGTGGCCCTGATGCGCGGCGCCATCCGCGGCATGATGGACGCGCTGGGCGATAAACAAACTTTCTACATGGACCCGGCGGTATACGAACACGAGACCTCCTCACTCTCTGGCGAGTACGAAGGCATCGGCGCGTATGTAGATCTGGACGGTGAATTCCTGACGGTCGTCAGCCCGATTGAGGGTTCTCCTGCGGAGGCAGCTGGCCTGAAACCCGGCGATGCGATCATCGCGATTGATGATGAGGATATGACCGGTTCCACGCCTGAGGAGGCGCGGCAAAAAGTGTTGGGGCCGGCGGGATCGGAAGTCAAGTTGACTATCTCCAGGGAAGGTGAGCCTGCGCCGTTGGAGTTCTTTATCACCCGCGCCCGCATCATTGTTCCCAGCGTCACGGGCGAAATGCTCGAAAACAATATTGCCTATATCGATATCAATACCTTTGGCAATAACACCACCAGCGAGCTCGATACCGCCCTCAAGGATCTGCTCCCCAAGAACCCACGCGGCATCATTATTGACCTGCGATACAACCCCGGCGGCTATTTGAACACCTCTGTGGAGGTGGCTTCTGAATTTATTGAGGATGGTGTCATTCTCTATGAAGTATATGGCGATGGCAAACGCGAGACGTTCAATGCTCTCGGCGGCGGACGCGCCACGGACTTGCCCATCGTGGTGCTAATCAACGAAGGCTCGGCCTCCGCTTCTGAGATCCTGGCGGGTACGCTGCAGGACTACGAACGTGCCGTTCTTGTGGGCGTGCAGTCCTACGGCAAAGGCTCCGTCCAGCAATGGGTGCCGCTCTCTGACGACGGAGGCGCGGCACGCGTTACCATTGCCAAATGGCTCACGCCCGATGAACGCGCCATTGATGGCATCGGTCTGGCGCCCGACGTGTACGTTGCGCTGACCGACGAGGACATCGAAGCAGACCTCGACCCACAACTGGACGCCGCCATGGAAACCATCCTGGCAATTCTAAATCAAACACCTGTTCCAACCTCACAGCCGACACCAGTAGTAACACCTGTGAGTACACCAGTCCATTAATTTGCATTTCCATTAAAGGTATACCATCGATTACGAAAGGAATGAACCATGTTTTTCTTTGACCCTCTCTATCTGATCTTTATGATCCCGGCTTTCATCCTGATGAGTATCGCCTCCTGGTATGTGAGACATACTTACAATAAATGGAGTCAGATCCGCGCGAGCAGCGGACTTACCGGGGCGCAGGCTGCACAAAGGCTGGTCTCCACGGGCAATCTGTATGGTGTGCAGATCGAAGCCACACCGGGTGAGCTCAGCGATCACTATGACCCGCGTACCAAAACCCTGCGGCTTTCACAGGGTGTCGCCAATGTCTCTTCGGTGGCGGCAGTGGCAATTGCTGCCCATGAATTGGGCCATGCCCTGCAGGATGCCGAAGAGTACTTCCCCATGAAGATCCGCGGCGCGCTCGTGCCGATGGTAAACATCGGCTCTAACCTTGGCTGGATCATGATCATTGCCGGTCTGATCCTGGGCTTCACAGAGTTGGCCTGGCTGGGCGTCTTGTTCTTTGCGGGTGGCGCACTCTTTGCTCTGGCAACCCTACCCGTCGAATTCAATGCCTCGGCCCGGGCAAAGGAATTGCTTTACCAGACCGGCGTCATTCAAAGCGAGGAGGAAAGGAGCGGCGTCAACCAGGTTCTCACCGCTGCGGCGCTCACCTATGTGGCCGGGCTGGTCACTGCCATCCTGCAACTGCTCTATTACGTGATGCTGGTTGGCGGCGCGAGCCGGCGCAACGATTAATCCACCCTTGCTCATCCCGCACGATTTGCTTAGCAAATCGAACTGCGGGATGAACGAGCCCCACAACGCGATGCACCCGCGAAAAACTCGCGGGTGTTTGTTTATACCTGCGGGCATTATATAATCAACCTATGTCCATCAATTCCCTTTTGGATTTCTGGAAACGTGACACGGATACTGCTCCCAATCTCTTCGCCTGGCGGACAATTCCTCCGCGCCCCGCGCAAACGCATCCCTTTCCGACCGATCTGCCTGCTCCCCTCTCCCAGGCCTTGATCGCCTCCGGGATCCATTCTCTTTACTCCCACCAACTCGAAGCCTGGATCGCCGCCCGAAAGAACGAAAACATCATCCTCTCCACCGGCACCGCCTCGGGTAAAACCCTGGCTTATAACTTGCCTGTCTTTGCCGAACTTCTGACAGACCCAAACGCCCGCGCGCTCTACCTCTTCCCAACAAAAGCCCTTACGCAAGATCAACTTTCAACCCTTGGCAACATGGAACGTGGAACCTGGAACGTGAGCGCAGCGATTTATGATGGCGATACACCAACCTCCGCCCGCTCCAAAATCAGGCAGACTGCCAGGATCATCCTCACCAACCCCGATATGCTCCACACCGGCATCCTGCCACATCACACCAACTGGGCAGATTTCTTCACCTATCTCAAATACGTCGTCGTTGACGAAACGCACACCTATCGCGGCGTCTTTGGTTCGCATGTCGCCAATGTCATCCGCCGCCTCAAACGCGTGGGAAAATTTTATGGCGCAAAACCACAGTTCATCCTTGCCTCTGCCACGATTGGCAACCCGAGAGAATTGGCCGAAAAACTTATCGAAGAACCGGCCCGGCTCATCGACACGGATGGCTCCGCCCGCGGACCGCGTCACTTCCTTATCTACAATCCACCCCTCGTGGATGAATCGCTGGGTTTGCGGAAATCATCCTTATTGGAAGGCGTGCGCCTTGCACAGGATGTTTTGAAAAATGATATTCAGTCCGTGATCTTTGCGCGTTCAAGAAGAAGCGTGGAAATCATTCTGACATATCTGCAGGAAAGCCAGTCTCAAGTCTCTACTCTCCAACCTCTAGATACCAATTACCAATCGCAATCCTCCATCAGGGGTTATCGCTCTGGCTACCTCCCCAGGCAGCGGCGCGAAATCGAAAAAGGATTGCGCGACGGCACGGTCAAAACCGTCGTGGCCACCAACGCGTTGGAATTGGGAATAGATATCGGCGGGCTGGGCGCGGCAATCCTGGTCGGCTACCCCGGAACCGTCGCTTCAGCGAGACAGCAAGCGGGTCGGGCGGGACGCGGGCTCGAATCCGCCGCGGCGGTGTTAGTCACGTCTGCCAATCCCATTGACCAGTTCCTGGCCCACCATCCCGAATATTTCTTCGAGGGCTCACCCGAGCAAGCCTTAATCAATGCCGACCATCTTTTGATATTGCTCGAACATTTGCGCTGTGCCATGTTCGAGCTGCCGTTCCAAAGAGGCGAGCGCTTTGGCGGCATTTCCGCACAAACGATAGAGGAGTATCTTAACTTCCTGGTCGAGAATCACGAAGCGCATTTCTCGAACGAGAAGTTCTTTTGGATGGCAGATGAATATCCCGCCGCGAATATTTCATTGCGTTCGGCCTCACCGCAAAGCGTTGTCCTTCAAACGACCACCGACGATCGACCGCTGACCATTGGTATCGTGGACGGCGAGAGCGCAGCCTGGATGACTCACCCCGGCGCCATCTACCTGCACGAAGCGCAGCAATATTTTGTCGAAGAGTTGAATCTTGAAGAACATACCGCCCGCTTGAAACCGATCGCCAGCGATTACTACACCGAGCCCCTGCGCAACACAACCGTTGAAGTGCTATCCCAATCCGCTCAAGCCGCCATCCCCGGCGGCGATAAAACATGGGGCGAACTGAAAGTCACTACGCAAGTGACCGCCTTCCTCAAACGCCGCTGGTATACGCATGAGATGCTGGGACAGGAACCGCTGGATCTGCCTCCCACTGAGCTACAGACCACCGGCTACTGGCTGTCCCTCTCCGAAGAGACAATTGCGCATCTGCGCGCCATCGGAGCCTGGACCAACGACCCGAACGATTACGGACCCGACTGGGCCAAGACCCGTGACCGCGTCCGCGCGCGGGATAAATATACATGCCAGGTCTGCGGCGCGCCCGAAACGATCCGTCAGCACGATGTGCACCACAAGGTCCCCTTCCGGTCGTTCATACAGGTGGGATCAAGCGAACCGGCCTATCAGCGGGCGAACCGTCTCGAGAACCTTACCACTTTGTGTCCATCCTGCCACAAGAAAGTGGAGGAAAATGTCCGTATTCGCAGCGGGCTGGCCGGGTTGGCGTATGTTCTGGGTAACCTGGCGCCGTTATTCCTGATGTGTGATCCTTCTGACCTTGGAACACACATCGAACCGGTGGAAAACAAGACCTTTATTCAGCCAACCATCGTTTTATATGATGCCGTGCCGGCCGGGATCGGTTTCAGCCAGAAACTCTTCGAGATGCACGATGAAATGATGGCACGCGCCTTTGAGCTCGTGAGCGACTGTGCCTGCGCGGATGGTTGCCCCTCCTGCGTGGGGCCAGGAGGAGAGAACGGTTATGGAGGGAAGCAGGAGGCGTTGGCGATTTTGAAGGAGCTGACTTCCGTACCATGAACATTCGTCTGCTGCAACGCGAGGAAATCCCACTCATCTGGCAAATCGACCGACGCGAGATCGTCGAAAACATCCATTATCTGAGCAACGGAGAGTTGGTACTGAAACCAATTATTTCGACATCCAGGGCTGGCTGCCCGGCGAAGCGGAACTGTATACCCCTATCCTGCTGGATTGCTATGAGCGTAGCGGAACCTTCTGGGGTGCTTTTGAAAATAACATGCTGGTCGGTGTGGCAATTCTGGAAAGCAAATTCATTGGCGCCCGGAGCGATATGCTCCAACTCAAATTTCTGCATGTCAGCAGGGATTATCGCAAACATGGATTGGGCAGCGCGCTTTTCCAGATGGCGGTCGAAAGGGCCAGGTCACTGGGGGCCAAAAAGCTATATATCTCTGCAACACCTTCCGAAAACACTGTCAATACCTATATCCGGATCGGATGTGTTCTGGCAGCCGAGACTGACCCGGAATTATTTGACCTGGAACCGGAAGATATCCACCTCGAATATGTGATCCCCTGATCACTCCTTCTCGTCCACATCGAAATCACCAGACCATTCTTCAGCTATTCGCGTGACCAACTCTGACCCGGACTGGCATGCAGGTACAACACTCCCAGTAATATTGTTCATTGCTTGAAACGCGCGCGTGACCAAGTTGTGGAGAAACTGCTCCCGGATGAATCCATCTCTAAAGCAGCATATCTTGAAACAAAAATCTTCCTCGCTGCGTTCTATGTATCAGAAGTACCAGAGAGGAGATGATCGACATGAGACCATTTCGTCAACTACCAAATGTCCTATTTGTTGCTATCATCTTATACTTCCTGCAAGCCTGTACCACCCTGCCAACCGTCCCTACGGCCACAACGCTCCCTGTCGAAACCCGGATTCCGCTCAGCCAGCAGGTCATGTTGACATTTGTCTCCTTCCGGGAGCAGGGGCAATTACCAACGTACACGATTTCCGCCCAAACTCCAATGTTTGCTGGCGTTGATGACGCCCGCGTTCAGGGTTTCAACGAAGCGATCGGTAACCTTGTACAGCACGAAATCGGATATTTCAGAAAGAATGTGCTGGCACAGATGCCCGCGCAACCAGCCTCATCGGGCAGCTCCTTCGACGCTCGCTATACGGTGATCTTTCAGAGCGGTGGCATCTGGAGCCTCAAATTCGACTTTTCAGGCTATGCTGATGGGGCAGCACATCCCTACCGTTACAGCCTGACCTATAATTATGATCTGGAGCAAGGCAAGAAGCTATCCATGGACGAGCTGTTCCCCGCGGACTCGGACTATCTGGGAACCCTTTCCAGCTTTTGCATTGCCGAGCTCAGCAAACGCGATATTGGTTTTTATGGCGGCTTTCAGCCAGGTGCTGAACCCACGCCTGAGAATTACCGCAACTGGAACATCACCGCCGACGGATTGTTGGTCACCTTTGACGAATATCAGGTCGCGCCCTATGCCGCCGGGGCACAAACAGTCATCGTGCCTTACAGCAAACTGACGACCCTGATCAATCCCAAAGGTCCGCTGGCGTTGTTTTCGCACTAGACGATTCGTTTACTTTCTGAGGAACATATAGGTATGAGATTTCAAAATCAGAAACAAACTGCAATATGGATCAGTAGCTTCATTCTCTTCCTGCTGGCCTGTGATGCGACTTTCAGCGTATTAATTCCTACGCCGACTATCCCCGTGCCGACTGAGGTGGCCACCGAGACACCGTTACCGCCGCTCAGCCAGCAACTGACACTGGTCTCGGTGCCTTTCATCGAGACCAATCCGGGCTCCAATTTCCCATCCTATTCGATCACCGCCCAGACGCCGCAGCTCACTGGCAGCGACGACCCGCGCGTGCTGGCGTTCAACCAACGGCTCAGTAACCTGGTTAGCCAGGAGGTGGACGCATTCCGGCAAAGCTTTCAGGAATTGCCCGTCACACCGAATTCAAACGGCAGCTTCCTGGAAGTGACGTACACCACCGTCTCGCAATTCGGCGATCTGTGGAGTTTCAAATTCGATTTCTCGTTCTATGCCGATAGCGCGGCGCATCCCAGCCTGAACAGTCTTACGCTGAACTACGATCTGGCACAGAACCGGGAGTTGAGCCTGGGTGATCTATTTCTGCCCGACTCGAACTATCTTGAAACAATTTCGTCGTATTGTATTAACGAGCTTCGCAAGCAGCCCTTTGCTGAATCTTCTCCTTTGGAGGGGGCCCAACCCACCCCCGAAAACTACCGCAATTGGAATATCGAGCCAGGCGGCCTAATGATCACCTTCGATGCGTATCAGGTGGCGCCCGGCGCGGCTGGCCCCCAAAAGATCGTGGTGCCATATGGTGAGTTATCTTCCATCATTAATCCAGAAGGCCCTCTGGCAGTGGTCCTCAAGTAGGACGGGATGGCATCCCGTCTTACGCGCGGCTGGCTCTTCGAAGCCTTCAGCGGGGAACAGACATGAACCTATAACCAAAATCCCTGATCAAACTTGTCTGAAATGACATATAATGTTTTGCAGAGTGCCGCATAACTCGCGCAACCAAAAGTGAAAACTCAGCGCGCAATTTGCTTCAGAAGTTTGGCAAATCACAGATCCAGCGGTAAAGTCCCCAGAGTTCACGGCGAGGGTTAATGTCTCCCACGTCATCTACAGCGACCAAAGTACGTTTAAGCGGTATCAACCTGCCCGTCGCGCGAAGCGTGTTCGTGATCCTTTCGCTGTCAGCACTGGTCCTTTTCAGCCTGGGTGTCCCACTGTATTACGAATGGCTCATCCAGACCCTGGATGAGGGAACGCTTTCTGCCCTGGAGGACCTGGGGCTTAGCCCCGCATTTTACGCCGCATATCGGACCTCGCTGGTTGTCCTGCTCGCAATAGGATTTGCCGTTGCGGGCATTATTATTTTCCGATTCAAGTCCGATGAATGGGTGGCGTTGCTGGTCGCGTTCACATTGATTGGTCAGGGTGTAAATGCCTTCGGCCCATTGCGACGTGTGGAGGATATTCCCGAATTCAGGATGCCTGTTGATTTCATCGTCAGTATGGTGCTGATGGGCCTGCCGCTTTCGTGTTATCTCTTTCCTGATGGAAAGATTCAAAAGCGCTGGATGGTGTATGTTGCAGGTTTCTGGTTCGCATGGCTGATGGTTTCGACGTTCTGGATCTCGTTCCCGGTCAACCTGTTCGACAGGACGGGAAGCGCCAATTTGACATACCAGTTCTCATTGCTGGCGGTGCTTGGCACGGGTATCTACGCGCAAATCCATCGTTATCGCAATACAGACAGCGCCATCAAACGCGAACAGTTGAAATGGATCGTCTTTGGCGTGGCTGTGGGGATCGTCGTCGGCGTAGGTGTCAACATCTTCGATATATTCTTCGACGCGGCGAATCCGTCTGCGGGCGCGCGTCTCATCGAAGACCTGTTGACGCAAACGCTGTCTGTGATCGCGCAGTTCACGGTTCCCCTGGCGGTGGTTTTCTCCATCCTGCGATACAGGCTGTACGATATCGAACTGGTCATCAACCGTTCCCTGGTCTATGGTTCGTTGACGATTTTTCTGACAGTTGTGTTCGGCGGCCTCCTGGCCGTGCTGCAAACCCTGTTTCGCGCGGTCACGGGTCAGGAGAACCCTCCCACACTGGGCATTGTGGTGGCAACAGTGGCGGTCTTTAGTTTGTTCAACCCCACGTTGAAAGTCTCGCGCGAATTCGTCAACAAAAGGATCTTCGGCATCGAGTTTGATTTCGACGGAGTGGCAAGACAAAATGCCAAGATCGAAAAAGTTTCACACCTGCCTGTCCACACGGTTACCAGCCTGGGCGAATACACCGCGCTCGAATTGATCGCACGCGGCGGCATGGGAGAGGTTTACAAGGTACGACATCCTACCCTGAACCGTACGCTGGCCATCAAGGTATTATCCACATATTTCAAGGATGACCCCGATTTCAATAAACGCTTCGCGCGCGAAGCCGACATGATGACACAACTCCGTCACCCGAACATCATCACCATTTATGACTATGGTGAACAGGATGGCTTGCCCTACATCGTGATGGAATACCTCACCGGTGAGACTCTTTCCAGCCTCCTGAAGACGCGCGGCTGCCTCTCGCTGGACGAAAGCCTGCCTCTGCTCCGTGACCTGGCTTCAGCCCTTGACTACGCCCACGAACAAGGCATTGTGCATCGTGATATCAAAGCCTCTAACGTGATCATTGAACCCATCACCACTTTCACCAGCGGACGCACGCATCGGGCGGTCCTCATGGATTTTGGCATTGCGTGTTTTACCGGTGAACGCACCAAGCTCACCATGACCGGTGACATGCTGGGCACGGCCGACTACGTTTCGCCGGAACAGATCCAGGGTGTGGCAGATCTCGATGGCCGAGCCGACCAATACAGCCTCGCGGTACTGGCTTATTGGATGATTACCGGCAAGAAACCTTTTGAACGCACCAATACCTGGGCAATGATCAAATCCCACCTGGAAGAACCGCCGCCCGACCCACGCAACCTGGTTTCCATCCCCGAATCGACTGCGAATGCGATGATGAAGGCCCTGGCAAAGAAGCCTGAGGAACGCTTTGCCAGCGCAGGTGAATTTATCGACGCATTGAGGAAATAGATTGTTTTTATTCTGAAACCGGATTCCTCAAGTGACATTCGCTAGAGTGGAGGCGATATGTTAATGCAGGCTACGATCCTGATGACGCTCTTTGCAATGGCGGTCACGCTCTGGATGGGATTCTACCTGTTCGCCAGGGGCTTTTCCAGCCGCATGACCCTGCGCGTGGTCGTTGTAATGCTGGCGCTTTCGGGTTTTTTCTTCGGCGCATATAACAATATTTTCGTTCAAACAATCGGGAGCGCGGCGATACGCGCGGTGCTCCTGGTCATCGTGCTGGGCGGCTGGTATAGTGTAACGTTCCATGTCATGTCTGACCAGAACCAGCAGCTTTATCGATTCTTCGAATGGGGAATTTATGCACTCGCCGCGGCGTCCATTCTGTTGCTTTTGCAACCAGGCGCGTTCCTCAACGAAGCCGGAAATGCCCTGTATGTGGCGCATATGAATAGATCCAGCTGGGCCTACCGCGTTTACGGCGCTTATCAGTTTATCGTTTCATTTAGCATCATGCTGAATTTGCTGGTCGGTGACCGGGTGGGCTTAACTTCGCGCGGCAAATATTTTCTGGTCACCTCAATCTTTCCGGTGGTATCCGTTATTTATGGCGTAATCGCCCTCGGCGGCCCGAACCCCGCTCCACGCATCATTCCGGATACACTGGCATTCTGCGGCGTATTCGTATTAGGTCTCTCCGTGTTGCGCCACCAGACCTGGACGGAACGCCGCGCCACGCTGCAGGACTTTCCCCTGACCACGATCGGTGCGTTGGGCCTGGCCGGCATCTCCACCTTTTTTGCCTGGAGATGGGGCATGCCGGTGGCCATGCTTTCGTCTGTGACAGCGTTTGTCATCCTGAGCGTCGGAGCCTATGACCTCACTCGTGAGTTCCTGGAACGATCCCGCACGCACAAGGAAAGCCAGTTCAGAAGGCAGATACGGCAGCTTGAAAGCGAAGGTACAGGCGAGGCGGCGCTCAAGTCGCGTTTGCAGGAAGGGATTGACCTGCTATGCCAGACGCTCGACGCGCCGGGTGGCTTTGTGGCGATCCGTCGGGGAGGGGAATTTTCGGTGATGGCAAGCAGGTCCTCGGTCGCGGTGGGAAGCGTATTGCAGGCCGAGTCGGTGGCCTGCGAAGATTTGTCTCGTCCGAGTGCCGGTCAGCTCTCGTCGCTGGCCTGGCTCGCGCCCTCCTTCGAAGGTCGAATACAGGTGGCAGTGGTGGGAATCGAAAAATCGCGTTCGCGCATGGAGTACTCAACCGGCAACCTGGAATTACTGGCGGAAGTGGCTGACCAGATCGGCACGATCGTTTCACTGAGCAATCTACAGGCGAGGCCGAGCAGCGAATCTGACCCGGGAACATCTGAAGCGAGCGCCAACGCCGAAGAATTGAAATCGGCAACCGGCGAAATGCTGGATTCGATTGCAGTCCACACCGATGCGGAATTTATCAAGCTGGTTGAAGAGGCGCTGCGGCATTTGCCAGATACGGTCACACTGGGGCAAAGCGCGCTGGCTGAGAAGATGCCCATCAGAGGGCAGTCGCATATCGAACGCGGCAAACAATTGCAGGCACTACTGACCAGTTCGATTGAGGCCTTCAAGCCCGCCGATAAGCGTCCTCCTGAACCGTTGCCGCGTGTGTGGTACAACCATGCCGTGTTGTACGATGCTTATGTGGAGGGTGTGCCCAACCGCGAGATTATGGCGCGCCTGTATATCTCGGAGGGGACATTTCACCGCACCCGCCGCAACGCGATCCGCGGGCTGGCACGCATGCTGGTGGAGAAAAGTTCGCAATACGAATCCTAACGTAATGCCAGATGCTACCTTGCATTACTGATACTCTATGACCTTATACCAGCTCACATTCACAGTTAACTTCATTGCATTATTCATGGCGCTCTGGTTGGGACTGTATCTGGTCTCGCGCAATCCGCTTGCACCGGTTGCATGGCTGACAGCACTTACTCTTTGGTCAGTGGGCGGATTGTTTATCAATGTTCTGCTGGCACTGGCTCCGCCACCAGTGGTGCCAGAAGGCTTGTGGTGGCACAGCTTGTTGTTTCCATTTTGGGCGGAAAATACGTTCAACCAGGATGCCAGTGCATGGTTGCAGGGTTGGTCGCTCGGACCTTCGGTCGTGTTTTGGCATCATGCCACCATGCTGATGCGCCCGGGCAAAATGAATGCCTGGCGTTGGAGCCGCGTGATTGCCGGTTATGTCCTGGGAATCGCGGGGGTCATTCTGCAATACGATGCCAAGATATTCAAGGCGGTCACAGGCGGGGACCCGCTCTACATCAACGGACTGGGTGCCGGACCGTACTATTATGTCTTCGCGGCGGTGATCCTGGTACTCACCGGCTTGAGCGCATATAACATGTTCCGTTCAGCGCGGGTGGCTTCCACAAATATCGCCAGGTGGCAGTTGGAAACCCTCGCCACAGCCAGCCTCGTTACCGTCCTTATTGTGCCAGTCTCCTATGTTTCGACCGGCTTGAACCTGCTCCAAATTCCCATGGTTGTCATGTCGGCCCTGGTGGCTGTCTATGTTGTTATGATCGGTTACGGAGTGGTACGCTATAGTGCAATCGTGGAGGGACGAACCATCACGCGTGATATGTTGTATGACTTCTTCTTGACCACCGTGATCAGTGTTTCTTATTTGATCATTGGGCGTATTTTGGTGGCTGCCTACGGTGCGCCCAGAGTCGTCACCATCATCATTCCGGTATTTGCCATTTTCACCCATTCCTTTCTCAACATCGGTCACCGCCTGATGGACCGTCTCTTTTACCAAAAGGAGACACGCCGTCTGCGCGCGAACCTGCAACAACTTTCCCGGCTGGCAGGCGAACGTGAAACACTGAAAGAAACATTGGATTTGCCGCTCGGCGCGCTCTGCAACTCGGTGAAAGCGACATACGGTTTGATCCTGGCATTGGATGGCGAACAGGCGCGTCTGCTCTCAGACTTCAAGTGGCGCGATGACCCGATCCTGATCCCGGCCCGAACCTTTTTCGCAGACGATATGGCCCACCTGAACGCGGGTCAATTCCCTGCGCCGTTGCAGGATGCCGGTCTGCTCGTACCGCTCTACGCCGAATCGAAACAGGTGGGCGCGCTGGTGCTCGGTCAACCCGCCAATGGAATCCGTTACGCGCAGGAAGATATGGATCGCCTGATGTATCCCGCCGACCGGATCGCCGAGGTACTCTTCCTGCATAGCCAGAATGTGGAGCGCCTCGATAAAGTGGAACGGATCGTTGAAGCACCACCCGCTCAAGCCACTGCGAAAAACAGCCTTCCGGTCGAGGAAGTGGATTATGCCCTACGAAACATCTTCGATTTTGCCTACCTCGCCGATTCACCCCTCAAGGAAATGGATATGGTGAGGCGGCAAGCCGGCGAACGGAAAACGCATGTCGAGCGCGGGAAGGCGATCCAGACCATCGTGCTGGAGGCGCTCGAGAAAATGCGACCCAGCTCCGAGGTCCCGCCTGAACCGTTACTACGAGAGTGGTATCCCTATGTGATCCTGCACAATGCCTACGTGGAAGGCATCCAAAACCGCGACATCATGAAAAAGTTATATATCTCCGAAGGGACTTTCAACCGTACCCGCCGCACAGCCATCACCTCGCTGGCGCGGATACTGGCAGAAATGGATCGGGCATAAATATCGTCTTTTCCGGGTAGGCCCTAAAGGTTTTCGCAACCTTTAGGGCCTTTTTGTTTTTGGTAGCAGTTTTTGGCGGTTAATTGCAGGCCAAAGTGGCGTTTTTTGGCGTGCGCTTCTCTGGTTTTGGCATCTTGAAAACGCGATGATGGGGCAACAAAGGAGACCGACATGAAAAATAATCTTCTCATCAAATCCGCACTGATCGTCGCAAGCCTGGCTGTACTCTGGTTATTCCGCAGCAGTATCTCAGCCACCTGGATGTGGTTCAGCAATCTCGATTCTGTAACCACCTCCATGCAGAGTGCCGGGCTCTGGGGCCCGGTTGTTTTCTTCATTCTATTTGTTTTGCAGGTGTTCCTGGCCTTTATCCCGGGACAGGCTTTGATGGTGGCCTGTGGCTATCTCTATGGTTTCTGGGGTGGGTTCCTGCTCTCCTGGCTGAGCCTGGTGGCTGGTGGGCAAGCCGCATTTGCGCTGGCACGCCGATACGGCCGTTCTTTTGCAGGGAAATGGATCACGGCAGACGTACTTGCCCGCTGGGACCAAGCTGCCCAGGGCCAGGGGATTGGCTTCTTTGCCATCACATTATTGATGCCACTTGTTCCAAACGACGCGATGTGCTATGTCGCGGGTCTCGGCCGGATCTCCAGACCACGCTTCTTCATCGCCAACT
This sequence comes from Anaerolineales bacterium, assembly GCA_035720235.1. GTDB lineage: Bacteria > Chloroflexota > Anaerolineae > Anaerolineales > Villigracilaceae > Defluviilinea. The sequence continues at coordinate 9,772 of DASTOH010000313.1, read as the reverse complement.
TGATTGGTCGCGGATTGGCCTGCTTATTTACCAGTGCAGCCGGCGCTTTCGGAGCCGCTCTGTCATGGCAGGGCTGGGCGGTTTTTCTCGTAATTTTCGTGCTGATCGGCCTCACCTGGTACCTGGCCCGAACTCGCATTTCAAAACTTTTGCTCGCATAAGGGAGATTGCCATGAACACACAATCAACCATTCAAAATTCCTTAACGAAACTTTCAACGCAAATCTCAGTCAAATGGGATAGGCCTATGTTCCACACACAACCTCCCGCCTATAGAACATATTTCATGGACCTACCTCTTTCATGCCTGCATATCCTGGAGGCGGGCCAGGGCGAGCCGCTCATCATGGTGCCTGCCACCATCTCAGAACTGGAGAACTGGCGCACTCTGGCACAGTTCATGGCGCAATGGTTCCACGTCTACTTCTTTGAACTGCCGGGACACGGAGATTCAGAACCTTTCCGGGATGGCTTCTCCAGCCAGAAGGTGGCGAAACTTGTCGCCCAACTTTCCGACCAATTAGGATACGAAAGATTCAACCTGATGGGCTTTTCCTTTGGCGGCATCCTCGCCATGCAGACATTCAAGCTTCTTTCACATCGGATTGACCGCATGATTTTGATCGCTCCCTGTCTTGGGCATCGTGCGCTGCCCTTCTCAAGCCTGAGATTGTCGCTGCTCTACAAATCGAATCAACTCCTTAGCCATCCAAAGATCCAGGAGAAATTCGTCGACCTGATCCACAATCCAGGCTCGGTCTCAGTAACGGTAAAGGTCCTGCAAAGAATCGGGCGGCTCGAAGACACCATTCCCCTTCAGGAAAAACTGCCCCAAACAAAAGCCAGCACAATTTCCGTTTTGACCGCGCAGATCAATGAGATCCTGACCACAGATTTCGCTGTGGAGGCAAACAAATATAGAACACCCTGTTACTTTGCCATGTCTGTACACGATCCGCTCCTGCGTTTCAAGACCACCCACGACATCTTACAAAGCCACTTTGAGAATGTCAGCACGGTGCGGCTTGCCTATCCTTTCCACCAGCCGCCCGCGCCCTTCACATTCGGAGAATTGAATCGAGATTTTTATGAAACCGTTAATTCTTTCCTCAACCCCACCAGCCATTGAGGAGAATGCCATGTCCAGGCGAAAATTCTCCGGCATTTGCTTTTCCATATTGGTATTCCTAGCTTTATGGTTTTACCGCACACCATTGCTGACCTCCCTGCACTGGTTCAACGATCTGGATGCAGTCACCGCAACCATAGAAGGATACGGTTTATGGGGGCCGGCAATCCTTTGCATCCTGTTTATACTCCAAACCTTTCTCGCCTTGATCCCTGGTCAGGCTTTGATGGTCGCCAGCGGATACATCTACGGTTTCAGCAGCGGAATCATGATCACATAGGCGAGCCTGGTTCTCGGCGGACAGATGGCATTCTGGCGGGCGCGCCGCTATGGGCGCCCCTTCGCGGAGAAGTGGATATCACCCTCCATATTGAATCGCTGGGATAAAAGCGCGGCGGGCCAGGGCATCGGTTTCTATATCGTCACCCTTGTGATGCCCTTCGTCCCCAACGACGCCATGTGCTATGTGACCGGGCTGGGAAACATGCCGCACCGCCGTTTCTCGATTGCAAACGCTCTTGGTCGTGCAATCGCCAGTGTCTTTACGGTGATGGTTGGCGCCTTTGCAGGTCAAATCCCGTCATTGATTTGGATCGCAATTATTGCCTTTATCATCCTGGGCATAATCGGTTGGATCGCAGCAAGACATTATACAAAAGCGTCTTCACTGGTAAAGGGACAGTCACCTGCGGTTGATCTCGTAAGGCACGCCGCTCACTTCCCACATCCTACCCTTGACGTACACTTTTACTTTCACTGGCAACAACTTAGCAGGTACCCCCGAATTAGGAATCCAGATCCGATTTTTCACGGGCAGGATCAACAACCCATTGTCATCCCCAACGGGCGTGAAAGTTTCGTTTGGTTCCTGCCGGAAAACAGCTACGCCTAACCGCGCGCAAAGTTCGTTCGCAAGGTCGATTACATCCTGCGAAGGCAATCCAATCTCACTCACATTCAAGATTAGATAACTGTCAAAGGCACGTTTCACGGCATTCCTCAAGTTGTGTCGAGCAATGAATTCAAGGACATTCCCTGCCGCATCCTTGAAATAAAATGAGTTTGAATTCCAGTTTTCAGAATTAAACTCATCCTTTCCCGATTCATCTTTCAGCAGGAGGATTCGGTTTGAAAGCCATTCCTTTGCGGCACGGAATTGGTTTTCAGGGATATTGAACGCAAAATGATAAGCGCCATCGAAGTCAGGCTTAGCCTGCCTGAAGACCAGAACGGTTTCGCCAGCCTGCACCTCCAGCCTTTCAGCTGATAAATCAACCTTCAATTCCAGAACCTGCGAATAAAAATCCTGCTGCACGATCAAGTCTTTGGTTGGGAGTTCAAGATATGTTATATTCATGTACGCAACCCTTTCTCCTGCATACGATAGCGATACTGGACTATCGAACTAAGAGACTATCAGACTACTCCTCCCTCAACCACCTCTTCACCGCCGCATGCGGGTGCTCATAGAGCGCCATGGCGTCCAATAATTTATCCGGGTCTGAGTCATGAAACAGGCTGTTGCGGTGTTCCTGAAAGATAAAGCCTTCGGTCACAGCATGGTCAATGGCCGCCAGCAGCGGTGCGTAGTAATTTTTCACGTTCAACAAACCCACCGGTTTTTCATGCGCGCCGGTTTGTGCCCACGTGAGGGTTTCGAACAATTCATCGAACGTGCCGTAGCCACCCGGCAGGGCAATATAGCCGTCGGCCAGTTCGTGCATTTTGGCCTTGCGGGCGTGCATATCAAGTGGAACCTCCAGGCGGGTTAATCCGTCATGTGCTAAAGGCTTGGTGTTCATGGAGGGGATGATCACACCGATCACTTCGCCGCCGGCCTCCAGTGCACCATTTGCTACGGCGCCCATCAACCCGGTTTTCCCACCGCCGTAGATGAGCCGGATGCCTCTCGCAGCCAGGATTCCGCCCATCGTCCACGCGGCAGCCTGATAGTCCTCGTGAACCGCATCCGAAGATCCACAGAAAACGCAAATCGATTTCATACCTTCATCCTTTGGAAAGGAGCGTATGTTTCACAAAATCCACAAATATTGAAGCGAATGGTGCCATCCTACGAAAGAGCAGGTTTACAGATAGGCAAGGCAAGATATACTTGTAGAGTATCAAAGAAATATTGTAACAGTCTTGTAAACAAATTCTAATCATTTTCCTACGCCGAGTCATATGCCTTTTTGGTAGAATGAAGGTAATCATTAGGAGAAAACTATGGCAGGAATGGAGCGATTTACACAGCGAGCAAGGCGCGTTCTCAGTTTGGCACATCAGGAAGCGGAGCGCGCTCGCAACAATTACATCGGCACCGAGCATCTGCTGCTTGGATTGATGGATGAGGAGGGCGGAGTGGCAGGCCGCGTGTTACGCGAACTTGGTATGACGTCTGATCGGGTGCGTGAGGTAATTCATCGCGTATCAAGCAGTTCCTCTGCCTTCGATGCCAATCGCGTAGAGCTGGCTTCAGACACGCAGCAAGTGCTTGAACATGCGGTGGAGGAAGCACGCAGGCTCGGACATCATTATATTGGTACGGAACATATCTTGCTGGGGCTGGTGCGCGTGGAAGGCACCGCCATGGAGGTATTGCGGAGACTCGGCGTCACGGCGGATCAGATCCGCAGGCAGACTCGCCGCGTATTGAATGAATCCGCTTCCGCCTCGCCGTCACCCGCCAGCTCAGGCACGGCGCGTGGCTCTGCGGCGAATCCGAAGACCCCGCTCGTGGACCAACTCGCCACCGATCTGACCTCCAAAGCTGAAGAGAAAAAACTCGACCCGGTCATTGGCCGCCAGATGGAGATCGAGCGCGTGATCCAGATCCTGGCGCGCCGCACCAAGAACAACCCCGCCCTGATTGGAGAGCCCGGCGTTGGCAAGACCGCCATCGTCGAAGGCCTGGCCCAGCGCATCGTGGATGGGGATGTACCCGCGCCCTTGATGAATAAACGTTTGCTGCAACTGGACGTGGGTTCCCTGGTTGCTGGCACCATGTACCGCGGCCAGTTCGAGGAACGGCTCAAGCGCGTGATCGATGAGTTGAAGCAGTCGGGCGCGATCCTGTTCATCGATGAGGTGCATATGCTGGTCGGCGCGGGAGCCGCCGGCTCCTCGGTGGATGCGGCCAACATCCTCAAACCCGCCTTGTCACGCGGTGAATTGCAGGTGATCGGCGCCACCACCATGGACGAGTACCGCAAGCACATCGAATCGGATGCCGCGCTCGAGCGTCGCTTCCAGCCCATTCAAGTGGATGAGCCCTCCGAAGAGGAGACCATTGAAATCCTCAAGGGTATCCGCCAGGCCTATGAGGACCACCATCATCTCGTAATTTCTGACGAGGCACTGGAAGCTGCGGCTCATTTATCTTCCCGGTATGTGACTGAACGCTTCCTGCCCGACAAAGCCATCGATTTGATCGATGAATCTTCGTCCCGCGTGCGCATGTACAAGAGCGCCGCCGCCCAGGAAGCCAAGGACCTGTTCAGCAAGCTGCGCGCGGCACGACAGAATCGCGTGCTGGCCCAGGAGGCCGGCGACAATGACGACGTGAAGGAATGGGAGGATCGCGAGATCGAATATAACGAGCAGATCGAACGCCTGCGCACAGGTTGGGACCGGACCAACAGCCCCGTCGTTTCGGCGGAAGATATTGCCGAGGTCGTTTCCATGTGGACGGGCGTCCCGCTCATGCAGCTCGCAGAGGAAGAATCCCAGCGCTTGTTGAAAATGGAGGATGAACTCCGTCGCAGCATCATCGGGCAGGAAGATGCCATCATCGCCATCTCACGCGCCGTCCGCCGGGCACGCGCCGGGTTGAAAGATCCGAAGCGTCCGATTGGTTCATTCATGTTCCTGGGCCCCACGGGCGTAGGCAAGACCGAACTCACCAAGTCGCTGGCCAAATTTATGTTCGGCAGTGAAGAGTCTGCCATCCAGTTGGATATGTCTGAATTCATGGAGCGCCACACCGCCTCCCGTCTGGTGGGTGCCCCTCCTGGATACATCGGTTACGAGGAAGCCGGTCAACTGACCGAAGCCCTGCGCCGCCGCCCCTACTCCATCGTTGTGTTCGATGAAGTGGAAAAGGCTCACCCCGAGGTCCATAACATGCTGTTGCAGATTATGGAAGAGGGACATCTCTCGGATGCGAAGGGCCGCAAAGTGGATTTCCGCAATGCGATCATCGTCATGACCTCCAACATCGGCGCAGATGTGATCAGGAAACAGTCAACTCTGGGCTTTGCGCTCAAACGCGATGAAGTCACCGAAGAGCGCGTCTCATATGAAGACATGCGCAAAAAGTTGAACGACTCCCTCAAGCGCGCCTTCCGGCCCGAATTCATCAACCGTCTGGATGCCACCGTGATCTTCCGCTCGCTGAATAGGGAAGATATTCAGAAGATTGTCAGGCTGGAATTGGACAAGGTGGCCGAACGCCTCAAGGAACATAACCTGGTCCTGACGGCCACCGCCGAGGCCCTCGCAGCGCTGGCAGATCAAGGCTACGATGCGGAGTTTGGTGCACGTCCGCTACGACGCGTGATCCAGCAAAGAGTGGAAGACCCGCTCTCCGACCGTCTGTTGGGTGGCGAGTTTCACAACGGCGATTCCATCGTGGTGACCTTGATCCCCGACGGAGATATCGTGCTGGAACGTGAAAAGGACAACGAAACGGAAGAAGCACCGGTAGTATAAAAAGAAAGAGCATTAAAGAATTGAGAGCAGAGATTAGTCTTTGCTCTCTTTTTGTTTTGATTTGCCCCACTGAATTCTGACCATTTGAAGAGTATGCCCTGCCTGTGATAAACTCGGAAAATACTGCGGTTTTTGATTCCCTGGGTCATAGGAGGATCCGATGGCAGCTGGTTACTACCGCTTCCCCACTGTATACAAAGATACGATCGTGTTCGTCAGCGAAGATGACTTGTGGAGTGTGCCTCTCGGTGGCGGCATCGCACGGCGACTGACATCCAACCTGGGTGAGGTGGCCCGGCCCGTACTCTCCCCTGATGGGCAATGGCTGGCTTACGTTGGCCGCGAGGAGGGGCAAGCGGATGTATACGTCATGCCTGCCCTGGGTGGTGAGGCAAAACGCCTTACCTTCAACGGCGGCATCTGCTGGACGGTCGGCTGGACAAAGGATGACAAAATCATCTTTGCCAATCACCGCGGACAGCCACATAATGCGATACTTCATCTGTATATGCTTGATCCGGAAACAGGCTCACAGGAGCTGATCAACATTGGTCCTGCTCGCAACATCTCCTTTGGTCCCAAGGGCGGGGTGGTGATCGGTCGCAATACTGGCGAGCTGGCCCGCTGGAAGCGTTATCGCGGCGGCACAGCGGGGCAGATCTGGGTGGATGCAGACGGCCGCGGCATTTTCAAGCCTTTGACCAAACTCAAGGGCAACCTGGCCAACCCGATGTGGATCGGTAAGCGCATCTACTTCCTCTCTGACCATGAGGGCATCGGTAACCTGTATTCCTGCCTGCCCACCGGTAAGGACCTGCGCCGCCACACCCATCACGAAGATTACTATGCGCGCAATGCCTCCACCGATGGCAAGACCATTGTGTATCACGCCGGTGCGGATCTTTATGCCTTCAACGTTTCCAGGAACAAAAGCGCGCGCGTGAAGGTCGAATACCATTCGCCGCGTGTCCAGCGTAATCGCAAGTTCGTCAACACGGGCAAGTACATGCAGTCTGCGGAGTTGCATCCCAAGGGTCAGTCTCTGGCGTTGACTTCGCGCGGCAAGCTCTTCACCTTTGCCAACTGGGAAGGCGCGGTGACCCAACATGGCGAAGCCAACGGCGTGCGATATCGCCTGCCTGGCTGGCTGAACGACGGCGAGCGAGTTGTGGCGATTACCGATGCGGAGGGCGAGGAGCAGTTCGTGATCTTCCATGCCGATTCTTCCAGGGAAGCTGAGTTTATCAAGGGCCTGGATATTGGCCGTCCCATTGAGGTCAGCGTCAACCCCAAGAAGGATCTGATCGCTTTCAGCAACCATCGCTATGAGTTGATAGTGCTCGATCTCGCCTCCCGCGACTTGAAGACGATTGACCGGGGCGCGGCGGAACGGATCGGGGGCTTCGCGTGGTCGCCGGATGGCGAGTGGCTGGCGTACAGCCTTTCCATTTCGCTGCACGTATCTATCCTCAAGCTATGGAGGGCCGCCACAGGAGAAACAGTTCAGGTCACTGACCCGGTGTTGAGCGACGTCAATCCGCACTTCGACCCAGATGGCAAATATCTATACTTCCTGTCGTGGCGGCATTTCAACCCGGTCTACGACAACATGCAGTTCGATCTCAATTTCCCACGCGGCATGAAGCCTTACCTGATCACGCTGCAAAAGGACCTGCCTTCGCCATTCATCCCACAGCCGAAGAAGGAGACGAAGTCCGAAGAGAAATCACAGGATGAAAAGCCGAAAGAAAAGGAAGGAGAAGAGGCAAAGGAAGAAAAGAAATCAGACGAGAAAAAGTCTGAAGAGAAACCAATCCAGATCGATCTCGAGGGCATCACGCGCCGCATCGTCGAGTTCCCGGTGAACGAGGGACGATTCGGGCGCGTCATCGGCTTGAAGGGCGGCAAGGTGCTCTATTCGGAGTATCCTGTGGAGGGCGCAGTCGGCGGGAGTTTCCTGAACGGCGAACCTTATTCGAAAGGCACGCTGCTCGTGTATAACTTCGAAGAGCAAAAGGAGGAGACGCTCGTCAACGGCATCCATGATTTCGATGTGAGCCGCGACAGTTCCATGCTCCTCTACCAGACTGGCTACCGCCTGCGCGTGCTCAAGGCTGGCGAGAAACCCGAGAATGGTAACAACGCCTCGAACCGCAAGGGAGGCTGGATCAATCTCGACCGCGTCAAAGTCAGCGTCAGCCCGGGCGACGAATGGAACCAGATGCTGGCAGAAGCGTGGCGCCTGATGCGCGATCAGTTCTGGACGCCTGACATGTCGAAGGTGGATTGGCTGGCAGTGCTCGAACGCTACAAGCCCCTGGTCGAACGCGTGGGCACACGCTCCGAGTTCTCGGACCTGGCCTGGGAGATGCAGGGTGAGCTTGGCACGTCACACTGTTATGAGTTCGGCGGCGACTACCGTTTTGCTCCGAATTATCACAATGGCTATCTCGGCGCGACGTTCACATTTGACGCTGAAACTGATTCCTGGCGCGTTAGATCTATTGCCTATGGCGACGCCTGGAACGAGGAGATGACCTCGCCACTGGGACGCCCGGGCGTCAACGTCAATGTTGGGAATCGTATCACGGCCATCAACGGACGCAGGCTGGGTAAGAATCTCCCCCCGGCACAGGCACTGGTGAATCTGGCGAACACAGAAGTGCTGCTCACCGTCGCGGGAGCAGATGGCGCGACGCGTGCCGTCACGGTGAAGACCCTTTCCAACGAAACGCCGGTCTACTATCGCCAGTGGATCGAGAACAATCGCCGGCGCGTCCATGAAGAGACGAACGGGCGCGTGGGCTACGTCTATGTACCTGATATGGGCGCCTGGGGCTACGCCGAGTTCCATCGCGCCTATCTCGCGGAAGTGGACCGCGAAGGCCTGATCGTGGATATCCGCTATAACGGCGGCGGGCACGTCTCGCCCTTGCTCCTGCAAAAATTGCTGCGCCGCCGGATCGGGTACGATATTTCGCGCTGGGGAAAAGAACCCTATCCTTACCCGCCCGAGTCAGTCCTGGGTCCGGTTGTGACGCTGACGAACGAATTCGCGGGTTCCGATGGCGATATCTTCTCGCACGGCTTCAAAATGATGGGCATCGGACCATTGATCGGGAAGCGCACCTGGGGCGGCGTGGTCGGAATCTGGCCCCGTCATGCGCTCGTGGATGGTTCGCTCACATCGCAGCCGGAATTCTCCTTCTGGTTTGAAGATGTTGGCTGGGGCGTGGAAAACTATGGCACCGATCCGGATATTGAAATTGACAACACGCCGCAGGATTACGCCGCCGGCCGAGACGCGCAGCTTGAGCGCTCCATCGAGGAAATCCTGAAATTGATGAAAAAGAACCCGCCGCGGCTTCCGAAGTTTGACAGGCGCCCGAATTTGAGACTGCCGAGATTGCCGAAGAAGAAGTAGTGAATCTTGACCATGGCCATGAAGATCAGATGAATATTAAAACGCCTGCCTTTCGAGTTTCGCATTCGATGCGACAGGCATGGCTTTATTGATGGACTTCATACCGAACAACCAGCGCGTCACATTCCAGCGACGTATCAATTCGTAAGCGACCAACGTCAGACCAGTGGCAACCAAAACGATCAATGGATATTTGAGCATCACAGGCGCATCAAGTTGAATTGCAAAATATCCTGTCAACACGCTGAACGTCATGTGCAGCAAATAGAAAGGCATCGCCGCTTCACTCGCATAACGCACTACATGATTTGTGCGGTTCAAGAAGCGATGTCCCAAACCCAGCACAGCCAGCGTCAACGCCCAGCGCCCGGGTGCACTAAAAGTATGTAGATGAGTAGGCAAGAGTGAGCCTCTGAGATAGGCTTGGGTTTGGACGACAACAAACCGAACCCGGAGGCTCAAAATGGAGTGTAGCACAAGACGGATGGAGCAGGTAGCGAAATTGTTGG
>DASTOH010000312.1:0-13132 GCA_035720235.1 Anaerolineales bacterium | reverse complement strand
TGGCACGCAACCTGCCCATGCCATATTGTCCCTTTCCCCTTTTGATGATGGTCTGTTGAACCATATAGGGGCAATGGACTCTGTTGCCTCCGCGCAAGCCAGACGCGTAGATCGGGCACGGGTCTTATCCGGACCCGATACCTGGCTCAGCTTCGAGATTTATACTCTCCCCGATTTCAATTCCATCGCCATCAACAAGCTGACTCTGGATAGCAGGGTGCTTTTGCCGCCTCCCATCCATACGATTTTGCTCGAACGTTCGCTAAAAAACGTGATGGAAGTGGGTGATTCGATACAATTGCAATTGCTCAATGGGGATATCCATGCGCTTAAAGTGGATGGCTTTGTAAATGACCTTTCCCATTTGCCTTCCCAGCTCAACCTTTCAGGACTGGGCTATATTTCACTTGAAACTGCCGATGCGTTGGACTTTGACAATGAATACAACCAGCTCCTGGTCATCTTTACAAATGCAAACGCCCGCAACGAAGTGGAGTTTCAAACGACAGGACTGGTAGAAGATCTGGAAGAGGCGGGCTATCAGGTTTTGAGTGCGTCGGTGCCTGTGCCAAATAAATATGCCCTCGGCGATAATATGTCTTCGGTGTTGTTCATTCTCAATGCCTTGGGCGTCTTGACTCTGATCCTGAGCGCGTTTCTCATTACGAGCGTAATGTCTGCGATCATGTCCCAGCAGATTCCGCAGATTGGCATTTTGAAATCGCTGGGTGGGCGTACTCATCAGACCATGTCCTTATATTTTCAGCAAGTGCTTTTGTTTGGCGCACTGGCTCTCCTGCTTGCCATTCCCATGGGTCTGATTGGTGCCTACTTCCTTGCAGACGGTGTAGCCGCGAGCCTGAACTTCAATATTGAGCATTTCAGTTTGCCAGCCATCACACTTGTATTGCAAGCATTAAGCGCTTTGCTTGTGCCCTTGCTGGCTTCGCTATTTCCGATACTCTCTGGATCTCTGATTACCATTCGCCAGGCGATCAGCAATTACAACCCTGAAACGGCGGCGCGCCTGGGATGGTTCGGTTTGTTGGGCGAACTACCACAATTGGTCAATCTGTCCGTTCGTAACACCTTCCGCCGCAGAGGACGGCTGGCTTTAACCTTTGTAGCCTTATTGCTGGCAGGCGCGATGTTCATGGCTATTATCGGCATCCGCCAATCCATGCGGAAGGCATTGAAGGAAATCCAGGGTGACTTGAATTACGATGTCGCTGTGGACTTTGTAAGACCATATTCAGTGAATAAAATTAAGAATGAAACCATAAAACTGGAGGGCGTCCACGCGGTCGAAACCTGGGCGGTAGATCGTGGACGACTGGTATTCAATGATGACCATTTGAGTGGCAGTATTGTCTTGTATGGCGTTCCCGAAGGAACGCAAATGGCGCGCGCGGGTGTGATTCACGGCCAATGGCTGCCCCCGGATACCACGCGTGGAATCTTCGTCAATGCAGATTTTCTTGACCTCTCCCCATCCCTGAAAGTTGGCTCCGTGATTACGTTGGATATTTCCGGCCGCGAAGAACAGTGGACCATCGTCGGTTCGGGCGGACGTGGCCTTGTCCCGCTGGCCTATGTGTTTTACGATGACCTTACCAGCGCAACGGGCCTGGATAGACTTGCCAATCGGCTTGTCATCCAAACGACACGCTCTGATCCTGCGTTTCAATCCACGGTGCAATCCAAAGTTTTAGCACGCCTTGACACTATAAATTTCGATGTCGTAGGTTCTCAAACGACGACACAACTCAAGGAGACGAATGCCGCACAACTGGATATCGTGATTATTCTCCTGCTGGCAATGGTAGTTTTGGTCGCTATCGTCGGCGGATTGGGTCTCGCCATCACGATGAGTCTGAATGTGATGGAGCGGACACGGGAGATTGGCATTCTGCGTTCACTTGGCGCGCAGAATGGGGTCGTGCGCCGCGTAGTTGTCATAGAGAGTTTGGTGATTGGTCTAATCAGTTGGGCGGTGGCCATTCCATGTTCCATTCCGCTGGCCATATGGCTTGGCGATTCATTGGGGATTTCATTGCTTGCAAGACCCCTGGATTACATCTTTTCCATCCTGGCTGTATTGATGTGGCTTGCTTTGATGACGGTGATTTCCGTGATTGCGAGTATTATCCCCGCTCAAAACGCGGCGCGGCTTACCATCCGCGATGCGTTGGTATATGAGTAGGCGCGATCTTGCCAGCCAGACATCCCAACTCCAAAACTGAAAAAAACACTGGCACGTTGCCCTGTCGCTTTTAACTGAGTTTCGATGCATTCCAAAGCTCAGGTTCTAAAAATTCCAGGAAGAGTCCGCTCGAATAAGGGGCAGTAAATATCAACAAGGGAATTAATAGCATGATCGAGAGTGGAAAGCCTTCCGCCCAGCCGGAAGTCCAGGCCAGCTACATAAATCCATAATAAATCCCTCCCGGGAGGGGTAAGCCGGGGAAACCTTTATCCATTCTTTCTTGTCAAATCAATATGAGAAAACGACTTTGGAAATTTGCCTTACCTCTTGGCATCTTTTTTCTGATGGCCCTGACGTTGTCCCTTTTCCTGCAGCTTGAACTCCCAGCACCGACGGGTCCCTACACGGTGGGCCAAACCATTTTTCGATGGGTGGATTCCTCGCGCTCGGAAGCTCTAACAGACGCTCCGGACGACTCGCGCGAAGTGATGGCCGTGGTCTGGTATCCGGCAAGGCCGGGAACGGGCACGCAGGATGGATACCTTCCCGGTCTGTCGAAGGTAGCTGAGGCCTTGAGGGAAAGCGGTGAAGTTGAATCGTGGGAGGTGTTTGGACTCCAATTCGTTCGTTCGAACAGCTACCTGGATGCTGAACCTGTGAAAGATCAGGGTCCCTTCCCGGTAGTTCTGCTCTCGCCGGGAAATGGCACGAACGTTGAGTTTTACTCAAGCCTTGCCGGTGAGATCACCAGTCATGGATACATTGTGGTTGGAATCAATCATCCGTACGATGTTGCGGCGGTGGAATCGTCAAATGGCAGCGTTACACCGTATAACAAAGCTCAGTGGTCGCTGAGTATGAGCGCTCATCAGGCCTATACCGCAGAACGGATCAAAGTACGGACCGCCGATGTATCCTTTGCTTTGAATCAACTCGAAACTATTAATGCAGATGCGAATCGTCCCTTTGCCGGAATCTTGGATTTGAACAATGTGGCAATTGCCGGACATTCCCTAGGTGGGATTACCGCCTCCGAAGCCTGCAAAGCTGATGCGCGTTTTAAAGCCTGTCTGAATTTTGACGGTTTGCAGAAAGGTGGTCCTTTTTCAACGGATGACGGTGCAACGCCACCGAATCAACCCTTTATTTTTCTTACCAAAGAGTCTCAACTACATCCATTGCTAATCGAGAAGTTTGAATCCACCGCTGAGAGTTACTGGGTCGTTATTCATGGTGCATCACATGATAGCTTTACAGACGGTCCCCAGCTTCAGCCTTCTCTTTTGCCGCTTCCCAATCAGGCTGATCGCATCATGGCTATGATACAAATTTACACATTGGCTTTCCTGAATCAGACATTGAAAGGACAGCCTGGCAACCTTCTATCCAAACCGTTTGAGCAAGAAGATATTTCTGTGAAAATATTTCCCTCCAACTAGCTCTTTGCAGTGAAGTTGTAAACCTAGAAAAATGCTAACGAAGAGCGAGCTAATCCCAAGATATTGGACTTGGCACGAAAACCGCGAAAAGAACTGACGTCTACTGAAGGAAGTTGTGAGCGCGTTGGGCCCTCGTCCTTTAGGCGATAACTTTTTCCAGTCCCCGGCGCGGGCTGGGATTTGTCTTCTGCGTGGGGTATCCCAGGCGGAAAGGCATGATCGCATGCCATGACTCGTCATTCACCAACGCGCTGACCGCATTTCCCATCACAGGCTCGCTTCCAAGTTGGATTTCACGGTCCACTCTTTCGCACATTTGATTCAACGGCTGCATTGCAAGTCCCTGGGTTGTGCCCCAGAGATGGATCCGTTCCCAGGCGCGTCCGCAGTTCAGGCGCTGCGTATTGTCGTTACGGTTCTTTACGGCCAGCATCCCAAAAGCCGCGGCAGTAGGGAGCATGATCTCGCGCACGTTTTTCACAAAAGCCGCATCATTTTGCTGGCGTGAAAGATCAGGGAAAATTTTAGCAATCGGTGTGATGGGTCCAAGCGCCTGCGCATCCAGGGTGATGCCATCGGCCCTTTCCTGCAGTTGATCCCAATCCTGTCGCCACCAGGCATGACTGTCCATACTTTGCTGCTCATCGGCGATCAAAGCTTCGGCTGAATCAACTGCGACCTGCCTGAACAGTGCACGGGCTGTTTCATCTTTGTACCAGAACAAACGCAAATCTGCTTCGGTGATCAATGCTTCGATCTTCTCAAAGATTTCGGGTGCGATCGAGCGTGTAGTGTCGTATGCACCCCGATCTGTGTGCCGGTTTGGAATGGCGGAAAACAGATCGGATGGATGGGGAGTAGATTGGGCAAGTTCAATATGCGCCGCGTGGGTTTCATCCGCAGGATCTGATAGGAGTCGGACTGTGGGGGAGAATCCTTCCGCTTCCGCGGCTAACAGCATGTTTTCCACCGCGCAGCCCAGGCCGATGTACATTTCGCGCAAAAAAGGATCGATTACACCGATCTGCCGTTCGCGATCTGCGAATAGATCAATCGATGAATCGGAAATTTGAAAGATCCAGGGTTGCGAATTGTGCGGGTTGGATGCGAGAATGCCTGCGGCTACGATCCGTTCGGTTGATGTCGCTGCGTCGCGCCAGTTGGTCCATGGCTCATAGGCAATGCCTTTTCCAACGCTGAATACACCCTGATCGATAGCGCGCAGTACCGTGCCCCCGGCCACAAAGACAACCGTCACGCCACCAAGTTTGAGGAAACCTCTGCGTGAAAGTTTCATTTTATTGTGCCTCCAGATAAGGTTTGTAATACTGAAGCAGGACTTCAACAGCCTCATGCATCACGGATTCATCGACGGGCTGACCCGTGCTTTCAACATAAGACAGCCATGAATTGCTCAATATCCAGCCGATAACGATCATATTGCGGAGTTCAGTTTTGCTCATCGGTCGGGCTCCACTCGCTCTTGCCATCTCTTTCGTGAGCATTTCCTGTTCTGTGAGTCTCTGCTCTTGAATGGCGGCATAACGTTTGGCAAGGACCTTATCGTTACGCAATAAAGCGGCCAGTTCACGGTAAAAGAAACGGTACTTCCAAACCAGTTTGAAATTGATTTCAAGGGTATGGCGAAGTGCATCCAGCGTGAACGATGGCGCGGCCATCTCCTGGTATACCGAGTTCCAATCACTGAACATGACCTCCAGAATGGCGCGGAGTATCGCATCCTTGCTGCGGTAGTGATACTGCAAATTGCCTGCACTAATACCGACTGCCTCTGACAGGGAATTCAATGAAACTCTCGCAGTGCCATGTTCGTTGAACATCTCAATGGCTTTCTGAATGATTTGGTCTTTGGTCTGGTGTGAAGGTTTATAGGTTTTGGGGGACATATGCACTTCAGAGAAATTAGTATAGTTATACTAATTTAGTACATATATACTAAATTGTCAAGAGCTAATTTCCTCCTTGCAGCAAGTGAGTAGTTCTGGCTTTGTATTATGTGCAACGGCAGATACGCATGTACCCCCACATTTTGTTTTCTACCGCTTGTCTCATTATAATAAGTAAACTTTTTGAACTGTTTTCTGAGACGGATTCAGAAATTGAAGTTTACTTAACTATGCGGCACTATGTAAGTGTACACTTGGGCCATGACAACCAATATCAAATCCAAAGCTGTCGAGAATGAAAAATCCAGATTTCCAATTCATGGCTGGCTCGGGCTAAGCCTCATCATCATCTTCTGGATCCTCAACTGGACCTTAACCGGTCCGCGCACACATTGGGGCTTCTTCCCGTTGTGGCTGGGCTATTGTCTCACCATCGACGGCCTGGTATTCTGGCGCACGGGCACATCGCTGCTCACGCGCAGCTGGCGTAAATATATCGGTCTGTTCCTGCTCTCTGCGCCAGTGTGGTGGATCTTCGAGCTGCTCAACCTCCGCACGCAGAACTGGGATTACCTGGGTGTGGAGATCTTCACTCCTCTGCAATATTTCTTTTGGACGACGTTGAGCTTCACCACAGTTATTCCGGCGGTGTTTGGAAGCGCCGAATTTATTGCGAGTTTTGACTTTGTGAAGCGACTCAAAAGCGGACTCAAAATTGGGACTGACAAACGGACGACCGCTTCCTTCTTTGCCCTGGGCTGGATCATGCTCCTCCTGCTTTTACTGTGGCCCGAAGTTTTCTTTCCCTTTCTCTGGCTGTCCCTCTACTTTATCCTGGAACCGATCAACGTCTGGCTCGGCAACCGCTCCCTCGCCGATTGGACTCAAACCGGCGATTGGCGTCCCGTCATTTCCCTGTGGTTGGGTGTTTTGCTGACTGCCTTCTTCTGGGAGATGTGGAATTACTATTCCTATCCCAAGTGGGTCTATCACGTCCCATCGGGTGATTGGCTGCATGTCTTCGAAATGCCGCTGCTGGGATATGGCGGCTACCTGCCCTTTGCCCTCGAACTCTACGCGTTGTATCATTTGGTTACGGGTTGGATTGGGGAGAAGGTTGACACGTATCTAAGAATCACTCCCCAAGAAAAACAGATGACAAATTCATAATGTATACGGTATTGACTCCGTAGGCAATTGGGCAAGCGTCACCTGTACGCGCTGGATGCGGTTACGGGTGAAGAGTTGTGGGCCTTCGAGACGGAAAGCACCTTTCTCCCCGCGCCTGAACTGGGAGATGGTGTGATTTATGTCACCTCTACAGGCGAGGTGATTGCGCTACAATCACCTCGCCTGAAGTTTTATTGGTCTTACCTGAGGTGGTTATTTATCTATTGGTATTGCAGGACCAGAATTTTCACTGGATCGAACTAAATGTGCTGCAGGCTGAATTTGCCTGAAAGTCTGCGCTACCGCGGTGATTTCCGAATTCACAAGAAATGAATTGAATGACAAAATATTCCATCAGAACTTTCACGTATTCCGATCTTGCCTATGTTGCTGACCTGCAAAACGCTTATTCCAAAGTGTATCCTGAGGCCCAGGTCGTTCCTGGTGAAGCCTATCTCTCGCCGGGCTTTGAACATGGAGGGAATGTATTTTGTGCTTTTGACGAAGGTGGGAAAATGACCGGGTACGCGCCGCTCTATCCGGTTTTGATGCGTGATGAGTCTAAGTTGCCGCACACGCTTTGGGTGGAGATCAAGGCCCACCCTATGTCTGATGCGCCGTCTGCGATCAAGGATCAGCTCTTTGACCGAATCCTCCTCCGTGCGCGCGAAATCACCGATCCGTTTCCAGGACATCCCATCCATCTTACCTTTGATTACTCCTCATCCGAGGCCGCCAGCATTGAGTACGTTCTTTCAAAGGGCTGTCAGCACACGGAAAGCGTTTACATCATGCGGCGCAATCTGTTGCTGGATATCCCACATCTTCCGGCTGTGGAGGGCGTGACCATATGTCCGTGGCGAATGGAGAGTGATGCCGAGCAGCGCGCCTATATCAATGCTCGCAATTTATGTTTCCCTGAAGCGCCCATTGAGTTGGGTGATTGGCAATACTTTATGCTGTCACCGCAGTGGTCCGTTGGAACCACAATGGCGGCTTTCCACAATGATCAGCTGATTGGCAATGTAGCATTGTTTTGGGATGAAGCAGAAAATCAGAAAACTGGAAACAAGATAGGGTATACGGAATATATCTTTGTTTTACCAGCTTGGCGGGGAAGAAATGTGGCCAGGACGCTGATTACCAGCGGTCTGCGGCATCTCCGGGAAAATGGGCTCGCAGAGGCCCACCTTGGCGTTCGCGCTAAGAATCGAAATGCCTTGAACCTCTACACTGATTTGGGCTATGAGGTCATTCGTGAGAGTCGCTTTTATGTGTTGAGTCTCTGAATCAAACCAGCCTTTGCCGAACAGCGTTCACAGGGTGGAGATTTTTGCCAGCGCCTCTGGCACAAGGTTGAAAGCGCGAGCAAACCCAGCCACGAACCTTCCGCCCCTGGGGCTGATTCGCCACAAATTGAAATCACCCAGGCTGAATAGGTTTTCCGCTTCGGGAAAACGCGTGAGATAGATGTTTTTGACCCGGGGGTAGTCCGATGCGTTGCGTGGAAGTACATCCGCTGTCCCCTGGATCGCGACGCGCGCCAGAGTTTGCGGGTCGGCGCGGCCATCGTCCGCTTCGGTAAGGAGCAGGCTCACCTCCGGATCCTTTTCCATGTCTCGGGTATGTTTGCCCAACTTGCTCACGTGAATATAGAAGGCAGAAAAGTCCTCTTCAATAGCTACCGCAACCATGGCGAGATTTGGTTCGCCGTCATGGATGGTTCCAAGCGCGGCAGTCCGCGTGTTACGGATGAGGTGGGCAAGGGTAAGTTCTGAATCTGAGTCCATAAATGTTTCGTAGGGCGGGATGTCATCCCGCCATTTCAAGTATGTGCGGGATGGTATCCCGCACCACGTCTACTCTGAAGAGTGCTTCGCCAGCGCGGCGTCCATGATCTGCTGCACGCGTGACACCATGCTCGATGGATCGGGATGTAATCCCTCCACCAACAGTGCGCTATCGTAGATTTGTTCGATGATGGCGGTTTGCAGCTCAGAGCCAGATTCCAGCTTGAGCAGGTTCTTCAAAATGTTGTGAGAGGGATTCAACTCCAGGATTTTCTTGGGAATTTCATACTCCTTGCCCAGCATGCGGTACACGCGCTGGAGTTCGGGGTTGAGTGTCCCGTCCGGGTCAACCAGCCGCGCCACCGATTGCGAAAGGCGGTTGCTTGCGCGGACACCCGTTACGCGTTCCCCCAACACCTGCTTGAAACGTTCCATCAGTGAGTTGAAATCTGCGTCTGGGATTTTCTCCGCTTCATCCTTGGTCTCGGCCTGCTTGCTCGTATCGACTTCAGCCTGGGCGACATTTTTGAACTCATACTCTTTGTACTTGTGCAAGCCCATCAGCATGAACGAATCCATCGGGTCGGTGAACAGCAGCACCTCCGTACCCTGCGTGCTGAAGTAATCCAGGTGCGGGCTGCGCAACACAGATTTCGGATCATCGCCGATGATGTAATAGATGACCTTTTCACCCTCCTTCAGCCGGGAGATATAGTCATCTAACGAAGACCAGGTTTCCGGATTCAAATTTGTTTTGAAACGCAGCAATGGCTTAAGATTATCTGTATCCGCCGGGCCGGAGGCAATGCCCTGTTTCAGGTAGCCACCAAACTCTTTCCAGAAAGTTTGATATTTTTCTGCATTATTTTTTGCCAGCGTTTCCAATTCCTTGATGACCTGGTTGGTGAGCACCTTTTTTAGCCTGGGCATAAACCCACTGGACTGAACAGTCTCTCGGGAGACGTTGAGTGGCAGGTCCTCCGAATCCACCACGCCTTGCACAAAGCGCAGATAGTCAGGCAGCAGATCCTTGTTGTACTCGTCGATCAGGATGTTGCGCGAGTACAACTTCAGCCCATCGTCCTTGCGCAAGGCAAGGATGCCGCGCTCCGCTTTGCCGGGAATAAACAGCATCGCATACAACTGCACAGGCGCATCGGTGATCATGTGGATGTGCAGGAGATGTTCTTCATAATCGAGCGTGGTCTGGCGATAAAAATCCTTGTATTGTTCCTCGGTCACATCCTTGCGTGGCGTGCGCCACAGCGACGTCTGTTTGTTGACCGGCGCGTTGCCATCGCCAATATAAATGGGGAAGCCGATGTAATCGGAATGTTTGTGGATGATATTTCGGAGACGGAAGTCTTCCGCGAACTCCGCGGCATCCTCCTTGAGCTTGACCTCAACCCGCGTCCCCCTCTCAGCCATCTCTGCCGCGGCGACCTCAAAATTATCATCCCCAGTGGCATACCAGCTCACCGCCTCTGCGTCTGGGCGATAGGACCTGGATGTGACCCGCACCGATTCTGCCACCATGAACACGGAATAGAATCCCACCCCAAATTGACCGATGACCTGCGAGAAATCCAGCGTTTTATCCTTGGTGGCTTCGATAAACTTGCGTGCCCCCGATTGGGCGATGGTACCCAGGTTTTCGATGATCTCCTCGTGAGTCATACCGATGCCGGTATCCTGGATCGTCAGCGTGCGGGTGTCCTTGTCCGCCTTGATGTGGATCTTCAACTCCGCCTGTGGATCAAGTACATTCTGGTTGGTGACCGTCTCAAAGCGCATGCGGTTGAGAGCGTCGGATGCGTTGGAGAGCAGCTCGCGCAGGAATACTTCGCGGTCCTTATACAACGAGTGGATCAGGATGTTCAGTAGTTGTTTAGTTTCTGCTTTAAATGAGAATTTTTCGACGAGATTTTGTGAGGTGTTCGAGTCCGTCATGGTTGTCTCCGGTATGGATGGTGAATTTCAGCTTGATACAGAAACGAATTTTATTCCCGGAGGATAAAAATTTCGTAAGAGAAATATTTAATCAATGTCCCGAAGGTTTGAACGATTGAACCCAGTCCGGCCGAGAAGCCTTCGGGACGGTTACGGCTTCTCCTTACCCTTCCATAATCCTGAACAAGATCTCCATGTGCTTGGCCGCGCGCTGTACGGTCATGAGCGGTTTGGCGGCGCCATCCAAAATATCACGATAGTCCAGCGTCCATTTCTCGATGCCAAATTCCTCTGCCGCGGATTTTGTCGTCGCTTCGCTGGCGCTATTGACCCAAAGGATGTTCGCACGTTCATCCTTCTGAAAATGCTGCATCAACACCTTGCCATACATCCCCGCACCGATGATTCCGAGATTGTATTTTTTCATGGGAACTCCAATTTTGAGTGTTGATTCCATTATAAAAAACCGGACCTCCTTGCATCATAGGAGGCCCTGATTACGTGTCTACTTGTTTCCCTGCCTATTTGCCCAACTTCTTCTTGAACGCCTCCGTCAATGCCGGGACAATCTGGAACAAATCTCCAACCACACCATAACGCGCTTGTTTGAAGATCGGCGCATCGGCGTCCTTGTTGATGGCGACAACCATCTTCGCCGAGCGTATCCCTGCGAGATGCTGGATCGCGCCGGAGATTCCGCAGGCGATATACAGATCAGGCGCAACGACTTTGCCGGTCTGCCCAACCTGGTTGGTGTAAGGGATGTAACCCGCATCTACGGCTGCGCGCGAGGCCCCGACCGCGCCGCCCAGCACGTTGGCTAATTCGGTGATGAGCGCGAAGCCCTGCTGCGCGCGCCAGATCTCGGCTTGTTTCTCATCGAGTCCGGCCGGAGGTTGCAGCGATGGATTGTTCGATACGCCTCGTCCACCCGAGACGATGACTCCGGCATCGCTCAGACTCACACCGACCGCGGCGACGCTGTACCCATCAACGCTTGTGAGCGCATCGGTCTTCGCTTCGACCTTTGTGATCGTTCCGCTTTTGCCGGCCTGCTGTTCCGGTTTAGGGAAGGCACGTCCGCGGATGGTCACCAACTGCGGATTGCTGGAGCACGTCATTTTCTCGAATAACTTGCCTTCGTAAATCGGGCGTGTAACCACGACCTTATCGCCGTCCACTTCGATGCCCACAGCGTCGGTGATGACATTGGTGTTCAGGTCCACCGCGGACATGGCGGCGAGCTCGCGGGTACGAGTCGTAGTGGGGAACAGGATCAAATCTGGGGCTTGCGCGGAGCGGGAAGCGAGCGCGGCCAGTGTCGCGGCATACGCCTCGGCGCGAAAATCCAACAGACCCGGATCGTCCGCGACCAGTACTTCATCCGCGCCATATTCCACCGCGGTTTGCGCTACCGCGTCCACGCCGGAGCCGAAGACCACGGCCAGCGCCGTCCCAAAACTTTTCGCGAGGCCGAGCGCCTCCCACGAAGCCGGTTGCACATCTCCTTTGAAGTGGTCAATGTATACGAGCGATTTCATAGCACTTTCTCCGCGATGAGTTTGTCGGCGAGCTTGTCGGCGATTTCGGCGGGGCTTTCACCGCTGATGATGTCGATGGTCGTGTCGTGCTCAGGTGGGTTCATCAACTCACTGCGCGTGACGGCAGGCGCGGGCGCGGCTATTCCAAGCTCGCCCAGTGACCACACCGGGATGGTGGCCTTGGATGCCTTGCGGATGCCCATGAACGACGGGTAGCGCGGCTCACCAATGCTTTGGACGACGCTGAGCACGGCGGGCAATTTGGCTGAGACAGATTGCCGGCCCTCTTCGATGACTCGTTCGACGCTTACGCTGCTCGCGTCGACTTTGATCTGCCCGGCCAACGCAAGCAGCGGCCACCCGAGGAATCTGGCCGTCTGCGCGGCGGTGAGACCTGACCCGCTATCGAGTGTCTGTCTCCCAAAAATGACCATATCCACGCCGCCGATTTTGTTGATCGCCGCGGCCAGGACGCGCGCCGCGCCGACCGTGTCGATTTCGTTGAGCGCGGGGTCTGAAACGAGGATGGCGTCATCCGCGCCCATGGCGAGCGCGTGCTTGAGCGCCTCCTTCGCGGATTCCGGTCCGATGCACAACGCGGTGACCGTGCCGCTTTGTGCCTCTCGTTGCTGGAGCGCGCCTTCGACTGCGTACTCGTCGAATGGGTTGATGACCAGCGGCGCGTCCCCCCATGTGACCTGCCCACTTTCGGCCTTGACTTTCGCCTCCGAGTCCGGGACTTGTTTGATGCATGCGATGATTTTCAAAGTCTGTTCCTCCAATTTACCTTGTTGTATTTAATTTTGTTTAGTTGATTTCCACTTTAGATATGCTGACTCATGTGATTTTAGAAAGTCTTTATTTGCTTGAAGCGTGTTAATGTTTGATGCCTTAATAGTTACCTTATGCTTCATGCGATGCAGTTGGGTTGCACCAGGAATTAGCAACGGTACTCTCTGGATGAATTTTTTCCAAATTCTCTCATGAGTGGCCTCTGGACGAAAAAATATATGAAAGAAATAAGAATTTATTGCGAAAAAACGTCCGGGATGATACTTGTCATTCCCAATGGGGATCTCGTATTCACCCGTATGCGTATAAGAGGGAGGTATTTCTCCATTTGGTAATT
>DASTOH010000311.1:0-42710 GCA_035720235.1 Anaerolineales bacterium | reverse complement strand
TCGTTCTCGCCCTTGGGACGCACAAAACCGCCCAGCGGGAGCCAGTTCAGGGTGAATCTCGTGCCGGGGTGCACCTCGGCAACAACACCTACCAGTTGTTCGGCGCCCTGACCTTTGCCGAACTTCACCAGTTCCTGTGAAGCTGTGCGTTCAGCCGCCGGAGGCTCTACGACTTTACCGCCTTGATCCACATAGATATGCCCGGATGCCAGGGGACCGGTTGAGGGTCCTTTTGTCTCTGTGGATTTGACAAACTCAAGCGAACGCAGAATATAACGCCCATCCTCTTGATCCACAAAAAGCTTTACTTCCTGGTCAACCAATTTGTTCCAACTCAGTGGAAACTTGAAGTTGGCCGGGATTTCGATCCGTTTGCCGTTTCTCAATAAGAAATAACCTTTGCTCGTCCAGAGCGTGAGCGCACCTGGGGTGGGCAAACCGATGCCAAACTCTTCTACTTCAATATTACACAAGCGCGCCGCGACGAAATGGCCGAGCTCGTGAATGATCACCATGCCCGCAAAGGCAAGGATGAAAATGATGAGGGTGGTTGGGTCCATAGTTCTAATTCTTTCCTTTGGCCGCCTGTCTCATGCATGAAGAACATGCATGCGGCACTATGTAGATGCGCGAGATTATATCGCCAATTCCTTGGATGCCCTGAGATAGTAAGATATTTCTAATAACTTTCATATCCTGCTCTGGTCTCATCCTTTTCACGGAAAATCGTTACCACGAAGGGGCACAAAGGGCTTTTTTTGATTTTTTCCTGCGTGACCCTTTATCTCCTTTGTGGTTAAATTGGGTTAACTCCACCTTCGTGCCTTCCAGGAGAACCATTATGAGCGACTCTTGCCTCTTCTGCAAAATTGTTTCGGGCGAAATCAAGGGGACCATCGTCTTCCGGGATGACCAGGCCACTGCCTTTCGCGATATCAACCCGGTGGGACCCACCCACATCCTGATCGTACCCAACCGGCATATTGCCTCCGTCAACACACTCGAAAGCGGCGATGAAGAACTTGTGGGTCATCTCTATAGAGTGGCAGGTCAACTGGCAAAAAGTGAGGGGATCGATCAAACCGGTTATCGGCTCATCACGAATACCGGTCCCAATGCCGGGCAGACCATTTTCCATCTGCATATGCATTTAATCGGCGGACAACCTATGAAGCACCCGATGGGGTGAGTGAAAGGACACTTGCACCGTCCCAAGGGACAAGTGCAGGTGTGAATTCTGAAGGATGAAAGATGAATGAGACCGCATTGCGGCGGCCTTGACTTTCTATCTCTTATCCAGCGGGCTGCCTTTTAGTTTGCTCTTTGGCTGGTTGGAGCGATAGGCATAATATCCAAGCCCCAGGCCGCCAAGCAGCAACAGCAGTCCCGCCAGGCCCAGCCCGGAGGAACGATTATTCCCCGCTGCCGGCGCGGCCGGGTCAGATGTATCTGTCTTGGATTGCGCACCAAAGTCAACCGACGCACGGTCACCGGCCTGGACCGTGATCGTGTAGCTCACCTGCATGGTGGGATTGTACGCATCTGGTACCGCCATGCTGACGTTGTATTCCCCCGGCGGGACATCGCCGAAGCAGGTCCGGATGGGTTCGGTGGTGTCAGGATCCACATCCGCGGTGGTGTTTTGTGTCTGGGAATAGGAGCCGTTCAGGTTTGTGAGGCTGACCGCGCCGCCGTCAATGCCAAACTCGGTTTCCTGGCGCAGGGCATCGCCGTTCATATCCTCGAACAACAACACGCAGACTTCGGTCGTGCCGGTAAACGGAGTGGGAGTGAAGATTGGCTGTTCGGGCGTGGGTGAAGGCCCGGCAGTGGGACCGGTCTCCAGCTGCACCAGCCCAACGATGATCTGCTGCCCGATGGTCAGCGTGCACTCGTCATCCAGCCGTGTATTGTATTGACGCAGCTGTTGCACAGTGATGCCATGCTGAAAGGCAACACTGGAACAATTATCCCCGGCCACCACCGTATACATTATCCGGCCATCTGGGCCAGGTGTGGATGTGACGAAGCCCTGGGCGGGTGGCGCGGCGACGGCAGAGTTGGCAGGCAGGGACAGGCCCACGAGCAATATGGCAAGAATAAAAATGGCAATAAAGAAGACGCTTTGAATTTTCATCGGCGGGGATTATATCAGGGATGTGATCATCAACCCGTAGGGGCAACCTGTCAGGGATAAGCGAGAGTGATCAATGACAGATGATCTTGCCAACCTTCGTCATGGATGCCATGGGTGGGTCGCCCCTACCTGTTATATCGTTTCCGAATCTCTGGCAAGAAATAATCATCGAAGAAACGATCCACATCATAATCAGGTTTCCAGCCCCAATCGCGGCGCGCCCGTGAATCATCCACATCTTCGGGCCAGGAATCGACGATGCCCTGCCGGCGCGGGTTCGGCTCAAAAGTGATCTGCGCGCCAGGGAAAGCCTTCAGGGCGCGGTCACGGAACTCTCCTGCCGTGATGGCAAAGGCGGCAATGTTATATACCTGATGGCTCAACTCCTCGCGCGGCACATCCAGCAGCATCAACAGCGATTTGATCGCATCGGGCATCGCCATGAACGATATCTTCGTATCGGCGCGCACAAAACAGGCATACGGCTTGCCTTGTGCCGCGGCGTGCAGCACCTCAGGTCCATAATCGCTTGTCCCGCCGCTGGGCAGGGTAAAGGCTGAGATCAGGCCTGGGAAACGGATCGAGCGAAAGTCCAGCATGTGAGGCGGGTTTGCATCCAAATACTTTTGACCGTAGTACTTGCTGTAATACGTTCCCAATTTTTCGCAATAGAGTTTGTTGCATCCATACATCGTTTGCGGTGTGTTGTAATCCTCCTCCATGACGGCGCCCGCTGATTTCTTCACATCCAGACTCCCCATGCCATACGCCGCAATCGAACTGGGAAAGAGAAACTTCACCGACTTCTTGTATTTCTCCGAACGATAGGCCGCCAGCATCAACAACTGCATCGTCCCTTCCACATTGATGCGGTGCGCCTCCTCACTCGCCACCTCCGCCTTCGATGAAAGCGAGGCAGCCAGATGAAAGATCACATCGAAGTCGTAATCATAAAAGGTTTTGATCTTATAGACCAGGTCCCCCTGCACATGCTCTGCCGACATGCCCTGGATGCCGTCGGGTAGTGGAGCGAGATCCGATGTCACGATTCGATAACAGCCTCTACTGGCCAATCCCTGAACCAAAGCCTGCCCAATCTCACCACACGCACCTGTCACCAGCACCCGATGTTCGGTCATAGAGTCTCCTTGTGTTACATCGCACCGCGTTGATATGGATATGAGATTTGTCCTGAATCGAACATACAGTACAATCTGGCACACTATCCTGCTCGAAGCCGTAGGATGTTTTTGATTATTTTACAACACCCTTGAAACAAATCTGTCACGACGTTTGTCATTCGTTCATGCGACGATCATTTTCTCTGTCATTGCGATCCACAAAGTGGGGAAGCAATCTCCTCATTCACGCGGGGATTGCTT
Source organism: Anaerolineales bacterium (assembly GCA_035720235.1). Taxonomy (GTDB): domain Bacteria; phylum Chloroflexota; class Anaerolineae; order Anaerolineales; family Villigracilaceae; genus Defluviilinea. The sequence continues at coordinate 39,191 of DASTOH010000311.1, read as the reverse complement.
CCCTAAGGCTCGCAATGACATTCCTTCTCGCAGCCTGCCTGCCCCTCGAAGCCTCCCCTGCCACAGAACCGCCACTTCCCTCCGAAACACCGCCTCCGACTGCGACGATCGTCTGGTTCCCGCCATCCGCCACGCCTACGCTGAATGCGATTCCCACTTACACCGCCACCCCGGAGATGAGTCCCGGCATTGGAGAAGTGATCCTGCGCGATCCGTTCACCGACAAAAAGGCCTGGGATATGGTCGCGTCCGAACAGGCCAGCGTACTCCTCAGGAACAAACAACTCATCCTGGCGGTCGAGCCGGGTACCTCCGTTGCCAGCCTGCGCCGTGACATGAGCTTCGGAAACTTCTACGCTGAGCTCACCGCACGGATCGGCTTATGCCGTGCGGACGATACCTACGGCCTGCTGATCCGCTCCACGGGAAATTCGTTCTATCGATTCAACCTGACCTGCAACGGGCTGATCACCGTGGAAAGGATCAAATCGGGTGAGCGGCTGACGCTGCTTGAACCCACCGCCAGCGGAGATGTTCCACTCGGCCCGCCGGGTGAAGTGGAAATTGGCATTTGGGCCGTGGGCGGCGAGATGCGGCTCTTTCTCAACGGACGTTATCAATTCAGTGTATTCGAAAAGACCTTCCCCAGCGGCGCGTTCGGGGTGTTCGTACATTCGAAGGGAGATACGCCGGTCACGATTACGTTTTCAGATTTAAGCGTGTATGAAGTAGAATACATCGCACCGACGAGGACGCCTGGCCCCTAATTCGATCACGCAACACACACGGAAATATACTCAGTATCCGCGAAGCACGTGTTGCGTATTCCGTACTGCGTAAGAGCATAACTATGCCCAGCAATAAATTAAACAACCTCACCAACAAAGAATGGCTGAAATTCCAGAAATCGTGGTTCATCCATAACCCGCCGCCGCGCAAGAAGGGAGTGCTGGTGCATCCGGCCAAGTTTCCTGAGACGATGGCCCAGGAATTCATCGAGTTCTTCACCAAAAAAGGCGAGACCGTGCTCGACCCCATGGCAGGGACCGGGTCGACTCTTGTCGCGGCCTTGCGCGCGGGAAGAAACAGTTATGGCATCGAGCTGAATCCAAAATACGCCAAGATCGCCACAAAGATCATTGAGGAGGAACGCGCAGCTCTTGGCGACTCGGTCTCTACTCTCCAATCTCTCATTATCAATGGCGACGCACGATTGGCAAGCACCTACAGCTTACCGATCATTGATTATGTGGTCACGAGTCCGCCGTATTGGGATATGCTGCATGCCAAAGGAGCCCAAACGCAAAAGAAACGCCGCGGCTCGGACGGTATGGACGTCCATTACTCAGATGATCCAAATGACATGGGGAATATCAAGGATTATGAAACGTTTTTGGAGGGGTTGGTCGATATCTATAAACGACTGAAGTCGTTACTACGGGAAAAGGCGTATCTCACAATTATCGTGAAGAACGTGAAGAAAGGCGGGAAAATCTACCCGTTGGCATGGGATTTGGGTCGCGAACTCGGCAAGATTTATACATTGAAGGATGAGCGCATTTGGGTGCAGGATAACCAACGCCTGGCGCCGTTTGGGTTGGGGTCGGCGTGGGTGAGCAATACGTTCCATCATTATTGTTTGCAATTTAGGAATGAGTGAAGTTGGAATGCAGGAGCTTGCTACTGCACCTTCGGTCGCCAGCAAGCTGGCTCATTCCAAACTAAAATTTTCGTAGTTCATAAATGATCTCCTCACCTGATTTCGTTTACCTCCCTTTGAAATGTCGCCCTGAACGTTCGTGAAGGGTCTCTTCGACAGTGTCAGAGATTCTTCGCTTCGCTCACACCGTCCCGGCGTCCCTTCAGGAGGATGACAGTCCGCTGATGAATTACGCAGTACGAATTACGCGATACAGAATATGATCTCCGCCTCTGATTTCATCCACCTCCCCTACACGCTTGACCTGACCCAGGGTGGGATTGCGTACGCGGTCCGTTCACTGGCATACACCTACAACCGCATGGGTGGCTCGCCGTATGACCGTTTGCGGAGGATCGTGGCGGGCGTGGCAGTGGAACTGGCGTTTCGACGATATCTTTCGGAACAGGACATTCCCTTCGATGTGCTGGGCGCGACGCCGTTCACCGACCCGGACCGGTATGATGTGTCACTGGGTGGCAGACGATGTGACCTCAAATCCTTCCTCATCACGTATCGCCAGCAAATCTCGGAGATGAAGCGCAATCCGCAAATCGTGCTGGAGGCACCCGCGCTGGTGCCGTCTGACCAGCACGCGGCGGAGGGTCATTCCGCCAACGACCTTTATCTCTTCGCGTTCTTATCAGGCCTGGTCGCTGCCTCACGCGAGGATTTGAACAAGGTTATCGCCGGGAGACAGCCGCATTATCTGATCCATGCCATGCCGCAGTCATGGACGCGGCCCGGGAGCTGGAATCCGCTTGGGGCGCTGCTCTTGAAATCGGAATCAGAGGCGCCTCAAACCGTCGAGATGGGCGGGCAAGACGCGGGGCGCGAGATGCGGTCCGTCAAAGTACGCGTGCTGCCACGGACGCCAGTCAAAGTAGAGGAAGGCTTCTTCTCGCTGGCCTATCTTCACATCGATACCCAGCCCGAGACCCGGCTCGCGATCCACAGCTCGGCATTACAAGAGACCCATCTCATCAGTCCCATGGATTGGGGTAATATTTGGGTCTACGGCATCGACATTTTACTGGCTGGCTATCTCACCCGCGAGGAATTCAGCCGGAATGCCAGTGCGGTTCTGCCGGGTTCTCGTGTCTTTCAGTATGACCGCACCCGCACGAAGAACCTGGCCGTGGCAGTTTCAGACTTGAAGCCGTTATCGGAACTTTTCGAACGTGTAAAAGACTGGGCCCGTGACAGTGATTGAATGAAAACAGGTGACAGTCACTTGCGCTTTACAGGTAATTCATGAGAACCAAACGGATCATTTTTGGATTTTTGATATTGGCCTTGATGGCCTGCAACTTTGTGACGCAGCTGATCGCGCCACCCACAGCGACGCCACAACCGACGGCAACGCTGACGGCCTCTCCCACGCTTATGCCCACCTTCACAGCCACACCGCTGGTGCCAGCCTACGTCCCACCGCACTGCGCCAACCAGCCGCTGGCCACCGTGGCGCCACATGTTGCTTTGGCGCAGCCGACCCCGGAGGTCCATTCAAACCCGGGTGTTTCCAAAACAGAACAGTTACAGATCTTTCGTGACATGACCCACATCATCGAAGAGGTATATGTCTACCCAGATTACAACGGCAAAGATTGGAATGAGATCAAAGCCAGGTACAAGAGCAAGATCGAAGTCGGTCTGGATACCGAGTCCTTCTATCAGGAAATGCGATCGATGGTGTATGAACTGGGAGATGAGCACTCTGATTATCTCTCCCCCATAGAAGTGGAGGGCCAGGATGCAAAATTGCAGGGCGAGACTGATTATGTGGGCGTAGGCATCTATGGCGAATATAATTTCGAGAAACAAACTTTCGTGGTGTTCTCGACCATACCTGGTTCGGCAGCCGAGTACGCTGGACTGCAATCCCATGACAGTATCCTCTCGGTGGATGGCCTGCCCATCACCGAGGAGCTGGGCAACCGGCTGCGCGGGCCGGAATGCTCAGTGGCGGTGGCAAAAGTACAATCGCCAGGAGAGGCGCCCCGGGATGTGATGCTGATGCGATATCGTATCGATGGTGAAATTCCCTTGGAGGCGCGGCTGGTATCCACAACCGACAGCTCGAAGATCGGGTATATCTTCCTGCCATCGTTCTTCGACCAAACGCTGCTGCCGCAAATGGAGCAGGCGCTCGATCAATTTGGCGAACTGGATGGCTTGATCCTGGATTTGCGGTTGAACGGCGGTGGAATTAGCACCATTGCCTACCCGATCATGTCATTCTTCACAGATGGGCAGTTGGGAGCGTTCGTGAGCCGCAAAGAGTCTCGGCCATTGGAGATCGAGGCGGACCCGATCCAAAACTCACAAACGGTTCCGTTGACCATATTGGTCGGCGAAGAGACGGCTAGCTTTGGTGAGATATTCGCGGGTATCATGCAAGACTCAGGCCGGGCAAAAGTAGTCGGCCAGACCAGTTTGGGAAATGTGGAGGTCCTGAATCAATATCGCTTCGATGACGGCTCCATCCTGTGGATCGCGTCCGAGATGTTTGATTCGGCCTTCTCTGACGAAAACTGGGAACAGAATGGTATCATTCCGAATGTGGAAGCCTACGCAGACTGGGACACTTTCTACTTTGATACCGACCCGGCCATCCTGGCCTCACTGGAATTATTAGGACACAGGTGATGATGCAATTTCCCTTTGAATATCGTAAACTCGGCGACTTTACCTATCATGTGCTGACCGATCCGGATCACATCAAAGCCTATGTGATGGTATGGATCATGCGGGAATGGGAGCTGGACCATAAGGAAGCGCCCAATGAGCATTGGACCGTGGAATGGATGGACGCCCTGCCCACAATGAAGTTCTCGTTGGAGGTCGTCGATCCCGGTGAGATTCACCCGCACCCTGACCTGATCAGCACGGAGGAATTTCTTACGTCACTCCAGGAACGTGCCGATGAACGCGAGGAAAGCATGCTGCGCGGGGTTTCCATCGAACCGCTGCTGATCAACCGGGATGGCTTTCAATTGATGGATGGCTATACGCGCTACACAGTTTTGAAAAAATACAACCAGCGCGAAGTGTATGCCTATGTGGGAGAAATAGTCCGCTAACACTTGCCCTGGATGCACACGTTCTGCCAGGCGGTGCCAGAGCGTGCAGGTGAGCAATGTCCTCTTCCGGGGAAAATTCTGGATAACGAGTCTCTACTACTCATGAGGGGATTGCTTCGCAGTTTGCGCTCGCAACGACATTAACTTGCGTTCATCCATCTCTGGTATATTTCCCTGAATGTCCAAGCGAAGAATCCTGTTTGCAGGCGTTAGCTTGTTCGTGCTTGTGCTCCTGCTCTCCCAAATTCCTGCCATCAACAGCCGCCTGGCGTGGCGGTTTGAGGTTGCCAAGACATACGTCAGAAATGTGATTAACCCAGTCGGGGATGTGCCGACTGCCATCGCAAACGCGACCAGCACACCAGGCCCAGCCACACCGACGATTGCCGTAACTCCAACGAACCCAATCCTTGAAACACCCATCCCTCCGACGGCAACGCTTCCACCACTTCCGGCACAGGCTTTGCTCACTTCTCCTCCGTACGAAAAACAGTCGCCGAACAATTGCGGTCCTGCCGCGCTTTCCATGATGCTGCACATGTTTGGTTGGAGTGGTTCACAAAAGGATATTTCGGATGTGATCAAACCCGTCACCGGCGACCGCAACGTCAACCCCGACGAGATGGCCTACTGGGTGCGCAATTACGCGGGCTGGCTGCGCATCGAATACCGGGTGGGCGGCGATCTCGAGACCCTGAAAAGACTGCTCGCCGCGCAGTATCCGGTGATCATCGAAGGCACCACCTCCCTCAACCCCGATGATACTGGCTGGCCGGATGACGACCTGTGGGCGGCACATTACCTGCTCCTGACCGCATACGATGACGCGACCCAAACCTTCACCGTGCAGGATGCTTATCGGGGGCCCGATAAGATCATTCCCTACGAACAGCTCGTCTCGGAATGGAAGCCATTCAATTATTTGTACATGATCGTCTATCTGCCGGACCAAGAGCCGGAAATCAAGACGATTCTCGCCTCCAACTGGGACTCGGACCAGAACCGGCAAAACAGCCTGGCCGCCTCCCAGGCCGCTACGGTTGAAGATCCCAATGACGCGTTTGCCTGGTTCAACCTGGGCAGCAATCTTGTGTATTTCGAGCGCTACAGCGAAGCCAACACCGCCTACGACAAGGCGCGCGAGATCGGCCTGCCGCAGCGGATGTTCCGATATCAGTTCGGGCCCTTCCTGGCGAACTTCCACGGACAACGTAACGACGACCTGCTCGCGCTGACCGAGTACGCCTTGCAGCGCACCGAGATGTCCGAAGAGACCTGGCTCTGGCATGGCTGGGGCTTATATCGCAAAGGCAATACGGTCAAGGCAGTGGAAAACTGGCGCAAGGCATTAGCCATCCACCCGGGCTATCAGGATGCACTGTACGCGCTGTCCTTTGTCGGCGCGACGCCGTAGTTAATGTCATTGCGAGCGCACCCTTCGATACGGCTCCGCCACTCAGGGCAGGTGTTGCGAAGCAATCTCCCCATTTGCGGAGAGAATCTATCTATAAGAGAACCTGCCGTTTAGAAGGAGATTGCTTCGTCGGGAAGATCCGCGAAGCGTCCTCGCAATGACAGGTATGTGGAGAGGTCATTTCGGCTGCTGAAAAATCGTGTATCATTGGAGCAGGTGAAATTCGATGTCAGCCAAGATCCACAAGATATTGAGGAAACTCAAGAAAGAACTGCTCCGCATCTATGGGAAAAATGTGGATAGTATCATCCTTTATGGCTCGCGCGCCCGCGGCGATGCGCGGGATGATTCGGACATTGACATTTTGGTTGTCTTGAAAAATGACTTCAACTACAGTGAGATGCTCCGGCTGAGTTCGGAACTGGTGGCATCCCTTTCACTGGAGAATGATGTTGTGGTTTCACGGGCATTTGTCACCAAAGCCAATTATGAAAAGTTACAAATTCCGTTCTTGATGAACGTCCGCCGCGAGGGGGTGTTGGTGTGAATGATGAAATCGAGGCTTTACTAAAAAAGGCGAAGCGCAGTCAGAAAGCCGCGGCAAGATTATTCAAGGACGGCGATATTGATTTCGCCGCGTCACGCGCGTATTATTCCCTTTTCTATACGGCATCAGCCTTATTGTTGTCTCGAGGGCTTGCATTTTCGAGTCATTCAGGGGTGATTGCAAATTTCGGCAAAGAGTTTGCCAGAACCCGCGCAATGGACCCCCAATTTCACAACTACTTGATCGAGTCGCAAGACAGGAGAAATATTGGCGACTAAAGCATGATTGCCGAGGTCACTGAGGAACAAACACGCGAAATGCTCGGTTGGGCAAAGGAATTCATCAAGGCGGCGGAAGAATATTTGGAAAAAGCAGGTTGATTTTTGAATGAAGGGATTGCTTCTCGCAGACTCGCAACGACATGACTAAACAGAATCTGCGCCGTCTGTGGACGGCGCAGATTCTCATAAATGTTCCCCTCGCACCCCCATCCTTTGCTTATTTCAGTTGGAAGTGGGCACGCCCGCTAAAATTCTTGCCCCAGACCAAGAGACCTGCTCCTTGCGGGGCAGGTCTCTCAGTCATGCCCCTGTTTGGCCCCCTTGCTCCCCCTTAGGTTGTTTGCAATGAACGTTGTCCCCCAGGACTCCCCCAAAGTTATTTTTTAGTTTGAAGATGAATTGACCAGCATTCGTTTAGTGATCCTGACTTGCACTTCTGAAAGCACGATTTCATGACGCCTTTTAAAAATGGCGGTTACAAAACAATCGTCGCAAAGAGGTTATAAAGCAGAGTTTGTACGTCGCAAATTGTGACGTCCATGTCACAAACGGAAGGGAAAAAGCAACAAAAAGGCCCTCAAACGTAACAGTACTGAGGGCATAAGATATAGGATCTTTGATTTTGGGGACTTTGGTGAATCTGAGAGTGGTCTACTCACCAATCAACTTGTGACTCACCGTTGCAGATTATAATCAGCCGCCGAGCGCGGCAAGGACCACGTTGGCGTCATCGATCAATGGCTGGCCATCTGCTGCTGCAAGGAGGCTGCTGATCACCGCATTCACCTGGTTGACGGAAGCATCCAGTTGCTGGATGGCCGCCTCCAGTTTAGGCATCAAGGCATTCGAATCATCGCAAATATATCCCAAATGGGACGAGACTCACCACAAAGGGAGCTTTATCACAGAGGCGACACGACCAAGCGATCGAAAGTTGGCGGAAGGCGTTGAAGGTCAACCCCAATTATCAGGATGCGTTGTACGCCGTGTCATTCGTTGGCGCGACGCCGTAATCGCACAGCAAATGGATGATAGAATTCTGTGAGAGAGTTCAGCCATGAAACAAAATGCTTCGCCTCAAAAAACACAAATCATCATCGTATCCGTTTTGCTGGGAATCGGAATCCTGGTTTTCTGCGTTTTGCTGGCAATCGCGTTTCGCGGAAATTTTTTTCCATTCGCAGCATCCACCACACAAACACCAACCGTCCCGGTTGCCCCGACCGTATTGGTCCCAACTGTTCCTTGTGACGGCCAGACTTTTGCACTTGGCGGAACTACATTTCAAATCCAAAATTTAACTCTCGCGCCAGATAGCTCCCTGGCCGCGCCTCCGACCGTCTCAGGAATTGCATACTGGTTACAAACTACGGAGGGCAATTATTTGTTTGTACTGAGTCCCACACCGGAAAACATTTCCCTGCAAACCGCCCTGACAGCGGAAAGTTCCGCCAAGATTACGTGGGCTGATTGCAGTTCAATAACATATAGCCTTTCTGGGCCAGAGCCAAACCCGGCAAATATTTCAAATCTTGCGGGTCAATTAACCTCTGGCCTTACGATTTTCTTTCAAGCAGATGAATCCGGGAATGGTTTAATCGTTCGAGGGGAGATTACGGGGATGATCCTTCCTTAAGTAGCATTGCTACAATTTGCGGCCGCAAAGTTCGATTTTTTACTCTGAACATGAAACGAAAGAGACCTGCACCATTCATGCAGGTCTCTCCATAAACGGGTGGGAGGCGGGAAATTCCTCCCACGTCTCCCCCATCGATAGCTCATCTTTCCGAAACCCTAATATGATCGAGCCATCACCTATGCTTTGAAGTTGCAATCCTCTGCCTGTACTTCTACCAGCACAATATCATGACGTCCCTCAACAATGACCGTTACAGTGTGGCAGTCGCAACAGGTTATAAAGCGACACGGATGAGTCACAATTTGCAGCCTGGATGTCACAAAAGGGAATGCTCGACAATAATTATCCGCTATCCAGGAGGAGATTGCTTCTCGAAGACTCGCAACGACAGGCCTAAACAGGATCTGCGCCGTCATAAGACAGCGCAGATCCGTATAAAAGGTGTCCCCCAGGCTCCCCCTAAGATTTTTTATTTCACCGGTTTCAACAGAGCCCAATTGGTCACTGTAGCGAGTACGCTGTTCACCTTGACATTAATCCGGTATAACTGGCCGACTGTGAGGGCACTGCCGTTATATGCGTTCCGGCTGTCCAGGTTGTAGATCCAGAAGCCTCCGCCGACAACGGTAGAGTCAGCCGACCAACGGAATACGTTGGTTCCAGAGTTGGAAGAACCTGCGTCTGCATAGACCTCAACCGTGTCGAAGGTCTCACCAGTCGTCTCGGCCGCTTTCGAAACCGCGATCGTCACAGTTGCTCCGGATGCGCCGGTCACGTACCCTGCCGCGCAGTAATCGTAGATCGTTGTCTTCACTGGAACCGTGCGACCACTCTTCATCGTATTGACGATCAACGCGCTAGGGGTGGAGTCATCGAACGGAGGCAGGAAGTCAAGAGCGTATTGGATGACAGTGATGGTGTTTGAAGATGTGCTGTAGTCAGAGTCGCCATCCTTGTCCGTGACGGTGACTGTTGCGGTAAACGTCCCCGCGATGGTGTACTGGTGGGTCTGATCTTCCTGAGCACCTTGGTTGCCAGCGTCGACCTCAGTGTCGGTCGACCCGTCGCCCCAGTCGATGACAACATGCCAGGGGTCGTCGTTCACTCCAGGATCGCTGAAGCTGATACCGGTCAGCATAATACTCGTCAGACAGTTGATCTGGGTTAGCTCGAAGTATGGCGCTGCGACCGTCGGCGCGACATTGTTCACAGTCAGGTCAAAAGTGGTTGAAGATTGGGCTTGCCCATCGTCAGCATAGATCGTGACTGTCTGGCTATCTGCGGGGCCATCTATTGTCAAGATGAACCAGCTCCAGGTTCCACTGCCTGTGTCTAACACAGTGCCAACAGACGCTGAAAGCGTAACTGAATCATTATCAGCATCTGAAAACGTGCCGGTATTGTTCGCTGTATCGCCCTCATCTACGGTGACAGAGGCGTTGTCAGCGGCCACCGCGGGTGCAGTGTTCGATGGCGCACAGTCAACAATATTGGCATCGACTGGCATTTGATCAGTGTCGGAATATGAAGCGGGAGGGGGAGCCGCATTTGTTCCATCCGCCTGGAATACGATTTTTCCACTGTAGCTACCAAGGGGCAGACCTGAGGCATCGAGCGTGACAGTGGCTTGTGCTGTATCACTGCTCAATGATCCGTTCGAAACCCAGTCGCTTGGCAAAACGATGCTACTGTCATTCATTGCGGCGCTCAAGCCTGAGCCAGTCACCGAGTTAATCGATATGGTTACAGTTGATGAGTTGGCGAACACCTTGTCGCTGTTGATGTTGCCATTTCGGAAAATGGCGAGTAGTGCTGTGCCAGAAACAGAAGTATCGGCGCAGACATCGCCGAAATGTAACGGATGCTGTGACACTTCGATGACACCATCCCCATCAGCATACACTTCGTCCGCCAGGGCCAGTGAATTGAACACCATCGCCAAAATCACTGCCAGCGACATTGCCATTGAGAATTTATTTTTCACTTTAAAACTCCTTTTTGAAAAAATTGAATTGAGATTTGGAACCGAGAAGATAGTGCCCCGTATTTTTGATAGTTACCTCCTTGAATTGAACGGCTCCCACTGGGGCAAAAATGCCAAAAGAAAAACCGCTGGCGCGCAAGTGAAATAATGAATGAAGTCGGTTCAAAAAAGCGCAGTGCGGTCTACCCTGAAGGGTACGACGTGAGAGCGCCCCGAGCGGGGCCTTCCGGGTGGTCTTGAGAGTGGGAGTGGATACGATAGTTTTCACTTAAGCAAACCTTTACTTGCACTTATGAAAGCACGACATCAGGACGCCTTTCAAAAACGGCAAGTTACAACGTTACAGTCGCAAAAGGGTGACAACTGGTCCTCCAGGCATCGCAAATAGTTACCGCGATGTCACAAAAGGAGGTGAAAAAGCAACAAAAAAGCCCCCAAAAGTGGTCTTTTTGGGGGCCCACGCATGGAATCGTAGATTCTGGGGATTTTTGTCGGAGAAAAGGTGGGCGTCTACTCGCTCATCAACTTGTAACCCACCCCTGTAACCGTCTGGATGATCTGCGGGCTGGCCGGGTCCGCTTCGATCTTGCGGCGCAGACGATAGACCATATTCTTGAGCATGGTGTTATCAAAAAGGTGACTGTCACTCGCTCCGCGAAAGTGACAGTCACCTGAACAAGCCGCCGGGGACGGCACGGGGAGCAGAGAGCTACTGCTGCAATTGCTCGATGATGGTCTGCGCCTGCGCCATCAGGTCATCAGCAGCCGCGGCAGAGATCTTCTTTCCGCGTTGAGCCTCCACCGAATTCATAAAAGCGTTCAACACGTTGATAGTTGTGTTCGTCTGGCTACTGTCCAACTTTTTCTGAGCAGTCTGCAACTTACTTAGCAGAGCCGTTCCCACACCGCTGGAGATATCACCACCTGCCACGAAATCATTGACCTCGGTCGTCAGGATGCTCAATTGTGCCTGCGGAGTGGGCGTCGCGACATCGAGCACATTGACAGTCGCCTGATCGGTGGCTGTCAGGCCGCCATCGTCGGTGACCTGCACGGCGATGGTGTGACTGCTCGGACCGGCGAGGCTGACGGCGGAGAAAGTTGCGCTTTGGCCGGGGGTCTCAAAGGTTCCGTTATTGTCGAGATCCCAGGCATAGACCAGCGCCCCACCTTCCGGATCGTTTCCGGATGCGTTGACAGTCACTGATGCGCCTTCATCTACGCTGTATGGCCCACCAGCATCAGTGGTGGGAGGCTGATTCGTCACAGACATCGTCACGAAGGCATGATAGCTTATGTTGTCCGTCACATAGGAATAGCCGATCACCTGGCCAGCCTCATTGATGGCAAAAGGATCGCTGGTGCTGCCGCCCAAGGTGCCCAGGTCGGTCATTACTCCGCTCTGCCACACAAAGGCATGTCGTTCAGCATCGCCTGCTAGAGTGGAATAGCCGATCACCTGCCCAGCCTCATTGATAGCAACAGTCTGGCCGTCGCTACCGCCCAAGGTCAGGTCGGTCATTACTCCGCCCTCCCACACGAAGGGATGTCGTTCCGTATCGCCCGCGAGATAGGAATAGCCGATCACCTGCCCAGCCTCATTGATGCCATACGCAACGCTCTCGCTGCCGCCCAGGGTGCCCAGGTCGGTAAGCACCCCGCCCTGCCACAGGAAGGCATGCTTTTCAGCATCACCCGTTGTATACGCCGAGCCAACAACCTGACCAGCTTCATTGATAGCATTAGCCTGGCTGGAGCTGCCGCCGAAGGTGCCCAAGTCGGTCATCACCCCGCCCTGCCACAAGAAGGCATGGTAATCACCATTCGATAGATAGGCATAGCCAACCACCTGGCCCGCCTCATTGATAGCGGTGGGATAGCTATCGGTGTTGCTGGGGGCCCCTAAGCCGCCGCCAAAGGTGCCCAGGTCGATCATCACTCCGTTCTCCCACAGGAAGGCGTGGTCGCCTGTAGAATTGCCTGTACTATCAAATGTATCTGCATAGCCGATGACCTGGCCCGCCTCATTCATCCCAGCCGCCTGGCTGTTGTGGCCGCTCAAGAGCAGCCTAGTCAGCACCCCATCTTTCCACACGAAGGCCTGGATGAATTCACCATCTAGATCAATAGCTCCGAGCACCTGGCCCGCCTCATTGATAAGTCCAGCACGGCTGTCAAAGCCCTCGTACGGGGCCAGGTCGGTCATCACCCCACCCTCCCACAGGAAGGCATGTATTTGCTCATAGTCTGCTGAATAGGCTTGTCCGACAACCTGGCCAGCCTCATTGATATCATACGCAAAGCTGTCGCCGACGCCCAGGCCGCCGAAAGTGCCCAGATCGGTCATCACCCCACCCTCCCACAAGAAGGCACGGTAGCTGTTAGTGCCAGCCTGAAAGGTATTGCCGATCACCTGGCCCGCCTCATTGATAGCCCGCGCAAAGCTATCGCTGAAGCCGCCCAGGGTACCCAGGTCGGTCAGCGTATACGTGGTGGCTGCGCTGGCTGGGCTGGCACTGGCATAACCAGAGATCAATGCCAATATCAACAACACTGACAACATACGAAATTTGTTTAGAGAAAAGTTGTGTTTCATGAGAAAACTCCTTTTGAATTGAGCGAACGAGCAGTCGAACGATTTTATTTTTGAGAAGCAATCTTTTTGATGCAATGCTGAACATAGACTTCGCTGGTCATTAGCCTCCAATCGCGGCGATGATCTCATTCGCCGCGTCAAGCAGGGGCTGTCCCTCCGCTGGCGAAAGGACACCGGAACCGATCATCGCGTTCACCTGGTTGACAAAGGCCTCCAGTTGATTGATCGCCGTCGCTACGTTGCCCCGGTCCAACTGCTTGATCGCCGCATCCAGTTTGGCGATGAGGGCATTGCCCTGGCCGCCATTCAAGCTTCCCGGAACAAGTGCCTGCACTTGCTCGATGAGGCCTTCAATGCCCTGTTGCGGCGTCTGGGTGGGTGTCGGCGTTGGAGTGTTGGTCGCTGTATTGGTAGGTGTCTGCGTTGGTGTAGATGTCGGAGTATTCGTAGGCGTGTTAGTGGGTGCATTGGTCGGTGTGTCCGTCGGGGTATTGGTTGGCGTGTCAGTCGGCGTGAATGTCACGGTCGGAGTGAACGTTGCGGTCGGAGTCGCCGTTGGGGTGTTGGTTGGAGTACTCGTAGGCGTGAATGTCGCCGTCGGGGTGTTGGTTGGCGTATCGGTTGGCGTCGCTGTTGGCAGTTGATTCGTCACAGGTGTCGTGACGAAGGCATGATAGCTGGTATCGCCCGCCAGGGATGCAAATCCAACAACCTGGCCAGCCTGATTGATGGCACGAGCGCTGCTGAAGTTGCCGCCCAGAGTGCCCAGGTCGGTTATCATCCCGCCCTCCCACAAGAAGGCATGTTGGCTGGTATCGCCTGCCAGAGTGGAAGCACCGATAACCTGGCCCGCCTCATTGATGGCAACAGCATGACTGCGGCTGCCGCCTAAGGTGAGTTCGGTCATCACCCCGTCCTCCCACACGACGCCATGTCGGCTGGTATCGCCTGCCAGATCGGAAAATCCAATGATCTGACCCGCCTCATTGATGGCAACAGAATGGCTGTGGCTGCCGCCCAAAGTGCCCAAGTCAGTCATGACTCCACCCTCCCACAGGAAGGCATGGAAACGGATATCACCCGCCGGAGTGGAATCGCCGATAACCTGGCCAGCCTCATTGATGGCAACAGGACTGCTGTAGCCGCCGCCCAAAGTGCCCAGATCGGTTTTCACCCCGCCCTCCCATACGAAGGCATGGTTGATGATATCGCCCGCCAGATAGGAACCGCCAACAACCTGGCCTGCCTCATTGATGGCAATAGCAGAGGCATGTTTGCCGCCCAAAGTGCCCGGATCGGTCATCACCCCGCCCTCCCACATGAAGGCATGTTGGATGGTATCACCCGCCAGTTGGGCAGTGCCGATCACCTGGCCTGCCTCATTGATGTCATAGGGGTAGCTATAGCTGCCGCCTAATGTGAGTTCGGTCATCACCCCGTCCTCCCACACGAAGGCACGATAGGTTGTGGCATCCTCTTGCCTCTGATAAGCATAGCCGATCACCTGGCCCGCCTCATTGATGGCAACGGGATAACTATTGTTGCTGCCCAATGTGCCCAGGTCGGTCATCACCCCACTCTCCCACAGGAAGGCATGTTGGCTGGTATCGCCTACCAGAGTGGAATAGCCGATCACCTGGCCCGCCTCATTGATGGCAAGAGCCTCGCTGCGGCTGCCGCCCAGGGTGCCCAGGTCGGTCATCACCCCGCCTTCCCACACGAAGGCGTGGTAGCTGGTATTGCCCGTTAGAAAGGAATAGCCGATCACCTGGCCCGCCTCATTGATGGCATTAGCAAAGCTGCTACGGCCGCCCAGGGTGCCCAGGTCGATCAGGGCATACGGGACAGCCGCGATGGCTGGGCTGGCATTGGCACAACCAGAAACCAATGCCAAAATCACAAAGACTGAGAGCATACGAAAATTATTTAGAGATAATTTGTGTTTCATGCTGTGATGCTCCTTTGCCTAGCGGATATGGAACTGGATGTTCCCTTTACTGATGACGCGTTGCGACTGGGACTCGGCGAGCTCACCTGTCACTGTGATGCCAAACTCATCCTCCGTGCCAGGCTCGCCATGGTCTTCCACGGTCACAATGAACGTGCATGCCGGTCCATTGCCGTCACAGGTGCCGGAGAACTGCACGGTTTTCGGGGACCCATCCGGATTCGTCGCGATCACCTGGATGTCGTTGACTGAACCGTTGACGTGCAGGCCGGTGTCGTGGTTGACGTAGTTGAAGTGGCCGGTTGCTGCAGTGCTCCCCGCCTCGTTTTGCTGTGCATTGAAACCGAAGGTGGCCTTGCCCCTGGAAGTTGGGTCAGGCACCGCGATCTCACCACCACCCGTTACCTTGATTGGTTGCCCCGCGCTGACGGTCACCGGCTCATCGGCACAGCCGCTGCTGGCTGGGTTGTTGTTGCTGTCGCCGGAGTAAGTAGCCGTCCAGTGCCAGACGCCTACCGCGTTGCTGGCGAAGCCGCTTGAAGTCGGGTAGGTACCATTGCCGTTCACCGGGACCACATCCGTGAAGGCAGGCGCGCCAGAACAGGTCGCATCGCTCGGATCGTACAAGTCGAAGGTGATTGTGCCTGTCGGGTTGAAGCCATCACTCAACGTGGCCGAGTCGTTCAGGGGTACACCTACTGTGCCACTGGATGGATCAGGCGTGGTGAGGAGAGATGGGCCGGCCTTATTGACTATTGAAGTCTCGCCTTCGTCACCGCAATTGGTGGAGGCAGGTTCGTTGTTGGGATCACCGGAGAAGGAGGCGACCCAGTAGTAGCTGCCAGTTGCAGTTGTGGCGTGGTCGGCGGAAACGTAATCACCATTGGCGCTGATACCAGAGACTGTGTCGGTGAAGACCTGGTTCGTGCACGCTGCATCGGAGTAGAGTCTGAAGGTGATCGAGCCCGTTCCATCCGGGTTGACCAGTCCACTCATGCTGGCTGTGTCATGGATGTTTTCACCCACGGTTACATCAGTGACGGCACTGGTAGTGATGGATGGGGTGGCCTGGATAACCACTGGCGTGCTCACCGCGGCCTCGTCATCTTCTGAGGGTGTGGGACCAGGATTGTTATCTGGCGTGGAGTCGAGCTCCAGGTCATTCGCTGCACTCACCTGCGCGTAGTTGACGATTGTGGTTCCCTCAGTCCCCGTGTCCACAGTGGTCGTAATCGTCAACGTCGCCGACTCGTTGGGGGCCAGGCTGCCGACTGTCCAGAGGCCGGTGACGCTGTCGTACGACCCCACAGATGGCGTTGCCGACTGGAGCGTCAGGCCGGCTGGCATCATATCTTTCACCGTCACACCCGTCGCGCTGCCCGGTCCCTGATTCGTCACCGTCACGGTATATGTCAGTGTCGCTCCTGGCAACACAGAGGTGGCTGGTGAAACCGTTTTATCAAGTTCCAAATCGATGGGGACTGCCAGGCCGACCTTGGGCGGCTCGGTAGGCAATAGCCAGGTACTTGTGCCTGCGTTCTGGCCAGCCAGGGCAACCGTATTCCAGGCGATCCCCTCCACCCCAACGGGTGCCGTCATCGGCACGATCACCGTGCGACTCTCCCCACCAGCGAGCAGGGTTGATCCCAAACTGATGCGGATGGCGCGCACTGCCGAGAAACTGGCTGGAGAAGTCGTCCAGTCGTTCACGCAGCCGGATGGCCCGGAGCCAAGCGCGCCACCCTGTGCGATCACTTCACCCCGGCAGGGATTGGTAGACATGGAGTATTCGACCATCCCGCCTGTTGGCGGAGTCACCGCCCCGGCAAGTACTGGCTGCCACTGCGAGCCGCGCGGTGTGCCTAGCTGCGTTCCGGACACACCCGTATCGCCGATGAAGGGCAGGATGTCGTAGGCCACCAGGTTCGTCAGGGTCAGGTTGCCGGTGTTCTGGAGGCTAATGCGATACTCCGCGGCGCTGCCTGGATTGGCGAGGCCAATTGCGGGCGGTGCTTTGAACGAGGCGTCGAAAGACCCGCGCACCTCCTTGGTGACCACCATCGAAGCCGTCTCGACGACTGTATAGTCGGTGTTCGCGATACACCGATATTCGGTCATGTTGCCATCGCCGTCGAAGTCTTCGAGGTCAGGCTCTTTGGCATAGACACAGATGTTTGTGAGTCTCGTGTTATTATCCGTGAACGCGGCATCGAAGAACTGGCCGTAATTCGTGTATGTTCCAGGAGGCGTGCCTGGCTCGACGCGGGCATGGAAGGTGATGCCCAAGTATTGGCACTCGGTCATGGCCTGGCCGCCCGGCCACGACCAGCGCAGCAACTGGCGCCCGGTGCCATTGAAGTCCTCGATGACCTCAAAGGTGGGCGGCACCCCGCCCAGCGATGGGAAGCCAGCAGCGTTCGAGGTCTGCGTGCCTGGAACATAGCGTAGGTTCGACGGCAACAGATCGGTGAGCACCGGGTGCCAGGGGAGATCCCCACAGGGAGCTGCAGCCAGCGCGAAGCTGCGAGCTTCAGTTGGAGCGATAGCACCGAGGCTGGTCCCACCCTTGAAGTGGTAGATTATCGGCTTTGGGGGGACGATTTCGATTCTGGCGCAACTGTCGAACGGGCCCTGCACACCGCCGAAAGCGCCGAAGTCAAGGCTGCCCTGCGCACAGTTTGTCATGACATCGGGATCGATTGCCGGAACGTCGGGGAAGTCCGGCGCTATGGTTCCTTCGAACTGCAGGAACTGCGAGAATCCACCAGCCAGAGAGCCCGTGACCGTGAAGTGGCTCACGAACTCGCCCGGGTTGAAAGTGCGCGGTGAATCATCGTCAACGCCAGGCGACTTGGATACATAGGGCACGCTGAGTGAGATCGTGCCCGTGTTTCCCAGATTCGTTGTATAGTTCACGGCAACCACTCCGTTGATGACCGGATAGCCCACCCGAAATTTGGTGGGGCGGAGGCCCGGGTTCTCACAGGGCGTAGGCAGTCCGGTCGGTGAATCCGTCGGACAGGGGAGCCAATCCGTTGCTGTGAAGGTCGCTGGCACACTGCTGGGGTTGAACCAGCATAGATCAAAAGCCTGATTTCCTCCCCGGACGCCGGAGGAAACCTTGAGGGCGCAACCACTAAGAGCCTTTGTAAAGGTACCACTCCCGTCAGGCTGGTTCATGAACCCGTGCGTGGCGCTTGCCTGGGCGGTTACATCGGGGCCGCCGGGTAGGTTGTAGGGCTTGCCCACAATAGTCACTTGGTTCGTAACGTTGTCGCTGGGATCGGCCGGATCGTTGTCCGACGTGAATGAGGAGGAGGGGTAGTGGATAGTAACGTAATAGCAGATGTGGTAGCCAACACAGCCTGCCTCGTATGCAGCCACATCCGGGATCGCCGGCCATGTAACCGTGTGTATGGCTGCATCGTATGTTCCCCCATTTGTGGCCGACACAAACACTGCCCCAGGGGGAAGCGTATCGCGTACGACCGCGTTCATCACGGTCCACGTGCCTGGGAGTGCGTTTGAGTAGTTCGGCCAACTCGAATCGAAGAAGTTGATCTCGTAGGTCACGTCAACGTCGAGCGGCGGCTCGGTGATCGCGAGGCGGCGTTTGGTGATCGCCAGGTGCATCGCGCTGTCAATTTCGGCTCCGGCGCTGGCTTGCACGCTGGTGAGGTTCGTCGCGCTGAACGTGGCAACCGGCGTCAGCACCGTTCCATCGGGCGTGTGCAGGTTCACACTGAAGTATTGTAGTTGTAGCGTGCCCGACGAACCAGCCGGTAGAGGATCAATAAAGATGTAGTGGGCCCCAACCCCGTCAACGAAGGCAGCGGTCGTGAAGCCTGGCGCGCCCACAGCACTACCGTTGCCCGTAAGCGTTGGCTTCGTGACATCAATCCGCGCACCCAGGCAGGGTGTGGCTTCGACCGAAGAGCACTCCCAACTGATCTCCCAGGTCACCGGGTTCCCGGACAGAATCGGCTGTGGAGTAACAACGGTCATCGAGATGGACAGCGTCGGCCCCACCGCCTCCGCAATAGGAGCTCTCACGGATTGAGTGGATGCATGCTCCGTCCGGCCTAAGGCAAGCCAGCCAACACCGTCTGCAAACAGGTTATCTGCCAACGCGAATGGGGCAGCAATCAGCGCCAGTGCTAGCGCGACGGCCAAACTAAGAG
This sequence comes from Anaerolineales bacterium, assembly GCA_035720235.1. Lineage (GTDB taxonomy): Bacteria > Chloroflexota > Anaerolineae > Anaerolineales > Villigracilaceae > Defluviilinea. The sequence continues at coordinate 19,819 of DASTOH010000311.1, read as the reverse complement.
AAAATTTTTGTTTCATGAGAAAAGCTCCTTTTGACGTGAGTGAATGAGCAATCCAACGATCTTATTTTCGAGAATGAACCCTTTTGAAAATCTGTCTCCGCCTCTATTAATGTCGGAAAGAAAAAACCGGCTCTCATCAACGAGATAATCAATACAGGTTGATGAAGGCCGGTTTCGCTATTGGCTCGTCTGTTGCTTGGACCGGGCGGTTCCGGTCAAGCGACCAAATTACGCAACAGAGTCTGTGCCGCCATGAATTTAATTTTTCTCTTGCACTTCTGCAAGCACAAGTACCACGACGTCCCTCAAAAATGGTGGTTACATTCTCACGGTTGCAATGAGGTTGCAAATAGGATCACGCAGGTCGCAATTGGTGAGATCCATGTCACAAGGACCTGGAAACAAGTAACAAAAAAGCCCCCAAAAGTGGTCGTATTGGGGGCCTACGTGTCGAATCGTGGATTCTGGGGATTTTGCGCGAGGAAAGGCGGTGGTCTACTCACCGATCAGCTTGTAACCCACCCCCGTAACCGTCTGGATGATCTGTGGGTTGGTCGGGTCGGCCTCGATCTTGCGGCGCAGACGGTAGACCACATTCTTGAGCATGGTGTTATCTACCTCGCCGGAATAGCCCCAAACCTTTTGGTTCAACTCTTCGGTCGTTACCGTTTGCCCTGCACGGGTAACCAGATGATATAAAAGGCGCAACTCCAGATTGGTGAGGTGAATCGGCTGGCCGTTATCGCGGATGATCAGGCGCTCATTGGGAAACACATGCATCCCCCCAATTTTAACCGGATCCAGCGTGCTGGTGGTCGCGCTCCACGAACGCCTCAGCCAGACCCTGACCTTGGCATTGAACATGGAGGGACTGACCGGCTTGATCACATAATCATCCACCCCGGCGTTGTAGGCTTCGATGATGTTTTCCTCCGACCTGGGCGGAGTCAACAGCAGGATTGGCGTAATCATCTCTGCCCGCAAACTCTTGATGAGATCAACGGTTTGGGCTTCAGGCAGATTGATATCCATAATGATCATATCCGGCGTCTCCATTTCACAGCGCTGAAGCGTTTTGGATGGATCCGGCTCCAACACGACATGCAGGTTCTGCTGCTGAAGACTAAAAGCCCACAGCGGACCCGTGGTCTGTTGATTACTGACGATCAATACGCGAGGACCAAGCATCAATTTATCTGTCATTCGTTACTCTACTTCTGTTTACAATACCCGGAAGGGCGGAGTCCTACCCTGGTTGGCTTTCGGATTATAGCATTTTTTATGAATAAGCTTTCATTTTTGTATATATCGGTATCATTACCATTTGTAATCCATGTCATTGCGGGGACGAAGTCCGAAGCAATCTCCCACTTCGTGGAGCAATGTGGTTAATGAATATCTATTTATTGCGAGGGGATTGCTTCTCTAAGACTCGCAATGACATTACGCAGAATTGACTTTCAATCCTCCCTATGATATTATCTCAACACAATCCAATAGCCCCACAAGGCGCTCTTATCCAGAGAGGCGGAGGGAACGGCCCGTTGATGCCTCGACAACCTGCCAGCACCGGTTCCCATTAGACCATCGCTGAAAAGGTGCCAATTCCGACAGACGGATGTTCTGGGAGATGAGAGGGCTCCATACAAAATATGCAATTGCCCTTTCTGTACGTCTGAAGGGGCAATTTTTTTCTTAAGGAGAAGGTAAAACAATGAGCAACACTTTTATGACATCCCCCAAACTGATGTTCACATCGGAATCAGTAACGGAGGGACATCCTGACAAGCTCTGCGATCAAATCTCAGACGCAGTGCTGGACGCCTGCCTTGAGCAGGATCCCCGCTCGCGCGTGGCCTGCGAAACTGCGGCGAAGACCGGGTTCGTGGTGTTAATGGGTGAGATCACCACTAAGGCTGTGATCAACTTCGACGAGTTGGCGCGCAAAGTCATTACCGAGATCGGTTACGACTCCAGCGAAAAAGGGTTCGATGGCAATTCCTGCGGCGTGCTGGTTGCGATCGCCAAACAATCTGGTGACATTGCCATGGGCGTCGATCACGCGCTCGAGTCGCGCAACGGCCATGAGATCACCGATACCGAGGTGGAGACCATTGGTGCAGGTGATCAGGGCATGATGTTCGGTTTTGCCTGTAATGAAACCTCCACGCTCATGCCGCTGCCGATCTATCTGGCGCACAAGTTAACGCGTCGGCAAAGTGAACTTCGTCGAAACGGGACCATCCCCTGGCTGCGTCCCGACGCGAAGAGCCAGGTCACGATCGAGTATTCGTATGGCAAGCCCAAACGCGTGGACACCGTCCTGATCTCCACGCAGCACGCGCCGGATGTGTCACAGGCCGAGATCACCGAAACGGTCACCGAGCAGATCATCATCCCCGCGCTGCCTGAAGATATGGTCGACAATCAGCTGAAAGTGTTCGTGAATCCTACCGGTCGTTTCGTCGTGGGCGGTCCGATGGGCGATGCCGGGGTGACGGGGCGCAAGATCATTGTGGATACCTATGGCGGCATGGGACGGCACGGCGGGGGAGCGTTCAGTGGCAAGGATCCCACAAAGGTGGATCGCTCCGCGGCCTACGCGGCGCGATACGTGGCCAAGAACGTGGTGGCGGCAGGTATCGCGGACCGCGTGGAAGTGCAGGTGGCGTATGCGATCGGGGTCGCACATCCTCTATCAGTGAATGTAGAGACGTTTGGCACGGCAAAGATTGGGGATGAGAACATTGCCGCGCTCATCAACGAATTTTTCGATCTGCGTCCCGGCGCGATCATCCGTGACCTGGGCCTGCGCAAGCCGATCTACCGCAAAACCGCCGCCTACGGCCACTTCGGCCGCGACGATATCGAGTTCCCCTGGGAACGCACCGACAAGGCTGAAGCGTTAAAGCAGGCCGCAGGATTGTAAAATACAATATCATTTTCCCAATGCAAAGCGCCCCTGAGAATTTCAGGGGCGTTTTGTGTTAGTTATTGTGAGTGGAACTCATGCACAGTTCTCATGATCTATTTCCGGGCAGTGATTTCATCAGCAAACATGGTGAAGGTTTGTCTGGCTGTATCATTCCCGATCTGGAGGGTATATACACCTGCAGTGCCCAGATTGGCAGTTGTGATTCGTGCTGCAAGCACGCCATCCATGTAAACTTCGATGGTGCTGGCTCCATTGCCTGCGACGATGACGTGCAGGTCGAACTTCACCCAGGTATTCAGCGGCATGGTCCGGCTGGCCAGCAAGCGGATGCCTCCATCGGTGACGTATACCCGGTTGCTGCTCAGGTTCTGGCGGTACAGGGTTAGCAGGCGTTTGCCGGTCGAGTCGTACAACCGGAAGATCGGCACGTTTGCATTGCTCGCGCCCTCCTGCGTGATCATGAACCAGCCGCTGACGGTGATGTTGTTTTCAGGGGTTGCCAGGTTTTTATGCACATAGGCTTTTGATGAGGTATTACTCGTTTCCGAAAGTCGCGCTGCGAACGATCCTGTTTTAACGGTGCTGCTCTGGACGGTTGCGTTACCGTCACCAGTCACGTTCACGGAGGTCCAAGCCGAGAAATTGCCGCTCTCAAAGCCATCTGTGAATAGATAATTCGCTGGCAGCGTGGCCGTCGGAGTTGGCGTGTTGCTCGGCCAGGAAGTATTAGATGCTGTGGCCGTGGGCGTACGCGTAGGAGTGTTTGTCGATGTATGGGTTGCGGCGGGAGTTGCCGTTCGCGTTGGAGTATTACCTGGCAGTAGTGTATTTGTGACTGTGAACGTCGCAGTACTCGTCGCCGTCTGTGTCGGTGTGTCCGATGGGAACGGCGTTGAAGTGAACGTTGCCGTCGGGCCGTTGTTGGCAACCTCGACGATCAATTGAGACGGGTTGGGGCCTTCTCGAGATGAATAATCTGCGCCGTCGCTGGATGTGGAATTAGCGCGCAGGCTGTAGACTCCATCACCGATGATAAAAGACGTTAAATCCACTTCATACCAGTTGTTGACCGCTACCATACCAAGTGATCGCAGAATACTCGCACTCCCAGCCGGGGCATTGTTCCAGTTCACTGACCCTTCACTCCATGTATTGTCTGTTACAGCATGAAAATCTCCACCTGTGGTGGATGCATTCGTGTTATACAGTCGCAACCTGGCCCTTGTGACCTGTCGGCCGGAAACGCCTGTGACGGAGAACTTGATGAGGAGATTCGTGATCGGAGAATTATCCACCCCTATGATCGTGCTGCTGCCAAAGTTTGTAGTTGGAGAAGAACTTTGGATATATGCATCGGCAATTGGGCTAAAAGTCAACGTGCTCCCGGCCAGGGGTGTGGAGGTTGGCGTGTTGCTAGGCAGGGGGGTATTGGATGATGTGGCCGTAGGTGTACGTGTGGGACTGGCTGTCAGTGTGGATGTGGCGGTGGCAGTCACTGACGGCGTAGAAGTCGCTGTAGACGTACGCGTCGCTGTGTTTGTTGGTGTGGAGGTTTTGGTGGGAGTCGTCGATGGCATGAAAGTCGCCGTAGGTGTCCCACTTGCGTTGAGGGTGTAAGCATCTACCAGCATACTTGTGCGCGAATAGAACTTGAAAGTGATTTGAGAAGAGTTTGCTTCCACAAGCATGGCCCCCCAATCATTATTGTAGCGCACTTGACTTCCCGTCAGCGGGGTACCAAAACTGTAGATCGTCGCGCCGCCGAGTCCATTAACGAAATATGTGAGACCATCTACTAGCAGACGCTCGTAATCATGGTCATGACCAGCGATGACAGCATCAGCACCCCAGGCTTTATAAGGCCATTGCATTGTTGGCTCGGAGCCATGTACTGAACCTGAGGAATAGGGTGGATGATGCATAAGGACGATATTCCAGGTTGAGGTTGAAGAAAGAAGCTGGTTTTGCAGCCAAGTTGCTTGAATGGATGTGCTTGTAGTTCCATCCGGCTCGTGTGGATCGCTATCAATGACAAAGAAATGAAGTGGTCCTTGCACCAAATCATAATAGCGCTCATTGTTGGGAAGCGTGAAATAATCCAGGTAAGGTTGCGCATTGGCGGTATCCCAATCATGGTTACCCAGCGCAGGGAAGAAACGATTGAAAGTCGCGCCTGCACCATACGTTCCGAAATATGGATAGATGTATTCGTGATAATACTTGCCGATACGCGCGTCTATCGTATCCGCACCACCTAAAGGATAATTATTATCACCCACCGTAACAACAAAATTGGGATTCCAACTTTTAACGAGTGTGGCGACATCCTGCTCGCTTGGGTCTCCACTGCCATAATCCCCAATGACTGCAAAACGCACATCACCGCTGGGTGGCGAGGTCATGGATGGTGCGGGGGTAAACGTTTGCGTTGGTGTACTCGTGATGTTCGACGTGGCTGTGACAGTTGGCGTACGTGTTGGCGTGGATGTGAAGACCGAAGTCGCGCTTGGTGAAGGAATAGGCCCTACTGCGATGATCACAAGCTGAGGAGGCTTGGCTCCTTCACGTGAAGTGAAGTCTGCTCCATCCGATGAAGTGGAATTAGCGCGCAGACTGTAGGTTCCGTCACCAACAATATAAGAGGTCAGATCGACTTCATACCAAGTGTTAACCGTGACCGCGCCTAACGAGGCGAGCAAATTCCCGTTGGTTGCCGGAGCATTGTTCCAGTTGACAGTATTTTCACCCCATGTGTTGAGGGTGGCATAGAAATCGCCGCCTCTGTTAGAGGCATTCACGTTGTATAAGCGAAGAGTTGCTTTTTGTACTTGCCGTCCATTGACACCACTGACTGTAAATTTGAGCAGAGCGTTTTCAAATGGGGAACTATCAATTTGCAAAGTAGTCGTTGCGCCATAGTTCGTGGCAGGATTGGCGCTCAAAATGGAGGCATCAGCGATAGGCGCAAAAGTAAGTGTATCCCCGGGAATAGGTGTAGGCGTTAGTGTACTGGCCGGGGTGAAGGTGAGCGTAGGTTGATTTGCATGGTTGCTCTCGTATGCGCCCAGATCGGGAGCAGAGCCAAAATAGGTATTGGATGGGTAATCAAGAACAGTTACACCTTGCCAGTCAAAACGCGCCGTACCAGCGTCAGTGGCAGGACTACCATACAGAAGTTGATCGTTGGCATCAAGCAATGGGTTGACATAATAGGTGGTGCTCGTGTCGAGGTTGCTGCCATTCTGATCTATATTGTTGTTCCAAAACATACTGTACGCCAGAATGGAGCCGCCATCCACGTTCTTCAACCCCTGCGTGGTGGAGTTCGCAAAAATGTTATTGACCGCCACTATATTGTCGCCGCCTGACACGCCGTAATTGTTTCCGTCAAAAGTGTTGTTAAACAGATAGATACGTTCAGGAACATTGGCAGCGCGGTAATCTTCGCCACTCAGAGCACTGTCCATGAGTCCCAAACCCACCATATTGTTTCCCTTGAGCAGGTTGTCTTCAATCGTCAGAGTACGGTTGGTAAGGACGTTGTAGCTGATCAGCTGGATGCCATCCCCATGGTTACCATAGATCTGGTTGCTGCGGATGGTGATATTCAGCATGGTGCCTACGTAATCTTGAAGGCGGATTTCGATACCATCTTCACTGTTATTTCGGCTTGTGTTGTTTTCAAAGATGCCTTCGGTACGATTATCCATGTCAATGCCATCATCGCTGTTATTTTCCAAGAGGTTGCCGCGCAAAATGCCCCCGCTGCTTGAATAATCAATCCCATCACCATTGGCAACGATATGATTATTCAAGATATTGAGCTTGGTCTTGGCAGCAATGCCGTCATACCCGTTCCGAATAGTCAGGCCAATAATAGTGGTCTCGGGTCCGACATTGCTATCTACCAGGACTCCAAAAGTGCCTTGCACTGTACTACCTAGCCCATCAATGATCGTACTGTCTATATATTGAGGATCACTGCTCGTGTAATACAAGGAAGCCAGCGTGATGGTCTTGCCAGAGATAGTGACATTTTCGAAATATGTCCCGGGTGAAACAAGCACGACATCCCCCGTTACCGCGGCATTGACCGCAGCCTGAATCGTTGGGTAATCCTGGGGAACTCGAATCGTGGCGGCCGAGCTACTCACAGGGTGAAGAAATTTTCCCGCGAATAATTGGCTTAAGACGAGAAGCACCACGAAACTAGATTTAACAAAAAACTTTAGGTTGGTTGTCATAGGATTCCACCTCGTGGTTCTGATAAATGTACTATAGCACAATAGCAAACTGACTACAATACATTTGTACTTTAATTTATTGCAATTTGATAATAGACAAATTGGGTAAGAATTCTTTTGCGAACAAATGGATCAGACTAAGGCATGGAGCCAAGCCATATAACTGTTAAGAGAGCGTTCGGCAATTGGTATTTAGGCAAAAGAAGCGATTTCAGCTGAAACTCAGCGCCCAATCATGTCATGCTGAGAAGCAAAGCGACGAAGAATCTCAGATTACAGAGCAATTTTCAATTCAAAAAACGAGATTCTTCGCTCCCGATGGGGAGCTCAGAATGACATAACACCAGCGATTTTTGAATTACCGAGCCCTCTCTGTTAAATACAAGATTACTGAGCTTTGAACAATTAATTTCCTCTCCTCATGTCGTTGTGACTCCGAAGGGGGAGCGCAGCGATATGCTTGTAGCGGAAGTTATAAATCTGAAATTCAATAGTAAAACATGAAGGCGACTCATGAGTCGCCTTCATGTTTTACTACCTATTTTGATTAACTGCAGTTTTAGTGTTGCATCTTGATGTCATCGATGTATAAGGTAAATACCTGTTTCGAGGTGTCGTTGCCAATCTGCATCGTCAATACACCCGCCGTACCCAGATTCGCCGTCGTGGTTTGAATCACCAACGCTCCATTCATGTAGACCTCAATCGTGCTGGCACCGGTTCCATTGGTAATGACATGCACCTCAAAATGCACCCAGGTGTTGAGCGGCATCAAGCTGCTGGCCTGGTTCCGCGTGGTGCCATCATAGCTCCAAATCTGACCATTGGTCGCATTCTGCCGATATATGGTCAACAACCGCGTAGTCGACGCATCGAAGAGACGGAAGATGGGGACATTCCCACCCGAGACGCCTTCCTGAGTCAGCATGAAATCGCCACTGATGGTTAAGTTGGTTTCAGGAGCCAGCAAACTCTTGCGGCTGTAGGCGACCGATCCAGTATTGGCGGTCTCGGAAAGTTTGACAGCGAAACTGCCGGTATGTACAACGGTGTTTTGAACGACCGCCACACCATCTCCACCGGTGATGGCGGCAGACCAGGCAGAGAAATCGCCACTCTCAAAACCATCATTGAACAGGTCGCTGCCCGAAGGTGTTGCTGTCGCTGTTGATGGGATAGATGTGTCAGTCGCTGTGGGCGGGACAAGTGTAAATGTCGCGGTGGGTGTGGCAGTGCTGGTCGATGTATTCGTTGATAGAGGTGTGGCTGTATTGGTCGATGTGAATGTTGCTGTCGTTATTGCAGTTGAAGTGGCTGTATAAGTGGGCGTCGGCGAGGGTCCAACTGTGGAAGTACTGGTCGGGGTGGAAGTCTTGGTAGCGGTGGGTGTAAACGTCGCCGTTGGCGTAGATGTCACGGTGGGCGAGGGTGTCTGTGTAGGTGTATGCGTTGGGATTAAAGTAGTTGTCGGGGTCAGAGAAAGCGTGGGGGTGGGAACCGGTCCCGATGTCCGGAAGTTGAAGGCATCCACGTCATTGCCTGACAGACCCCAGGTGCTGCCATCGAAATACAAGGTTGGCAAGTAGTTGCAGGCAGTTACATCTCCAATTGACGTGGGTATACAGATGAACACATCCTCATCGAAGCCAGAGACACCTGGCACGGAAAAGTCGCCGAGCGTCGAGAGATAGATATATCCATCGGAGGTGACATCCAGTGCATCCACATCTTCATTACTGCTTTCCGCCAGCCCGACATCGGAGCCGTCGAAATACATGGCCCAGGTTCCCGCAGTCACATCTCCCAGCGATGTGGGTGTGAAGGCGAGCACATCCTCATCCTTGCCGCTCACACCGGGAACAGATGGACTACTGGTGGTGGAGAGCAACACGCGTCCATCGGACAGCAGGCTCACCGAGTCGATACTTTCGCCGGAGGCATCCAGGCCCACATCACTGCCGTCCAGATACATGTAAAAGGTGCCGGCGGTGTTGATACCAAGCGATGTGGCTTCGAAGCGGACCACATCCTGAGGCGTGACCGGAATGCCGCTCACCATGACCGCACTGCTGAAGGACATCAGGATCGTATCGGCATCCACGATGGAGAAGCCGAAGAGATCCGGGCTGCCCACGCCGACGTCTGAGCCGTCAAAGTGCAGGCTCCAAGTCTGCCCGTCGAATTTCCATATATCTTCGTCAGAGGAGGAGACACCACCAATAGTTTGACTGCTGGTGAAAGAGAGGTAGAGAGGATAATAGGAATAGGATGGCGTCGCGGTTGGTGTGAAGGTGTTCGTGGGCGTAGGAGTATTTGTTGGTGTATAAGTTGGTAGGATGGGACCATCGTATTCATAAGCACCGATATCACATCCATTTCCCTGTGGACGAGCCACATCGCGCTGATCTATGGAGAGGCAAGAGGCGTTATCTCCAGAATCAATGGCTGGTGAACCTGGTAGAAGCGCCATTGTTTGGGTCAAGCCGCCATTATCAGCTATAGGCCCAAGGATGGGGTCGCTAGACAACATTGGCAGACATGCAGGCGAACCATCTTCAACCAAATTGTGACTTCCTATTCTATAGTTTGTCCCAAACATAGCGCATTCACCGCCGCCCGCATTATTTGCAAAAATATTGTTATATAACTCTGTACTCGATGGGGCATACAATTTTAGACTACCACCGTCGCTACTAGCTTGGTTGTTGGAAAAGGTATTGTTTTTAAGAATTGTGTTCCCTTCCGAAAGTATCGCCCCTCCAGAGCCGATTGCATGATTATCATAAAACGTATTGTTTTCGATAAGTATGCTTTGAGGTCCTGAGGAATATATATCGATCGCGCCTCCTCCACGATCACTGGTGGTGGCGGTGTTACCTGTGAACAGATTCTTTCTGATTGTAGCGTTCAGGCTATTATTTTGGAAAACCATGATCGCCCCGCCGCTTCCCGCACTATTATTTAAAAATGTATTATTCTCCAAAAGACGCTCACTTGATTGGTCCATTTTAATTGCGCCCCCATTCCAAGCCGCGATATTGTTCGTGAATAAACTGCCTTGGATCGTCAACATCCCTTGTCCATTCTTAAAAATCGCGCCACCTTCAGACTGGGCTGAATTAGATATGAATTCACTGTCTAGTATAGTTATCTGTGTTAGGTCTCTGCCATAAATAGCTCCAGCCTTATATGCTGTGTTCCCAATAAATGCCACGTCTCTAATTGACAGAATACCATAAGAGTTAGTATAAATTGCGCCGCCTGACATGTTGTCACTTGTTCCGTTCATAATACCGTCTTTTAAAACTAAGGACCATAAATTCAGGCTATAGGGAGTTTGAATGTTGAAGATACGAGTCGCATGATTGCCGCTAATTGAAATGGGAGGTTCAAGACCCGAACCATCGATAGTCAAATTTCTATAAATAGAGAGTTCTGATGCAAGTGTGATTGTCTGACCCGCGAGCGCAGGATCAAACCGAATACGGACACCTGAAATAGAATCAGCTATCGCCTGTCGTAAAGAATCGGGACCGCTATCATTGCTGTTCATTACTATGATAGTCGCTAGATAAGTTTGTAAGTAAAGATTTGATTGCACATTAGTATAAGTTCTGCTAGTAGGATTGAAGATGACATTGGTCTTGGAGGGGGTGATCGTTCCAGACCAGCCTGCAGGAACCTGGATTATATAATTTCCAGTGCTGTTAGACGTGATAGTCTTAGTCATACCGTTTTCTATATAAGTGATGGTCGCCCAGCTAATGCCAACATATCCTGAAATTGTGTATCTAATTGGAGTAGGGGTATAGGTAGGGGTAGCACTAGTTGTGGGTGTGACGGTTGGCCCGTTGGTAGGTGTAAAGATTGAAGTATTTGCTGGAGTAGGTATTGGTAGGATTTCTTGTCGATGGACGAAGACATCTGGCACCAAGTTCGTATCGCCTGCCACAAGATTCGCGGACCAAGAAGTGAACGCGACAAGACTGCCATCTGCCGAGATGGAAGGATATTGCGAATTGCCGTTTGCCTGTCCGCCGGTCGAAGTAACGGATATGCGCGTGGTTTCGCCAGTCTGCATATCATGTATGAAGACATCATTCTTTGCATTGGTATCGCCTGGGACAAGATTTGTCGCGGAAGAATAAAATGTTACATATCGCCCATCCGCTGAAATGGATGCATTATACGAATTACCATTTGATTGTCCGCCGTTCGAATCGAGCGAGACGCGCGCCGTAGCGCCTGTTTGTGTATCGTGCACAAAGATGTCATTCGTACCATTGGTATCGCCTGGCACAAGATTTATGGCGGAAGACGAAAAAAGTACGTAGCGCCCATCGGCAGAGACAAATGGAACGGAGGATTGTCCATTTGCCTCTGTGCCGCTTGAATCGACCGAGACGCGGCTGGTCACTCCTGTTTGCAAATCATGCAAAAAAATATCGGTAGCTCCATTCGTGTCGTCCGGCACAAGGTCCGTGGCATTGGAGTTAAAAACTATGTAACGCCCATTCGCGGAGATAGATTGATAGTCTAGTACAAAGTTTGCCAGCGCTGGATTTGAACCCACCGGGACGCGTGTGGTAACGCCCGTTTGCATATCATGTACAAAGATATCATCCAATCCGTTGGTATCGTCGGTCACAAGATTTGTGGCAGAAGAAATAAAGGCGACATAACGCCCATCTCCTGAGATGGAAGTTTGGTAAGACGAATTGTTATTTGCCTGCCCACCGCTGGAATCGACTGAGACACGCATAGTCATACCTGTTTGCATATCGTGCACGAAAATATCGGACATCCCATTGGAATCGCCTGGCACAAGGTTCGTGGCCAAGGAAGCGAATGCCACATATCGCCCATCTGCAGAGATGGATTGGAAGGCTGATCCGCCATCCGATTGCGCGCCGCTGGAATCGACTGAGACGCGAATCGGTATGCCTGTTTGGAGATCGTAGACGTATATGTCTTCCGCTCCATTGGAGTCGTTATTTACCAGGTTCTCGGCAACAGAATAAAACGCAACATAACGCCCGTCTGCCGAGAGAGCTGGTAAGAGTGAAGCATTATCCCCCTGCCCACCATTCGAATCGACGGATACTCGCACAGTCTCACCCGGAGAAATTGTCGCATTATCTCCAAATATGGCGAAATCGTAAGGATTCCTATGTGGAAGTGTTGCTGCGAAGACTGACTGAATCAACGCCGAACCAAACATCCCCCCTAACAGAGTGAGGATCAGAGCTAATCGCGTAATCAAGGATTTTTGTCTGCTGTAAAACACAACTTTCTCCTCGGGAGTCTTCCTCCCTAAAAAAATTTGGAATTTCGAGCCCACCTACTATTCATGAACCCACTTGAAAGGATCACTCTAAACTCAGCATAGTCAGGTCACCTACACAAAATAAGACGACGATTGTCACTTCAAAGTTACAGTCCCATCCTACCGCCCATTCGTAAATACCAGCTCCATGAATCAAAACCGGAGACAGCAAATTCTTGTCTCCGGTTTCATTTTATTTTCGGTCAACTTTCCAAAGGTCACCGTCTCCAGTTCTATCTGAACAACAGATTTTTATTTTTCAGAACCTTTCCATCTTCAATGGTAATAAATCCACCTCCGTCTGGTCGCCCACGATCAACTGCGCCACCAGTTTCCCTGTCACCGGTCCCAGCGACATGCCCAACATGGCATGTCCTGCCGCGACAATAATATTGCTGAAATCACTTGAACGACTAATGATCGGCAAACCATCGGGTGTGCAGGGACGCAGACCACGCCAGATCTCGATCACCTTTGCCTCATCGAGTCCCGGCAAATAGGCAATCGACGATCTCCGTATGGCGTCCACGCGCCGTGAGTTAAAGGAAAAGTCCATACCTGCCAGTTCGAGCGTCCCGGCGATTCGAAGCGAGTCGCCCAGCGGGGTCGCCACGACGCGCGCTTCTGAAAACAACAGCGGCAGTTTTGGCGCCACCGCGGGATTTTCCAACGTCACACTATATCCCTTCGCGGCCTGGATTGGGAGGCGCAGACGTAAACTGTGCGCCACATCCGGTGACCATGAACCTGTTGCCAGCACGACCTGTTTCGGATGAAAATCTCCGCGCGTGGTATGGACGTTCGTGATCCTGCCACGGGACGTTTCAAATCCCATCGCCTCGGTCTTCGTCCAAACCTGCACGCCGAGATCTTCGACCTTTTCCGCCATCCCGGTCACAAACCGCGCCGGATCGAGACATCCGTCACGCGGATAAAAAATCCCGCCCATCACTTGAGGCAACAATGCTGGTTCAAGGTCATGCGCTCCATCCTGATCCACCACCTTGAACGGAATGTCAAAGCGCTCGAACAATCGTGTCTCCTGTTTCTCATGCTCGAGTGCCTCCTTCGATAAACATACCAGCAAGGATCCGTTTCCGCGAAATCCAAAATCAAACCCGGCGGTCTGCGCTAGTTCATCGAACAATGCGCGGCTCGCGAACAGCAAATCGCGCAGGACCGGCATTGACTGAAGCATCTTCTGCGTGCGGCTGGCAAACACAAACCCAACCAGCCAGCGGATCAGATCCATATCCAGCCGCGGCTTGATATAAAACGGGCTTATTGAATCCAGCATCCAGCGCAATCCCTGCCCTAGCGCGCCCGGCGAGGCCAGCGGAATGGCGTGACTCGGCACGATCAATCCACCATTTCCATACGAACAGCCCGAGGCGATCTCGTCCTTTTCGATTAATGCAACCTGCAGCCCACTGGAAGCCAGATAATAAGCGGAACAAACTCCAATCACCCCTCCGCCGATGATAAGTATATCGGGTTTTGATTCCATATCTCCTGTCTTGGAGCTGCTTCCCAGTCTCATTATTGATCAATTTGCTCCAGGCCATTATAGCAAACGAAATGAAATTTACTCAGCCTACGGCTTCTCTAACTCATGTTCATTCAAGAACTTTTCATCCGCGAGAATTTCTTTTGTCATCCCATCTGCACGACCAGGCCCTCATCCATCACGATCGTGCGCGGGAAGAGTTCCTCGACGAGTCTCATATCGTGCGTGGAGACTAACATCGTGAGCGGTAATTCACGTAACAGGTTAATTAAGGTTCTTCGAGCGCGCGGGTCAAGTCCGGCGGAGGGTTCATCGAGAGGACAGTGGCAAGCGCAATGCATTTCTCTTCACCCACGCTCAAGTGATGTGACAAACGATCACGATCGTTGGACCTCCGCACCGCATTCCATGCCGCCACGATAGGGGCTATTGTGCCAGCGCCACATACACCCCGGCATACCCGAAGCCCACCGCATCCGCCTTGCCATCCCCATTCACATCCGCCAGCATGCGCGGATGCTGATCCACCTGCCAGCCGGCATTGTAACTGAACGCATCGGTCCACTGACTGGCGGTCGGGGCAAAGCCATCCCCGGCGGCATTAGCCAGCGCCACATACACCCCGGCATACCCGAAGCCGACCGCATCGGCTTTGCCATCCCCATTCGCATCTGCCAGCAGCCGCGGGTGTTGATCCACCCGCCAGCCGGCATTGTAGCTGAACGCACCCGTCCACAAACCTAAATTCGAAAACAGCCACTGGGCAGTATAGTTTTCTCCCGTGAGATTGCTGGTCACATCGTTGTATGTTCTGCTCGGAGGTGTGAATGTAAACTCTGGCTTGGAAGGTATAGCTATCCCTGACCAGCCTGAGGGCACATTAATAGAGTAGTTGCCACTTTCGTCCGCAGTGACCGTTTTATTTGTATCATCGATGTAACTCAATATCGCCTCCGCTACCCCCGCGTTGCCAGAGATGGTGTAGGATGTACAGTTGAAAATACTGATATCGTCTAGCCACCAGCCAAAGCTGTAACCAAAGAAATCAAAATCACCCAGGCCCATTCGCCAGCGGAACGTGACAGATTGCCCGGCCAGGGAACTTAAGTTCAGGCGTGTACTTATATACCCATGGCTCGCGCCCACAAACCCTGAGCGACCCATAAGGGGATTACCAAAATCGCTGGAGATTGTACCGCTGTAACCATTGTGATCAATGAGGGAGCCTGCATCCATCCAGGTGGAACCACCATTTGTGCTGTACTCGAGCACACCACCATCAAAATAATATCCCTCCCCAAGGCAGCTAAAACCGTATGCCTGTTCAAAATGTAGGTAACCATTGGGGGGATCATAATTGGTGTTAAGCTGGCCGTCGCATCAGTGACACCTCCCGGCTGACCACTTGCAAACAGGGAATGCAAACCAGAACGAGCATAAGCTCCATCAGGCGAGTCGAGTTGCCAACGGGTATAAGCCCTGTTATTAAATGTCCAGTTCGATGTACCGTTTTCCAGACCATCATAGAAAACTGTGTTAGGTGAGTTTCCAGCATCGCAAAGTGGTGCATCCGTATTGAAGCCTGGTGCAGGCTGACCATTCATTTCCACAGCATCGGCTGCATTCTTGACTTGTCCACAATCTCCAGACGTAATACCATCTTGCCCAAGAAGATTGGTGCAGGCTTGCTGGAGGGCGTAATAGAGATCCGAGTAATCAGCGCCAGAGGTTAGCAAATTGGTATTGACCTCATAATAGATGACGCTGACCTTGTCCCAACCAATGGCCGTCACGGTTTTTCCGTTGAACGTGCCACCATTCATCATGAGGAAGACGGCTTTGTTGTTGACGCCACTGTTGTAATGCACACCACCGTTGTCTCCTTCATCTTTGTAATAGTGCGGGCTGGACATCTTGTCTGGGTTGTCGAAAGCAGGCGGATCGCTCATGCTGCGGATCGCACCCAAGCCTGAGATATCTTCTCCAATCAGCCATTGGTCGCTGGGATCATCGCTCCCCTGCCCATTAATTTGATCGTAGTATTCCCCAAACAAATCTGAGAACGACTCGTTGATGGCTCCTGATTGGTAATAATAGAACAAGTTAGACTCGTATTGAGTTACACCGTGGGTCAGTTCATGCGCTACCACATCGTCCGCCAAAGCAAATCTGAAGGCGTCCCCATACACCATCTGTGTACCACTCCAAAACGCGTTAGCCTATGGACATCCAAAGAACGGATCTTCTGAATCACAGTAATGCACTGTAGATACGATGGTCATGCCATTGTTATCAATACTATTACGACTAAATTGCTGTGCATATAAGTTGGATGTGTCAATTGCATATTGATGTGCCGCCCTGGCATCCAAATCTCCTGATGAACAATTCGGATCTGTTTGATTGCAGAGGAAAGAACCTGGGAGTGAAGACGTATTATTAGCGGTATAGGTACTGACGAAAAGAGTGGGTAGAAGTGCCATTGTTCCTGTCGGCACAGGTGCATCGTCTTTGCTGGCTTTCCCAGTCGCTCCTCTTGTAGATGTAGGCATCTCTCCTGGGATCGGATCCATTGTTTGCACGAGGTGGCTGTGAATTTCCCATGCCCACACTGTGTCGATCTGGTTGAAATGTAAACTGATACTGCCCCTCTGCGCATTCACCAGCACCAACTCACGAATTGGCAGGCTATGATCTTTTGCAGCCACATCCAAGCGCCAGACGAGTTTGGCAGGGTGGGTGCTTGGCCGCAAGAGACTCTCATCATAGATCCATAATTCAGGTATAGAGGTCACAAAATCAGCAGGAGTCTTTTGATACCACATAGCCAGCGCTTGAAGCGCAGTTTGAGTTGCTTGTGCAGAGTCAATTTTCGGCTGAGTCAGAAGCGAAAGGTACTAATCATAGCACTAGAATGCACCAATGCAGGAATAATAAAGCCTTTTTGATTCAAGATACTAAATATTTTTATCCGGTCTTGAAGATTAGGAACTCCACAAACCGTTAGCTGCCATAAAAGCCCCTTGTACAATGAGTCTATCAAGCACCGTGTAGTTACCTAAAACAGAGATACCATACAATTCCCCCAGACAGCGAGGCTGTATCATCAACAAGGCCGGTAATTTTAAAATTACCGGCGGATTTTACTAAATCTAGCGTGGCTCTAGCATAACCACCAGCGCCATAAACCACAAGAGCAGATTCTATTGCAAGCTCCCGGTTGATTATCCGTAGCGAACAAATGTTGTAACAAAGCAAGCCATAGTATACTTGACTAGGCTGACCTACCCCTAAGATAAGAGTTAGTGATAATTATGACTGAAAAGATATTTCGCCCAGCTTGGCCATATACTCTTGGCAGCGATGAAAAGCTATATTTCCTGCACATCGCGAAAACAGCGGGACGTTCTTTTGAAAATTTGCTAAAAAGATTTTTTCCGACAGAGAAAATCATCAGAATTGATGTTGAGCATGGCTATCCAGCCAATTTCCCCGAAAAAGTTTTCACTGATTACCAACTCTATTTGGGGCATCTTGGACACTTCTTCATCGAGCTGTTCCCAGAAAACAAGCGTCCTTTTTGGATTACGATGTTGCGCAACCCAGTTGAAAGGGTTGTTTCGTACTACTATTTTCTCCGCAACATCAAACCTACCCGGGAAGGCCACATACGTTATCGACATCAAACGCTTGCCTGCGCCTTAAACTTGCTGGATTTTGTTAGAAATGATGAAACAAGAGAAATTATCGACAATATGCAATTCCACACTCTTGTGGACTCAGAAATACTTTATTTTAACAATGTCACAGGATTAAAGTATCAACGAACTCTAGGGAGCACCCCAGAGCTAGTAACATTAGTAAAACATCGACTAGAAAATGAGTGCCTGTTTTTTGGAATTACAGAACAGTATGAGTTATCAGTGGCGATGTTATGCTATGCACTTAACTGGGACTTGCCAACTTTGGCTTTAGATAAGCTGAATGTAACCCCAGATAAACCCAGCTTTGACGAAATTGTCCCGGAAGTCATCAAAGCTATTCGAGACAGGGTTGAATTAGACCTCGAAATCTACAATTTCGCATGCGAATTGTTTGAGAGACGCATCATTACTATGGTGAATCGCCTTATCGCAGAAAATAAAGCCGCTGCAACGAGCTCATTTCCCTTAGAGATCTACACCAAGGCTGATCCCCAAACACAAAACAAACCCGTTTCCCCTGCTTACGAAAAGGAGCTTTTACTACAAAAAGCATCTATGAATTCTTTGGTAGGCTCCCCAATTTATCAAACATTTTACACACTCTGGGTCAAAGCTCAAGAGCTCCGGATGCGTTTACGGCAATTTGTTGCGAAGACAAAATATCCACCGCTTTTTGATGAGAAGTGGTATTTAAGCCAAAACCCAGATGTAGCTAATAGTCAAGTCAACCCATTTATTCACTACAAAATGTGGGGGTGGAAAGAAGGGCGTAACCCAAGTCCGGGGTTTGATGTTCTTTGGTACCTCTCCAACAACCCGGATGTTCTCCAAGCTGGCGTAGAGCCCCTAGAACATTATCTGACTTATGGCCAAAAAGAAAAACGAAGCCCGCTCCCACCTTATAGACAAATCAGTTAAACATCGGACAAATGGCAAGGTAGCCATAATTCTCTAGGAAAGTGCTTTTGAAGGTGCTCGAGTTCAGTTTGTTCAAGAAGCGATCCGCCAATTGAGGCAGCCGCCTTCCAAATGGTTATGACTAACCGCTTTGCGGACGGCTTTCCAAACCTGCTCCTGTGGGTTCAAGTCTGGGCTGGCAGTTGGAAAGAAAATGATCTCTAAACGAGGGTTCTCTTCCAGCACCTGATCGATGGCTTGACCACGATGCCAGGGAGCCCGATCCCAAAACAAGATGATCGGCCGATCGGGATTGGCTTCCAGGATCATCTCCAAATATTGTGCCGACACTTCGGCATTCATCAGATCCGAGCGCATAGCAATTTCTTGTCCGGTTTGCAGATTCAAGCTGCCATAGAAATTGGTCTTAGCCCGTCCCGGATCGGCTCGTATGATGGGTGTGTGTCCAGTTGGCGACCAAACATAGCCGGTGGTGCCTTGCAGGTACAAGCCAGCTTCATCGGCAGCCAGAAAAACCGTCTGCGGCGCATTTTGTGCCACATCCATCAGCTTTTTTCGAGCTATTCTTCAAACTCAGCCACTTCCATCTCCCGGCGCGACTTGAAAACCTTCTCCGTCTTTTGATAGCTAAAACCACATAACCGCAGGAGATGAAGGTAGGAGGTCCGACTCTGATATTCAACGCCATAGCGCTCTCGAACGAGCTTCGCTAAGTCTTCCACGTTCCCGTACTGCCCATCCACGCGGCTGGCATTTGATCCGAGTCGTTCTTTGGGCGTGTATTGATGCAGCGCTTGTTGTAGCTCCTCAATCTGGAGCTGGCGCAGTTTGGCACGATTGCCGCCGGCTCGTTTATCGACCAGACCCTGGAAGGGATCTGCTCGGTAGGCCCGAACCCATTCCATCAGACTGGTTCGGCTACAGCCTGTGATTTGTTCGATTTCTGCTTCCCGATAGCCTTCGCCGTACAGCCGCACGGCTTGATAACTGATAACGTGTCCGGGTGGCGGCATCCTTACATCTGTGGTATGCTTGCAACAATTCTTTCTGCTCTGCTTTTGTGAGTGTGAATTTTCGTTTTGCCATACCGCTATTGTACGACTTCTATTTGATTTGTCTATTAGATAGCAAACCCAAGAGAAAAACCCAATCGGCTCGAATAGGTACAGTCACGGCCATCAGTTG
>DASTOH010000310.1:0-4806 GCA_035720235.1 Anaerolineales bacterium | reverse complement strand
CAGGCTCCAGCCGGCACGGAACCTCCCGCTCAGACCCAAACAGAAGCTCCAGCTCAGGGCGAATGTCCGCCATCGGATCCACCTCCGTTTAACCCAGATAAGATGGTCAGCTTTGTCCTGCCGTCCCTGGCGTTACCAGACTCAGGCGCCAATGGCGTTATCCTTCAGGTCACGCCCCGCGCGGAGCCGCCCACAGAATCTCAAGAAGAACTATTGACGGGCGAGTGTGGTGTGGTCATCGGCAGCTTAACAGCAGTACGTGATCTACGTTTGTCCGATCAGCAGGAGCTGAAGGAGGGCACGGAATACCAGGTCAAGGTGCAACAGGGCCTTATGCACTTTGTTACCAGGGATGGAGAAGAGTTGGTCACTTCGATAAAGGCTGACCTTCGTACGCTCTCACGACAAGTCAGTCCACCGGAGGCCTTTATCACCATCAAAGATATCTGCTACAGTTGGAATCAAGTTCAAGTGTGCACCGAGCCATCTCCGAGCCTGGCCATTCCCGATGAACAGAACCGCATCCAGGAGGCCATGCAAGCCGCGGTCGATACTCTTGAGCGAAAAGGATACCTCAAGGCTTCCGATATCAATGTCGCGGGAGCTATTCCGGATATGGTAGGTCCGCAGGCTCAGGAAATGCAGCAGGCGAGCCTTATAGCAGCTCCCACCGTGAATTTCCCCTCGGGGAGTGGAAAGGAGGAGCCAGATAATGGAGCGTTGCTGGGAGTCGTAAACGTAGTCTTGCCGATTGAGCAGGATGGAGTCGTGCTTTCGGAGGGACCCTATGCTGTCTTTGCCCAACGAGATCCTTCGAACGCAGAGCAGTGGCAGGGACTCTTTGTTTCTCAGGATGGTGCACAAACCGTCGTGCCAGCCAAGTATCTGGAAGTGCGCGGCGAGATCGAACGCGATGGGCCGATGGCAATCGTCATCGATATTCGAATCTGCTTATGCTTTTTTGAATGCTAACCATCGGCATGGGTTAGCCAGGTTCATCATCATGATGGTCTTTTCAAAGTCACTGGACAAATTGGCCGATTTGGAACGTGGCACCGCGGCGCCACCGCGAACCGGCGAATTTCACGAATTTTTAAGGGCCTTATTTGCGTTATTCGGCCATTCGCGTACTTCGCTTGGAGAGTAAAATAAAGTCATGAGCCAACTGGTGCCTCCTTACGGTTTGATTCAGGATGAATTGCGTCAGGGCCAGGTGATTCCTTTTCTCGGATCGGGCGCTTCGCTGGGTGGGCGTGGCGTAGGAGCCAAATGGGAAAAAGATGTAGCGGCGTACCTTCCTACGGCAGGCGAATTGGCGAATCACCTGGCGCGCAAGACAGAGTTTCCACCCGATGAGCCGCTAGACCTGGCGAAAGTGGCTCAATACTACAACGTAGTGGGGGGACGAGAGGAACTCGATGAAGAACTGCACGAGATTTTCAACCGCGATTACACGCTGACTACGCTGCACACCTTCCTGGCCGAGGTGCCAGCTTCCTTGCTCATTGTTACAACGAACTACGACGACCTGATCGAGCGTGCCTTCAGTACCAAAGGTCGCGCGTATCATGTGGTGATTCATACAACGGACCCGGGCATGGGCTATCAGCTTTTTTGGTGGCCGCCTGGCGAGACCCAACCGCAGGAGGTCATCCCGAACAAGCTGGATATTGATCTCGAGCGGGAAACCGTCATCTACAAAATTCACGGCGCGGTGGATCGTAACAAGCCGGACCGCGATCAATATGTGATCACGGAAGACGATTACATTGACTTTCTCACGCGCATGACAAAGAATAAGGCCATTCCGGCCATATTCTCCCAGCCATTCAAATCCAGACATTTTCTATTCCTGGGCTATGGTCTGCGCGACTGGAATCTACGGGTCGTGTTGAACCGCATCGACAAAGATTTACGCCGGCCCAAAAGCGTCAAGTCCTGGGCGATCCAGCAGGGGCCGTCGCCACTCGAGCAGCGCTTCTGGCAGGATCGGAACGTGGAAGTGTATAACATGACCATCGATGAATTCGTCAGGGATATCACGTGATGTTGAAACTGAGGGGTCAGTAGAAATGCAGCGTCGTTCGCCTTATCAGGGTCTTATTCCGTACGATGAACGGGATCAGGAATTCTTCTTTGGACGCGAGAAGGAAATAAGGATCATCGCGGCCAACCTGTTCTCTGCCCCGCTTACCCTGTTATATGGCGCGAGCGGTGTTGGCAAGTCATCCGTTCTGCGCGCGGGCGTGGTCCCGAGGTTGCGTCAGGGTTCCGGCTCAATGGTGATACCCTTCAATGCCTGGCAGGGCGAGGCGGTCAACCGTCTCAAAGCCGCTGTGCGTGCCGCTTGCCCGGACGTAGCAGTATCCCCTTCAGCCTCGCTGGCGGAATGCCTGATCACATGCGCCACCGGACTCGATCATCAATTGATCGTTCTCCTGGATCAGTTCGAAGAGTATTTTCTCTATCATCCGCAGGACATTGGTGACGATTCGTTTGCCATTCAATTTTCACGAGCGGTCACTCAACCAGACGTACCACTGAGCTTCCTCATTTCCATCCGTGAGGATTCTCTGGCCAAGCTGGACCGTTTCGAAGGCCACATTCCCTTTTTGTTCGATAACTATCTTCGTCTGGAACACCTGGACCGTCGCGCCGCCACGGAGGCGATCATCAAACCGGTGGAACAGTACAACCGGTTATTGGCCGGACCGAATGACCAATTCACCATTGAGCCGGCCCTGGTTCAGAAGGTGATCGAGGAGGTAAAGACTGGCCAAATTGTGATCGGTCAGGTAGGACGGGGCAAAGTTTTCCCACAATCATCCGTGGAAGAAACAGTTGGCGAAAACGTTCAAGTGGAAGCTCCTTACCTTCAACTGGTGCTAACACGCCTTTGGGATGAGGAGATCAGTCTCAAATCCAACGTTCTGCGACTCGCCACGCTCACAGCCCTGGGTGGAGCAGATAAAATCATCCGCACCCACCTGGATGAAGTAATGAAGCGACTGAAACCTGATCAGCAAGAGGTGGCGGCCTATGTTCTGCACTATCTGGTGACCCCGTCTGGCACGAAGATTGCGCTCAGCACAGAGGCCCTGGCTGAGTTTACAGGGATCCCGCCGGCGCGCGTTCAAAATGTCGTGGAGCGTCTCGCCCAGCCCGATCTTCGGATCCTGCGGCAGGTCGCAGCGGAGGGACAAGAACGAACGGAAACCTGGTATGAGATCTTTCATGATGCCCTGGCACCCGCGGTCTTAGAATGGCGCGTCCGGTACTTTAGTCGCAAGACGGTGTTTGAACGGCTGACCCGTCCAGCAGTCTATCTGGCTGGGCTGGCTTCAGTAATTCAAACCTTTTCTCAATTATCGCCCTATAGCTCATTGTTATTTTCGCTAAGAGGCTTTGCTTTGCTTGTTTTTCACATGGTAGCTGTCTCGCAAGTGTATCAGTGGTTCTATCGGCAGGTCAGGCCGAAAGTTACCATGCTGCCCCTGGCAGGTCTGGGTGGTCGCAATATGGGCCTCTTACTGGGTCTCTTATTGCCAATCCTGTGGCTTGTTTCAACCAAATGGCCAGAGGACCAAACCCTGGGAACGATCATGTCGCTGGACTTCATTCGCTACTTATTCACCCTGGTAGTAACCATGACCGTGGCACTGATCACATTTTTCGTCATCGTGCAAGGAGCAGGCCACCTTACCTATCGCCTGTATAAGCGGTTTGATCTTGGTTTCTATGGGGCCTACTTTGGTACTTGTTTGCTGATTTTCCTTTTGATACTCCTGACCGGGGCTGGCATCATCCCCAAGTGGATTGCTTACTAATTTCTGGAAATCACGAAAAAACTGCAACGGTGCGGTGGCCCGAACAGTTGTCACCAGGCCAAACAGCGATCCTGGTCCGGGCGACTTGGAGTTACATCAAAAACCGCCCGTCGAGTTAACGCTCGGCGGGCGGTTTTTGATCATTGCTAATGGATCGGTCGCAGGTAGTGCATGATCTCTTTCACAAGCTCAAGGTCGCCTTCTCCACTGATCGTCACGTACTGGTCGCGGATGGCGGCGAAAAGGAATTCGACTGGAACGCCCTCAGGCGATTGAACGGTAAATCGGACGGCAGCCAGCCCAAGATCGAGCGTGAGCGGTTCCACCTCCACAATGGTGAACTCGGAGGCCTGCCAGGCCATCTTCCGGTTCTCTACGAAGGCCGCCAGGTCATTTTTTGGATCCCATTGGTTGATATCGACCGCAACGCGCGTGGCGCCCGCCGGCAGCGTTTCAAGGTCGGCGATCTCAGGCGCGGAGAGCAGCACAGATTGAGAACCGCGCTCGCCGGTCATCGTTTGCTTTACGGTCCAGCCGGCGGGGTACTCGATGGCAAAGCCTACAGCTTCGTCCATGTACGTTTGCGATTCGAAGGACGGTGCAGGCATTTTGCCTTCCACGATGGTTTCGGTCACAGTGGCTCCTGGCACTGGCATGTCGTTTTCCGCGGGTCCGGTTGTGGTACTCGAAGTGACCGGTGCACAGGCCGCCAGAGCAAATACGAGCAAAGTAAGGCTAAAGATAGTTTTCTTCATGTGAATTCTCCTGACGATAATCTGGAGAATGGACGAACTGTACGGGAATATGTTCCCGCTGCTCGCCCCATCTGGGGTAGGTATTCAATTCAGAAGCTGACGGACGGTTGCTGCTGCCCGTGCTCTATTTTGGCGCAGCCGTCCGGCTGCGCCAATCCACTTTGCCAGCAAGAGCAACCGACCTGAAAATGCCAGCGGCACGGCTACGCCTGCCAGGATGAGCA
>DASTOH010000309.1:0-7980 GCA_035720235.1 Anaerolineales bacterium | reverse complement strand
ATACGCATATATCGATCTTGAATGCGGCAGTATCTGCATACAATACGCCGACGGTTGTGCATTTTGGCATTGTCCTTCTGCTGGCTGGAATCCTCAGCGCGCCATGGCAAACGTTCTCAAGCCTTGGCCTTCTGCTCGGCCTGGTGGGTCTGGGGATGGTGCTCTATTCGATCATCGTAATGCGACGGATGCGGCGGGTACCTCACTCAAGCTCGTGCCGCGCTGAACACTCCTTCATCTCTTGAGAAAGCAGGATGCATAAGTGCATGATACAGGGATCTGAATTACCACTCCTTAGCAGCTGGCAAAACTTTTATATGATCATGGGTACTGCTGCAGCGACACTGACCGGATTGATGTTCGTGGTAACAACCTTGATCGCTGGCATCGATACGCATATATCGATCTTGAATGCGGCAGTATCTGCATACAATACACCAACAGTCGTGCATTTTGGCGTTGTCCTTCTGCTGGCTGGAATCCTCAGCGCTCCCTGGCAAACGTTCTCAAGCCTTAGCCTTCTGCTCGGCCTGGTGGGTCTGGCGATGGTGTTCTATTCGATCATCGTAATGCGGCGAGTGCGGCGCGTCCCTCACTATCAATCGACGTTGGAAGACTGGTCATGGTATATGGCGTTTCCTCTTATTGCCAATATTTCGCTGATCGTCGCGGCATTTATGCTCCCGAAAAATCCATCTTCGGCACTGTCTATCGTCGGTTCAGCGATGATATTGCTCCTGCTCGTGGGTATCCGAAACGCCTGGGATATGGTGACATTCCTTGCGGTCGAGCGTGCCCATTCTGAAGGCAAGAACCAGGCGGAGAAAAGCAGTGGTTCGAGCAGCCAGGAAAATAAGACAACTAAGAATAAAGCCACTGGGAGCAAAAGATGACGAAACGAAGTCAAAAACCAATATTAACCTTTCCCAGAATAGTATTATCTCTTGTAATAATATGGTTGATCATCGGATGTGGTCAATTGGTGCTTAGAGTTTGGGATAGTGTCGATTCAGGAAATGAAGAATTAAGAGGAGCAGCAGATCCATTCAAAGCCGACTTGGCTAGTATGATCGGGCGTTACCAAATGGGAGAAGTAGAGGTTGTGGATATCTCAGCTGTAACAACCTTTTCCTGGCAGCGGCTTTATATATTTAGCCCTTACACAACGCCTCTTGAGATCACTGATACG
The DNA here is from genome assembly GCA_035720235.1 of Anaerolineales bacterium. Classification (GTDB taxonomy): domain Bacteria; phylum Chloroflexota; class Anaerolineae; order Anaerolineales; family Villigracilaceae; genus Defluviilinea. Next base: position 6,791 of record DASTOH010000309.1, on the reverse strand, counting down.
GTTGGAAGATCCTGGCGAAAAAAATGTTATACAGATGTACATGTTTCCGAGAATGTTAATCTGTTGGTTTTTACTGACGGTAAGACTGTGGTTCATTGTTTGGATTTCCCAATAAATGTAGGAAGTTTCGGTTATGAACCGGCCTTTCTAGAAGGACTAACTCCCCAAGAGGCCCGCTTTACAGTGAAGAAAAGTAATTTACTCATTTGGGTAGGGGATAAATAATGGCTAAAACAAGTTTCATTCAACGACTAGATCGACGATGCTTATCGCACAAAATATCGCCGCTATGCTGCGAGCATCATTAACAGCGTCATTGGCCCTGAGGCGCGATCAGCGACGATCAAACTCGTGCCTCACGCAACAGACCATCGGCACTGCTGGCGCATGGTCTCCGACCTGCGCCTAATATGGACCGAAGGTCTCCTCTGCAATTTGAGACCTTACGGTCATGTCTCGGCGGGGTCGGAGACCCACGCCGAGCTAGAATTTCAAATGATCAATGAAAAGGAGTAAGCTATGGAATACGCTCGATTAGGATCAACAGGTATGAAAGTCTCGCGCATTTGCCTCGGCTGCATGGGCTTTGGGGACGCGGAGCGTTGGACACACAAATGGGTGCTCAACGAAGAAAACAGCCGTCCGATCATTAAGAAAGCCCTCGAGCTGGGGATCAATTTCTTCGATACTGCCAACGTCTATTCCATTGGAGTGAGTGAGGAGATCCTCGGACGCGCCTTGAAAGATTTCGCGAAACGCGACGAGGTGATCATTGCCACCAAGGTGCACGGCAAAATGCGCGAAGGACCAAACGGCGGCGGACTGTCGCGCAAGGCGATCCTGAGCGAGATCGACAACAGCCTGAAGCGGCTTGGGACGGATTACGTGGATCTCTATATCATTCATCGCTGGGATTACGAAACCCCCATCGAGGAGACAATGGAAGCGTTGAATGATGTGGTGCGGGCAGGCAAGGCCAGATACCTTGGTGCTTCCGCCATGTACGCCTGGCAGTTCCAGAAGGCGCTGCATGTAGCTGAGAAGTATGGCTGGACCCGTTTCGTCTCGATGCAAAATCATATGAACCTGATCTACCGCGAAGAAGAACGCGAGATGATGCCGCTCTGCCGCGCGGAGAAGATCGGAACGACTCCTTATAGTCCGCTCGCCTCGGGAAGGCTGACGCGCGACTTTTCAGCGGAAAAGACGATGCGCTCCGAAACGGATGTGATCGCCAAAGGCAAATATGATTCGACCGCCGACACCGACCAGCAGGTGGTGGTGCGAGTGGCAGAGATGGCAGAAAAGCATGGCGTTCCGCGCGTCCATATCGCGCTGGCCTGGCTGTTACAAAAGGAGCCAGTAACCGCGCCCATCATCGGGGCGACCAAGATCTCGCATCTGGAAGATGCCGTCGGCGCGCTGCCCGTTAAACTGACTGCAGAAGAGGTCGCATACCTGGAAGAGCCTTACGTGCCGCATCGCATTGTTGGCCATCAGTAAATAACCTAAGTTGCCTCCTCGAGGAATGTCATGCTGAGCAGAGCGAAGCATCTCTACCACCGTGATCGAGACCCTTCGGTCGCGACCAACGCTCCCTCAGGGTGACATAGCTGTAGTTTTTTGCTACAGTAGCAACTGAAGTTAAATCATAAAACCAAGCAGGTATATACTTGTCCCATGCCTCTCGAAGGCAGGCTCTAAGATGCAAGGACTTGAGTTACCGTTCCTGAGCAACTGGCAAAACTTTTACATACTCATCGGCACCGCGGCCGCAACCCTGACGGGATTGATGTTCGTGGTAACGACGATTGTGGATCTGGCAGGAAGCGAGGAGATCCTGTCGCCACATCTGGCAGAGGCGCTACACGCTTCGCAGTCGTCCCAAGTTGATGATGGGCTAGCGGTTTATTCAGTTCCCATCAAATCGTGTAAACTCAAGTGAAATAATAATGTTAATGTGGCAAGCTGCTGGTTAATAATACGGTCCAATTGTCCCTTGCGAAACGTGAACCCACAAATTTTTGCGCAAGCCAGACGTTACGCCATCAATCGCCTGGAACATGAGCTTTCACCAGATCTTCTTTATCATGGGATCGCACATACTCGCGATGAAGTCATCCCGGCTGTCGAAAGGCTGGCCGACCTGGAGGGCATACAAGGAGAATCGCTTTATCTGCTGCTCACCACGGCCTGGTTCCACGACATAGGGTATGTTGAACAAGCCACTCACCACGAGCTGATCGGTGCGCGGATCGCGATGCAAGTCTTGCCCTCCTTTGGATATCGTGAAAGTGAAGTTGAGATTGTACGGTGGGCGATTCTGGCGACCGCGCTGCCCCAATCACCCACCAGCCTGCTGGAAGAAATCCTTGTGGATGCAGACCTAGATGTACTGGGGCGTGAGGACTTTATGCAGCGCAACAAGGATTTGCGCTGTGAGCTTGCTTTGCTTGGCAAAGAATTTACTGATGAGGAGTGGTATACAAGGCAATTAAAGTTTGTGCAGGAACACAAATACTTCACTACCTCTGCTCGTTCGTCGAGGAACACTCAGAAATCTTTGAATATCGCCAAACTTAAGAATATGCTGAAGGAATTCACGAGGGAATAATTCCTATCAGATTGATCGCTGCTGCCGATAACCCTGCGACCCTGACCGTCAACTTCCGGCTGAGACGCCTCTGATTAAACATCGCCCATTTCGTTCGCCGCATCGTACAATTATTTCCCATGCAGGTCTGGTGGGTGAAGGCAACATCCCCAAGCCTGGTGAAATCTCACTCGCGCACCGGGGTGTTTTGTTTCTGGATGAATTCCCCGAATTCGGCACGCGCGTCCTTGAAGTGATGCGCCAACCGATGGAAGATAAAGTTGTCACTATCAGCCGCGCAAAAGGGTCGCTCACGTTTTCTGCCAATTTTCAACTCATCGCTGCCATGAATCCCTGTCCCTGCGGATTCTATGGCGATACCCAAAAGGCCTGCACCGGTGCGCCGGCTGTGGTAACCAAATACCAAAAACGCATTTCCGGTCCTTTGCTCGACAGACTTGACACGGCGGGGCCGCATCGAAGTGCCGAGAGTGGATTATGAAAAGTTGAGTGGGGACAGGTTGGGAGAGACTTCAGAGGCGATTCGTGCCCGTATCCAGGCGGCGCGCGATCGACAACGAGCGCGCTTCTCGAACCGGGATGCCAAACATCCGATCTTCTGCAACGCGGGCATGTGGGTGGGGGAGATCCGGCAGTTTTGCAAGTTGCAGGACGAAGGCGCCGCACTGAGCTTGTCGAGGTGTCAGAGTCTGATGCGGGCGGCAATGAGTCAACTCAATTTGTCGGCGCGTGCCTATCGTCGCATCCTCAAACTGGCGCGCACGATCGCGGATTTGGCAGGGAGTGAAGACCTCTAATCCGTGCATCTGGCGGCACTTACAGTGTGCTTCGCAAAGGCGCTGCACGCATCGCAGTCGTCCAAAAAATAGTGGGTTTATCTTGACAGGCGAATCTTTAATGTTATACTGATGCACACGTGTGCATCCTCCCACAATTATCATCTAAATAAGTTGAAAAACTTCAAAAGCATCACGATTAAAGAACTGGCTGTCCGCGCAGGGGTCTCGCATTCAACAGTATCACGGGCGCTGAATAATCATCCGGCTATTGCCCGGGAAACTATCGAGCGGATTCAACAACTGGCGCGTGAATTAAATTATGTACCAAGCCATTTCGCGCGCAGCTTGAAAACCAATCGCTCGCATATGCTGGGGGTAATTGTCCATCGTATTGCTGATCCCTTCTATAGTGAAGTGCTGGGTGGAATTCAAAGTGTAGCTCATCAATTCCAATACAGTATGTTTGTCTCGGCATCTGAAAATGATATGGAGCGTCAGGCAGGATTGATACGGGGTATGTTTGGCCGACAGGCTGATGCCTTGATTATCGGCGATTCATTTTTAACGTCTGAGCATGTAAATCAACTGGAGATCCGTGTGCCAACGGTTTTCATCCATAATCGCGCAACAGAGGTCCTGCCGCATTCTATTTATCATGATGACATAAACGCCACGCGCGCATTGACACGTCATTTACTCGATCTGGGACATTGCCGCATCGCCTTTGGCGGTAATGAACGAGGGGGGCTGCTCCATCAGCAGCGGCGTGAAGGAGTTGTTGCCGAGCTTAAAGACGCCGGATTGGAATTGCGCAGAGAGTATGATTTACTCGCTCCAAATGGACAGATGAGCAGCGGCGCATTGCTGGCAAAACAGTTGTTGAATTTGCCTGAACGGCCCACTGCCATTATTTGCTTCAACGATATGCAAGCGATTGGAGTCATGCAGACTCTTCAGCAGGCACACGTACGCGTCCCGGAAGATATCTCGGTGTCTGGCTTTGACGATATTCCGCTCGCAGAGTTCACTTATCCTGCCCTGACGACTTATTGCCAACCGATATGGGAATTGGGGCAAATGGCTGCCAAGGTGGCATTGAACCTGCTGGATGAGGAGGTAAATGAGCCTCTTGCGTCTGCGTCCCTCATCACGATGCGCGGCCGGTTAATAGTCCGGCGGTCTACTGCTCCATATCCAAAGTTACATAGTGCCGCATAATTAGGTAAACTCAAAGTTTTGATTCCAGCTCACAAGCGAAGCAGTCCTGTGGACAAATTAGTTCGAAAAGTTTACTTAATAATGAGACAAGCGGTAGATTACTAATGAGACAAGCTGTAGAAAAGGAGGTAGAATGCCGAGAAAACATAAATAAGAGAAAGGTGTTCGTTTGCTCAGACCACACTCATGAAGGAGAAAAGGAGAAGATCCCATGTTTGTCAAAAAAATAAATTTGATCGTAGTCAGCATCATCATTTTGGCGCTGGTAACGGCTTGCGGCGCCCCGACCGGGACGGCCCAGCCGGAAGTAGAACCTCAAGCAGAAGCACAGGCGGTCACTCTTCAGGTTTGGGCGGAGGCGAACGCTGTAGAGCACTGGCGCGCCGATGGTCCGGCTGAAGCCGCCAAGAATGTGACCGATTTTAACCTGACTGTGGAGCCGTTGCGCGACGAGGCCGGCTGGGCCGATTATAAGAAGAAATTTACCCTGGCGGCCGATGCGGGCGAAGCACCCGATGTGGTTCTCTCTGGCCACGAAGACGTTCCCGTATGGGCGAACGCTGGCTATGTCGTCGACTTTTCAGCCTGCCGCGACAAATATCCTGAGTATGATGACGTGATCGACAGCCTGTGGGACTCGGTAACCTGGAACGGTAAAGTCTGGGGTGTGCCGCAAGATACCGAGGCTCGGCCTATGTTCTACAACAAGACCAAGCTCAAAGAACTGGGCTGGAGCGATGATGAAATTGCCGCACTGCCCGAGAAGATCAAGACTGGCGAATTCACCCTGGACGACATGATTGCCACGGCCAAAGAGGCGGTCGAGAAGGGAGTCGTCCAGCCTGGATATGGCTACTGGCACCGCCCGACCAAAGGCGGCGACTTCTTACAGTATTATGCCGCTTATGGGGGCCGTCTTTATGACCCTGAACAAGACAAGCTGATCATATCCAAGGGTGCGCTAACGGATTGGTACGCTTTCCAGCGCAGGGTTGTGGAGGAAGGCATCACCCCTGAGAACTACATCGGTACCGAATTTGCAATCTGGCACGATACGGTCTCGCATGGCAATGCCCTCTTCTGGAACGGTGGAGTCTGGCAGTGGGCTGATTGGGCGGCGAACTACGTGAAAGATCAGGGCGGGCAGGACTACCTGTTCGGCTTCGCCGGCTATGCACTGCAACCCTCCGGGATCGAAGGCAAGCCGGGCGTTACACTCTCTCATCCCCTGGTATACATGGTCACTTCCGAGCAAGCCTCGGGTGATGCAAACCAGGATGCCGCTTGCTCTCTGCTGGCCAAGACGACCACTTCTGAGGTCAACACCAAGCATGCCGTGGAAAGTACTCACCTTGGCATTCTAAAGTCTCAGGAGCAAGATCCAAACTACTCCAACGACCGCCTGCTATCTGAAACGCTGTACATGCTCGACTATAACTTCTATCAACCCAACCATACAATGTATGGACCTTACTTCGATATACTCTTTGACAACATGGTCAAGGCGGAAAATGGCGAAGTGACGCCGGAACAGGCCGCTGAAGACGCCATCCAGCTCCTGCAAACGGAGCTCGGCGATGTTTTGATCGTGGAAGACTAGGCTATCCAACTTCGGGGGAAGCACTTTATGCTTCCCCCGATTGTATATCGTGGAGGACTGATATGGCTGTGACGACAAGAGCAGCAGCGGCACCCCCAAGAGAAGGGGTGCTCAGGAAGCTTCGTAGCGCCAGTGTTGGTTTCTGGTTTATGTCCCCCTCGGTCATCCTGGTGGTTCTGTTCTTTTTTATTCCCTCGATCATCGTGTTTGGCTTGTCACTGACCAACCTCAGCACTTCGACCGGGTTCCAGAACTACGATTGGGTCGGGTTCGAAAACTATCAGAAGATCTTTACACACCCCGACGCGGGGCCGACCGCCCTGCGGACTATTTTTTACGTGGGCGCTACCCTTGCCCTTTTTAACGTCGGGATGGCGCTGGTGGTGGCGCTGTTGACCACGCATATCCCCCGGCGCGCCGGCTTTTTCTTTCGGGCGTTGTGGCTCCTGCCCCGGATTACTCCCTCCGTGATCTACATCATGATGTGGAAGTTTATGGCGGCTGCCAGTCCCTATGGGATTCTCAACCGTTACTTCCCTGCCCTGGGTGGCCAAAACCTGCTGCCAGATGCTCCCTGGGT
>DASTOH010000308.1:0-10701 GCA_035720235.1 Anaerolineales bacterium | reverse complement strand
CTGATACTGACCGACTGCCAGTAGAGAGCGATAAACAAGAAGAGCGATAAGACCACTGGGGTCAAAACCCACCACCAGCGTCCTAAAAAAGTAGACTGGTAAAAGAGGGCCCAATTCAGCATCGTGCCCAGTGTGGGAGTCATGAGATCGACCAATCCAATGATGGCAAGCGTAATCTCCAGCCCAACCGCAAATCCTATGTTATTGATCAGCGTCGAGAAGATCAACGGCATGGCAAAGGGCATGTATTCGTTCAATACCAGCTTGACCGTCCCCGTACCTGAAAGGATGGCCGTCTTGGTGAACTCTCGCTCACGTAAGCTCAGGATCATCGAGCGGATCAGGCGCGCGTCCCATGGCCAGGTGAGAAGTGACAACATCAATCCCAATACCACCAGGTTCATATGTTCGCGTACCAGCATGGCTAACAGGACAAAGACCAGGAAGAGAGGGATCACCAGCAGACTGTCGCTGAGAAACATGAGGATCCTGTCGATTGCGCCTCCCTTATACCCGGAGATCATGCCGACCAGGATGGCGATCACCCTGGAAACCAACCCGGCGATTAGAGAAATGATCAGGGAATTGCGGATCGCAAACGTGGCCTGCCAGAAGATATCCTGCCCGTTCGAATCCGTGCCGAGCCAGTATTCCGCCGACGGCCTCATATCCCGCGGGACAACATTCCACAGAGTAGGGTCATAAGGCGAAAAGATGGACAGGAACGCCAGGATGACGATGATCAGGAGAACGATAAAGCTGAATGCGAACCGATAATCTCGAAATAGATCTCGCAAGGTTTTCATTGGGCGGGTCTCCCTAGTAGTATCGCACGCGTGGGTCAAACAAGGGATACGTCAGATCTACGATCAACATCGCCGTTGCGATGCCAACGATGGCAAAAACGGTAATTCCCATGATCAGGTTGTAATCCCCGTTGACGATGGCTCTATAAAGCAGTCCCCCCAGGCCCGGATAAGAAAAAACGATCTCGGTAATCAGCGCCCCACTGAAAATTTGCCCGAGCGAAAGCGCCAGACCGGTGATTTGGGGCAGCAAAGCGTTGCGAATGACATACTTACCTACAATACGGCCTTCGGTCACGCCGCCCAACTTGGCATACTGGACATAACTTTCTGCATTGACGTTCTGTACGATCAGCTTCATGGTTTGGAACGTAACCGCCCCTCCCAGGGCGGTTAATGAGAGGGCGGGCAGGAACGCATGCCAGAGGACATCTTTGATATAAGCCCAGGTGAAGCTGGGCAAGGCTCCCAATGACGCCCCGCCTGTGAGCGGGAACCAGCGAAAGACAAGCGTAGAAGCAAAGAGCAGGAGCATCGAGAAGGCGAAGATGTAATAGGGCAGGGGGCGGATCACCATGGCGATGGCATCCAAAACCCTCGACCAGGTCTTCCTGGAGTAGTAACCTGCCAGTCCGCCAATGATATTCCCAACGATCGTTGTGATGGCAGTTGTGGTCAGCAAGAGTCCCAGAGTCCAGGGCATGGCGGTGGCAATGAGCTGGTTCACGCGTGTGGGGAAATTGAAGAACGAAACGCCGAAATCACCGCGGAACAGCCTGCCCCAAAAAGCCCAGTATTGATCGAGCCAGGAGCCTTCCAGGCCATACATCTCGGTCAGGTCGGCGATAATGCCGTCCATCGCGCCCGGTTCCAATGTTGAACCACGTGCCGTCATCTCACTGATCATTCTCATGACAGGGTCATTTGGTATGAGTCTGGGAATGAGGAAAACAATGGTGATGCCCAGCCAAATAACCAAAACGTATTGAATCAGACGAGGGATCAGATATCGTTTCAGAAATGTCATGGCGACCACCTCACTTATGAAAACAGCCCATCTTAAATTCGGCTCTTCGCGGCTAGGCCGCCGGGGACGGGCTTAAGAATTTTCCAGACCGGTGCCAACTATCCTGGGCGGACGCCCCGCCCAGGATGATTGTAGCACTAACGAAGATCTATTTTCCGGTAGGTTTCAGGAATGGAGTCGTGTATTTGAAGTTGGGCCAGTGGGTATAAGGCTGAGTATAAGCGTTTTCACTGCCGGGCCAATTAGTCCAGTAATGCTCATCCCAGCCAACAAAGCCGATATAACCGTAGGTTGGAATGCCGGGCATGTTCCTGACGGCTTCCTGGAGGCCCCGGATGCCTATCTCTACGACCTTCTCGGTATCGAAGGGGTCCGTCTCGCGCAGCTCCTTGATGATGGCGTCCATCTCTGGGCTCGACCAGCGCGAGTCAAAAGTGGCCTGGTTGCGTTCTCCAACCGGCTTTATGTAGACAGAGTTCCAATCGTCGAGCGTGCGATACAGATCGGGACCCGCGCCCCATGGCTCCTTCCCGGGCCAGACGGTTTCCATATCAAAATCGCCGACGGCTGTCAAATCAGAGATGCTTTCCGTGTTAAATACTTCGGCATCGATGCCGAACTTCTTCCACTGCTGCACGGCAGCCACGGCATTGCGCGCATCATGACCAGAAAGAACTGTGCCAGTCATATAGGTGATCTTCCAAGGGGTACCATCGGGCAGCAGCCATTTGCCATCGGCATTTTTTGAAAAGCCATTCTTTTCGAGCAGTTTCGTGGCGACCTCTGGAGCATACTTGTACCAGCCCAATCCAAACGCCTTTGCCTGGAATTCCGGATCGTCTGGAAAAACGTACCCGCGGCTCCTGGCGTAGTCCGCGACGCGCTTGGGAGCCTCGGGGTCATAGGGTGCAAAGGTCTCGCCGTCGCCCACATCGATCGTGAATTCTTTCAACCAGTCTTGCATCGGCCCGATGTAAAGCTCAGGGTAGGGGCCAAGGTGCGGGATGTGCACCGGGCTTAAGGTGCCCGAGGAATCGACCGCGATGCTCGTGTACTCCACGATCTCGATCGCCAGCAGCAACGCCCAGCGGACATCCAGCAAGTCGAACGGCGGCCGGGCGGTGTTGAACGTGATGCCCGTGATGGCCGGGTCGTTGTTGACCACGAAGGGGAAGGTCGGCTGGTAGGCGCGCGAGGTAGCCGACTGCGCCAAAAGCGCCTTGAGTCCATCGGCGGAGAGCTCCGCGACATCCAATTCGTGATTCAATTGCGCCAGGATTTGAGCGCCTTCATTGTCAAAGAACTGAAAGATGATGTACTTGGGCTGGGGCTCGCCATACAGCATGCCGGTGGGAGTTTTATCCCAGTCTTCACGTTTTTCCCAGGCCGTCCAGCTCCCCTGAGGATCAAAGCTGTGCAGCTTGTAAGGACCACAGCCTACATACGGATTAAAGGTAAACGTGACCGGATCTGCTTCCTTCTCGAAGATATGCTTGGGCATGATCCTGGTGCAGCCCCAGCGGTCGAGGAAGGTGGTGTGGAAGCGGGAGTTAGCCTGCCTCAACTTGAACTCGACAGTGTTCTCATCCACAGCCGTCACAGACTCAACGTTATCCACAAAGAAGGTATGGGCATTGAAGCCATCAAACTTCTGCAGGGTCTCTACGGTAAAGACGATATCGTCAGCGGTGAAGGGCTCGCCGTCATTCCAGGTAACGCCCTGGCGTAGCGGGATCGTGAGGCTCGTAAAATCTGCGTTATATGTCGGGTCACCGTCGGCAAGGCCGTTGATGATCGTACCGGTGGCGAAGTCGACTGACCACAACGGCTCGTCAGCCAGGTTTTGCAGGCCGCGGTCCTGATTTTTCCAGCCAACCCACAGATTCATATTGTCGGGTGTACCGACACGCCCGGTGAGCATCCGGACGATCAGGGTCTCCCGGCGGGGGAAAGAACCCAGCACAGCGGCCACCTCTTCCTGTACGACGGGGGCGGCTGTGGGCGTGACCTCTTTAATAACCTCCTGGGTTTGTATTACCGTGATCGTCTCGGGGGTCGCGGGAGCCTGGCCACAGGATACGAGCACGATTCCGCCGGTGCTGGCGTATAGTAGCTTTATGAAATCGCGGCGATTAATTTTTTGGGACATTTCTTCCTCCAGAATTTTCTGAACGATTTGCGAAACAGCTTACTGAATCAGATAGGGTGAAAAGGAATGTAATTCATTTGCAATAGGCTGCCTCCTGTCCCTTTTAAGGTTTCGTCGCTATTTGGTTACCAGGTATGTACCCAATGGTTCATCCGGCGAATGGGCAGGCACAACTGCGCAAGAATCCCTCATGACGAGCTGGGTAGGGATTTTATACAAATGACCTGCCTCGGCGGGGTTTAGCGGAAGGGACTCTCCTTTCACCAGCTTGACAAGCATTTCCGTTGCCATGGTACCCATCTGCTCCACAAATTGGTCGATGGTTGTCAGAGGTGGGTTGAGGTAAGCTGCCTCATGCAGATTGTCAAACCCGATCACCGATAGGTCTGCTGGTATTCCTAAACCAAACTCCCTGGCAGCCTGGTAAACACCGATCGCCGACATATCATTGGCTGCGAAAATCGCCGTTGGGCGCTCGGGCAGTGATAAGAGCTTACGGGCGCAAATCACGGCCGTTTCAGTTGTGTAGTCGCCAATTTCGATCAAATCTTCATTCAAAGGAATACCGGCCGCAATCAAGCCATCTTTATATCCTTGCAGGCGCTGGTTCGCGCTGACCAGCTTCATTTCTCCAGCAATATGGCCAATGCGACGGTGACCCAGGCCGGTCAAATAATTCATCGCGGCCAGCGCGCCTTCCTGGTTGGTCGCGATAATCGCTGGATAGTCTGGCGCTTCATTGTTCGGGTCAATGATCACCAGCGGGGCATGGGTGGTAAATTGAGTCGCCGTTGGTGTCACCACGATCGCCCCATCAGTGATGCTGCCGTTCAGCAGTGCCACATAATAGCGCTCATGCTGGGCGACATTTTCTCTATCCAACCCGCCACTCGTATAAATAATCAGGTCCTTGTCGATCTTGGCGATCGCCTGATTCACGCCGCGCATGATTTCCTGACTGTAGAGAGAAGCCACATCATGCAGAATCAGGCCAATCAAGTTGGTTCTGCGACTGCGCATCCCGCGCGCCGCCAGGCTGGATGCATAGCCCAGGTCCTGGACCACGGCCTGTACCTTTTCGATGGTCTCCTCAGAAATATCATCTTTGCCATTCAAGACCCGCGAAACAGTAGTAACCGAAACGCCGGCTTTGCTGGCTACATCCCGGATGGTGACCCTTCTTGGATTTCTCTTCATGGTAACTTTGAGATAACGTTTCCGGTACTGTTTCCGGAAACGTTATAGTAATTATTGCAAAAAAGCAATATAATGTCAATAGGCAATTTCCAAAAACAACCAACTAATTTTTTCTTGGAGGAACGTCAGATGGGAACACAAGCTAAATTTCATGGCCCGGCTTTTGCCCGTTTGGAAAGGACCGAACCGCTCAGCGACGAACAGATCGAGGCGCGGGCGCGAGAGCTGCTTGGGCAGCTCACACAGGATGAGAAGATCAAGATGATGTCGGGGGACCTGCCGTTCTGGGTGGGCATGGCCGATATGATGGGCGGCGGCTACGCCGATCATCCCTGGGTGGCGGGGGCTGTGCCGCGGTTGGGGATTCCCGGCGTGCGTTTCGCGGATGGCCCGCGTGGGGTGATCATGGATGGCGGCACCACGTTTCCGGTCTCCATGGGCCGCGGGGCCACCTTTGACCCAGAGTTGGAAGAACGGGTAGGCGACGTGATCGGGCGCGAACTGCGCGCGATGGGCGGGAATTTCTTCGGCGGCGTATGTATCAACCTGTTGCGACACCCGGCCTGGGGGCGCGCGCAGGAAACCTATGGCGAAGATCCCATTCACCTGGGCGAGTTTGGGGCTGCGCTGGCGCGCGGCGTCCAAAAGCACGTGATGGCCTGCGCCAAACATTACGCGCTGAATTCGATGGAGAACGCCCGTTTCAGCGTGGATGTGACCATCGCGCCGCGCCCGCTCCATGAGATCTACCTCCGCCATTTCAAGCGCGCCGTGGAGGCCGGCGTGGCTTCGATCATGAGCGCGTATAACAGCGTCAATGGCGAGTGGTGCGGGCAAAACTATACCTTGCTCACCGAGATCCTCAAAAAACAGTGGGGCTTTCAGGGCTTTGTGATGACCGACTTCATCTACGGCATGCGCGATTCCAAGAAAGCGGCGCTGGCCGGGCAGGATATTGAAATGCCTTTTGATATGATTCACAGGCGGCACCTCAAGGGTCTGGTGGAGCGCGGCGAAGTGCCGGTCGAGCGCATCGATGACGCGGCGCTGCGTGTGCTGCGCCAGCAGATCCGTTTTGCCCAGGGCCGCGACCCGCGTGAATATTCACTGGACGTAGTCGGCAGCGAAGCGCACCGCAAGATCGCCCGTGAGGCAGCGGAAAAGGCGATCGTTCTGCTAAAGAACGAAGGCGCACTGCTGCCGCTGAAAGGGCTAAAGAAGCTGGCGGTGATCGGCAAACTGGCTACTGTGCCGAACACCGGCGACGGCGGTTCTTCGAACACACGCCCGCCTTATGTGATCACTCCACTCCAGGGGCTGCAAGAGGCGCTGGAGGGTCAGGCAGAGATCATCTATGACGATGGGAGTGATCCCGCCCGAGCAGCGCAGGCCGCCCGCGAAGCGGAAGTGGCAATCATAGTTGCCGGGTACACAAGCCAGGATGAAGGCGAGTATGTTTCACCCGATGCCATGACCGAGCTGTCGAAAAATTTCCCCCCACCTACGCCCGAAGAGATGCCCATCGCGCAGGCGATGATGGCAAACATGGGCGCGTCAAACAATGTTCCTAATGCCATGCCACCGGGCGGAGACCGCAAACTGCTGACACTGCACCCGGATGATGAAGCGCTGATCCAGGCAGTTGCCGCGTCCAACCCACGCACGGTGGTAGCAATGATGGGCGGCAGCGCGATCATCACCGAGAACTGGCGCGGACAGGTCCCGGCGATCCTCATGTTGTGGTACCCAGGCATGGAAGGCGGGCATGCATTCGCGGATATCCTGTTGGGGAAAGTCAACCCAAGCGGCAAGCTGCCCTGTGTGTTCGCCGCGCGATCGGAAGACCTTCCGGATTACGATATGAACGCGAAGGCGATCACTTACGATTTGTGGCACGGCTACCGCAAGCTGGAGCGAGATGGAGCTGTCCCGGCCTTCCCATTTGGCTTCGGGTTGAGCTACACTACCTTCGTGTTGGATCGCCTTCACCTGTCAGATGCTTCGCTGGGCGAGCACGATACCCTCACCGCTACGCTGGAAGTGACCAACTCCGGGCCAGTGACCGGCGACGCCGTCCTTCAGGTCTACGTTGCCGTGCCAGCCTCGCGCGTCGAGCGCGCGCCGAAGGAGCTAAAGGCTTTCCGGCGGGTTGGGCTGAAACCGGGCGAGACCAGGACCATCCGAGTGGACATCCCGGTCAAAGATCTCGCATATTATGACGAAGGGTTGGGCTGGACGGTGGAGCCAACCAACTATACGCTGATCGTTGGTCAGCACTCGCTGGATGACCGGGCGCTGCGGGCGGAGTTCAAGATCGCCTGAACGAACCTTGTCGCAGAAAGTGACAAGACAGATGATGAAAGATCCTGCCCCCCTAGTCCTGGGTGTCGATTGCAGTACAACTGCCTGTAAGGCAATCGTATGGGACTGTCGTGGCAGGTCTATTGCCAGCGGATACAGTTCTCTTGCGCTGTTGACTCCCCAGCCTGCTTGGCACGAGCAGCCTGCTGAATCCTGGTGGGTATCCATGACTCACGCGATTCGACAGGCTCTGAGTCAGGTAGATGCCAGGCGGCTGAAGGCGCTTTGCATCGCGCACCAGCGTGAGACATTTGTTCCGCTGGATGAGCACGATCGTCCATTGATCAATGGCATCCTTTGGATGGATGAAAGGGCACGCGAACTCCTGCCATCTTTGGAGCAAACTCTGGGGCAGGACAAATTCCACCACCTGACCGGTAAAAGACTCTCGGTCAATTTGACCATCGCGAAAATCGCCTGGCTTAAGGAACACAGACCTGAGGTATTTGCCCGGACGCGCAAATACCTGGATGTGCATGGGTTTTTGGTTCACCGTCTCACGGGTTTCTATCGCACTGGCTGGGGTTGTGCTGATCCGACCGGGTTGTTCGACGTACAGAAGGACTGTTGGGCCGAGTCTTTGTTGGATCAGGTTGAGATCCGGCTCGACCAGCTTCCTGAAGTAGATCCACCAGGAACGATCGTTGGCGCTCTTACGCCGACTGCTGCGGAAGCGTGTGGCGCGCCTGTTGGATTGCCAGTGGTAGCGGGCATTGGCGATGGGCAGGCAAGCGGCCTGGGGGTCAACATTACTTCTCCCGGCGATGCATATTTGTCGCTGGGAACATCGGTGATTTCGGGGACATTCAGCGATCAATATATCTACGATCCTGCCTTTCGAACGATGACCGGTGGTATTCCTGGCTCATACTTACTGGAGACAGTTCAACTCGGCGGCGGTTATACTCTCGCCTGGTTTCTGGAAAAGATTGCCAGCCAGCCCGGCCAGGATGTTGCCCAACTTCAGGATTTTTATGATCAGGCAGCCAGTGTGGTGCCGCCCGGCAGCGCCGGTCTGGTAGCAGTCCCGTATTGGAATAGCGTGCTGGGCCCGTACTGGGATCCCTTCGCCAGCGGCATTATTGTTGGCTGGCGCGGTTTTCATGGATTGCCGCATCTTTACCGCGCCATTCTGGAAGGAGTGGCTTTCGAACAGTATTTGGGCACGCTGGGCGTTGAAAAGGCACTGGGCCAGCCTGTGAAGCGCTATATTGCCATCGGCGGGGGCGCACAAAGCGATCTTTGGTGCCAGATCATTGCGGATATTACCGGTAAACCAGTTTTTCGTGCTGCCACTACCGAGGCTGCGGCGCTGGGAGCGGGCATTCTGGCAGCCGCCGCAGTGGGCTGTTATGCCAACGCTCGCGAGGCCGCTCAGGAAATGACCCATATCCTCCTGCAGCCAATTGAGCCAAATACATCGCGCCACGCTTTTTACAACCGTTTATTCGAGGAAGTGTATCGCCCTCTATTCCCTGCCCTGCAACATTATCTGGACCGACTGGCTTCCATCTCATCTCCTGGAGCTCCTTATGAAGGTTGAATCTGGAAAACCCGCGAGAAAGGACTCTTCCACCTCCATCTTTGACGTGCAGACTCACGCTCCAGGCCCACGGGGAGGGCTGCCTCTGGATCCCGATTTTTTGACCCACGCCCCGAGCGGACACGTCTTCGGCTGGGCCCAGGACGCGGCCATGGGATGGTCACCGTCCGATCTCGGCAAAGACGAATACCTGATCCTGAGCACACAGGGCGGCATCCGCGCGGCCGATGGCTCCCCCATCGCTCTGGGTTACCATACCGGTCACTGGGAGGTAGGGCTGCTGGCCCAGGCCACAGCAGAGGAAATCAGGGCACATGACGCCATTCCGTTTGCCGGCTTTGTCAGCGACCCATGCGACGGGCGTACTCAGGGAACTACCGGCATGATGGACAGCCTTGCTTATCGCAATGACGCCGCGACCGTTTTGCGCAGGCTGATCCGCTCCTTGCCGACGCGCCGCGGCGTGCTTGGGATCGCGACCTGCGATAAAGGACTGCCTGCTATGATGATGGCCCTTGCCGCGCAGAAGATATTGCCATGTGTCATCGTCCCTGGCGGCGTGACGCTGCTGCCGGAAGTCGGTGAAGACGCAGGGAAAGTCCAATCGCTTGGCGCGCGCTTTGCACATGGACTCATCACCATCGAAGAGGCATCAGACCTTGCCTGCCGCGCCTGCGCCTCGCCCGGCGGTGGCTGTCAATTCCTAGGAACCGCGGCGACCAGTCAGGTCGTGGCCGAAGCATTGGGACTCGCCGTCACACACTCCGCCCTTGCGCCGTCGGGCCAACCGATATGGCTGGATCTGGCGCGACGATCTGCCCGGGCGTTGATCGAAATGGAAGCACAAAAGGTCACGACGGGCGATATTCTGACGGAAGACTCCTTGCACAACGCCATGGTTACGCATGCCGCGTTCGGCGGCAGCACGAACCTGCTGCTTCACATTCCCGCGGTCGCGCACGCTGCCAGACTGGCTCGCCCCACGGTTGAAGATTGGAAGCGCATCAATCAGCAGACTCCACGCCTCGTGGATGTCATGCCAAATGGACCGACCGGCTTTGGCACAGTTCAGGTCTTCTTGGCGGGCGGCGTGCCTGAAGTAATGCTGTATTTGCGTGAATTGGGATTGTTGAAATTAAATGCTCGCACAGTAAACGGAAACTCATTGGGTGAATCGCTGGATGAGTGGGAACACAGCCAACGCCGCCAAAAGCTGCGCGAGCGGCTCCAGGCGTTGGATGGTATTGATCCTGATGATGTGATACTACATCCCACCAGAGCGCACGAGCGCGGACTCACCAGTACGATCACGTTTTTGACGGGCAATCTCGCACCGCAGGGAGCGGTGATCAAGAGCACAGCGATTGATCCAGGCGTAGTAGATAGAGATGGCGTGTATCGCAAAATCGGATCCGCCCGCGTGTTCACGAGTGAACGCGAAGCAATCGCGGCGGTCAAAGGCTTGAGTCTAAATCCGGTCAGGCCGGGAGACATTATCGCGCTCATTGGTTGCGGTCCGATGGGCACGGGCATGGAGGAGACATACCAACTCACATCGGCGTTGAAATATCTGCCCGAAGGCAAAACGATTGCATTGATCACAGATGCACGTTTCAGC
>DASTOH010000307.1:0-27891 GCA_035720235.1 Anaerolineales bacterium | reverse complement strand
CTCCTGAACGGCATCTAAAAGCGTCACGCCTTCCACCGCCGCCCATTCCTGGCAGAGCACATCCTGCGTCGCCTGCAGAAAGGCTCCCACCTTGCCGGTCGACGGCTTGTCCCCAAAGTAGGCATGCAGATCCCGCACCACCTCACAGTGGGCACTAATGGTGCCCAGTTTTAGCCGGTCTGCCATTTCAGCCTGCCGCTGCCGATGATCCTCAATGAGAGGCGCTGGATACGACGCCAGTATTTTTCGGCAACGCGAGATCTCACTCCGCACCGTCAATTTACGCAACCCAAACGTTGGCATCTCCAACGATATCCACAAGGTTGTGCCGCGCATCGAAATTTCATAATACATGCGCAACATGCCCGGTTCGAATTCCCGCTCTTGCAAACCGACTACGTTTCCCACCCCGTATTTGGGGTGGACCACCTGGTCACCAACTTTGAGTTCCATAGCGCCTCACGATCAACGGTGCAAGTCCGCGCCCTTTTCACTTGGGCGGGCAAACTCACAGCCAACGAATCTCCCTCTACTATATTGATACACGAGGATGCCTCTGTCCCTGTTTCTTAAGCATCCTCAGTAACACATTAAAAAGAAACCGCCAACCCCAACCTATTCGGGGGTTGACGGCGATCCAAGCCAGAGTAACCTGTTATAGATGATTTGATTATACCACGCGCCACAGGACGCTGAAGTGCCCTCGCGTATTAGCCCGTGAGGGCTTCCGCTTTGAGCACGGGGATTGATTCCCGTGCGGGTGAGGGAATTGCGGCTCGTTGAGGGTTGCGAGATGATGTCCGCGGGCAAGGATGAGTGGTTTGGGTAGATTTTGTCCGCCCGACGATAAATCATCGGGCTCAATGCTAAAGGACGCTGAAGCGCCCTCACAGCTCAGACCGTGAAGGCTTCAGTTTTGCAAAGTCCCTGATAGAGGGAGATTATCGGGCTTCGTTCAAATACACGATCAGGTCGATGTCGCCCGGTGAATGACCCATAGCTGTCAGGATAGCCCCCGCTTCGGTCTTGTGCTGGGTCCCGTGGTTGACAAGATGTGCCATAGACTCCCAAAGCACTCTCTCATGAGGATTTCCCTCGGTGGATATATATTTGATTTTGCTGTAGAGCCTTTCGTCCGTCAAATTCGCCACGAACTGCATAAGTTTGGTTTCCTCCTGTGCCCAACGAGCCCGAAGCGATTCGAAGGTTGGGAAATCCTCCGGTTTCCAGCCAGGATTTTGCGGGATTCCCTCCCAGCGCTTACGCCAGATCCACTCGGCGAACAGGGCATGGACGAGTGTTCCTCGCAGGCTTCCATGCGGGAAGGGGGCCGGCGCCACGAATTGTTCCGGTGCGATGTTGGAGGCGGCATCCAATATTTTGGCAGTGGACCAGGCGTTGTATTGATATAGAACTACCATATCCTGTTTGTTCATGGCAACCTCCTTGGGTTGGGAATACTATATTCTATGAACGTCCCGCCGCTCTGCCGACCCGATTCTTGCTCTGTTTAAAGGGGACCTCACCCCTGTCCGTCACTCTGGTTCGCCTTCGGAGTGCTTCGTGCGCTCCTAGAAGAAGAGGGAAGTGTGCCTCTGCTATAATCAGAACATATGATGAGTCCGAAAGTACTTGAGGGTAATGGGCTGATTATCTGGTCCCACAGTTACGATGCCCTGCATGAGAACCGCGCCAGCGTCCATGTGGGTAAGGGATCGCAGGATGATCATAACGATGCCAAGGTCTGGCTGGAACCAAAAGTTGAAATTGCACGAGTCGGCAAAACCTTGAGGACTCGCGATCTGAACTAAGCTTTGAAGATGATAGAGTAGGACCTGGAATACCTTCTGAACGAATGGTATGAATACAGGAGTAAGGCAAATGGATGAAAAAATACAGGTAAAGCGGTATAAAGTCCGACACTCGATCGATAAATATACTTTCCCGAAAGAAGCCCGCATTCACGCGGTCAGTTTCGATGAGAAATATATGCATGTCGAGTTAACAGACCAACGCATCCTCTCCATCCCATTGTGGTGGATACCGACGATCCACAATGCATCCGATGAAGATCGCAATAAATTTGAGAACAATCAAAGCCGCACAATGATTATTTGGGATCCTGACAAATGTGGAATCAACGATGAGATCAGCATTGCCGATTACCTGGGGCCGGCGAGAGAGGTGCTGGAACAGAAAAGGCCAGACTATTCCCAGAATGAACCCCAAAAACAACTCGCGGAACCCAAGACCAGGAAGTAATAAGAGAAACACCTCCCATATATGGGATGAGGGGTTTGTCGGCTGTTTCTACGAAGTCTGCTGAGTCTGCTGAAGCGGATGAACCGCCGGAGGCGGCTTCGTGGTGCGCATGGGATTCACCTTCACCCCTGCTCACCTCATAGCAGGGTTTTGATTCTATATTACTCAATCATTGAAATAGGGAAATACATTGTCGTTTGACAGCAAGTGATAGTTCCTTGATAGAAATTGAAGATCTCTTCAGCGTATTTTGATCCAAATGACCAGGGTCATCTTGGGCCGACTCTTCCGGATTTCGATCATCCTGTTGGTAATAACAATCATCACAGGTCTGATTGTTTTCATCCCGCCACTGCTTAAAATCCCTTCCTGTGGCAGGCAGATCGATCACCCGTATGGGCTGGCAGCTTTACCTGCCAGTTGGCTGGCCCGGCAGCTCATGGTCGCTTTTGATAGTCCGGGCATGGCAGTGGCCGTCGCGATGGATGGGAGAATTGTGTGGTCGGAAGGCCTTGGATTCGCCGACCTGTCTCGTCAGATCCCAGCCTGCCCGCAAACCTTGTTCCGGATCGGCAGCGTATCCAAGCCGCTGACAGCCGTGGCGATTGCGCGCCTGTACGAGCAGGGCCAGCTGGACCTGGACGCCCCCGTGCAAGATTATGTGCCCACTTTCCCCGACGTGGGCTTTACTATCACGCCTCGCCAGCTAGCGGGTCATATATCGGGTCTTCGTCACTACACAGGTATGAATGAAATCCTCAACCAGCAGCATTTCAACAGCCTGAGCGAGGGGTTGATCCTATTCAAGGATGACCCTCTGCTCTTCCCACCGGGAAGTCACTTTTCCTATTCCAGCTATGGATACAACCTGCTCGGAGTTGTGATCGAGGGCGCTTCCGGTGATGAGTATCTTGCTTACATGAAGGATCATGTTTTTGCACCCCTGGGTATGCAGAATACTCGAGCTGACCAGTCCGAGGACAATCTATCCACGCGGGCCACATTTTATGAAGATCTTCCAGATGGTCTCCAGGTCGCACCGCAGGTTGACAGCAGCTACAAGTACCCATCCGGCGGCTTGCTCTCCTCCGCTGAAGATCTGGTCCGCTTCGCCATCGGACTGGGCAGCGGACGCCTATTGAAGCCTGAGACGGTGGAACTGCTCCTCACCCCGATATGCCCGGAATGCGCGCCTTACCTGAGAGAGCGCGAAGGGGAATATGCCATGGGCTGGCAGGTGGGGCGGGACTTTTTTGGCAATCGAGTTGCTTTTCACACCGGCGCAGCAGTTGGCAGTTCGGCGGCCATCCTGATGATGCCTGATGAGCAAGCAGCACTGGCACTGGCAATGAATGTTGGCAGTGTTACGAATCCAGATCCCCGCCTCCACAGCCTGCCACCTGACCCGCACTGGATCATTGGATTATTCCTGTTGCAGCGCTTTCTGAACTCCCATCTCATTTTGGTGGTCAGTGGACTGGCACTGGCCATTGGCGGCTTTTATAGTTTCTACTTCATACGAGGCCGCAAACGATCAGAGGCTTGATGGCATGGAACATCCGCGGTGAATCGTATGTCCCTCAGAGCGAGAAGTCGCATCCCCTTTGTAATTGATCCATGCAAAGGCCACCCAGCCAGATCATTCAAACTGCACGCGGCGAGCTGGAATATGCCATGCGCGGTCAAGGCCCGGTCGTGATTCTGTGTCACGGCACAGGAGGTCACGCCGCTATTGAATGCGTTTTTGGCAAAGCATGGGGCAACGTAGATTTACGCAGGACCAAGCAGTTGGGGTGTGTTGTCTATGGATGGGCAGGTGGGCGTGATTTCGCTTATCTTTTCGCTGCGCTGACGGTTTCCCGGCTTGCTTCGAGCAGGGCATTGATCTCTTCGACAGCCTGCAGAAGCGTTATCCCTTCCACGGTCGCCCATTCCTGGCAGAGCACATCTTTTGTAACCCGGAAGAAACCCGCAATTGTCCCGTACAAGGATTTGTGTTCACCGAAGGCATAGAGATCGCGAACGACTTCGCAAAAGGTGGCGATCGTTCCCTGCTTGAGGCGGGTGGTTAGATCCGCTTGCCGGGAGCGTGCATCTCCATCCAGGGAGACAGGACGGGATGCCAGAATCTGGCGGCAGCGGACAATCTCACTTCGCTCCGCCGGTTTGCGCAATACCGAGGGTGGCATATCCACAGGCACCCAGAGCGTGCTGCCCGCAGGCAGGGATACTTCATAATAGCGCCGGACTACTCCCGATTCAAATTCCCGGTTCTCTAATTTAACGACCTGCCCCACGCCATGCTGTGGATGAACAACCCGGTCACCGATCTCGAACATCATGGTGTGCAATTAATAGCGGCGACGATTGTTATTGCCCCCGCGTTGTTGACGGAAACCGCCGCGTTCTTCACGCGGGCGCGCCATGTTCACGTTCAACTGGCGGTCATTCAGGGTGTAGCTATTGAACATGCTGATCGCTTTTTGCACTTCACTCTGTGAGCTCATTTCCACAAAAGCAAACCCCTTCGAGCGATCGGTTCCAGGCTCCTTAATTAACGCCACCGAGACCACATTCCCAGCTTGCATAAAAAGTTCACGCAAGGCCTGCTCCGTGGTTTCATAGGACAAATTTCCAACGTACAGTTTCGCTTCCATCTCAAGCTCCTTTACAGTCTCACGTGATTAAGAAAGAAAAGCCGTCTACCCTACTACAGGGTTGACGGCGACTTGGGCACGCTCGACCTTTTATAAGATGAGCATATTATATCACAGAGCAATAATGTCCTGTAGACAACCACCGGCAGGAGGAATGACTTCTCAAAGCTGGAAATTTTCAACGCGAAGTACGCGAGTGACAGAATAACGCAAATAAAACCTTCACAACAGAGCAGAGACGCGCCGGGACGGAGTGAGCCCTTCGGAACGGCTACGCCAGTCAGGACCTTCGGCTCCGCGACACTTGCCCCGGACCCGTCCCTCCCACTTCGCTTCGCAGATCCTCACCTGCACTCCCTGGCACCGCCCGCCAGGGCAGGTGTGCGCCAGGTGCAAGTGTCGCCATAGAGCGGCTCGGCCCGCTTGGAAGTGTGGTACACTGACTAACACCGTCTAAAAAATAATAACCGGATTTGTGGTGTCACCAGCCGCCGACCCTGTTATGGGCTGGCGGTTGTGCTTTACTGGTTCGACCGGGGATTGCCAAGGAAGCCAGCACTATGAAGGAGTTTGATCAATGATCCATGTCATCTCGAATACCCAGATCTATCAACCCATCAAGCGTGTATTTGACTTTATCAGCACGCCTGAAAACGATTTTCAATGGCAATATGGGACACTGGCCTCGACACGTCTCTCCGGAGGCATCATTGGGCTGGGCGCCAATTTTCAAAGCGTCAGCCATCTTATGGAACATCGAATCCAAAGCACCTTCGAAGTCACTGCCTATGAACCGAACCGTAAATACGGGTTCAAATCTATTTCGGGACCGTTGCAGTCATTCACCACCTATACTTTCGAGATCGTCAAAAATTGCACACAAGTCACTGTATCGATGCAGGCCAATGCCGTTAATCTGATCGGGCTCAATGAGAGTGTGCTCGAAAAAAAGATAAAGAGACAGTTCAAGGATAATCTGGCAATGCTCAAGAGCATTTTGGAAGTTGGATGAGGAGTTTGCCCGGGCGCCTCGACTGCGAGCGCTGGGACTTCGCAGCGCGTCAAAGTCTATCTCAAACACAGTGCGCCGATCACCATCACATTCTCACTTAATTTGGCCGGCAGGAGTTCCACCTGTGAAGCGAACGTCGGCATCACCCTGGCTCGAAATTCATTTTGCAATGCGTTCCAAAACAGGGGGCCCATTAATGACACGCCACCTCCCAGGATGACACGCTCAGGATGCAACAAGGCCACTACATTGCTGATGGCCATGCCTAACGTCTGGCATGTTTCCTGTAGGATGCACAAGGCAATTTCATCGCGCTGCTCGGCAGCCAGGTAGACCATTTTCGCATCGATCTTTTCCAGGGAACCTGCCAGTTTCTCCATGAGCGAACCCGCATCCCGCGCGGCCAAACGAGCCCGATGACAGATCGCCCAGCCGGAACATACCTATTCCAGCTCCGTTAATACTCCGCTGCGGGGATCAGGCACCCACATATGACCGATCTCGGCCGCGCCCAGACCCTGTCCGTTATCGATCCTGCCATTGAGGATCCAGCCGCCGCCCACGCCGCTCCCCATCGTGATATAGAACAGGCGCGAACATCCACATCCATTGCCCAGGATGGACTCGGCCAACCCGGCAGTGCTGGCGTCATTTTCCAGGAAGATTGGTCGACCCCACTGTCTTTCCGCCCATTCCTTGAGGGGAAAATCTGTCCATCCATCAATTTGATAGGATTTCAGGGTCACACCCCGGGCGGAATCCAGAATCCCACCAAAGGCAATGCCAACCTTGCTGATATCTGCCAGCGTATGGCGTCTGGTTGACAATATCTCATCCACCATAGATACGATGTCACGCAGGATGCCATCGGCGCCCTTTTCACGATCCACCTGTTTTCGAAGGATGCCTCCAGGTAGCAGTCGGCCCTCCGCGGAGCCGATCCCCACCTGAGTTTTTGTCCCGCCAATTTCAATACCGATCGACAGCGCGTCCGCAACAGGTTGGTCCTTCTTCATGGTTCAGCTCTCAATATTCTATGGAATCCCCACACTCATCTATTGCTCAGGACTTTGGCCCGCTGGGAGGAACAGACCCAGGGTGATGATCCGGAATCGGTCCACTTTCTCGACGCGAATACGGAGACCATTGATCTCCACCTCATCACCCACCGTGGCGGTTCGGCCCAAAGCATCCAGCACCAGGCCAGCCATGGTAACGGCCTGGTCAGTGGAAAAGCCAAAGCCAAACAGTTCATTGACTTCGTCTATGCTTACTCCCCCCGCCAATTGGATGCTGCCATCGGGTCGCTTCAGTATCTCAGGTTCTGTTTCAGCGCCTTCCTGGGGCAAATCTCCAAAGACCTGCTCCAGCACATCTGTGAGCGTCACCAGCCCCACCGTACCACCATATTCGTCTATGACAATGGCGATTTGCTGACGGCGTCTCTTGAACTCGGCCAGCAAGCCATCGATCCGGATCGTTTCAGGTACAAATGCCACTTTCTGCGCCAATGGCTTCAATTCCAGTATTTTCTCCTCGGCGTCCGTTGCCTGGCTGCCATCCCATGCGCGTTGACCATTGCCCTTACCAGCGATGGCAGTCTTTAATTGCTCCAACTCCCGTGAAAGTTCCTGGTTATTCAGGTGTTCCAGATCCTTCGAGTTGACGATGCCAACGATGTTATCCAGCGAATCCCAGTACATCGGAATGCGGGTGTGGGGCCGATCCCGTAAGAAATCATTTAATGCACGGCGTGTTATTCTGGTTGACAGAGTCTGCATTTCCAAACGCGGCACCATGATGGCGCGCGCGGTCGTGTCTGAGAACCGAACGACGCGATGCAAAATCTCGAATTCGGTTTGATTGATTTCACCGCCCTTGTGCGACTCGGTGAAGATCAGGTCGAGTTCTTCAGGAGAATGTACCTGAGAATGGCCTTCGGCAGCATGAAACCCTAACAGGCGCAGCAGGAAATTACCGATTCCGTTGAGCAGCCAGGTCAACGGGGAGAAGATCACTGCGAAGAATGACATGGGCCGGCCAACCCAGAGCGCGGTACTTTCTGCCCTTTGGAGAGCGATAGACTTGGGCATCAGTTCGCCAATGATCACATGCAGGGCGGTCATGATGAAGTAGGCAAAGCTGGCAACGAAGGCAGCACGTGTGATGCCAAGCCATTCCTCCGGTATCCAACTGAAAAGGGGAGTTAGCAATGGTTCCAGAGTCTGTTCGCCCAGACCACCCAGTAAGAGCGAAGCGATCGTAATGCCAACCTGTGTGGCCGCGATATAACGATCCAGGTCACGCACGGCGCGCTGGACCACAGACGCTGCGCCATTGCCTTCGGCAGCCAGCTGGTCAATGCGAGTCCTGCGGACAGAAACCAGCGCGAATTCAGAGGCCACAAAGAAGGAGTTTGCCAGAACCAGCATGAACACGATCGCAATATCTAGCAGACTTGAACCCGTTAAGCCATGTTCCACAA
Source organism: Anaerolineales bacterium (assembly GCA_035720235.1). GTDB lineage: Bacteria > Chloroflexota > Anaerolineae > Anaerolineales > Villigracilaceae > Defluviilinea. The sequence goes on along the minus strand of DASTOH010000307.1, from coordinate 19,475 downwards.
GATATTCCTTTCCTTTTGGCGTTTTGGATGTTTCATGCGCTTATTCTAGCCTGTTTTCGACCACATTAATGATGTCCGCCCTTGCCTATCGCCCCGTGTGGGCGTATGCTTTGAGCGCGGGTATTTACATATCCTCTTTAGGGTATTCCCGTACGAGTGAAAGAATTAGGTGCTTGTTACATTTCTAACTGAAGTTCACGCGTAACGGAGTAGAATAGGCCCGAGACCCAAAGGCCTTTGAGGAGCGAGCGATGGAGCGTAAAACACAAACGGGCTATTTATTCCTGGCGGATATTTCCGGTTACACCTCCTTCGTCGCGCAAACGGAGATCGAACATGCCGATATCGCCTTATCATACCTGCTGGAAACCATCGTGGAGCAATTGAACGGCGCGTTGACCGTCTCCAAGCTGGAGGGTGACGCGGTCTTTGCCTACGCGGATGAAAGCAAACTGCCGAAGGGCAAGTCGTTACTGGAACTGATCGATCATACCTACCTGGCTTTCCGTGACCGGGCTCAAGGGTTATACGCCCAGGCAACCTGTCCGTGCCGCGCCTGCCGGGCCATTCCCACGCTTGACCTGAAATTCATGGTTCATTACGGCCATTTCATCATTCAGCAGGTGGCGGGCATCAGGGACCTGCTGGGAACGGACGTCAACCTGGTTCACAGGCTCGCAAAGAACCACGTCTCTGAGTCCACGGGCTGGAAGGGCTATGCACTCTTTACGGATCCGGTCCTTGAACGAATGGGACACAGTAAGGACAACTTTTTCAAACGCTGCGAAACATACGAGCATCTGGGGGAGGTTGACATCTACTGTATGGATATGCACCCTCGCTATACTGAGATGAAGGCTGCCTAGAACAACGGGCTCATGATTCTCCCTCTTTCACTTGGAAGACTCTAGGTCAATACTATCCAGTGGAACTTTTAGAGCTTCGTTGCCGGAATCATCGTAACAACTGCAACTTCTATCGCCAGAATTTCGGGGCGGCATTCCACTCCCGGAATATCCTTTTTGGGTACAGAAGTCAGCGCACAGCACAGAGTCTGATTTGGGACGGAGATTCCCCACACTCCATTGCTGGAGGACGATGAACGCGATAATCATGACCGTCAGTCCCACCGAGATGAGAACATGTTTCTGATTCAGTGCCGGATGTTCTTCCAGCCTCTTCCCTATGATAAAACCGATGGTGATGGAAGAAATCCATAGGATCAGGAAAACAAACACGAACAAGCCAGAAAGCGCACTTTCGGCGGAGGCTGGCCATGGAGTATCCCCAAAAAAATAAATCCACAGAATACCGGCCGCGGCGCCAAGAATGCCCACGGAAATTATCAGGGAAATGAAGAGGCCGGGGATGCCGAACAACAGGCCGTAAATGTACCTTTTTTTCATCGAACCTCCGCGTGTTCGAGGATTGTAATGCAGTATCCTGCATCCGCCGGAGCCGGCAGTCGGTCACAAGCACAACTCCTATGCTCCATACGTCAGAATGGAAATGGCGTGCCAATGTCATGTGTATGACATTGTGATTTTGGCGCATCTTCCTATAATGGGGCCATATCAGCGCAAAGGAGAGCAGCATGAACCAACCAGACCTTGGACTCAAAGTCACCGAACTGAGGCAGCAGAAAGGGTTAACGCAGGAAAAACTGCGGGAGTATTGTGAAGTCAGCACGCGCACGATTCAACGCATCGAGAACGGCGAAGTGGAGCCGCGCTCGTTTACGCGCAACAGCCTGAGCAACATCCTTGAATTCGACCTGGGCAGGGAAAGCACAGGCTATACAGAGCTTTGGCTGGCCTTGCTCCACCTAAGTAGTGTGGTCTGCATCGTATTTATTCCTTTACTGTCATGGTCATGGAAGAAGAACGAAAGTTACAAAATCGACCGGCAAGGGCGGGACGTGTTGAACTTCCAGATCACGATCACGCTGGTTCTGTTTGCGTTCACCCTGATACTGATGGTCGCCCCAGCGGTCTGGCTAATGGTCCAGCAATTGGATGGCGACCCTGGCATCGTGGGCGATATTTTTACGCTCCTGCCGCCCATACCCATCCTGCTGATTGGAATATTCACTTCATACCAGGCGGTGATGAACACGGTCCGCGCGCTCTCTGATAAGCCAGTGCACTATCCTCTGAGCATTCCATTCATCAGATGAATTTGTGTCTTGTTCTGTCCCGCCACATGACGGGATTTTTTTCTCTCCTATTGTGATTCCATGAAATTCGATATATCATATCCCTGGAGGCATGATAAGGAGAATGGGATATGAAAAACGAACTCTCATCCAACACGTCGCGGAAGGGAAAGAGATTCGGCAGGGCCATTGTCATGGGCGCCAGTATCGCCGGTTTGTGGACGGCACGGGCACTGGCAGATCACTTTGAAGAGGTGCTGGTACTCGAGCGTGATCACCTGCCAGAAGGGCCAGAATTCCGCCCGGGTGCACCGCAGGTCCGTCAGTTTCATACGCTCCTGCTCTCGGGTCTCCAGCAGATGCGTGAATGGTTTCCCGGCCTCGACGAAGAATTGATCTCCGCCGGAGCCGTCCCCTATGACCCCATCAATGACATACAACTGCGCGCTGCCAACTACTGGTATCCGCAATTCCCATCCGGTCAAATGCTGTTGAGCTGTTCCCGGCTGTTATTGGAATCAAGCATCCGGCGGAGACTACGTCAAACTCCGCGCGTGTGCATCCTGGAAGGCATGGAGGTGATAGGACTGCAAGGCTCACACGCTCCGCGTAATCGAGGCGTGAGCGGTGTGCGCAGCCGGCCTTATCGCGGCGCCTCCCGCCACCCGGATGCTGATTCTGTCCATCAGGCCGATCTGATCGTGGACGCGTTGGGCCGTCGCTCGCAAACCCCTGAGTGGCTGGCTGAACTAGGCTATCGCGCGCCCCAGGAAAGCGAAGTGGATAGTTTCCTCGGTTATGTCACGCGCAAATACAAACGCAAGCCCAACACGCCACTGCTGTTGCTCGTGGCCACTGCCCCGAATAATCCATACGGCGGACTGATCTTTCCGGAGGAGCACGATACGATGGTGGCTTTTATGGCGGGCTACAACAAGCGCTACCCGCCCACCGATCCAGACGAGTTCGAGGCCTTCGCACATCACCTGGGACCCGAATTTGTGGAGGCGCTCAAGGGTGCCGAGCCGCTCTCAAAGCCCCACGGCTATCGCGGCACATCCAGCCGCTGGCGTCATTATGAGTTGTTGGAACGCTGGCCCGAACGTTACGTGGTGCTCGGCGATGCCTTTTGTAGCTTCAATCCCGTTTACGGACAAGGCATGTCGGTAGCGGTCATGTCTGCCGCGGCGCTGGCAAAGTATGTGAAGCAGAGCGGTGATAACCTGGATGGTGTGGCACAGTCCACGCTGCGGGAGATCAGCCGGATCACGCAGGGTGCGTGGCTGCTGGCCACTGGCGCCGACCTTGCATGGCCGGGCACCGTCGGTGGGAGGATCAGTAATGGACCGTTAGAGCGTTTTAGCCGCTGGTATATTGGCGAGATGCTGTATGCCATGGCGTTCGATAAAACCGTACGGCTCCAATTCCTGGATGTCAACCAGTTGGTCAAACCGGGATCGGCCTTATTTGCACCAGGAATTTTCCTCCGCGTAATGAAACAAACGCTGATGAAAAACCGCCGAAAAAGGTGGACATCGTAGGTTCGCGCGCCATTATTCAGGTTAACCAAGATTGCCTAACTATTTTCCCGTCAAATTACAGGTGTTTCGGCGCCGAAGTGTAAGGGAATTCGCGTTAACCTGGGTAACAAAGCGGCCTCGCCTCCCGGCGGGGCTTTTTCAACCCTGGATCGGGAAACATTGAAGACCTGCCCTCATCCAAAAGGTACATCCCCCACTGACTGGTGGGGTTATTCCTTCTTCCAGTAACGCATTAATCTTCTTATCATTGAAATCTAAGGGGCTGAACACACTGATTGAGATGAAGAGCTAGCAGATGCAGGCATGGAACGAAGTTTCCGGCATCCCGGCTCTGGAAGGAGAGAAAATGGATACAACCACCACAATGCTCGTCCTTGTGGTCTTCGGTACGTTGATCATCGTAGGCCTGATTGGGGCGTTCATGAGTCGTTATCAACGGACAAAAAGACTTCAGGAACGATTTGGTCCGGAGTATGACCGGACGGTGAATGAATTGGGAGACAAGCGTCAGGCTGAGCATGATCTCGAAAACCGCCTTGAACATGTCAAGAAACTGGATATCCGCCCACTATCAGCAGATGAGATGGATCGCTTCACAGCCGAATGGCAGACCACCCAGGCAGAATTCGTCGATGCGCCACTGGCTGCCATCCGCAAGGCTGATCAGCTTCTGTCCGAAGTCATGCAGGCCAGGGGCTATCCCGTGGAGGACTTCGAGCAGGGCGTGGCAGACATCTCAGTGGACTTTCCTGACCTGGTGGTGGATTATCGTGGCTTGCATCTCATTGCCACAAGAGGGGATAAGGAGGAAGTCAGTACGGAGGAGATGCGCAAGGCCATGGTCCACGCGCGGGCTTTGTTCGAAAACCTCGTGAAGAACGAGCGAAATGTGGAAGAGCTGGATGAAAAGGAGAAAACCTAATGCAAGCAGAAAACCAAAAACAAATGGATAAGGTCGACGAAGTCGATGCAGTCGAGGCGGGCGAAGAGCGTTTGCGAGATGAACAGATCTCGGAAGACCGCGCCGAGGAACAGCGTGAACACGTGAAGGAAACGCGCGTGCCAGCAGGCTCAACCAATGAGGAAGAGTACACAGCGTTGTTCGAGGACAATGAAGCAGAGAAATTCCGAGCGCAATGGCTGGAGATCCAGAGCCGATTTGTGGACGACCCGAGGGTGGCCGTCAAGGAAGGCGATGATCTGGTCGCAGATGTGATCAAGAACATCACGCGCACTTTTTCAGACAAACGGATGGCGCTCGAAAACCAATGGAAGAGTGGAGACAAGGTCTCGACCGAAGATCTGCGGGTGGCCATGCAGCGCTACCGCTCCTTCTTCAACCGGCTGCTTCAGCTGTAATCCTGAACTGCCTGCCCTCCACGGACCAGAGAAGATCGATTCCGGCACAAAGAAACAACCAACATACACGTTCACCTTTTAGGCATAAGGAACCACGGATCAAAATTCTTTTCAAAGCTGAAGAAAGGAGCGTAGCATGAGTCAGATTACCGATACGGGCCATATGCAATCCATCCTTGGGCAAACCGAGATGGTGCACGTCAATCAGGAAATTCTCCATCGTATTACCGGGTTGATTCAGTGGAGCGTTGGAATCTTGAACGGTCTGCTCTGCGTGAGGTATCTGCTGAAGCTGATGGGCGCCAGCCCAACAAATCCAATTGCCCAGTTTGTCTATAGCGCTACCCAGCCGGCACTCACCACGTTCGAAGGTTTGATCAAAACCCTGGAGCTTGGTGGCACGGTGCTCGAATTTAATGCGCTGATCGCAATTGCCATTTACGGCATGTTGGGATGGCTAACGGTCCAACTGCTCAGGCTTATGTTTGTCCAAGTCAAATAAGCGCAACAGCCAGGACCCTGCCATGCGGCGGGGTCCTTGTTTTTGGCCCTGGCTTTTCAATTTCCTGCTTCATTTCCTTGACATTCCCATCTGCCATTGGTAAACTCAGACCGAAATTCATTCCAAAGAAAGGAGACGCGTTTTATGTTAAAAGTAGCATCGGTGCTTGTTCGCGATACCCACATGGGCGCGTCTCTGCATAGCAGTTAAGCCAGGTCTTCGATTCAGACTTCCCTGCCACGGACGTACCCATGTCCGTGGCGTTTTTATTTCATAAGAACGGCCGCGTCTCTTCGCCTGCACACCCACCGAACAGACGCCCGTTTGTTCAAGAGCATTCCACCAGCCACGGAAATATTCCCTGGCTGGTTTTTTATTCCGTCCTGAGACTGTAGGTCAGGCCTGCAGCCTGACGGCTCTTGGAAACATGATTTAGGCGGGTTAAAAACCCGCCCTACAAGCACTCCCGCGCTTAGCGAGGAGAAGCAAAAAGAAAGGAGCAAGTTTTATGTTGGCACAAGTCGCACTAATCCTTCCCTTTGGCACATTTTCTGCCCGCGAATCTCACGGCGGGCGTTTATTGAACAAATCTATCTATCGACAAATTACAGGAAACCCTGACAATGAATACAAACGACCAGGACGACACTGGCGTCGTCTTTCGAAAAACCACTGGACGTTACACCGTCCACGCCAACGGGCGAGATATCGATTGCGTACTCTCGTCCCTGATCCATAAACAGCTGATATACCCCACGGCTGATCCAACGTCCGCGCGGCGCAGAGTGCAGGCCGTGCGCGAGCTCGAGCACGTGGACCCGATTGCCATTGGCGACCGCGTCCGCTTTATCCATTTTGCGGAGGCAGGACAGGACCGCGGCATGATCACCGAGGTCCTGCCTCGCCTCTCAAAGCTTTCGCGCCCCGCGCCCGTTCCCGGTCAACGCGTCTTCGAACAGGTCATCGCCTCCAACGTGGACCTGGTCCTGCCCGTGTTTGCTGTAGCCGATCCCACCCCCAAGTGGGGACTGCTAGACCGCTATCTCGTTTCGGCTGAATCATCCAGACTACCGGTTCTGATCGTCATTACCAAACTCGACCTGGCCTGGAGGAATCTGGATCTCGACTCAGACCTGGATGCCTATCGCCGCGCCGGCTATCCAATTCAGATGGTCAGTGCAAATACTGGCGAAGGCATCGGGGAACTCAAGCAGGCTTTGCGGGGCAAAACCTCCGTGCTGGTCGGCAAATCTGGCGTGGGGAAGACCTCCCTGCTGAATGCCATCCAGCCAGGCCTGGGTCTGCGTGTGAAAGAAGTAAGCAAGGGCGAGCAGGGAAAAGGCCGGCACACCACCACGCAACTCGAGATGTTCGAGCTGGACCTTGACGGCGGAGGCGCCATCGTAGACACACCCGGCATACGTGAATTCGGCCTGTGGGAAGTCTCTGGCGAAGAACTGGCATACCTGTTCCCTGAGATGGCCGGTTATGTGGGCCAATGCAGATTCGGCTTGAGCTGCAAGCACGATGTTGAGCCGGGCTGCGCCATCCGTACAGCCGTCGTGGCAGGTGAGATCAGTCCACACCGCTACAAAAGCTATATGAACCTGCGGAGGGAACTATGAGAAACCATTATTCCTCCTTTGGCGAATTCAGGTGCGCCCACTGCCACAATCTCGTCTCGGCTGCGCACGTGCTCTCGGGTGTGAACAATCGCAACCACTGTCCGTACTGTTTATGGTCGTGCCATCTCGATCTCTTTGCCTCAGGCGATCGTCTCTCCGCGTGCAAGGGGCAAATGAAGCCCATCGGGTTGACCATGAAGAAGAGCAGGAACAAGTACAGGCTGGAGGCGCGCGGCGAGCTGATGTTGATCCATGAGTGCACCGGGTGTCAGTCCCTGTCCATCAACCGCATCGCAGCCGATGACGACCCGGAATCTATCCTAACCGTTTTCCGTGATTCGCTGCTGCACGGTTATCAGATGCGCGTCCACTGTGAGCAGCAGGGAATAGTCATGCTGGGGATGGAGGAACTCGAACTGATCCATATGCAGCTGTATGGGCAGGGAGCACCGCTTGCCGCGTGGGGATGACTACAAGAAAGACCCCGCCGCAGGGTGGGGTTTTTCGTCCTATAATTGGGAAATGTTTATCTCCGAAGCAAGGACAGTCGCATGAAGGACTTCGATACTCCCAATCCCTTTTTGAGCGTGGACCTGCTGACCGGCTGCAGCAACCTGGTCAGTTTCTCGAAGGCCCTCGACAACAACTTTGAGAATAGTATCCTCGAGCCCCTGTCACTGATTACAGTGGACCTGTATCAACTGCGCGATATCAACCATACAAAAGGGTTTGATTATGGCGATAGTCTGCTGCGCTGGCTCGGTATTGCCATCAAGGATGAAACGGAAGCCACCGTGTATCGGGTCTCCGGAGATAACTTTGTGGTGGTGCTCCTGGGAAAACATAAAAAACAACAGGCCATTGCCCAAAAACTATTTGACCGGTTGAACAGCGAAGCCCAACAACTAGAACTGAGTCTGCCAGTGGTGCGGATGACAGTCATTCACTTTCCGGATGGCAACCGTCTCAACCCCGCAGTGGTATGGAAGAACATGAATGAAAAAATGGAGGAAGTCCATGGCGGGGAACCCTTCAAAATCTTCCAGGCAGACATATCGGAAGAGGATCCAGCCACCCTGCGCGCCATTGAACTGATGGCAAAACGGATCGAGACTCTGGGCGGGGCGCTTCAGTATACCTTTCGGCTGGCCTATACCGACCCGGTCAGCAGCGCTCCGAACATGCTTGCCATCCAGCGCAAACTGGACCTTGCTCTCAGTGAAGCCATCCTGGAACAAAAACACCTGTGCATCTGCCTGATAGACGGTGACAGCCTCAAGCGCTATAACAGCAAAGGCTATGCGGCCGGCGATGATGTGATCCGTAAAATCACGAACACCTTGAGTTCAGCCCTGCGACCCAGTGACTTTCTGGGCCGCTGGCGCATGGGCGATGAGTTTATCGTCATCCTGCCAGCCACAAAGGTAGACCAGGCAGGCATGGTGGGTGAACGATTACGAGCTTCGATCGAACAGGCTTCCCGCGGCTGGCTGTTTCCCACCTCTATCTCGATGGGCATTTCCTATTACCCCAAGCATGGATATACTGCCAACCAGCTTCTCGAAGCCGCCGAGAAGGCGCTGGCGCTGGCAAAGATGGCGGGCAAGAACCGGGTCATCGTCGCTCCCTGATGTCATTGCGACCCGCGAAGCGGGGAAGCAATCTCCTGGCAGGAAGCTGCTTCTGCGAGATACGCACTCAAAAGGAAATATAGAGGATTTGAGAGCCTCCCAGTAGACTCTGAGAGTCTTGTCTTGGTACGCTGGGAAAAAAATCCCTGTCGGAGGTGCTGCCATGAAAACTGTCTCTATCTTTTTGTCCCTGATCAATTCATTACTGGCAGGTGTAATCCTGCTTGCCAGCCTGACCGGAAACGAGCTCCATGAAGCGACACTGCTCTGGTTATTGATCAAGGTATTCGCTGCCCTGGGAATTATTTTGACAGGCGTTTTGACGTGGATCGCAATCTTGTCCGCTGTCAGGCCAGGGTTACTGGCATTAAGCAATCTGTCATTGGTGGCTTTGGGTGCCGCCACCGCGGTGTGGACCCTTCATCTCGCAATCGTCACTGGCGATATGGAATACTATATGGTCCTCTATGGTGGCAGCTTGATGATGCAGGGTGCGGCTTCGTTGTTCGGATTTGCGGAAGAGTCGAGGAATGTCGGTGCAGTGTAGGATCATAATTTTTGACTTGACATTCCGGGTAAGAACTGTAAAATACCCGCCATCATGAGAATGGTGAATACCTTTCATTATTGCTCCTGTCTATGGCGGGGTTCGTAATCACCGCCTGAGACCACCTTCACCCACAAGCAGTCAACGACTCAGGACAGTGAAACGATCTCCGCGTACAACCCTACACGCGCAGGATTCTTTGTCCTTCGTGTCCCGTATTTCTCGGGATCCAGTTGTCAGTTGGCTGCTTTTGATTTGCTCGTCCCGAGCGGAGGGCTGAGCGTCTCGTCTTCGCTCACTTGCCGGTTCGCTCCGCTGCGACAGTTGAATCTTTATACCTAGAGGAGAGAACATGTCATACGTACACCCTGAATATCTGGTGGAGACCGAATGGGTCGCCCAAAACCTGAATAATCCGAATATCCGTATCATCGAGTCAGATGAAGATCCGCTGCTCTATGCTGTAGGTCACATTCCCGGTGCCGTGCAGGTGGACTGGTTCAGTACGTTACAACATCCCTTGCGCCGTGATTTCCTGACAAAGGAAAAGTTCGAAGAGGTGGCATCCAATATTGGCATCACCAATGACACAACGGTTGTGTTTTATGGTGACAAGTCCAATTGGTTTGCATGTTACGCGCTGTGGCTGTTCCAATATTACGGTCACGAGAATGTGAGGATCATGAACGGTGGACGCCTCAAATGGGAAAAGGAGGGCCGGCCTCTTGTAAAGGATGTCGCTTCGTATGAGAAAACAACCTATCGTGCGAAAGAAGCGGATAAATCCATCCGCGCCTTTCGTGATGAGGTCCTCAAGCAGAGCAATGCAAAGAAACCGCTGGTGGACGTCCGCTCGCCCAAGGAATATTCCGGTGAGCTGATCTCCATGCCGAACTACCCGCAGGAGGGCGCCACGCGCGGCGGTCACATCCCCGGTGCAGTCAGTATCCCCTGGGCACAGGCAGTCAACGAGCCTGATAGCACCTTTAAGACTCCTGAGGAATTGCGTGCACTCTATGAAGGCAAGGGCATCAAGCCGGATGGCGATGTCATTGCCTATTGCCGCATCGGTGAGCGATCCTCCCTGACCTGGTTCGTGCTCAAGTACCTGCTTGGCTATCCCAGGGTCAAGAACTACGATGGGTCGTGGACCGAATGGGGCAACCTGGTCGATGCGCCGATCGAGAAATGAAACATAGCCACCGAGCACACAGAGACTCAGAGAAAAATCTCAAAGAACTCTGTGTGCTCCCCCCGGTGGCGCCATAGCGCCACGCCCGGGGCAAGTGTGTGGCTAAGAAATTTTTATGCCAAATCTTCCTCCCAAACTGCAAGAGATCGTGGACGACTTCGCCAGCATGCCGCGAGAAGAGAAATTGGAGACCCTGGTCGCGTATGCTGAAACCTTCCCGCCCTTGCCCGAGTGGCTCAAGGAACGACGCGACAAAATGGAGCCCGTGCCCGAATGCATGACCCCGGTATTCCTGTTCGCGGAACAGCTGCCGGATGGCGGCGTTCACTTTCACCTGGATATCCCTCCTCAATCTCCCACCGTGCGCGGGCTGGCCTCGATCCTTGCCAATGGGTTGAACGGATCCACGCCTGAAGAAATCATCAGCGTGCCCGGAGATTTTTTCCTACCTATGAACCTTCAGGAGGCTATCTCGCAGCAACGCCTCAATGGCTTCATTGGTGTGCTTGGACACATGAAACAGGAAGCCGTAAAGCTGCTCGAAAAGAAAAGTGGCTAATTCCATAAACAATTAGAAAGTTTTAATTCAATAAAAAAAGGTGTTGCAAGATTCGAATAACCATGCTACAATATTGCGAGTTCTCCCCGACCTGCCCCCCTCAGGCCGGGGAGAACTACTTAAGGGGTAAGGTGATTCAACCTGAGTTCAAGTACAATGCACGTATGAAGCTTTCCAATTTTTTTCTGTTCGTCATTTTGATTCTGATTACATCTGCCTGCGGCTCAAGCAATGGAGGACAAGCGCCCGCTTCACTCACCCCTCAGCCTGTCTTCACCGCCACGAGCCTTCCATCCACTGAAACCTCCACTCCCATCCCGTCGCTCACATCCACAGTCACTCCCGCCCCGACAGAGACCCCTGCGCCCACAGAGACGGCCACGCAAACGTCACTACCCACAGTGGAAGACCTGAAAGCGCAGGTTACTGCGGGAAAATTGAGTTGTCGTTATGGTCCTGGCGCGGAATATCTCTATCTGTATGCTTTGAATCAAGGCGCCAACATCAAATTGATCGGCCGGACCGATGCGAACGATTGGGTGTGGGTGGATGGCACAAACAAATGCTGGGTCAAGGCCGAGTTCCTTGAAATCGCCGGAGACCCAAAATCCCTGCCCATCGTCTATCCCGACATTGCGAAACTGCCTGTGTCACCCTATTATCCCGGCCCGAGCTGGGCAAATGCCACGCGCAAAGGCAACAGCGTCGAAATTACCTGGGAGCCGGTGCCCATCAGCCCCGGAAAGTATGAGGATGAGAACATGCACCAGTACATCATCGAAGTGTGGCGCTGCGAGGGCGGACACATCCTTTTTGAAACGCTGGGTACCAACTTTCCCTTCACTGTCGTGGAAAATGACGAAGCGGGATGTAGTGAACCTTCGCATGGTTTCGTTTACGTGCAGGAAAAGCATGGCTACGGTGGACCTATTGAAATCCCCTGGCCAAGTCCGTAAACGGTGAATTTCACTTTGGAATCAGTGCTTTATCTTGACATCCTCATCCTTCACAAGTAAAAACAGCGTGGAAATAGAAAGGAGCGTCGATGAAAATCGTAACCGACTGTGCAGCAGACATGCCTTTCGAGGAACTGGAGCAGTATGAAATTGTGCAGGCTCCACTTTTCATCCAATTCCCGGAGGGAGAAGTGAATTCGGCGGATATTTCTGCAGATGATTTTTATAATCGTCTCGAAGATATGCGTCCGCAGATTCCCACCACCGCGCAACCTTCGAGCGGCATCTTTGCGGAGTTATATCGCAAGCTGGCCGATAAAAGCAAAGATATTCTTTCCATTCACATTTCCTCGGGGCTGAGCGGAACGATCAACTCGGCACGGATCGGCGGCGAACAGGTGAAAGAAGAAGCGAATATCCACTTCTGGGATACGCTCACGCTCTCAGGAGGGGAGCGCTTTCAAGTGCTGGCAGCCGCGCTCGCCACCCGAGCTGGCTGGGCCCTGCAGGCTATTCAGGATCGGCTGACAAAAATCCGTGAGAAGACGGAAGTGATCTACACCCTCGATACATTGGAGTACCTGGCACGCGGTGGCCGCATTGGACGGGTCAAGGCACTGGCGGGCGCACTGCTCAACCTCAAGCCCATCATTCGCGTGGACACCGACGGAAAGTACAGCACCGTCAAGACCGAACGCACCCTGGGCAAATCCATGAATGCAATTGCGGGTCACCTCGCAGAAAAATATGGTACTACGCCCGTATGGGTGACTGTCTTGCACGGACGCTTCGCGGAAAAGGCGGATATCCTGGCACAGCACATGAAGGATAGATTGAACGTTGCGAAGATGGAGATCATGCAGATCTCACCGGTGCTGGGTGTACATACCGGCCCGGGAATTGTTGGCGCGGCAGTTGTGCCTATGGAACTGCTGAGTGATCTGAAATCGTAAGCCCTGGACCGAAGTAGATTTAGTCAAAAAGCCGACACGCTCAAAATGTCGGCTTTTAATTCTGCGATCATCAAACCTGTTACTTTTTCGGCTTCTTGCGAGGTCGCGCAGATGCACTACGGGGAGCCCGCTTGGCTTCCGGAGGTGGTCTTTTCACTGGCTGCCACTGATCAACTCGTTGTGACACTCCATTGGATGATAAAGACCGTTCGCGTCTCACCAGCCCCACCGGCGGGGGCAGGACAATATCTGGAATAGCTTGCTCTGCATTTCGGATGGAGGGAATGAGATATCCCCATAGCCCTACGAGCGTCCCACCAATGCCGCACAGGAAAATCATCAATCCATAACCGGCGCCGGGACCTGCGCCAACCAGCCAGCCAAAGACATTTACCCATGCGCCGCCCGCCCGCATCGCAGGTTCAAAAACCTTATCGCCAAAATAGCCAGCCAACAGCGGCGTGAACAAGAATGGTGCCTGTGTCATGAAATCGCTGGCGGCAAAGACGCGTCCCTGAATATCTGGTGGAACTTTCATCTGTATGAACTTATTGACGGCAACATCCGCGACTGGATTGAAGAGCGAATCGATCACCTTGGCAATTACCCAGATCACAAAAATCTGCCCAATGCCCAACAGGGTCAAGCCAAACAAGCTGGAGATAACCCAGCTTAATAATATCGCGCGAATGGGACGTTTGAGTCCTCCAAAAACGCTTAACGCCAGCGCCGCAACCGCCGCCGCCCATGCTCCCGCAGACAGGATGGAACCGGCCAGCTCCACATTGCCGCCAGTGCGCAAAGTTACCATGGTGTACAGGGCCGTGATGGACAGGGCAATACCAGAAAAGATATTGCCGAAAAAGAAAATCAACTGAATACCAAGCAGGCCCGGACGTCTGAGAATATAGCGAATCCCGTACATGGCTTCCTTGAAGAAACCAGTGTGAGACCGGGCCCCCTCATCGGTATGAGGCGTGGGCGGGATCTCCACGAACAACAGGGCCCCGATGGAAATCACGAAGGAGAGCAGGTTGAGGGCAAGAATGCCTTTCAACCCAATTGCAGGAAAGAAAAGGAAGGCAAGCCAGGGACCCAATATCTCTGGCGTATCATATAACAGCGACAGCATGCCATTCGCCCGAACGTATTCCCGGCGCGGAACAAGAATTGTAATCACAGAGGAATAGGTTGGCAGGCGGAAGGCATATCCCACCCCCTGCACAATTGCATTCAAATAAATATGCCAGATCTGCAAGGTCCCTGAAGATTCCAGCACCAGTAACACTGCGGTGGCTGAAAGTAACAGGAAATCATATGCCAGCATCATCGTTTTGCGGGGATACCGGTCAATGAAGAAAAGGGCAAAAAGCACAAAACACAGATAGGCGGCAAAGAAGAAGGACTCCCACGCTGCGAGCGCCGTGCCGCTTGCCCCCGTTTTCTCCGAGATCCAAAATGGCAGGGCATAGAAGACGGTGCTGGTGGCAATGCCTGCAACCATTTGACCCAGCCAGATGATAAAAAGGCCCCTCATGCCGCTTGGACGGTTGAAATTTGCTTCTGTGGACATCAAGGTAATCTGCCAGGAGGGTAACACAGCCTATATAAGAAAACAACCCTATCGCTGGGGCTGGTTTCTTGTAATCTCATTTCAGAAAATTTCTAGGCTGGCCCCGCTCGCTTGAGCTCGTCGTGATCCGGCAGGATGGTCTCCGCATTGTAGATGTGTGGTACGAAATAGCCTGCCAGACCGACCAACATGGCAATCAGGCCACAGATCACGATTAAGAGCCCCATGCCTGAGCCTGGACCTGTCCCCACCAGCCAGGTGAACGCAGCAGGCAGGCCGGTCCCAGCGCGCGCCGCGGGTTCGAGTACATAGTCTGCAAGAAGACCACCGATGATCGGCGAGAGGGGGTTTGTAAGCCACGCGATCAGGCGTCGGCTGGAGAACACACGTCCCTGGAGATCTGGGGCAACCTTTGCCTGCCAGATGGCCTGGTTTGATCCGTTCACGAGGGCGATCACAACCGATGCTAGCACCATGCCTGTGATCCAGACTGGCAGGCCTCCAGCCAGCCCAATGATCGCCGTGCCAAGCCCACCGAGGATCCAGCCAAATAAGACGCCGTGAACGCGCCGCTTGAAGCCTCCCCAGGTGGACATGATTACGCCTCCCACCACCCCGGCAATGGCTCCTGCTGTTTGAACGGTTCCAAACGCCAGGCTGTCGTTGCCCGAACGCGAGAGGATCATCGGCGCAAAGACAGTAAAGCCGATGCCTGCAAAAAGATTACCCACAAAAAAAACGAGTTGTAGCCCCAGGAGGCTTGGGCGCTCAAAAATATATTTGAACCCGTAAGCCGCCTCCTTCAGCATGCCGCCACTGGCGTGCGCACCTTCCTGGGTACGCGCTGGTTGCGGCACGTGGACGATCGATAATGCCCCAATGGCCAGGATAAACGTGGCAACATCGATAAACAAAATTCCAGTGAGCTGGATGATCGGCAGCAAGGCGCCCGCCAGGATGGGAGCGATGACCCCAGGCCCGGCTTCGATCAGGGACATCATTCCGTTGGCGCGTCCCAGCTGCTCCTTGGGAATCATGGTGGAGATCGCGGCGGAATAAGCCGGCCACTGAAATGCCGTGCCAAGCCCAAAAATAATGGACGCCACATACATGTGCCAGAACTGCCAGACATCGAAATACAGCACAGCCAGGATGCCCACCGTGGCAAGGCCCGCGCCAAGGTCGCTGACCATCATCATCAACTTACGATTGTGGCGGTCAATCATGACACCGGCCACTGGCGAAATCAGCAGGAAGGGCACAAAGTAAAACACCTGCATCAGCCCGAGCGCGGTGGCGCTGCCAGTCCGTTCATACATGAAGATCGTCAAGGCAAACTGGCTCATTGAGCTGGCCAGCACCGAAATGATTTGCCCCAGCCAGATAATTGTAAAAGCGAACATGCCGCCAGGGCGATTGGACGAACTTGTCATTGAGTCTCCTTACTTGGATGGAAGTTCAGGCTGGAGAAAATAACAGGACCAAAGATTTGAAACATCCCTCTGGCGAGGGTTGTTTGATTTGGGACGCAAAGCCCGGGGTTCCTCCAATTTTACTCGATGGGAAAATTAGTCGGATACAAACAAAAGACCCCGAAGTCGCCTGCAAAACGGCTTCAGGGTCGCAGTGATGAACGGGTGCACTGGTGCACTATCGCGCTAAACGATAAAGAGCGGAGAAGAGATAGGCAAACATGGTACACACTCCTTTGGCTAAAACCAGGAATCGAGCACTACCATTTAAATATTGGATAATTACTCCACATAAATCTCTACGTGTTCACCATCAGTCTCATCGGTCACATCAATGATCTTGCCAGTCATGCCCGTTCGCAGGGCCTCCATTACATTCGACATATCCACGCCCTCCACCTCCGGGGCAAAATGTGCGCCGATCTTCAGGCCAGCGTCCACCAGCGCCAGCGGTATCTGCACCGAGGCCTTCGAACGCCCGGTGCGCGTGTCCGTTACTCGGATCCGCAGCCATTTGGGCCCGCCTGGCATCCCCGGTACACGCGGTACGGGGGGCTTCTTCACATTCAATGCCGCGAGCAGTTTTGTACCCTCTTCGGCGCTCAGCTTCCCTTCTTCGATCATCTTCAGAATCTTCATTCGTTCTTCCACGGTTGCCATTTCTACCTCCGATTCTTCATTGCATTATGCGTTGCACAAACATGCGGCCTGATCAACCAATATACAGTTGCACATGGGCGTCATCATCATCCACATTGATCATCAAAGGCTCATTCGAGTCTCTGGTCGCATTCATCATTTGAATAATACCTTCGACCCGTCCCTTGCTCATGCCGGAAAAATTGTGCCCAAAATTTTCAAAAATCCATGCCACGAACCCCAGCGGGACCGGAAAACCGAGCGTAATATGTTTCGGGCCATCGCCCGGCCTGGCGTTTTGTCGATCCACATCGATGTAAATCCAGCGAGAGGTGCGTCCGCCCGCGCCGAGGGTAATCAGCAGTACGCCCAATAACAACGGCAGAGTCATGCAATAAAACCAGAAGTTGGTTCCAGCATTCTGTTGGATGGCATAAATGGCCCAGGCACTGAATACGGTGATCACGATGCCAGCCCAGAGTGGGATCAGGGCGAATCGACGCGCCCGCTGCTTGATCCGGTCGAATTCGGGCGCTTCGGCTTTTTCGTACCCGGAACCTGATAGGCTTTGAAGCACCTCCACTTCAGGCTCAGCTGAATCATCTGCATGATTGGTTCTCGGTTCGCCATCGTCGTCCAGGGCTCGCATCAATCCGGCCGCGCCCTCCGCGGTAATCTTCCCCTCCGACACCATCTGCAGGATCTTCCTTCGTTCTTCAGAAGACATTATTTGCCTCCTTCGAGCGCGTTCAGAAGCTCCTCAGCCTGTTGGGCCGTGATCTTCTTCTCTGCCAGCATTTTCAAAATCGTCATTCGTTCCTCTTCCGCCACCGGCTCAGTGGGCGGTTCAGGCGGCGTCGGCGGTTTGGGCCCACCCTTGAAATCCCAATTCCAGCGGCCGAAATCTACGCCAACCCGACCGCGGCGCGTCTGCCGTTCGACATGGCGTTCCACCCGGCGGGCGGCTTCTTCTGCGCGTTTGGCCGCGCGTGCCGTGGCCTGCTCCACCTGACGAGAAATCCGATCCCCAAAACCGGACCAATCGAAATTCAATCCGGCGAAATTACCAAACTCATCGGCCGATTCCGCGGCATCCGCTTTGTTGGTCAAACGCACATCGCCACCCGCGTTCAGGCTGATTTTGGCGGAACCATCGCCCAACACTACTACACGTTGTGTAGCCTCCTGATCCTTTTCGATGCCGGGCCAGTCCACGTCAATTGCGTCGCCTTGCATCGAAACGGTCGCGTTGGCGTTCTTCGGTAAAACCAGCAGGATGTCATCACCTGCGTTCACCGCGCAGGCGCCATCCGCTTTTGGCTCGAGGTACACCACCACATCATCGCCCACATTGACCTTGATGTTGCCGCGCGCCCCGCGCAGCGCCAGGTCATCGGCCACCGAGTCCAGTGTCACATTGCCATCCACATCACGGATGGAAACATCGCCGTGCGCGTTTTTGATATGGAGGTCTCCCTTTGCGCCACGCAGGCTGAAATCCGCATGGATGGTATCGATGGAGATCGAGCCTGCATCCCGGATGGAAAGGTCGCCGTGAGCCTCCTGGATCGCGATACCGCCCGGCACGTTGCGAAGCGAGGCATCGCCGCCGATGAACTTGATCTCGAGCGAGGCGCCTTTGGGTAGGCGCAGGGAGAGGTCTCCTCCCGAGGAAAGGGAAACAACTTCATTGGTCTGTTCGAAGCGTGCTTCCTCCTCATCTGATTTGATGAGCAGCTCGGCGCCATCCCAGCCTACGACGCTGAGATCGCCGCCCACTCTGTCCAATTGGATCTTGGGGTTATTCCCTACAAATACAGATTTCGACATGGCTTATGTCTCCTCACCGCGCAGTATGCGCATGGCTTCATCGGCTGAAATTTTGCCGGATTCCAGATCTTCCAGTACAGTATTCCGCTTTTCCGCGCTTACCTCCACAGGCTCATCCTTGCCAGGTTCATAGCCCAGCGCGCGGATCACCTCATGCAGGCGGTTGCGAATCGTGGGATACGATAGACCAAGTTCCTGTTCCATGCGATTGATCTTGCCCTCGCAGCGTACAAAGGTTACGATAAAATCAAGGTGCTCGGCCGTGAGGTGCGCAATGGGCCCACCTGTAAAGCGCCCTTCAATGGAAGTATCACAGGACGAACAATGCAGGCGCGTGATCTCCAGTTCAGATTTACAAACCGGGCATCGAGTTGGTGTGGCATACATATGGCCTCCATAGGCGATAGAAGAAAATTTGCTCAAAATCAATTTTCGAAACTCTCGAATTACTTTTCACAACAAAATTATAACTATTTTTTACAATTTGTCAAGTGTTATTAAATAATTAAGAAGAAAAACTTAATATATTTGAAATCTGGCTCTAAAATCATCCTTCCAAACATGGAGAATCCATGATTCGCTCACTCTATTCCTTTCCTGATAAGCCTATACGCAAAGATATTCCTCCAAAGGAGATTCCGAAATTAGCTCGATATCACCGCGGGGTTCTCTGGGTGGACTTTTCAGACGAACCACCCGAAACCTGCCTCCCCATTTTGCAGAGCCTTGGGTTCCACCCTCTGGCAATCGATGATGCCTTACAGGAAACACATGTCCCCAAACTGGATGACTGGGGCAGCTACCTCTATATCGTTCTAAACTATATGGATGTTTCCAAAAACGGCGACTCATGGGAAACTCATGTCGACGAATTGGATATCTTCCTCGGCGCCAACTACATCATTACACACCACGATGAGCCCATCGCGGCCATTGACCAG
>DASTOH010000306.1:0-22204 GCA_035720235.1 Anaerolineales bacterium | reverse complement strand
GCCTCAGGCGAGTGAATCTCCAACGGCAACTTGGTGACTGCCTCCAGCAGCACACGGCGCCGCTCAGCATACAGGGTTCGCATCCGCCTCAGGTGACGCCTGAAATGACCTTCGATCATGAAATCGGCGAGCACGGCTTGTTCCAGCATAGGAGAATGAATGTCAACAAGACGACGCACGTTGAGAAACGGCCCAATCAATGGCGTTGGCAGGATCATATATCCGATGCGAATGGATGGAAAAAGCACTTTGCTGAAAGTCCCAACGTAGATCACGCGATTCGCATCGTCGAGCCCCTGCAGCGCAGCCAGCGGACGACCCGTAAAGCGGAACTCGCTGTCATAATCATCTTCAATCACGTATGCATTGACACGTTTCGCCCAATCCAATAGAGCAAGTCGCCGCGATAGAGACAGTGTCACTCCCAACGGGAATTGATGTGAGGGGGTGACATATACCAGGCGCGCCTCATTTGAGCGTGCGACTCCAATATCCACGACCAGACCTTCATCATCTACAGGAACGGGAACGACGCGCGCGCCCGCGCCGATGAATGCGCCGCGCGCGCCGGGGTAGCCTGGATCCTCCATCCAAACCGAATCTCCGCTGTTGATTAACATGCGTGAAGCCAGGTCGAGTGCCCCTTGCGATCCAGGCACGATCATCACCTGGTCAGGTAGGCAATGAACCTGGCGGGAAACCGCAATATGTGCTGCGATCGCTTCGCGCAACGGGAGATATCCCGCAGAGTCCTGATACAGAAAAGCGCTGCGAGGGAGTCGTCGGGCCTGACGGACTGCCAGCCGCCTCCAAAGTTCATAAGGAAAGACATCCAGGGCCGGCACATCAGCACGAAACGGACGCGGCCGAGTCGGGCTGGGTTGTGGCAGCGCTTCGGGCATCGGCGTTGCTTGCAGCTGTAGTCGTGCGTGATCCGAGAACTGTGTCTCCCCAGGGGACCCAACTGGAGCTCGACTGGAATCTTTGGGGACTTTGTCGCCCGGCGCAGCTAATAGCAGATCAGGTAAAACCCGCGTAACAAAAGTGCCACTCCCCTCGACGCTCTCAAGATACCCCTCTGCCGCAAGTTGCCTGTACGCGTTTTGGACGGTATTTCTCGAAACGCCCAACTCATCCGCCAGCGCGCGGGAAGAAGGGAGCTTCAGTCCACGCTTCAATTCGCCAGAAAGGATAGCCGCCCGCATGTGAGCATAAAGTTGTTGATAAAGCGGAGCGCCCGGCTGGGGGTTGAAAGTGTTGGCTTTCCCGAGGTTCATGCCTCATCCTGTCGCACTGAATCATATGATGCCATGTTAACAATCCTGCGCAGAAATAATTTGCGAACTATGTTCACCACGGAAGCAGCCTTCTGAATACCAGAAAGCCTTCAACGCGGTCGTGCAGTCGCACCGCTGTTATTGTAACGAAAATACTTAGTCAAGTGTCACTTTTTGGCATGTTCATGAATTTCGAGCGGTTTCCTCCAGTCCTCGAGAGATGAAAGCTAGTTTTGGGCTGGTCGAGACACTTCCATGCAGCTGGATTTTTTCATACACCTATCCGACATGGGTTAATAAGCGCAGTAATCTATTGGTTAACGTTGCTTTCGTAGTTCAATATCCAAATCGCAACAGCAAATCATTAACCATCAGTCATCCCGATCCCTATGCCGTGGACCTCTGGAATGTTCATGGTAACGATCATCGCTACTTGCTTTTATTTCAATTGTTTCGCACAGTTTCCGGGTCCGGCCATATTTACGGTGATGACAACAGTTCCCCTTTTGCGACCGGTGTCAACATAGCGATGTGCTTCAGCAGTCTGTTCCAGGGGATATCGTCGGTCAATAATAGGTTTTATTTTTCTCGCCTCAGCCAATTCTCTGAGGACGACCAACTCTTCTTTACGCTCGGGTGGCGATCCGGCTAATACCTTCCTTCCGCCCATGATTGTAGTCCATAGCATTTGAAACATCTCTCGCGGCCCGCCAGCCACCGCAAGATAGAGCCCATTTTGTTTAAGCGAGTTTCTGCAACCTGCAAAAGATGTCTTACCTACCACCGTGTCAAAGATGATGTCGTAGGTTTCGCCGGTTGTCCTAAAATCCTCTTTGGTGTAATCGATGACCTTATCTGCACCCAGGGATTTCACCAAATCCATATTCGCCGTGCTACATACCCCCGTGACTTCGGCCCCATAGTACCTCGCAAGCTGTACCGCATATACCCCTACGCCTCCGGAAGCGCCATTGATCAGGATCTTTTGTCTGGGCTGGATCTTTGCCACATCTCTCAGGAAATATAAGGCAGTACCTGCCCCAAAAGGAATAGCCACAGCTTCCTCATACGTGATATTGGCCGGTTTTATGGTCAATGCCCCTTTTTCAGGCCGGCAGACGTACTCGGCATAAGCACCAAGGCTATTTGAATCGATACCAAAAACCTGGTCGCCTTCCTTAAATAGCTTTACGTCTTTGCCTACTTCTTCCACTTCACCGGCCAGTTCAGTTCCCAGTATGGTTCTTTTTGGTTTTCTTAGTCCAAACATCAATCGCGGGAGGGGTCCAAACCCGGGAGGGACAAAGGTAAAGCCTCGAATGTTCACATCCCCTGTAGTTACGGTGGCGGCATGGACTTTTATCAGCACTTCATTGTCTTTGGGCGTTGGTTTAGGTATCTCTTTGAGTTGTAGAACGTCCGGGGGACCGTATTCGGTGTACACAATCGCTTTCATGAATTTTCTCCGACTACACCTCGATCGAGCGCTATGTCATAAGGGATACCTTCGGGCCTGGGCCACTTCCACGCATACCAGATGATGAATGAAGTACACACAATTTCTATCGATGCAAAGAATACATAATGAAGCGTAAGCGATCCACCGCCGATCACCCATAGGATCGTTATGACACCGGCGATGATGTTTACCCAGCGATTAGCTCCATACCTCAATAGCCGTGACAGGAAAACCATAGCAATCGGAATCTCCGTCACGATTGCAGCTATCAATAAAAATTCTGGAGTAATTTGGATCTGCTCCGCGTTTCCCGTCATGATTTGTTTTAGGACTCCGGGATACATAAAGGAAAAAATATCGGCAAAAACCATGTTAAACATTACAAATATCCATAGTGTTGAAAGTTTTCCTTTCATATCTTCTATTGTGGTGGACTTGTTGTTGGTATTCATTTCTTAACTCCTTTTGACCGATGATGATGAGTTCCAAGCAAAAACACCAGTAAGCATGGTAAACCCCAGATTGCTTATGGAAGGATATTGGTTTACTGCATGGATTGGACTTCCTGTGGTCGCCCTTCTGGTCCTCAGGGCTGAATTGGGACAGTAATGCTATCGACTGTACTGCTGCATCACTAATTAAACGAGCAGTCGGGGTCGTTTATTCGGTTCAATTTCACACATATAGAGTAGACATAATCTGACTGCATAATCATCCCCCATTACGACAGGTTTCGAGCGATACTGAAACCTGCTCGCCGGTCTCTCACTTCGGTATACAACGGAGATGATCCTGACCTGCTTCCCTGATCTCCCATTTTCCAGAACGGTTGATTTTTTCCAGCGTCTTTGCGCGTGACTGATGCCCATCATCCAGGATCAGAACTCCATCAGGTTTTACGATTCGATGAAGTTCTGCCAGCAAAGCTACCGGGTCGCTCACACCGAAGAACATATCGAGCGCAAATGCCATATCGGCGACATGTTCTGGTATCCTGGTCTCATACCCACTCGCCAGGACTGGAACGATATTGTTGATCCCCTGTTCCTTCATTTTCCCTTTGACAGACTCAAGGGCCAGTTCCTGCACATCCACTGCATAGACTTTCCCCTGCGTGCCAACCAATTTAGCGAATCGAATTGCATATCTGCCCGGCCCGCAACCATAATCAACAACGGTCATTCCCGGCCGAATCCCGAAGCCTGCCACACGCTTATCAACGCTCGGAAACAGCCGATCCTTCAATTCCATTACTGCGTTCATCATCCGAAATGCGAAGTCCGGCATTCTATCCTGATTACCCTTTGACATCGGTCTTCCTTTCATTCAGAAAACGACTGGAATAAATCCCAACAATGGAAATTCTTTTCATCCCGTCAACTCGCATATTTACGTGTGCTGCAATAGAAACTCCGAGAGCACTTCATTAAATTGCTCTGGTCGTTCGACCGGCACTGCATGCCGGGCATCACGAATGACTGCGAGTTTGGCATGTGGCATTTTTGCGACAAACGCTTCTTTCAGCGAGACTGGGGTATAGTCTGTATCCGCCGCGATGACCAGCGTTGGGCAATTAATGTCGCTCAGTTGGTCTGCCACACTCCAGCCAATCAAGGCTTGCAGGGCGTCGCGATAGGCGCGTGGATCATTCTCTGCCCAGCGTTCCGCGAACATGGTTCGCAGGTCGGTCTGTTCTGGCTTGGGAAAGAGGCGTCTGCCCAGAACTTCTCCCATCCTGCGCATTCCGAGCAACTGGACGATCAATTGTCGCTGCAAGACCTGAATCCGTTCGCGGACGGTGCGGACGATCAGTTCCGGGCCACTGTTGACAATGACCAGGCTTTGTACGAGATCGGGCGCGCTCACGGCCAGCTGAAAGGCGATCATGCCGCCCATGGAGATTCCAACCACGTGTGCGGAACCGATACCCAGTGACTTGAGCAATTCTGCCGTGTCCGTGGCGAAAAGAGGAACACTATAGGGACCTGGCGGCTTATCTGACCTGCCATGACCCCGAACATCGAACATGATGACTCGAAAATGCCGGGAGAGGTCAACAATCTGTTTCTCCCAATCCCGTGTGCTGGATCCCAGACCGTGGATGAGAAGCAGAGCTGGACCCTGCCCCACATCTTCATAATACAACTCGATATCATGAACACGAATTCTTGGCATAACATTCTCCTTGATAATTCGGTAGGTGACTCTAACCGAAGCGATCCGATTTTGGATCCCAGAAATCTCCTCCCAGACCCAGGCCAGCGAAAATCGCGCGCATTTCGTCAGGCTGAGGGCGCCGGGAATTTTCCTGTAGGCGGGTCGAATACCAGGTGAATGCCAGTTTCCACAGTTGATCAATCTTCACGAGTGGGCGCATCGGATACCCGTGAGCCGTGCACCACTCGCGGACTCGTTCTTCCGACCGGAAGAAGAGCATGTTCCTTCAGGTGAAAACAATGTCGTCCCACCACCTGGCTGCCGGCACCAGGCAGTGAAAGAGCCAGTCTGAGGGCTCAGGACCATCAGGGCCCATCACCAACTCAAGCGGCTCATCCGATTGCTCGCAACGAGAGTGAACCACGCCTGGTTGATGTAATGCCGCAGGAACCCCGAGTGCGTCCCAGGCGCAATTGGCAAAATACTGCTTTCCATCTACGATGACGATATGCTGCGTCGGGACGCCTGAGAACGGAGGCGCCATGCGGATTGACACCCCATCTGCCTCGAGCGCGAGTACTCTCTGTGTACGCAACCTTGAATATGACTCAAGCACACGTTCGACATCTGAGCCAACCAGCCTGGCGACATCCGCCGGTAATAGCCCGCGCCCTGTTTCAGCAAAGTGCCTGTAGATCGCCAGTTTAACCTGTGTATCGAAATCCATCAGTCTCTCACATTCTTCTGCTGCGTTAGGTTCAAGTGTTGCTCCATCCACCCCCTGCTCAGCAAAGTATAAAGCAGTCGCCTTTCCGATTCCGCTGGACGTTCCGGTAATGAATATGGTCTGTGGCATATCGGTGACTCCTTACCTGAATCGATCCGAGTATCTTCAGTTGAAAGCCTTCAGTATAACCTCAGCGTGGTAGGCAATCAACGAGTTGGTACCTTCCTATAGAATGGAAGGCGCCTCCTTTGCACTGAATGATCTTTTGAAACACCACTCGCCGGGTTGCAATACGACCTTCCCAGCAGCCACAGAAAAGTTTCAAAAGAGTCGATTCCCTTTGGTTGACGGATTTGGATTTCATTCGTAGAATAATGCAATTTGTAAAATATTTAGGAAGTAAAATATTTACACAGTAAATGATAGCAACACTTCCAAAGGCGATCTCACGATGAAAGCAAAAACATCCTCCACGCTTGCGCGTGATCTATTCCAACTGATGCGACAATTTCCCGGTCCCAAATTAAAGCAAAGTTCCGTTGATGGATTGAGGCGGGGCGAATACAAACTATTGGTAATGTTGGTCATGAATCTTGACAATGACCGGAAGACGTTTACGGTTACTCAAATAAGCAACCTCCTACAGATCACGCCCGCCGGCGTCACGCATCTGATCAATCCATTGGAAGGGGCCGGATATATAGAACGCCTGCAGGACCCAAATGACCGTCGTATCGTTCGGATTGGGCTGACAGACAAAGGAACCCAGGTTGCTGAGGCTCTTATTTCAGAAGTTCAGGAAAATCTAACGGGTTTGGTCAATTATCTGGGAGAAGAGGATAGCAAGACATTAATCCGCCTACTGTCCAAGGCGATTGGATATTTCAGCTCTCAAGCTGAAGATTAAAGCAGTTCCCATTTATTAGTGCTAGGGACGAAACACGGATAGCAGGCAATTTAATTATGACTGGTAATAATCCAAACATCATCCAAATGCAGGACGTAGTGAAAACCTACAATACGGGGGATGTGCCCTTTGTGGCGCTCAACAATGTCAATATCGATATTAAGCGAGGGGAATTCCTTGGGATTACAGGAAAATCAGGCGCGGGGAAAACCACACTTCTGAACATGATCTCCGGGGTGAGTAAGCTGACCTCCGGAAACATCCTATTTCATTGGGTAGGCAGCGGATCGCCCTCCCTCTCCGTCCCAATTCACTCCTTGAATGAAGATAAACTTGCCATGTGGAGGGGTGAAAACATCGGGATTATTTACCAATCTTTCGAGCTGATGCCCACCCTCAATCTGGTACAGAATGTGATGTTGCCTCCCGACTTTTTAGGCGCGTACCATCGCTTAGTCAGCAAAAAACGGGCTCTGGAATTGCTGGAGCTGGTCGAGATCGCGGATCATGCCTATAAGATTCCCGCTCACATCTCGGGTGGACAAAAGCAACGCGTCGCCATTGCCCGGGCATTGGTCAATGACCCACACCTGATCATCGCTGACGAACCGACCGGCAATCTTGACAGTGTCACCGCAGAAACCATTTTCCAGATTTTCGAGAAACTGGTTGCACAGGGAAAAACGATTGTCATGGTGACTCATGATGAAAGTTTTGCCCCGCGCTTTACCCGTCGCTTGCAAATCGTGGATGGGGTGGTAAGCGAACCATCGAAAAATAGGACCAGCCTCCTCGGTCAGCAGGAAGCGCCCGTCAATATGGAACGGGCCGCCCAGCATTTGTCAAAATCGCGCGTTGAGGTAACTGCGTCGTCGAAGGAACATCGCGATCACACGCCTGCCATCGTTTTGCGAAATGTGGAGAAGGTCTACGAGAACGCGGCGGGGAAATTCGTTGCCCTGAAATCCATCAACCTGCAATTGAGTTACGGGCAATTCATTTCCATCGTGGGGAAATCAGGCTGTGGAAAATCCACACTGTTGAATATGATCACGGGCATCGACCATCCCACCTCCGGGGAAGTGCTTGTCGGCAATGAACACATCTATAAGATGAGTGAAAGCAAACGTGCCTTGTGGCGCGGCAAGAACATGGGGGTTGTGTTCCAGTTCTTCCAGCTCCTGCCGACCCTGACGCTGCTGGAAAACACTATGCTCCCGATGGATTACTGCAATCTCTATCCTTTTTATGAACGCCCCGACCGGGCGATGGAATTGCTCAAAATGGTCGGGCTGGAGGATCAAGCCCATAAACTTCCCACGGCTGTCTCCAGCGGACAACAGCAAAGTGCAGCTATCGCTCGTGCGCTGGCAACCGATCCATCCATTATCCTGGCGGATGAACCTACAGGCAATCTCGATTCACGCGCGGCGGATAATGTCCTGAAATTGTTTGAAAATCTGGCGAGGCGTGGCAAAACGATTTTGATCGTCACGCATGATCCATCCATTACACAAAGAACTGATCAAACGATCATCCTGTCCGACGGTGAGATCATTGATCGAGCGGTGGCGCGCGCCCTGCCGTTCCTGTCGCATCCGCAAATGCTGGCAGCGACGAGTCGGGTGGAAAAAAGGAAGATCGCGCCCGGAGCAATCATTCTCAGGCAGGGCGAAGCGGTCGCCTATTTCTTTATGGTCGAGTCTGGCGAAGTTGAGATCGTCGCGACGAACGAACAAGGCAGGGAAATGACATTGGCGCGTTTGGGGCACGGTCAATTTTTTGGTGAAGCCGAATTAATGCAGGGCGGTCATTTCACCGCCCACGTGCGGAGCGCGGAACATGGCGCGGAGTTGACGCTCCTGCCCAAGAAATTGTTTTTTGAACTCATTGACGGCTCGCTCTTAACCCGCCACGCGACTGATGATATTGCCGGGACGCCCGTGGTCGAGGACCGCAGAAGGAAGTCCGACGGATGAAAGCCGAAGTCAAACCCAATGTGTTGAAGCCGCGCTGGAGCAAAGTCTTCACCGATCTGTGGGAAGACAAAACGCGCACCGGGCTGGTGGTCGCTTCGATTGCAGTCGGCGTCTTCGCCATTGGCATGATCATCAACGCGTATGTGATTCTCAAGGAGGATATCAATCACGCGTACGAAGCGGTTAATCCGCCGAACGTCGAAGTGCGGACCGGTCTCTTCGATAAAGACCTTGTACGGGTCGTCGAAAAAATTCCCGGCGTGAAAGAAGCGGAAGGTCGCCGCGTGATCGAAATCCGCGCGAGGAAGGGGAATGAGAGTTGGCAAAATCTAAAACTGATTGGCGTGACCGATTTTACAAGCGACATCAACCTGCTCGATCCGATTGAAGGCACACAATTCCCGGGCGAGAACGAAGCGCTGCTCAGCCAGAGCATGATGCAACCAACCGGGTTTCAACTCGGCGACACCATTGAA
The DNA here is from genome assembly GCA_035720235.1 of Anaerolineales bacterium. Classification (GTDB taxonomy): domain Bacteria; phylum Chloroflexota; class Anaerolineae; order Anaerolineales; family Villigracilaceae; genus Defluviilinea. The sequence continues at coordinate 13,222 of DASTOH010000306.1, read as the reverse complement.
ATTGAACTTCCCGACGGTTTGACTCACAAACTTATCGTGGCAGGGCTGGTCACCGACCAAACCATATCCAAGCCTGAGCCCAACCCAATGAACAACGTCTATGTGGACATGAAGACGCTGAGGTCATTTGGGCAGGGCAGTAATTTCAACCGGCTCTACATTACGGTGCGTAATGGAAGAGACCGTTCGCTCATTGAAGGCGTCGCCGACGTAGTTGAAGACCGGGTGAAAAAAAGCGGGCTGGAGATTCATCGGCTGGACAAAGACCCTTCAAACGTACACCCCATGACGGATTCAATTCTGGCTGTGATCGGCATACTCGGCGCGTTGGGCGGTTTGATCACAATCTTGAGCAGTTCGCTCATCATCAATACACTCAACGCGCTGATGACTCAACAACTGCGTCAGATCGGCGTGATGAAATTGGTCGGCGGTCGCAGTATTCAAATTTTGGGAATGTACCTGACCTTGATCATTATCTACGGTTTGATCGCGCTGGTCGTCGCCGTGCCGCTGGGAGCGCTGGCGGGCTATGGTCTGGCGTGGTTTATCACAAGTTTGATGGGCGCTACCCTTCAAGGGTTTCGCGTCGTTCCGATGGCTGTTGTCACGCAAATATTGATCGCGATCCTGATTCCATTAGGCGCGGGATTTTTCCCCGTCAATAGCGGCGCCAAGACCAGCGTCCAACGCGCGATCAGTAATTATCGTCCCGGAAGTCAATCTGCGAAAAAGACTCTCATCAATCTCAACGCCAGATGGATCAGTTGGATTTCCCGCCCGATCCTGCTTTCGTTTAGAAACACGTTCCGCAAAAAGGGACGGGTGATCCTGACGATCTTTACGCTTACCGTCGCCGGAGCGGTTTTCATCGCGGTCTTCAATGTTCGCGACTCGATGAGCAATGTGATGGATCAACTCATGCAGCATTTTCTCGGCGACGTGACCGTGAGTTTTCGCCAGCCGTATAAAGTCAGCAAGGTGGAGAGGACTCTGCTCGAACTTCCCGGCATAAACGGCGTGGAAGGCTGGGGCGGCGCGGCAGGCGAAATTTGGGACGCGAACGAGAACGTGGTCAGCAACCTGATCATTTCCGCGCCGCCCCAGGATACGCAACTGCTTACGCCTGAATTCGTGGCTGGGCGCTGGTTATTACCCGGCGAGGAAAAAACCATTGTCATCTCCGACACCATTTACGATTATTATCCCAACCTGAAACCCGGCGATATGTTGACGATCAAACTATCGGGGCAGAGGCAGGAGGAATGGAAAGTGGTCGGCATCTTCAAGTTTGTGGATACGCTTGGCGACCCAATGGCGTACGCGAATTTTGATTTCATCGCGGACCGGACGCATATGCCCAACCAGGCGGTTTCGTACCGCGTCATCACCGCCTCGCACGAAACCGCTTTTCAAGAGCAGATCACCCGCGACATTGACGATTATCTCAATGACAGGAATTTCGCGGTTCAAAGCGTGCAATCTGGGACTCTTCTGCGTGAAGATGCGACACAGGGGGTCAACACGCTGGTCATCTTCCTGTTGATCATGGCGGTCTTGACGGCGGTTGTCGGCAGTATCGGTCTGACTGGCACCATGAGCATCAACGTATTGGAACGAACGCGCGAGATCGGCGTGATGAGAACCATCGGCGCGGTGGACCTGGTCATCATGCAGTCGGTCATCATCGAAGGACTGGTCATCGGTTTGATCACATGGCTCTTGGCGATCGGAGTATCCTTCCCCATAAGTTTTGTTCTGCTCAAGATTGTTGGCGAAGCCATGATGGGCTCGGCAATGGCGCTGGTATTCACTCCGTTTGGAATCCTGCTTTGGCTGGGGGTGGTGATCGTTCTTTCTATTTTTGCCAGTGTTATGCCCGCCCGCAGTGCGGCTCGCCTGACAATCAATGAGGTCCTGGCTTATGAATGAATAGTTCGCTATGTTGGGGGCAATGGCAGGAGCAGCATACAACGTTACAGCCTTCGCATCAAACGCTGACCTTCAACTTGTCACCAGCAATACTGACGTATTCACTGACGCGCATACCCGCTTCCGATCGAGCGGTTGAAATTATCCACAAATAGCTGTATAGTAAACAATATTATCCAACCGCCAGAGGATTTACTGTTTGCGAAACTTACAGACATTGCCCACGCTTTAAACTTCCACGATCAATCTCATTTTATTCGTGATATCAGGGCATTTTCCGGTACCACGCCAAAAGACCTGCTGCAAAAGGAAGAGGTCTTCGAGCCCGGCCAAACCGTGTATTCCTTTGTGTCAACATGACGGTTTTTTACAATTCTTCATAGGGCGGCAAATGGATACTGAAATTACCTCACGAATTAGGAGATTCAAATGAGTAGAATTGTTGAATTCATGAATCTGACTCTCGACGGGGTTATACAGGCACCAGGGCGCACCGATGAGGATCTCCGCGACGGATTCAAACATGGTGGCTGGGCAGCGCCGTACGCGGCGATGTCAAGCAACGAGGCCGGAGAAAGCGTGCCGAATTTCGGCGCCCTGCTGCTTGGCCGGCGGACCTACGAGGCCTTGTACGATGACTGGCCCAAACAAACCGGCCATCCGATGACGGAAATGCTCAACAATATGCAGAAGTACGTTGCTTCCAGGACATTGCGCGAGCCGCTGCCGTGGATCAACTCGACGCTGCTCAAAGGCAATGTACCGGATGCAGTAGCGGAACTCAAAGCGCAGCAGCCGAAAGACGTAGACCTGGTGATCATGGGGAGCGGCGAACTCATCCAGACGCTCATGAAGCACAACCTGATCGACCGGTATGTGCTCCTGATTCACCCGCTCGTTCTTGGATCGGGACACCGGCTCTTCCCTGAAAGTGGTCCATTTGCTACACTCCAGCTCATCAGTGCCAAAGCGACCCCTACCGGCGTGGTGGTCGCGACCTACGAGCCGGCTGAGCCGATGGCGGGGAAAACGTCCTAGGACAGGAGATTAAGTTCTATCGCCAAAAGTTCGTCAGACTCACTCCAGGTTCAGATGACGCGCCACCTACGGATTCGCGCCGGTAGGCTGAATGCCAGCCCAACCAGCAGAAAGATCTGAGTAATCAGGTTCAACTCCGCTTCAGCCCATCCAGAAAACTCAGCACCGCTTCATTGAATAACTGTGGGTTCTCCATGTTCTGCAGATGCGCGCTGTTGGGAATGATCACCTTCTGTGCACCCTTGATCTCACTTGCCATCAGATCCGCTGATCGAAGGATCTCAGGATCGTCGAGCGCGCCAGCGATAATGAGCGTCGGCACCGCGATCTCTTTGAGGCGGGTGGATGCCGGGGGATCGAGTGGATCGATGGGCTGTCCATCGGCAATAAAAAAAGTCCTGTGCTGCACTGGGATACGGTTCATTTCAGCGGCGCGCCGCCGGACAGACGAATCGACTTGTTCCGGCTCGCGGGACGGACCGTCCACCCAGATGCGAATTTGCAGGTCAGAAGTCCGCTCCAGGTCGCCCTTTTGGGCTGCCTCCATCATCTCCATCACGTAGCGCGGCGGCGCGCCCTGCAGCTCGAAACCGCTCGGGGTTGCGGACGCGACGATCAACGCTGAGACTCGTTCAGGATGTTCGAGGGCAACATCCATGACCACCTCCCCGCCCATTGAGCAGCCGAGCAACGGCGCGTGCTCCACCTCCAGCCCGTCCAACACACGGAGCAGATCCCTGCGGCGCGAGACCGGTCCCTGCGCCGGATCGGATTTCCCGAAGCCGCGCTGGTCGAAGCGGATCACGCGGTAGCCTGCCGTGAACGCGTCCCATTGGTCGTCCCACATGCGGCTATCCACAAAGCCCGCGTGGACCATGACTAGCGTGTCACCATCACCGACGATTTCGTACCACAGTTTCCCATCATCACCATTAACATAGCCGGATTTTTTCATCTTTATCTCCTTCTTCTAATGTTTACAGCCAGGAGATTTGCATTCTTCATCGGTTTCTCTATCCTCAGATTTTTCTGTGAGTGGAATGGAAGAGCCGCGGACCTTTTCATCGCTCAGTCGCGCCGTTGCATAAAAAGATCCAAAGCGAGCGATCAACGAGGTGTAGTGAGTTTTCAGCAAATCTCTTTTTAAATGGTTTGACCTTCCGGTGTTAAAACAGGGCGAGGCCCATGATCAGTCTTAGAGAATCTTGACAGAACTCCCGGAATGGTCAAGATGGATGTCCAAGCGTTTCGAAGCAGTCTCGTAATGTCCCGAGCGATATGCGTGACCCTCTTCCGTCATCGGGAAGCGGGCAAGGTCGATCGCGGCACTCGACGTATCCATTTCACCGTGATCGTATATAAATGCCGCCACGTCCGCTGGAACAAGAATAGTGAGCGATGCTGTCTTGGCCTCAATGCTTACCGTTATATGTCCTTCACGATCTGGCAGGGAGATCTCCGTGACGCTTGAGTTCGCGCTGAACTTCAAATCTGTGATTTGCAACGCGCCAAGCTCGCATGTCGATAGTCCATCAGAGATCTCGATCGTGAGCACCAGCGGAATCTTATCGCTCAGATGGAGAGTCCAATCGAGCGCGTTTTCTGGTCCCCAGGACCACGGATACTTGATGCTCAGAAGTCCGCGCCTTTCAGGGACACTCAGTTGGATGTTCGTTGCATCGTCTGATCGATCCACGTGACTCACCAGGCCGCCGCCAAAGACTCCGTTGAGCAGGGCCTCCCCTTCTGCCTCGGAATCGATCTTTAAGAAACCTACTCTATGCTGGACATGAACATTTGCACGAATTGCACCCTCGAGCGGAATGAAAGCCTGCTGGCTCCACGTTGCCTGCTGCCAGGACAGCCAGTCCGTTGTGAAAAGCAGGATGAATAATCCGACCCAGAACAGATATGTGATCCAGGTGTTCCACAGCGCCAGTGGAATTGATAACAGAAAGATAACTGTGCTCAGGTTGAGACGCCGACCGATGCTCACGACCACGCGTGGATCAAGTTTGGGATTGATCAGACCGCTCCGGCTGGCATGCCTCCACAACCACAGGGTGGTGAGCTGGATCAACGCGACATCAAGAGCAAAACACGTGATCGCGAGGAACGTATCTGGATATCGGCCAAGTACCGCTGCACTCGCCGGTAATAAGGCAACAAAGAGCAGGCAGAAGAGATTAAACCAGACCAGCAAGCCATCCCCGCGTTTGATTTGGTTGAGCATGCGCTGATGGGCGCCCCATGCGCCGCCGATCACCACGAAACTGATTAAATAAACCATGAATTTTGGGGCAAGCGCAAGCAGGTTTTTTGGAAGATCACCAACCTGCACACCTTCCGGCAACCGGATATCGAATGCCAGCAGCGTGAGAGCAATCGCGAAGACCCCATCGCTGAGGTTGTTCAGGCGATTCATTTCGACAAGGGATTCGAACGTATTTGACCGGGAAGACATATTATTATCCATAGCCCGGGATTGGAGCCGCCGAGGCGTCTTTGAATAAATCCAGCCGCCAATCGTTGCAGCGCATGATGTTCCCTGGTGGGTACTCGAAATCAGCTTCCCCTTGCAGCGTGAAGCCTGCCTTCCGGCAAATGGCATTCGACGCAGCGTTGTCCACAGACGGAAAGGCATGGATGAACCGATGCTTCCCATCTGCGCGCGCTCGTTGGACAACCGCGGCAGTTGCCGTTGTAGCAACGCCATGACCCTGGAACTCGGGGAGCACACTCCAGCCGGTCTCCCAGACTTTTTGGCCCCGCCAATCCTTCTCCCAATAGCCAATCGATCCGGCTGCGACCCGCTCAGGCCCAACGACGATCACGAACATGTGGTCCTTATCGGAGTCGCGCAAGTAACGTTGGTGGCGTCCACGGATCTTCTCTGAAGTTTCGGGGCCGCCGAGGTGTTCGGTCATGGCTGGGTCTGCCATCAGACGCTCGAGCAGTGGAAGGTCGCCATCTGACCAGGGCCGAATATCCACATCGGTTGTCGGCGTATCAGTCTCAACTCTCTGCGCATCCTCCTGCCGCGACATAAGCCCGATAAAGAACATGAACTCCAGAGCGGCAAACGCCAGCAGGACGATCAAGCCAAGTACATAGATAGCCTGCCCGCGGGGTACGACCAGATCCCAGGCGCTTAGGAGCAGCGCAATACCCACTCCGGCAGCAGCTACCATGAGAACATACAGGATTGGGCTGATGACAGGAACGGTGATGAGTTGTCGTGCCGCGCGATCTCTACGTTCTTCGCGAAGCACAAGCAAGTCGACGACGATAAACCAGAGTCCCAGGAGAGCGTTGCAGAAACCCCAAACCGCATCTTGGGACCAGTCCGCAAGCACAAGCGGGATGGGGAGCAGCGAGAACAGCAGGACGAGAAAACTATCGCCAATCAGCAACCAGAGCACGCGCAGCTCTGTAGGAGACCAGGCATGAATTCCACGCAGGCGGAAGGCCCCGACAACGCCTGAGAACCCGGCGAGTGTGACTGCCACTTCAGCGAGCGTATAAAGAATTGACTCATTCATTCCATCTGAACTCCTCTCGATACAACTCTTGCCCATGCCACCTGGCAACGCGACGCTATTCCTCAGCACTTAGCTCGACCAGTCTCGAAACTGTATTGTAGACTCGGGTCGTCGCCGCCACTCTGAGCTTCCGTTCGATAAAATTGTTGTTTGCCTTGAGATCACTATATTGGGTGGCAGTGAGTACGTAGACTACATCGCTGATCACTTTTACCTGATCCGGCGAATACCCCGGAGCGAGGAATGCTTTGACCAGGCGTTCGTCTGGTCTGGTGGCAAGCAAAGTAAAGTAGAGTTTTGTCATATCCGCTTTCTTGAACGGATTGCGATTAAGTATGTCCCGAAATTGACTTGCCGTCCGGGCGAGCACAACAATATCCCCACCAAAGTGATCCTTGATTACGTCATGCACAACTTTTTCAAGCTCGAACTGGCTCAAGTCTGATGAAGCAACGATAATGCCGCTTTGAATGTACGTCCGTGCATCCTGGAGCCCGGCTTTCTCAAGTGCCGCGCGCAATGGCGCCATCAGCACTTTGTTCTTACCGGTAGGAGTCACACCTCGCAATAAGATGATGTAAGTCTTCATTATTGAACTGCCAACAATGGCCGTTGCCAAAGTCAACTCGAGGTACGCCATCCAATCTTGTTCACAGAAGTCTACTTTCTTACATATCAGACATGTGGCGATATATCTGATTCATCCAGGCGACTTGCGCTGGCCAAGCACCACAGTTCCCGCAATTAGATCATGCACACTCTGTTTGCGCGGTGTCAGGATCGCTACCGCAATATAAAGCACCAGCAAGACATTCGCAACGATCAAGCCGGGCCGCAGGTCCTCTGAGACAACTTCCGACCATAAGGGTGTAGGCAGCATCAGGGACAAGTGAGTGATCTCCCAGGGGATCAGCTTGACAATGGTGCGTAACAGCGCTCTGCCAAAGCCGATCCGATTTCGCTGGGTGTCTGCAACCCGCAATCCCAACAGCCTTTTCCCCAACGAAGCCTGCCACGAAGACCGTTCCATAAGAGAAAAGTATGCCCAGGTGGGCAGGGACACCGTCGCCAGGACCCAGGCTTCGATCTGCGGCCCGGTCTTCAGTTGATTCGCCGGAAATCCACCAGTAATGGCTTGCAGGCCAAACTGAAAAGTCATTACTGCCGTCGCCAGGATGGCGATATCGATCGCATAGGCCGCCAATCGGCGAATGATTCCGGCCGATGGCGTAGTTTCCATGCCGCGAGATTCCAACTCGGACAGCTTCCTATTCATCCTTTTGGTTCCTTTGGTGAAGGTTTCAATCCATAGCTAGCTGTAGTCGGTCAGGGCATAGATCAGCCCATCACGGAACTGGAAATCAGACCTGCCCTTCAATTTGAGTGTTTCGCCGACTTTTGGTCCATTAGGGATATCCACCCTCAGCACGCCTTCATAGTCGATTTCCACAGACAGCGACTCTCCATCGTGCTGGTAGGCCGTGATAGTTTGGCGCCGCGCAGAGAACAGGTCCTTTGATTTTTCGGCAAGTTCGCGCAACTGTTGAACGCCAGTAGTGCTTGCATTCACTTCCCCACCCGACACATTTTGAAACCTACATTCGGGGTGCATGAGAGCCATCATTCCATCGATGTTGAAATCGTTATAGGCCCGCACATATCGTTGAACCAGGCTTTCTTTCTCACGCTCGTTCATGGTTATTTCCTTTACCTGTAAGATTACTGTTTAGCAGAGCGCAAAACGCGCACCATGCCAAGCTTTCGAGAACAAATGCCAGGCGCAGAGGGCAGCAACGCTGTTCGATACGATCCTCTTACAAAGAGGTATATGTTATTTGCCGAAGAGGGTTTCAATGGATCTGGCTGGTAGCCGCGTTGCCGCTTGCATGATGATCTGTACGCCTGAATGTTCTGGCGTACAGAAACCAGCCGATGGTTCAAGCAATGCATTGTGTGCAAAGGGATTGTATCATTGAGGATGCAGTTTTCAGTCAGATAGTAGAACCATCACCGAGAGTCCAACCGCGCGTGACCATTTCGAATGTTGCGCAACTGCTTACGCATGAGAAGCAAATTTATGCGCCGTCATCGATTTTGGTAAACGTGTTGTTCATCCAGGGTTTCCAATTTCCATCCGCGTCTCGCAGCCACCAGACAACGGTTATCGTGCCGTCGGGATTGGTCTTGATCTTGCCGTCAGCATCCAACTCGTACTGGAAGCGAGCAGGTCCAGTGAAGGTCAACTTGCCGTCAGCGAGCTTGCCCTCATATCGATTACCCTCCTCTGTAAACGGCCCGTTGTTGCTGAAAAAAATGATACGAAACTTTTTGGTTTCGGTATCATAGAACCAGTAGTTCACACCCTTCTGCGCGGGGTCGTCGCCAAAGATCGTATCGTACGTCTGCACCAGAAAATAGCCGCCTTCCAACCAAGAGAATGATTCTGTATTGGTGACGGGCACGCCCGGGCCAAGAATACTGTCCTGCGTCCGGTCCTTTGCCTTCCGGTTACCGACCAATGGATCCAGGGGCCTGAGCTCGGGATCGGGAGGGGGCGGCTTTTGTGAATCTTGGGTCTTAGCGTTTTCTGTCATCAGAATTTCTCCTTTTCACTCTCTCCTATTTGCGATCAGGCCCGTAATAGAGCAAAACATTACCGGACTTGAACGTTCTGACTCTCAGAAGTTTGAGATTTAGTTTTTCTTTGATCCCCCTTAATAAAGACCTGCCATCGCCCAGAAAGACAGGGACGACCATAATTCGATACTCATCGATCAGACCATGCTCGGCTAAAGTTGCTGCCAGGTCAGAGCTGCCGAATATTGCAATATCTTTTCCAGGCTGTCGCTTTAGCTCTGAGACTTCCTCAACAACACGGTGCACTTCTTTCACCAGCCTTGAGTTATTCCATTCGGCTGTATCCAGAGTTTTCGAAAAGACGACCTTTGGAAGACTATTCATCAGTCCGGCAACTGTGGGATCATCACGGATCGCAGACTCCGTTGGCCAGTAACTGGCCATGACCTGATAGGTCACCCGACCAAACAAAAGTGTACCGGTCTCATTGAGCTGATTGATGGCAAACTCGTTGAATTCTTCATCCACGTTGTGCCAGCTGATATCCTGGTTTGGTCCCTCGAAGAAGCCATCAAGCGTTACCAGATTGAACAAAATGACTTTTCTCATGTTGTGCTCTCTTGTTGCGGATTTGCGAACGGAATTTAAGAGGAATAGGCTCCTACGAACTCCTGATTTTGGTAGTTTTCCGACAGTGCCCGGTAGGCATAAGACCGCATGGCCAGTAACGTGACCATCAGCCCGATCAGTCCAGCCACGGTGAACAGAAGCGCCAGGCCTCGATCAGTACCCGTCCCAAACCACGGACCTAATAAATTGACTCCCGCGCCGGTCGTCATGAATGGGATAAAAATCAGTTGTGCAATGGGACCGATCAAGAATGACGTGACGGGCGATGCCGCCTGTTCGACACTTTGAGCAAAACCGAACACACGGCCCTGGCGTTCAGGCGGCACCACCTTTTGCAGGATGGTTTGCTCAGCGGCTTCGACCGCCGGTATCAAACATAACCAGACAAACATACCTGTAGCGAGGAGTACGATAGAGGCTTGCAGAGTAAAGAAAGAGCAAATGCTCCACATCACGATATTCGCCAGAAAGAGCGTTCGCAGCGGATTCTTGCCCAGGCCTTTCCTTGCGACAACCATCCCACCGACAATGAACCCCAGGCTCAGGAAACCCCACAGGGTACCCCAGACCTGGACAGACACAAGCAACAAGCCATATGCATCCATCAGGGACATAAAGATGCCGCCAAGAAAATTGTTGAAGGTGTGAAAGAATATGAGTCCGAAAAGGCCTGGTACGAGTTGAATGGCCTGGATTGTTCCGCGAATGTCAATACTATTCTGGTCCGAGGATGCTGTAACAGGGACGGCGTCGTGGACTTTTTTCGGGAGATCAGGAATTGTCAGGGTTGAAAGATGGAAAATGACCAGCACGGTCAGCACTATGGCGATGGCCAGCATCCAGAACACGCCGAGATAGCCGATCACCAGCCCACTAAAAATGGAAGCGCCCAGGAATGCCACACCATTGGCAGTGCCGACCAGGCCGTTTGCTTTGTCTCTCCCGTCTTCATGCACCAGGATCGTCACGAGTGTGGAGAGCGCTATGCTGCGCATATTCCCAATGATCGCGCCCACCAGGGTAAGGACGATGAACACCCAAAGCGCGAGGCTCGAGGCATCGGCAAATACTTCACGTGGGGTAGTGACAAAAATGAAACTGGCAAGCACGAACAAGAGCAGAGTGATGATGCTCGACAGCATCATCACTCTTTTCTTTGGATAGCGGTCGACGAGGGACCCGAGAAAGAATCCTGAGAGAGCTATAGTGGTGGTGAATACACCGGCCATGACCGAGGTGGCAATCACGGACCTGGTCTCGAGATATACCCAGAAGGTAACAGCAAACCAGACGAAGTTGTTAGTAAGGAAGGCAGCCAGTGAGTTTGCCAGAGTTGCGTAAAATGTTTTCAATTTAGCTCTCCATTCATCATCCAATGGTTCTGGTCCGGGCGGACATATCAGGTCAACTACGAGGGTCCGTTAGCTCTTGCCCCGGTACTGCCAGAGCTGCAGCAGATTCCCCTCAGGATCTTTCAGCGTTGCAATTGACATATCGTCGCCATAATCGGTGGGATCTTCAATGAACTCGACTCCTGCCTCTTTTAGACGCTTCCAATCTGCTTGAAGATCATCGCTGGTGAATCCGACCATGTGCCGCGCCGGATCTGCATTGTGGCCGTGCACCTCACTATGTGTGCCCAGCGCCAACGCCGGAGCATCCGGCCGGTCTTCACCAAATAGGACAAATCCAGGTGACTGTTGCGCTACTTTGAGACCCAGCGCGTCCCGATAGAATGGCAGCAGGTTATTGAGGTCCTCGCTCCAAATTGTTACGCCGGAAAATTCCTTGATCATATTGGTTCTCCTTTATCATATTGAATTGCCTTCTGGATACAGTCGTTGAATTATGCTAGGTCACTGGCGCGCTGGTGGGATGTTCTGGTTGAGGCGGAAGAGATTCGCCGGGTTATAGCGGGCCTTGACTTCCGCTCCGGACGGCATCCTCCGGAGCAATGACCGCTGAACAGGGCGCGCAGCTCCGATGTCGAGGGAGAGGCGAGTCTGTTTTCCTCGAGGTTGAGTGTTCTTCGTTCGTCATAAGATTTTTGTCCTTAAGGTGAACTCTAAGATCGAGCTTTGCTCTCTGTGTCGAATCCAGGGCGCGGCAAAGCGTGGACCTATAGAAGGCCCGATCTTTTTTTCTTGATTTACCTGCCGGGGGTTTTCACGATAATCGCTTTCGAACCATTAAAGCCAGGATCAAAATTTCCTGTGCGCAGTGTAGCACAGATGTTCTATTATAACTCGTTTTGAAAAGTAAGTCAAGTACACACTTCAAAACTTGAAGTGAGCTCATATTTTATGTATAATATATGCATGGCTACTCGAAGTTACAACCAATTCTGTGCCCTGGCGTCTGCTTTGGATTATGTTGGGGAACGCTGGACACTGCTCATTATCCGGGAATTGCTGATCGGCCCGCGCCGATTCAAGGATCTCCTGCAAGGATTGCCGTGCATCAGCACCAATTTGCTGGCAGAAAGGCTCAAAACCCTGGAGCAACAAGGTATCATCTGCCAACGTGTGCTGCCTCCGCCGGCAGGATCTACTGTTTACGAACTGACGGCATTGGGGCGGTCGCTGGAAAGACCCATTCTGGAATTGGGCAGGTGGGGAGCCCAGTTATTGCCGGATTCATTGGAAGGCATCGAGCTGCCAAGCCTGGGCTCCATCGCGGTCGCCATGAAAGCCTTTTTTCGTCCAGACCGGGCGATGAACATCGATGAGACCTACGCGCTACAGTTTGAAGAGGAATCCCTGCAGGTACAAATCAAGCAGGGAGAGATTACTGTCCAGCAGGGCGCATACCAAAGATCGGATGCAGTATTCCATACCAACATGCCGGCCTTTCTCGGGCTATTTACCGGGCGAATCACACCCGAGGATGCAATCTCGGGCGGACTCGTCCGGATCGAGGGCGATCCTCAGGCGTTGTCCCGGTTCCTGAACGTGACCGGATTATCAGCCGCACAATAATCAGGCGTCTTCCTCGTTGATCTCGCTTCCGCTATCCTGCAGGCTGATACCGCTGATACAGCACACCAGTGGGCACAGTCTGTGATTCAATGAGCTTCAGGTTCACGCGCTTCCCATCGGGAAACAATCGCTTGCCACTTCCAAGTGCCAGCGGGTACACATGCAGGGAAATCTCATCCACTAGGTCATTCTCGATCAATGCATGGATCAGAACGCTGCTTCCATCCATAATGATATTTTTGCCGGGCTGGTTCTTCAGCTTGCGGATCTCCTCGATTACATTGCCGCTGATGAGATTCGAGTCCCGCCAACCATCCGCCGATTTCAATGTGGAGGAAACAACATACTTCTTAAAGCCACTGAACGGATCTCCCTCTGGGTTGGGCTCGAATGCTTCGCCATGCAACTGCCAGGTCTTTCGTCCCAGCAACAGGGTATCGGCATCCGCAAAGATCTGACCAAAGTGGGCACCAATATCATCGTGCCAGTAGGGAAGTGTCCAGCCGCCGTGGGAAAATCCGCCAT
>DASTOH010000305.1:0-35015 GCA_035720235.1 Anaerolineales bacterium | reverse complement strand
CGCCACCCAGAACACCCACTGGACGCCATGCGCCAAAGTAGACCAGAGCGACCGCAATAAAGCCTAGTCCACTCGTCATGTTCTGTTGAAAAACATTCAACAGAGCAATTGATAGGGAGGCACCGGCAACACCAGAGAGTGTTCCTCCCAGTATGATTGTAAAGTAACGTATGCGCGCCACGCTCACACCGAGTGAATCCGCTGCATCCGGGTTTTCTCCCACGGCACGGATCTTCAGCCCGAGCGTCGTCTTGTTTAGAACAAACCAGGCAACAGGCACCAGCAGGTACGCGCCATAAACCAGCAAATTCTGGCTAAAGAAGATTTCTCCGATGCCCGGAATATCACTGAGGCCAGGGATGTAAATTTTCGGAAAACCTTTCACGGTCTCCACAGTACCCATCAGTTTTTGGAAAAGCAGGTCGCTCATCCCCAGACCAAATAGGAAGAAGCCAATCCCGCTGATTCCCTGTTCCGCATTCAAGCTCACGGTCACATAAGCCATTGCCAACCCCATCAGCGCACCGACGACCATGGCAGTTAATACGCCCAGCCAGAGATTCCCGGTTGTGAGTGCAACATAGAAAGCGGCAAACGCGCCTAAAAGCATTTGACCTTCGACACCCAGGTTCAGTACACCGCTGCGCTGACCAAAGGTTTCCCCAATGGCAGCGTATAAATAAGGGGTAGCCAGCCGGATTCCAGAAGCAAGAATGCCGATCAAGACTGTGGTGGAGAAGAGGTCTGAGATCATACGACTGTCTCCGCCTGCGGTATTTTATCCTTGTCTGTGGAAGGTGGCGACTCTTCATCCTGCCCGGCCGCGGCCAGCCGCCGTCTCTGTCTCCTTCGCCGCCAAATCTCGCTGCTGACCACAAAGACAACCACAAGTCCGTTGAGGGCAGTAACGAACGCTGATGGAACCTGTACTAGCCTTTGCATGCTATTGGCTCCCACCAGAAGCGCGCCGAACAGAATCGAAGCAGGGATGGACCAGATCGGATGCAGCTGACCAAATAAAGCAGCGACAATGCCATTGAACCCGGCGCTTCCTGTAAAACCTGAAGATGAACCATCTGTGATCATGCGATAGTTCACGCCGAAGACCTGGGTCGCCCCGGCAAGACCTGCAAATGCACCGCTGAACAACAACGCCAGAACTACATAGCGTTGAACTTTAATACCTGCATATCGTGAAGCATGGGGATTCTGTCCCACCGCGCGGATGCGGTAGCCGAGTGTTGTGCGCCACAACAGGATATAGACCAGGATTGCCAGCACAACCGCGATCAGGGCGCCCAAATGCAGGCGCGTCGGTACCAGACGTGGCAAACGGAAGATTTCCAGCAAACGGGCCGTCTGAGGGATTTGGGAAGCCAGCTCCGCCTGCGAGGGGTCGATCATCGGGCCGCGCAACAGGAAGTTCATTAACTGCACCGCGATGGCATTCATCATCACGGTACTTAAGATTTCATTCACTCTAAAGTAGGCCTTAAGAAAACCTGGAATTCCGCCCCAAATCGCTCCACCCAAAAATCCTGCCAGCATAGCAAGAGTAATTACCAACCAACCTGGCAGGGTGGTAAAGGTGAGACCTATCCATGTTGCAAGGATGGCTCCGATAATCATCTGGCCTTCCCCACCGATGTTGATCACATCACCGCGGAAGGAGATACAGATGCCCAGCGCAACCAGGAGCAAAGGAGTGGCCTTGACCAACGTCTCTGCAAAGGCGTTGGAACTACCAAAGGCTCCATCCCAAAGAGCTTTATATGCCTGAATGGGATTCACCTTCAAAAAGAGTAGCATTACCGCGCCGAGAACCAATGCTGCCAGAGTGGCAAAGACCGGCAGGAGCGCATCGATCAAATGAGAGACCCAGTCGCTTTTAAAGACTTTTTTCATGGCTGGTTTGGTCACTCCTATTCTTATCAGTATATCGGAAGCCATTAAAAGTTGTCAGACAGTTTGTAACTGAAATCGTATGATAATTGTCCACAATCCACTCCCCATGGGATATGTCACTCGGGCCGATCTCATTTTGCAGAAAGCGTCGAACCTCCCCGCACGCTAGAATATGTTGGTACAGCAGAGATTTCACAAGAGCAAACTGTCTAATCTGTATCAAAGGGAACACCTAAGGCAGCCGGAGGTGAAGCGCGCATGGCGCGGAACGCCTTGGCAAAGAGGCGGCGCGTGGGTTCGGGCAACGAGGCGAGCGTTCTTGCCACCCATTCTGCATCACCGATATTTACCAGCAAAAGGGTCAGGATCATGAGAGGAAACGGAGCGACCTGCAAGACCTGCGAGGGGATATTCGGCAGGCTCGGCTGCAGCACAAGCCCAAGCCACTGCAACAGCGCGAACAAATACGCACCGAACGCAGCCCGCAGCGGATTCCAGCCGCCGAAGATCGTAATCGCTAAAGCGATCCAGCCGATCCCATCCAGGCCGGAGATCGTTCCCTTCCAACCTGCTTTCACACTCAATGAATAGGTAGACCCTGCCAGACCGATCAGCGCGCCACCGAGTACTGTATACACATAACGCATTACATTGACATTGGCCCCGCGCACAAACGCCGCGGCAGGACGTTCTCCGATTCCCTGCAACATCAAACCTGGTCGGGTACGAAAGATCCATAGCCAGGATAAAAAGATGATAATAAAACTGAGGTAGGTCATCAGATCGTGTCTGAACAACAATGTGCCAATGACGGGGATCTCGCTTAAACCCGCAATGGACCAGGCGGGCAATCTCGGACCTGCCAGGCCCATGAAGGGATTGCCTAGAAAATAGGAAAGGTCACGGCAGACAAGCGCCAGAACAAATCCCACTGCGACCTGGGACTGTTTCAAAGTAATTGAAGAAAATGCCACAATCAACGCAACGACAGCGCCGATCATCATCCCGGTCAGGAAACCAAGAAACAGGTTTTCGGTCCGAACAGATACGGCGAAGCCTCCCATCGCTGAGAGTAAAATTGTCCCGTTCATCGAGAGGTTGATCACACCCGCGCGTTCCGATAAGGTTTCACCCATCACCGCAAAGATAACCGGCGCCGCAGCAGCCAGAACACTTGCCAACCCAATGAGTATCATAGTGGAATCCATAGTTGCCTCACGAGCGCCGGGATATTCGTTGCCGGACGCCTTCGACGATCAAAACAAAGAGCACAAGCATGCCCTGCAAAACTCCGGAGAGCGATGAATCGAGTTTGAGCACAATCGGCAATTGAATACTGCCAATATTAAGCGCGGCAAAGAAAAGTGCGACCGGCGCAGCCCAGATGGCCTGGTAGTTCACCAGCATCGCCACCATGAGACCTAGATAACCATATCCACTCGAGATCGCCGGGATCAGGCGATAATAGACAGCCGTCACCTGCATCGCGCCTGCAATCCCTGCCAGGGCCCCACAGATCAGAAAAGACAGCATCATGTACTGCCAGGTGGGAACACCAAGCAGGTAGGCTGCACGGAAATTCTTCCCAACGGCTTTAAGGCGCAGACCGAAGTACGTTCCTTGCAACAGAAAATACACAACCACAATCGCCAGGATAGCAATCACGAGCGCCCAGGGGCTGAGCCGCAAACCGGGGAAGAGGCTCAGGTGAAGCGCCTGATCGAATGGCACGGTCCCACTCATCGAGGCTACACCCGGCCTTTTCCACGGACCAAAGATCAAATAAATCGTGAGGGCGGTCGCGACGAAATTCAACCCCAGGCCGCCGAAGATCTCATTCACACCGCCAAAGGTCTTGAGGGCACCGGCCAGCGCGGCCCATAACGCGCCTCCCGCCATCCCTGCCAAAATTGCCAGGCTGATGATCAGTGCTGGAGGCAGGTTCGTATCTTGCAGCTCACGCAAAGCCCATGTCGTTGCAATCGCGCCGAGCGTGATCTGTCCCTCTACGCCTATGTTCCATAAGCCGGCGGCGAAAGTCACCAGCAAGCCTGCACTTACCAGCAGGAGTGGAACCCAGGAAACCAGTACATCGGAAAATTTCTTGAATGAACCGAAGGCGCCCGTAAGGATGTTTTTATACGCCTCCAGGGGAGGTGCCCCTACGGCGAGCAGTATCAACGTAGTAAACAACAATGCCAGGAGCAGTGCGGCGGTCTGAAATCCTATCTTCACCCAAAGGCTATTCTTTGTCATAGTGTTCCTCACGAAGTCCAGCCTTTGCCACCAATCAGTTGACCCAATTGCTCCACGGTGGTCTTTGAACCGTCCAATGGCTGGGAAACCTTGCCGCTGAAGAATACCAATACACGGTCGCTGTATTGCAGGATCTCTTCCAGATCAGAGGAGATGAATAGGATCGCAGTACCGGTCCTGCAACGCGCCTTTAGTTTCCCCCAAATATAGATCACCGATTCGATATCCAGCCCGCGGGTGGGATGTTCGATCAGGATCAATGACAAAGGGTCACGCAGTAATGAAAGCAGAGCCCGTTGCTGGTTGCCACCTGAAAGCGACTCAACAGTATGGGACGGTGTCCCCTTGATATTGAATGATGCAATCCTTGACTGCGCCTGTCTCAGGCCGCGTTCGCGGTTGATGAACACGCCGTTGGATTTTTCGGCCAGTATGTAGTGTTCGGTCAGGGAAAGGCCGGGGATCAGTCCTTCTTCCAGACGCGCGGCAGGCAAGAACTCAACACCGTTCTGCTTGTAGACATGATACGATTTTCCTGTGAGATCCCGCCCTCTCACTCTCACCTTCCCACCTACCGGGCGAACCATCCCTGCGCATGCTCGCAGAAACGCTCCCTGGCCACTACCTTCCATGCCTGCCAGTCCGATCACCTCACCCCCATTGACTTCGAGATTTACGTTCTGGATCTTCAGCCTGACGTCTTCAATGGATGCATCGCTTAATTCCAGCACACAACCATGCCGCTCAGCAGCCTGCCGCGCGCCAAGTGAAATTTCTTTTCCAAACATCATTTCCACTAGCTTTTTGGTATCGAAAGGCTTTTTACCTGCATGAGCGTCAGGCGCGCCAGGCGGGCGCGTCATTTCGCCGACGAGTTTACCTTGCCTCAACACTGCCACCCGGTCACATAGATTTTCCACGTCTTCGAGTTTGTGCGAAACAAAGATCGTGGTGATTGCCTGCTCAGGGAATTTTTTCAGAGTGTCGAATAGTTTCGTTTTCTGAGCTGCGCTGATCCCTGTGGTTGGCTCATCGAGAATAAGAATCCGCGCGCCCAGAAATAATAGGCGCATGATCTCAAGTTGCTGGCGTTCACCCACGGTCAGCGAATCCACATAACTTTCCGGATCGAGAGAAAATCCAAATTCCTTTTTCAGCAGGTTGAAGTCCTGGGTGGCCTCTTTTCGATTGGGGAAGAGCCTGCCTGGGAGACCGAGCATAAAATTATCCAGCAGGCGCATGGGGGGAAAATCCAGTGGATCCTGGTGCAACATGCCAACCCCGTGTCGAATTGCATCGGCGGGGGATGAAATCGTAACGGGTTTGCCGTCCAATACGACTTCTCCATCATCAGCATGGATAAAGCCCGAAAGGATTTTCATGAGCGTGCTTTTCCCCGCGCCATTTTCCCCCAGAATTCCCTGAATGGTGCCTGAAGGAATGGTCAGCGTAATATCGTTATTCGCATGGTTGTTGCCGAAATACTTGTGGATATTGCGTAGTTCAATCTTCATTGGCTTTGTCCTTCGGGTGTTTTCTGCCTAAAGATAGCAAAAAGGGGAAGGCGAACGCCTTCCCCCGCGGTGAACAGGTTTATTGACTGGGAACGCTCTGGCCTTCCATGCCTTCAAGCAATTGAGGCAGATACCAGATTTGCTGATCGGTGGCGACTTCACCTTCAGCGAGATAAGTTGTGCCATCCTGCAGGTTGATGGGACCCGTCCACAGGTTGAGTCCACCCGCCAGCGCGGCAATGAACTCATCCAATTGAGCAGCGGCCTCCGGGCTCAGGGCATCACCCTTTACGAAACCAACAGCGCTGGTGTCGGCGTTATTGATATCAGACCAGTCCGGACCGTTCCATTGGAAATTGGATTCAAAGGTGCCTTCCGAAGCGGCGGTGATGGTCTCCAGGTACGCCGGACCCCAGTTGAAGTATGGGACACCCAGACAGACATTGGCACCTTCTTCGCATGATCCAATGAAGTCGTACGGAACTGAAAACACTTCCTTACCGGCATCCGCAGCCTTCTTGGCTTCGGTGAGACCTTCGGTGGTATCAATACCAGAGATGATCACATCATAGCCGGTATTGAAGAAGTCATTAGCAACCTGTGTTGGGTCAGAGGTAAAACCAGGAATATTGAACCAGAAACCGATCCAGGTCACTTTGAATTCGAGATCAGCAGCATCCTTGCCGGCGTATTCGGTCCAGCAGTGCTTCGCGCCAAGGTAAGCGGAGGCAACCAGCCGACGGGTTTCATCGTTGATCAATGGACCAAGGTAGCCGATCTGTCCCGTCTTGGTGGAAAGGGCTGCGGCGCAACCGGCCATCATTTTGCCGTATTCCATGCGGCCCATGATATTGACCATGTTCGGGATTTCTTCAAAGGCCTTTCCCTCGGACCAAACTTGATCGCCAGAAGCCATAATCACATAGATATCGGGATGAGCCTTCGCGAACGCTGTCGAGGCATCTTTCATGTCATCCGAGTTGAAGATAACGAGCTTCGCGCCCTGTGCAACCAACTCTTCGGCAAGCTGATCTGGTGTTGTTCCAGGACGGTCAGCAGGATTGACCTTGTCCAGATAAATCATCTTTGCACCGAGTTTCTCTTCCACATACTGACCAGCTTCATAGTGAGCTTGACTCCAACCGTGGTCATTGTAAGGACCAACCAGGAGCATACCGAAAGTGAACGGTTCAGCCGGGGCCTCGGTAGCTTCGGTAGTGGCAGGTGCCTCTGTAGCCTGAGGTGCCTCAGTGGGTGCGGCTTCAGTAGCTGGCACTTCAGTAGGTTCTGGGGCTTCTGTGGCCTGGCCGCCACATGCTGACAGCACCAGCGAAAGAACTGTCAGCCATACGAAAACAAACGAAAGTGACTTACGCATTTCTACTCCTCTTTTTGTAATTTGTGTACAGCAATACAACCGGGCAATCCTTTTATCGTGACGAGCGACCTCCTTTCAAGATCCCTGCTCTCTTGTGTTTGTCTACACAAGATTATTCTATCATCACATCTGTCAGGCATATTTTAGAGCAAATTACATCAGACCAGCAAGAACATTTCTCACAAATCACAGGCGATTATGTTCTGTACTTTACTCAGCGCGGCGCTTCGTTCCACGCTATCGGCTGTTTCTACTCCGATCCGTTTCCATAGCCGACACAACATCGGGCCAACCAATTCCGTAGACACAGCATTTGCCTGCTCTGAAAGTTCCACTGCTCGATCCCATTGCCCCACATGAGCATACCCTTCAATGAATACGAGTTGTTCTGCCGGATCATAAGGATGCTCCAGCGTGAATGCGGTCTCTGCAAATGTTACGACAGCATCCCAATCCTTGAATTGACGAGCCAGGTCTGCCTTCTCAAAATAATAACAGAAATCGTGCTGCGGTTCCGGTCCGTAGAACTCCGGCATCTGTGCACGTGGCTCATCGAGGATCAAGTCCGGGGAGGAGATACGCGCCGCGAAGCGAAGCAGGCTCGTCTCGGGGATCATACGATTGACTCGTTCGATGTCATCATCCAGAATCCGTAAACAGCCGGGAGGGGCATAATACATCGCCAGGGTCTGAGAGGTGTTTCCATGGAACTGGCCTGCCAGATAATCATATTCGATCGAAATGCCTGGCTCCAGTTTGGGCAGGGCGTTCCTCAATCTTGTAGTCGGATAAAACAGGACATACTCCACGCGGCGGCTGTGATTATCCGGCGCATAGATCCAGTTCAAAGCTCCACCCAGTGAGTTATCGGCATAATAATCCAGTGCGCCTTCATTCAACAGCACCACTGTATTCGGCTGGATAGCCGGTGCGCGCCAGGTCATCTGCCAGAACAACTCCTTCTGCGTGACCCAATCCTGCCGATAATCGAGCGAGTTCAAATATTGTTTTCCCGCGGCAAGGCTGACCAGCGCAACCAGAAGTACAATCCGTACTCGCTCCCAGGGGAGAAGTCCAATGAGTCCACCCACCACCAGACTCACCCCTAAGATGAATGGCAGGGTAAAACGACTGGCGGGCCATTCCAGCGAGGGCTGAAAACCTATCAGCCAGAATGGCCATCCGGCCAGAAACACCGCCAGCGCACCCAGGCCAATCAGCCAGAGTGCCTCTGTGGAATTCTTTCGAATGGTCTGAGCCGCATCGCGCGGTATCAGCAGAAAACCAGCCGTCGCAAGCAGGATGACAGCCGCGATCACCAGATAATAAGAAGTGAGCGCGGCGGCCGGGAGTTCGAGTATCTGCAACCAGGCATCTTTCAAGACCAGACGCAGAGTGAAAAGGATGGTTTGCGCCAGACTGACCAGCGTTTCCACGGGCGTGGACATTAGCTTGTCAGCTAGACCGATCCCATAGACCTGATTATTGAAGATGAACAAACGGGAAAGAACTGCCAGCATGAACACTATCAGATAGGGAATCCACAACTTCAGCGTGCGAAGGAGGCGCGCGCGAAACGTCAAAGGCTCATCACGCAGCGCAGTCAGGATAACTCCCACACGCACCAGTTCCAGCACGTAAAAATATTCCATCATCCACAAATTGAGCGCGGAGAAGAACATGCCGGCTGCAGTCCAGGCCCAGAAGCGCTTGGGATTTTCCAAGGCGAGCAACATACACAGGATCGAAGTCAAAAAGAAGAACAGGACGATATAAAAATGTCCGTATAAATACGCTGACCAATGCTGGTTGAAACCGGGATACACCAGAAAGAGCAGGGCAACCCCCAGCGCAGTGCGTGGCCTATCCTTCAGTAATTTTTCAAGGATGGCATACACCACCACCACACCCAGCCAGCGCCAGAGCAACGCAAAGATTTGCCAGTAGAACGGGACTTGCGGAATCACGCTGGTGGTGAGCCGATGCACGAGGCCCCACACCGGGCGGTTGGTGGAAAAATAATCTGTGAGGGCCTCTGAACCTATTTGATAGCGGATCCATACGATGGGCAGGTCATCCCAGTAGAAGCCCAACTGGGGCATCAACAAACCATACGCGAGAAAAGCTACTACCAACAGAATGAGAGATGGGCGAAGATACTTCATAAAATTGCTATTCTGCCGGGCACGCAGCCATATCTTGAATCTGATTCAAGGCATCGCTTCGTTCCGGGCTTGCGACTGTCTGTGCTTCGATACGCCTCCACAACTTGCAGAGCAAGGGTGCAACATAATCTTTTGAGACCCTATACGACACTTTCGATAACTCAACGGCCCGCTCCCAGTCGTCCACATGTGCATGCCCCTCGATAAACACGAAGCGTTCCACCGGGTTGTTGGGCGAGTCGTCCAGTACGAAGGCCATGTTCCCTAAGCGAACGACCTCCCGCCAATCGCCAAACTGGCGGGCCAGCTCAGCCTGCTCAAAGTAATAACACCAGCGATGTTCCGGTTCAGGGCCATAGATTTCAGGCATCACGCCGGAGGGTTCACGCAGGATCCTCTCAGGGTTGGACAAGGCTGCGGCTTCACGCATCAGGCTTTCATCCAGGATGAAGCGGTTTTCCACATCCAGATCGGGATCCAGCAGACGCAGGCAGGCCGGCGGGTCATAATAAAACGCGAGGGCATCGGAGGTATTCCCCCTGAATTTGCCCGCCTCGTAACTATAGACGATGGGAAGATCGGGTTTCAATTCAGGCAGTGATCCGCCCAGGCGGTTGGTGGGATAAAACAAGACATAAGGGATTTGCTCGCCCTGTAAATCCGGCGCATAGATCCAATTCAGGGGCGCGCTAATCGAGTTGTCTGCGGAATAGATCAGAACCTCATTCATCAGCACCATCGTATCCGGTTTCAACCCGGGCGCGCGCCACGTCATCTGCCAGAAGAGATTCTTTTGCGCCTCCCAATCGCGGCGAAACTCATTCGCCCATAGAAACTGACGCCCTGCTGCCAGGGAAACCAACAGGAGGACTACCGCATATTTGACCCGCTGTGGAAGCAGGTCCAGTAATCCCGTTAGGAAAAAGCAGGCCCCCAGTAGAAACGAAAGGGTCGCGCGGCTGGCAGGGACCTCCAGCGAGACTGTTACATTCGCGAGCCAGAAAGCAATTCCGCCGAGCAGCAGCAGGACTCCACCGAGAAGCAACAGCCACCCGGCATCGTTCCTGCGCGCCTCTTGCTCCGAAGCCCTTCGGACGAACATAAACCAGTAAAGCAATAAAGCCACTCCCAATACAACGAATAAATAGAGCACCGTAATGCGCGAACCATCTTCGACCGGATTTGGGAATTGAAAGACCTTCATCCAAGCCGCGACCGTGACAGTCCACAAATCGGAGAGGGTACGCTGCAGAAGTTGTAGAAGCGTGTCCACCGGAGCGCGGCGGATTTCCGCCTCCAGACTGTAACCAAACCCCGGGTGATTGAACACGAATACCCGGTAGAAAACTGCCAGCGCCAAGACGATCAAATAGGGTATCCAGGTTTTTAGGACGCGCATCAACCGTTCTTTGGCAGTCAATGGCTCATCCCGAAGTGCTATCCAGAGCATCAATGGCCGCGCCAGTTCCAGGAAGAAAAAGTATTCCAGCATCCATAAATTCAGGGCGGAAAATAGGAGCGCCAGCAGTACCTTTTTCCGCAACATCCAAAACCACGAAAGCAACAGACAAAGAAATACGATGAAAAAATGCGAGTACAAAAAACTCACCCACTGCTGATTGAATCCGGGGTAGACCAGCATCAACAGACTCAGTGCGAAGGCCAGAGTTTGTCGACGCGGAAATAACTGAATCATGACTGCCCACAAGACAACGGCTGTCAGCCAGCGCAACGTGATGGCAAACAACTGCCAATATATGGGCTGTTGTGGAAGTACGCTGGTGGTCAACTGGTATAACATGGCCCACAGGGGCCGGACTTCTGAAAAATAGCGCTTCAGTGCCTCCGCCCCCAGCTGGTACTTGATCCAGGAGATGGGCAGATCATCCCAATAAAACCCCATGTGCCCGATGAACAACCCATAGGCGGCTACGGCAACAACGAACAATATCGCAGGGACAAGACGCCGATATTCGATGGCTCCAATGGTCTGAAGGAAATTGTTCATGGTGTGGTTTTCTGCCGCGCGCTGGAATTATACATAGCGCATTCACTTCCGGGAAACCCAATAGAGGGGACCGCCGACCAGACTGCCCGCCAGACCCAAGGTAAAGACCGTCAAAGAGAAACCCACTGCATCCGCCTGGCTGATCCCCCAGCGCGAAGCGAAGAACACAAAGACCGTTTCACGGATGCCGATACCGTTGACCGAGACAGGGATGATTGTTGCGAGATACAGCAATGGAACGAACAGGAACAGGTCACTCATCTGTACGGGCAGCCTCAGGGCCAGTGCAATCAAGTGAAATATGAAGACCTCCACAAACTGGATCAGGAGCGAAATGGCGAAGACCCCCGGCAGCATGAGGGGATGGTGGACGCGAAAGCGGAAGCTATCCAGCCATTTTTTCAAGCCCAGTTTTTGAATCCTTGGGAAATGGTCTATGAGCCGGGCGAGCACAGCCCTGAAGCCAGCAAAGGAGAGCAGCACAAAGAGGGCGACCAATGCCAGGAAAATGCCACCCAACAAGTACCAGAACAACATATCGTCAGAGAAATTGGCACGAACGATCAACGCCCCCAATCCCAATAGGACCAGGGAAGTGTAGCTCAAAAATCTTTCGTAGAAGATGGTAGCGGCGATGTCCTCCGTCCTGCCGGTATCCTGACTCCCGGCATAGAAGCGAAAGGCATCCCCACCCAACCCACCAGGGAAAAAATTGTTGAGGAACAAACCGACCATGAGCCAGCGGAATAACGCGCGAAAACTCCTTTCGATATCCCATGCTTTGAGAAGATACTGCCAGCGCAGCGCCATCAGCCCCACCGCCAAAAAGTAAAACACAAAATAGAGTCCCAGGTAGCCCAGGGAGATGCGGCTGAAAACATCGGCGATTTTTTCAACGACCGCCAACCGGAACAAGAGAACCAACAGCAACGCGCTGACCACCACTCGAAAGGCCAGTGACACGAGCGGTTTCTTCAGGAAATCCCAGGTGCGGATCAGGAACGAGGTACTGTCCACCATCGGTTAATGACCAGGTTGCAGACGGAAGATGAACCCTTCCTTTAATTCACGTTCCATAGGAAAGCGGGGATGTCTGGCAAATGCCATATTTCCCTGGGGGAATAAATGCACGACCACGATCTCACGCGGGTACTTGTCCAACGATCTCAAAATATTCTCGATGACCTTTTCAATGAGCGTCTCATCGAAAGGGTTGGAAAAGAACAACAGGTTGGCCTCCGGTGGAATCGCATATTCGGCGGCGTCCATGTGGATGACCTCAAACTCTGTTCTACTTTTCGTTTTTCGTTTGAAGTTTTCCAGATTCCTGCGGCAGACCTCGACCAGTTCTTTTGAAAATTCCACCCCAATGACCTTGCGAAAGCCCCTCTCCGCCATCAGGAGCATCACCTTGCCCTTTCCGCTCCCAAAATCCACACAGCAACTAGTAAGCGGGTCCGTTTTGATATGAGCAAATGCCTTCCTGAAAAGATAGGCATTCGTACCTTCATAATAACGCCCGTGAGCCTTGTTGGGTGAAGCGATATCCAATTCATCGAGCATGATGGTGTTGATGGTTTCCACCTTGTACTTGTAATCAAACATCAGGTCTGAGAGCACAAATTGAATTGTACTGATGAGTCCGACTTTGGATATATTCCGAAACACCATTCGGACGTTTTTCAGGTTCATTAACCGAATCAACGATGCCATGACGCTATTCCTTTATCGAGATGAATCTACAACACATACCGGATCAGCGGCGATACAAACCGACTGGTGATTTGGGCAGGCAAAAAGGATATGATTTTCTTGGTCCAGGAGAATCGATCAAAGAGGCGGACGTTCGGCTCGGCTAGCTGACCGGGAATAAAATACCGATATGTATCGTGGGGCTCCATGCCCCAACCCTGCTTAAACAGCTTCAAACTTTCATTCTCCCTCGGTGACTCGCCGTGGTTGAACCAGCGATACCCTTCTGCTACAGCGTCCTGGATAATCTTCCAGATCAAAAAGTGCATAGGATAATAGGTGGTGCTCAGATCCATGGCCGACCAGCCACAGTAGACTTCGCCGTATTTCCAGAAGGTGAATATCCCGCCGATGGTTTTGCCGTGACGCTTCGCCAGGTAAATCCGGGCCGTGCCATTTGGGTAGCGCGAAAATATGTTTCGGAAGAGTTTTTCGACGTGAGGGATAAACCCGTGCTTGCGCGCGTAGAGGTGCGCATACAGGCGGTGAAATTCTCCCACCATTTTCCCGTCCGGATCCACGATCAGATCCACCGCCTCATGAAATTTTGGGTCTCTGAGAATTCTCCTGTAATTTCGTCTGAAATTCGCATAAATTTTTTCGAGGGTGTCCTTCAGCGGCAATCGATACGTGAAATCAAGCTGTTCCAGATACGGCAGGCGTTTATCCTCAGGCAGGGGGGTTGGCGATACTATCTCCGCATATTGCAGCGTTGACGTCAGGCTGATGATAGCATCCAGGATCGCGTCCAGGGCCAGCTGCGAATCGTAAAGAGGACCAAAATAACTGGGAAACAGGCTGGTCTGATAGTGGGCTCCGCCCATGATCGGTTTGCATAGGAACAAGGGAGAGATGCCCACTACTTTTTCATCTTCGAGAGCGATCAAGTGTTGGATGGAAGCGCCGTAGGTATCGCGCAACACCATGGCCCACTCCAGGTCGTGCCCAAAACGCGCCTCAGGTTTTCCGGCCACATAGGCGGAATACTTTTCATGAAGCCCATCATGCACTGTTATCACGTTGATCATGAATTCAATAGACTCTCAAGTTTCGGCTTAGCAAATGTAAATGACCTGTTCAAACGATCCCGCGAATGAGACTGGGACCTAACCTCCGCACTAGGAAAGCTGGGAGCCGTTTCCAGAGCCAGATGGCGAGCCGAAATTTGGGGCTTTTCTGATTCAATTCCGGAATCGCTCCGCCTTTCGGGAGGTAATACCAATAGGCGAGCGGTACCTGGCGGGGCCGCCACTTCAACTTGAAAGTTTCATTGCCTGAGCCATTCAAACTGCGTCCCATATCACAGACATGCAATCCGTTCTGGCAGTAATGCTCCAGCAGCGACCAGTACAAAAACTCACCGGCATATTCTGAGCGGAATTCGCGCAAAATATTGGCATGCAGGTTCGATGCCACCCCATGATGATAGACCAGCACCGCGCTGCCCACCAGTGCATCTTTTGCATCCTTCAGGACAACAAATTCCACGCAATTGCCCAGCAGTTCGGCCATCCGCTGTAAATATTGCCTGGAGTGATAGGGCGAGCCCAACTCGTGCATACTGCGTGCCAGCGCCTCATAAGTTTCATCCAGCAGATCGAGATGACCAAACTGAATCTTGAAGCCTTTTTTCATTGCCTGGCGCGTGTGTTTGCGATGCTGGTGCCCAAAATTCTGCATCAGGTCTTCGGCGTTGGGTGCGAGGTTCAGCAGATAGGTGGAGTAAATTGGGTTTTGCAGCCAGGGCACGGGCGGTTGATTCCCATCTCCGAGAAAGCGGATCACCGCGTATTCCACGCTTAATTCATCGGCCAGCTTCTGGGCCTCTTTCAACAAGACATCGCGTGCTTCGGTAGATGTAAATGCGAACCCGCCATAACTCCCGAACGGCGATGTGGCCAGATAATTTCCGAAGATCGGGTGCTGCACATGCGTCAGGGAGAGAATGCCAACGACTTCATCGCCCTGAATCGCCTCAAAGCGATAAATATCATACCCATAAATCAAACGCACGAGATCGGACCAGGCGTCGGTTGCAGTGAATGTCCCAGATGCGACCAGCGCGTCAGGCCAGGCCGTCCTCACCTGCACTTGCGCCAGGCCGTCTCGCCCCGGCGGGCTCGCGGCCCGAACGGGGTACAAGTGTCGTCTTCGCTCAGGATAAACTTGTTCCCGTTCCAACTGTCGGACGCGCAGCTCAGGCATTTTGATTCCCCATGAGCACCAAAGCCTCATCCAGATATGTTCCCAGCGGTGAGACCGGGAAATTCCGCAGCAGGTCTTTCAGGAATCCGGATTTATCGCGTAGGAAAGGCACAAGATGTGGATTCAGCATCAAGTCACGCGTGAGGCGGGCCGACGCAGGCGGCTTTACCAGTTCGTACGGATGGAGGATGATGGAGGGGCACAATCCTCGTTTCAACTCACGTTCTATGAATCCGAGAATCCCTTTTCCCAGCAATCCGATGCTGAAACTGGAGCCATAGGGGAACTCGCCTTGCAGCAGCAATCGGGAGGAGAAATCGCGCGGGGCGGTGTATGGCTCCGTACCGGCGCGCAGACGAACGGTGCTGACTGGGATTTCCCAAATCTTGCCACGTTGAAGCAGCGTCCCGGTGGGTGCATACATGGACGAGCTATATTGAAAGCCGAAACGTTCCAGCAAGGCGTACGCCTCTTCATGAATGCCCACCATGGGCGCCCGGTAGCCGCGCACGCCATATTCCCTGCACCAGGCAGTTGACTCTGCAAGATCGTCCGCCAGCTCAGCCACATTGACCAGCGGACGATGGATGTGACAGTGCAGTCCAAGTTCGTGCCCACCAGCAACGATTTTCTGCGGCACGTTGGGATACCACACGGCAATCTCACCGACGAGATAGAGGCTGGCTTTTGAGCTTCCCAACTGCTCAAGGATCGAGTCGATGGCAAGCCGTGTAAAACCACCATCCAGCTCGCGGCGTTGATCCGAATCCCTTAAGTGGTCATAGTGGCGAAATAATGCGAACCATGGCTCATAATCAATGCTTAACAGGACACGCGGGGATAACGACATAGAGCGCAATTATAGCGGCGAAGAGCGCGCGAAGGGCAACCCACGAGGATTGGCCAGCAAACTGCCGCCACGTGGCGTGTTGTCCCTTGATTCATCACGAAGAGCATGCATGACGTATTTATTAAGTGACCTTCTGCACCCTCACGCTCTCGCAGGGTCTCTGACCCTGCGATTTCCCAGCGAAATACGGCGGTCACACATCGAACTCTTCAGGGTAGACCGCCTCCGAGCGTAACTGCGTAAGGTGAGTATTAATTCAAATGCCTCTCAAAGAAGGATAACATCCGTTGCCAGGCATCTTTGGCATCTTCTTCTTCCATGGATGTGCGGGGATGGTTGAAAAAGGAGTGCATGGTGTTCTCATAGAACTTGATGTCATGCGGGATGTTATGCTTTTCAAGCATGGCATCCAATTCACGAGCGCCCGATGCAGTAAAGTCCCTTTCCGGGTAACTTCCCAGGATCGGGCAGGATTGCGCTAAGGCTTCAAGCGGTTTTGGAACGGCGCCATAAAAGGCTGAAGCAACTTTCATGCCTTTTTCGGTAACCGCCAATTGCAGGGCATACCCACCACCCATGCAAAACCCAACCACACCTGTTCGGCCTGGGTCCACACCGGGTTGCCGACGCAGAAAAGACAGTGTGGATTGCAGGTCAGAAAGCATGGCGTTATTCAACGGGCGGATCAACATACCGTGGATGAGCTGTACCATGCACACCGCACGGTTGCGATTGGAAAAAAGATCCACAGCCAGCGCCCCATAGCCCTGCTCGGCAAACCGTTGCGCGATGCCGCGAATGTTGTCGTTCAAGCCATAGATTTCATGAATGACGACCAAACCCGGGAGCGGACCGATGCCCTCAGACTTCACAAAATAGGACTCCATGACCCCCTTGCCATTCGCGCGCGGAACAGAGACCGTAGACGTCTGTAGTGGCATCCTTCGCTCCTTAATAATCGATACCATCGGGGCGGAGCAGCATCCTTTGTGGGATGCTCCGTAGCTACGCTATTCTATAGGGTAATCCAGGTACCTGTTTCGCCTTTGAGCGCCCGGCCGATGTTTTCAGGGTTGGTGATCAACGCCTGCTTGCCGCCATTTTCCAGGAACCAGATGATGGCCTGAATCTTGGGCGCCATCGAACCTTTGGCGAAGTGGATCCCTTCCGCCAGGTACTGTTTGGCTTCGGCCAGAGTCATCTTATCCAGCCACTTCTGTTCCGGCTTGCCAAAGTGGATGGCAACTTTTTCAACCGCGGTCGCGATCAGGAAAAGTTCCGCGCCGATCTCCTGCGCCAGCAGCGACGAGGCGAAATCCTTGTCGATCACCGCGGCCGTCCCTTCGTGTTCACCATTGCCCAGATCCACCACAGGGATGCCGCCCCCGCCCACCGTGATGACCGTCACGCCAGCATTGAGCAGCAACTTGACCGATTCCAATTCCAGGATTTTCTTTGGCAAGGGGGACGGAACGACTCTTCTCCAGCCGCGGCCTGCGTCCTCGACCACCGACCAGCTCATCTCTTTTGCGCGTCGCTTTGCCTCAGCTTCGTCCATGAACGAGCCGATGGGTTTGGATGGTTTCTGGAAGGCAGGGTCGTTCTGATCCACCAGCATCTGCGTGACGACCGTCGCCGCGCCTTTCTGGATCCCGCGCCGGTGATATTCGTTCTGCAGCGACTGCTGGAATTCATACCCGATCGCGCCCTGTGAATCCGCACCGCAGACATCCAGCGGCACTTCGTGCATGCCTTCCACTTTGGCAGCGATCTCCGAACGGCGCAGAATAAACCCGACCTGCGGCCCGTTGCCGTGGCCAATGGCCAGGTCCCAGCCGGCTTCGACCATATCCGCGATGTGATGCGCGGTCTCACGCAGGGCCTGCTCCTGATCCTCCACGCTGACATGTTTATCATCCTTGATCAACGAATTACCACCGACAGCGATTACAGCGAGTTTTGCCATTGATACTCCTTGTTGGTTTGCGTACAGATATATAGATAAAAGGGTAAACAGGTAGACATGTATACAAGTAGACAGGTTGTTCGATTAGTCATTCTCTTTGTGATCCGTTTCATCAGGTGTAACATCATAATTAGCGTGATCATCATGAACCACTTTGTCACCAAACTCCTGCGAGCCTGCACGCTGACGGCGGACGTAATTCATATAACCATTGAGAGTTTGTTCTGTCTTACGAATAAGGTTATAAAGCGATTCGAATTCGGTCTGCACAATATAGTCCAGCACGCGAGCGTCAATCAAGCGAGCAAGGGTTTCATTCAACTCGCCACGCGCGATTGAATAAAAACGCAGGCTATCCAAATAGTGATATCGTCCATATCCTTCGCCTATATTTCCTGTACATTCTTTGAAGAACGCTGTATTTGCGCATACAGGTCAAACTTTTCATCTGGAGGCAGAGTTTTGGAAAAAACATGTATTTTTGCCATGACATCTAGCGCGAGTTGATAACACTCCAGATCTTCAAACCCGCGTTTCCCTTTCTCGCCAGGCGACTCATACAAAGGCTTCTTCTCACTCACACCTGCCTCCTTGTCTACGTGTTTCCCTGTCTACATGTCTACGCCATAGTCAGCGCCATCACGGCTTTCTGGGCGTGGAGGCGATTCTCGGCCTCATCGAACACGACCGAATTCGGACCATCCAGCACGGCGCTGGTCACTTCGACGTCGCGGTCGGCCGGCAGCGGGTGCATGTAGATAGCATCTTTTTTGGCGACCTTGAGTTTCGCGTCGTCCATGATCCAGTCTTTATATGAGTCCTGAAGTTTTTTGCCTTCGGCTTTGTCATTGGTGGTCAACAACGGACCCCAGGACTTGGCATAGATCACATCGGCATCCTGGCAGGCTTCGGTCATGCCATCCTTGCTGTCAACAATCTCGAAGCCGGCACCGGCAATCTTCGCCTGTTCCCGGGCCTGCTCGACGATCTCCGGCATGAGTTTGAATTCGGGCGGGTAGGCCAGGGTCACATCCATGCCGAAGCGCGGCATTTGCAGGATCAACGATTGCGGCACGGAGACCGGCTTGAGATACGAAGCCGCGTACGCCCACGAGACGACGATCTTCTTCCTGCGCAGGTCGCGGCCCTTCTTTTCCATGATGGTCATCAGGTCGGCCAGACACTGGAAGGGATGGTAGATATCACATTGCATGTTAAGCAACGGCGCGCGGCTGGATTTGGCGACATCGTTCAGGTATTTGTTGCCATCGCCAAAGTCGCAGTGACGGATGGCGATCCCATCGAAATAGCGTCCGAAGATCTCACCGATCTCCACAGGTGTATCGCCGTGCGCGATCTGGGTGGTGTTCGAGTCAATGAAGGCACCGTGCCCGCCTAGTTGCGCCATACCCGCTTCGAAGGAACCCCGCGTGCGCGTGGATGAAAAGAAAAACAACATGGCCAGCACTTTGTCGCGCAGGTACGGATGCGGCTCACCGAGCGCGCGCTTGCGCTTGAGATCCCACGCTACGTCCAGAACAGTTTCGACTTCCTCTTTCGTGAAGTCCAGGTCGCCGATGAAATCTCGGCCCCTAAAGTTTGTTTGCATAATTAGTCTCCTTGTTTGCTAATTTCGCTCGAGGCGGCGTCCTCGCCGCCGGGGACGGCGGCTGGAGCATATATGTTATGTCGACACTCTCAAGAGTTCAGCATCTACAAACTTCCCTCTCTCCCAAAACAAGCGGATGCCTTCGCAGTAGTCAAAGTGGGAGCCCCAAGCGAAATGATCCGCCTCCGGCAGGCAGGCCACCGCGCCCATTTCTGCGATCCCGCCATGATTGACAACCAGCGCGGCACGGCCATCTCCCAGATAGTCAATCAGCTTGGTATACACGGCCAGCAGTTGATCTGCGTAGCGAGCCGCCGCTCCACCTTTGCGGATGGCTTCCGCATACCCGGCCAAAGATAAGGGCCACGGCGCTTCTCGCTCAACATCATCACTATAGGAACTCATCAACTCGTTGAGTTCATCCACGCCAAAGCCCATGGCAATGGCCGTTTCAATGGCGCGCGGCAATGTGGAGGTGACCACCCGGTCAAACGGACCCAGGTTCTCACCCACCAGGCGCGCCAGGGTCACACCAGGCTGATTCAAATGCTCGCCTGGCTTGGAACGCATGGAATGGCGGCGGATTTCGATGGTTTTCATAGTCAAAGCCTGTCATTGCGAGTCTTTCCTGACACCGTTCGTCAGGACGGTGCGAGAAGCAATCTCATTGTTTCAAATAATTTGATCTTTGCAGGTTAGAGGAGATTGCTTCGTCGTCGCTCCGCTCCTCCTCGCAATGACACTAAGCCTACTCCATCGCGCCCAGCACCAGCGCGAGCAACGTCATGCGCATCACTACGCCGTTGAAGGCCTCCTGCCAGTAGCGCGACCATTTGGTAATATCCACATCGGTGGGAATTTCGTCCATGCGCGGCAGGGAATGGAGCAGGATGGCGTCTGACTTGGCTTTCGTGAACAGCAATTCGCGCGTGATCTTGTAATTGGCAGGCGTGAGATCCAGCTCACCCGTCCGTTCATCGCGCGACTTGGTGTAATCAGGCTGAACTACCGGCTCCACCAGAATCACATCGGCATCGGCAATGGCGTTCTCAACATGGTCAGCTTCGCTGAAGTTCACGCTGAATTGTTTCAGCTCGGTCTTGAAGTCATCAGTGAGATTCATATCCGGTGGGGCCACAAACGTGATGGGACAATCGAACTGGCTCAAGGCATAACCTAGAGAATGCATCGTCCGCATGCGCATATCGCCAACTGCCAGCCACTTCAATCCGTCAATGCGACCCTTCTCGCGCAACACCGTATAGAGGTCGGTGAGGATCTGGGTGGGATGCTCGCCCCAGCCGTCGCCGCCGTTGATGATGGGTATGCTCGCCCACTTTGCGGCCTCATGCGGCGCACCCTGTTGAAAATGGCGCATCACGATCACATCGCCGTAAAACTCCAACATCTTCACTGTATCCTTGATGGACTCCTGATAGAAGTCACCAGCGCGTGTCATCTTGGCGTCCGAGAATCCCGTCACATGACCACCCAGGCGGTGCATGGCGGCTTCATGTGCCAGACGCGTGCGCGTCGAGGGCTGATAAAAGGCGGTTACCAGCGTCTTTTCTTTCAACAAATCCACGTTCTTTCTGGCCCTTGCGATGGGCTCCATTTTTGCGGCAACGTCGAACACGTGGAAGAACTCGTTCCGCTCGAACTCCTTGAGAGAGAGAATATCACGACCAGCAAAACTACGCATGTTGAAACTCCTTGTTGTGTGTGAGAATGATTTGGAGAGCTACAAGTTCTCCATTGCTTCAATGATTCCTTCTTTGGCGGCTAGTAGGTATACAAGTAGACACGTAAACAGGTAAACACGTGTGTATTTGTCTACTTGTTTACCTGTTTGCTTAACACGCTTGGCAACAGGGCATAGAACTCCGTGGCGCGCACTACGTCTTCGAGCGGTACGTTTTCGTCGCGCATGTGTGCTGTTTTTTCATCGCCCGGACCAAAGCCGATGGAGGGAATGCCAGCCTTACCGGCCCAATATGTGCCGTTGGTCGAGAAGTCCCACGTGCCAAGGGTCCGCTTTTCATCCCACAGCGCCTCGATGGTTTCCTGACCCGCTATAGTCAGGGGATGCGTGTCGTCCAGCAGCCAGGCCGGATAGAATTTGGACACCGGAAAGACGAAGCCCGTGTAGGAGGGCGTGTCGTAGAACAACTCTTCGACGTGGATCTCGTCCTGCAAATAGTCGGGGACTAGCCCCCTGATCTGCGCGATCACATCGTCCCGCGGCTCACTCAACGTGATGCGCCGGTCGAGATAGATCGTGAACTGATCCGGAACGGCGTTGAGCGAAGCGGTGCGCGCCGACACATCGGTCACCGCGATGGATGGATAGCCCTGCACCGGATGAAAGCCCATCCCAAAGCGCATCCGGCGATCCAGCTCACGGATTTGCGTGATGACCGCCATCATCTTATACACGGCATTGTCGCCGAGGTAATGCGAAGCGGCGTGCGCCGACCGGCCATGCGCCGTGATCTTCAGCTCGATGCGGCCCTTGTGCCCGCGGTAGACCTGCATCTTGGTCGGCTCGCCAATGACGACAAAATCAGGTTTGACCTTCGGGTCCACTTCGACGAAGGTATTGGGCGCAATGCCGTCACATTCCTCCTCCATGTTGCCGAAGTAGTAGGCGGTGTAACCATCCAGCAGGCCCAGATCGCGGGCGAATGCCAGACCGTACACCATCCCAGGGGTGCTGTTCTTCTCGTCACACGCGCCGCGCGCATACAGGATCCCATCTTCCACCTTGCCCGCGAACGGATCCCATTCCCATTCGCTGGGGTCACCGACACCCACCGTGTCAATGTGCGAGTCGAAAACGATCACGCCAGGCCCGTCACCGATGCGGCCGATGGTGTTGCCCATCTTGTCAAAGCGGACTTCATCATAGCCGAGTTCCCGCATCTCATCCTGGATGCGCGCGCCAACCGGCCCGATCTTGGATTCCATGGAGGGGATCGCGCAAATATCGCGCATAAACTGGATAATATTCTCTCGATTCTGTTCGACTTTCTGTTTGATTTCCTGAACTGACACATTTACCTCATCTTAGAATAGTTTAGCCACGGAGTCACAGAGACACGGAGATTCATTTTTTCTCTTCGCGACCTGGAAGCCGTTCTCTACAAGATAAACCGCTTGATCCCATCCTTAACCAGGCGAGAGTTGAAGTTGATCCATAGACCGACTCCCTTGCTGGTGATTTTCAGATACGTCAATGTTTGCGCTTCAAATACTGGATCAAACCGCTCGACACTCTTTATCTCAACGATCACCAAATCATTGGTCAACATATCGGGCTGATACTCACCAATGATTTGGCCCCGATATAAAACCGGTACTTTGAATTGTCGCGAAACACGAAGACCTTCATATTTGCACTCAATATCCAACGCCTCTTCGTAGCCGCTTTCCAAAAGCCCTGGACCGATTTCCCGGTGTGCCGCAATTGCACACTTAATAATGCGCTCCGTGATTGCATTTTCGGGCATATCTGTAGGAATGCCTTTCACAGGGAATCTTGGCGGACCCATCGCAATTCCTAACAGAACAAAAACACTCTGTGTCTCCGCGTCTCAGTGGCAAAATGTCTGCGGCTAGGGATTCCCAACCCGCCGATTCACATGGAAATGGAAATATCCCGGGATGAAATAGCTCCATGAATAATCCACCACGGTGCCTTTGCGGTCATACAACTGGGAGATGAAGACCAGCAACACGTCATCGCGCTGGATTTCGAGCGACTTCGCCACATCGGCAGGCGCGTTCGTGGCAGTGATCACGGCCCGCGAAGAGCTCAACTTATTACCGCTTCCAATCAAAAAGTCCAGGACCGATCCGTGAAAATCAGCGGGAAACTCGCTCGGTGTAAGGATCGACTCGGGCACGGTATCGATCAGGTACGCCGCCGGGCGTCCATCGGCGCGCAGCACGCGTCGGATGCGCGTGAGACGGGTGCCTTCCGGAACGCCCAGTCCCTGAGCCGTTTCCGCATCCGCCTCCACTGGCTCGATCTGCAAGTCACTAATCGTGATTGCCAGATTCATACGTCCCGCCATCGTATCGAGGCTCTCCAGCACCTCCAGCCCGGCATCGATCACCGGAACCTTGCCTACCACATACGTGCCCGAACCCTGACGCCGCCGGATGATGCCCTGCGTCTCAAACGTGCGCATCGCCTCGCGCAGGGTGGCCCGCGAAACACCCATTTGTTTGGCAAGATCAGGTTCGTTCAACAATCGCTGACCAGGCGGCGTACTCCCAATGAGTTTCGCGAGATCAGACTGCAAACGTTGAAAAGGAAAATTAGTCATTCAGCCCTCCAGAACAGGAATGAAATTGAATTGGGTCACATCCACGAGACCCTTATCAGAAATCCGCAACTCGGGGATCACCACGAGCGCGAGCAACGACAACTGCATGTTCGGGTTGTTGAGCATGCACCCACATGCTTTGAAACCCTTCAAAATGGATTCAGCTTTCTTCGCAACGACATCGGCTTTTTCAGTGGACATCAGCCCCGCGATCTGCAGTTCAACCTGAGCGATCACCTTGCCATCCTTGACCACCACCTGACCTCCCCCGCTGCGCGCCAGGCTGTTGCCTGCCACGGCCATTGAGGCCTCATCGGTGCCGACAATGATCATGTGATGCGAGTCATGCGCTACCGTGGACGCCACGGCGCATTTCGCGGTAAACCCAAACCCGCTGACGAGGCCCATCGTCACGCCGCCCGTGCCCTTATGGCGTTCGACCAGTGCAACCTTGGCGATGTCGCGTTCCAAATCCACTTTGACTTCGCCATCGTTCGGCTGCATAGCAAAGGTCAGATGTCGCGTCGGAGCTTGATTTTCTATAACTCCAATGACATGGGCCGTTACCTTGGTCTTGTAACTTGTAACCGGTAACTTGAAATCCTCTGCCTTCAACGGGCGCTTCAACTTCACCGATTTCGTCGCCCAGGTTGGATACTTATACTTTGGCAATTTCGCTTTCCATTTTCCTCCTTCTGCAATCACCTGCCCTTTGGCGATGACTGCGTCTGCTTTGAAATTGTTCAAATCTTTCACCAGCACCACATCCGCCCAGCGACCGGGGGCGATCATGCCCATTTCCCTGCTCAGGCCGAAATGTTCGGCAGTGTTGATAGTCATCATCTGGATCGCAGTGACCGGATTCAGCCCCTGCTGAATGGCATGACGCAGGACACGGTCCATGTGACCTTCGCTCGATAGCGTTCCCGCATGCGAGTCATCGGTGACAAGCAGGAAGCGACGTGAATCCAGACCATGCTGGGTGACCGCTCCCACCTGCGACTCAACGTCATACCACGAGGAGCCATAACGCAGCATTGCCTTCATGCCCTGGCGCACACGCTCGATGGCATCTTCGAGATGCGTCCCCTCGTGGTCGTCTTCCGCTCCGCCGGCCACATATCCATGGAACGGAATGCCGAGGTCTGGTGAGGCATAATGTCCGCCGATGACCTTGTCGTGCGCGTGCGTGATGGACATCTCCTCGAGCAAATTCCTGTCACTCATGAACACACCGGGGAAGTTCATCATCTCACCCAGACCGATGATGCCCTTCCACTTCATCGCTTTGGCTACGTCTTTCGGTCCAATATGCGCGCCGGACGTTTCCAACCCTGGCGCGGATGGCACACACGAGGG
Organism: Anaerolineales bacterium; assembly: GCA_035720235.1. GTDB lineage: Bacteria > Chloroflexota > Anaerolineae > Anaerolineales > Villigracilaceae > Defluviilinea. Next base: position 9,717 of record DASTOH010000305.1, on the reverse strand, counting down.
CATCTCAACCCACACGTGGATGGGCTGCTTCTGCGCTTCGTCCACCATCAACTTCACCCCTTTGAGGCCAAAGACATTCGCGATTTCATGCGGATCGATGAACATACCGGTGGTGCCGCGCACGGCCACCGCGCGCACGAACTCCGTGACCGTGACCATGCCCGATTCCACGTGCATGTGTCCATCGAGCAGGCCAGGGACAACATAACTCCCCTTGGCATCGATCACTTTGGTTTTTTTGCCAATGGTATGACTCGCATCCTCTCCCACATACGCAATATGTCCTTCCTTGATGGCAATATCGGTGCCGGGGATGATCTCGCCTGATTGGACGACGACCCACTGGCCGTTGGTAATGACCAGATCAGCCGGGACGCGGCCCATGGCGGTATCAACCAGAGCACGAGTCAGTTTTGCAGATGAGGGCATACGTTCTCCATAAATGTTACATCAGGAATCCGGCGGCTGGCCGTCGAAAAGGCGGAAGCGAGCTTCCTGACTCCAGGATCATGAAATCTGATAAAGCAGTATAACTCCAACTACCCAAAGGGTTGCCAAAAACGCGGGCATCAATGAGATCCAGGCCCAGAGTTTGTTCTGTTCCCGCACTGCCGCGGCAGAAAGGATTTGGAACAGCGGCAGAAGGATGGGAACTCGATACAGACCCGGTGAACCGGATAGATAATACGAAAACGGCATGAACAAGAGCGCACCTGCGATCACCAGCCAAAACTTATCCTTCCATACGCCAATGACCGAAACCAACAGTGACAGGAACACGGCGGGGAAACCAAAGAGCAGGACGACAAGCGTATCAATCATACGGTGCTATCCATGATATTTGCCTCGTTCCAAGACAAGCTCTCCCAAAGGTTTTAGATTGACCCCTTTACTCATCACAAAATCCAATACCTGTTGATAATTCTGATCCATTGGCTGCAATGAATCGATAAACAAGGCAGTGCCCGGCTCCCAAGCCCGAAAGCGTTGGCGCTGGTGCTGGATACGCTCCCAGGTGGCGACGTCAGGGTGGTTCAATTCGTTGAAGCGATTGGTTACGCGCTCCCTCCAAACATTTTCATCTGAGATGAAAACATAGATCGGGAGAAAGTGCGCATCATATTTGCGAGCCAGTTCCTGCGCGTGATGACGGTCCATATTCATGAAGACCGAGTCCGCAATGACGCTGAGTCGCAAGTCAAGCTGGGTGTTGATCAGGTCAAGCAGAACCTCCACTTTCGAATCCCAGAATGGGATGCCTGCATTCTCTGGCACTTCGCCAACAACATCATCAATGCACAGCAACGGCCAGCGCAGTTCACGTGCCAGTCGCTTCGCCAGTGTAGATTTGCCCGTGCCAGGGAGCCCGGAGAAAATGACCAGCTTGTTCATGGATTACCAGCCAACACGGCAAAAAGCAGCAATAGAACGACCAGAAAATACGGAATCGTCAAAAACCAGGCGAGCATTTCCCGTTGCCGGTTCATGGCAAAAGCAGCGGAGAAAAGCAGCAAGGGCAGGAGAAAGGCCGGGCTTCGAATCGACGGGAAGCCGCTGATGTACCAGGAGAATGGAAATGCCAGCGCAGCCGCGGCGGCGAGCAGGCGGTAATCGCTTCGGACCAGGCCGATCAAAGCAAGGATAACTGTCACCGTAATGGCCGGCCAGCCGACGAGGAGGATGAGGAGGAGATCAAACATTTTATTTCCTGTCGCTGCGAGGAGGGTCATGACCCGACGAAGCAATCTCCTCATAAAGGGGAGATTGCTTCGGAATTTCGACGCTACCGCGTCTCAACCCTCGCAACGACATTAGGATAGTAGTCTCTTTGCTGCCTTATTATGCCTTTCAATTAATTGATGTTCATCCACAGTCACTAACTGCCCATCCGTGACAACGAACCTGCCATTCACTACGGTGTAATCCACGTGGACGGGTTGGCCGAAAACGACCGCCGAGACCGGATCGTGCATACCCGCAAACTCGATGCGGTTAAGGTTCACGGCGAAGAAATCCGCACACTTTCCACTTTCCAGACTTCCAATATCCTTTCTTCCTAACACCGCCGCACCACCACGTGTACCTAGATACAACGCTTCGCGTGCGGTCATCAATTTTCGATCTGGGTCATTGGATAATGAATAGCCGGTGATGCCTTCTTTGACGCGCGAGAGCAGCATCGCATTGCGGACTTCGGCTAACAGGTGCGAGCCATCGTTGGAGGCGGAGCCGTCCACGCCCAGGCCAACGTTGACGCCCGCCTGGCGATATCCCTTGACCGGAGCGATACCGGAGGCCAGCCGCATATTGGAGGTGGGACAGTGAGCCACGCCGCAGTTATGCCTGGCGAAGACCTGGATCTCCTCGTCGTTGACCCAGACCGCGTGCGCGAACCAGACATCGTCGCCGACCCAGTCCACCTCCTGCATGTACCCGACGGGACGGTGCCCGAACTTCTGCAGGCAGAATTGTTCCTCGTCTTCGGTCTCGGCGAGATGGGTATGCAGGTGCACGCCATATTCGCGCGCGAGTCTGGCGGATTCTTTCATTAACTCGCCCGTCACGCTGAACGGCGAACACGGCGCGAGCACGATCTGCACCATCGAACCGGGTTTCGGGTCGTGATATTTCTGGATGAGGCGTTGTGAGTCTTTGAGGATCGACTCTTCATCATCCACTACGCTATCGGGCGGGAGGCCGCCTTTCGATTCGCCGAGGCTCATGGAGCCGCGCGAGGCGTGGATGCGGAGTCCGATCTCGGAGGCCGCGGCAATCTCATCGTCCAGCTTTGAACCGTTTGGGTAAAGGTAGAGATGGTCAGAAGCGGTCGTACATCCAGACAAGGCAAGTTCCGCCAGCGCGGTTTGAGTTGAGGTAAAAATATCCTCAGGCGTGAGGCGGGCCCAGATTGGGTAGAGGGTCTTGAGCCAGTTGAACAGGTTGGCATCCTGCGCGGCGGGGACGGCGCGCGTGAGGGTCTGGTAGAAGTGATGGTGCGTGTTGACGAGCCCCGGCAGGACGACATGACCCCGCAGGTCGAGGACTTCGTCGGCGGTGGCGGGGAGTTCGGACGTGGAAGCGACCTTTTCGATAAGCCCGCGGCGAATAAAAAGATCACCATCGGGAATTTCCCGCTGATGGTTGTCCATGGTGACGATGTGGGCGTTTTTGACGAGGAGGGTGGTCATATAGTCTGTTAGTCGCCGGTCAACTGATCGCCTTGCCGGACGATGAGACTACCCAACTCCAAGGCGACTAGACCAAATTTGTCTGACAAATATAGTGTAGCAAAAAAGAGGGAGGATGTCAACGAGGAGAAAAATCACATATTTTGAATGTCATGTAGTATAAAAGTGCTGCAAGGAGAACCCGTTTATGAAGACCCGCGTATCTGCAAAAGGTCAAGTTGTCATCCCTGCTACCCTCCAGCGAAAGTACGGGATCAAAAAAGGGACATGGAAAGGTTTGTATCTCACATTACTCTAGATGATTTCAGATGCCTTATTGAGGCTAATCGATGCAAGAGTTTTGCGTTACTCTTTAATGAAATTGAGAGGGAAATTAATGACGCTCTTGCTACTTAAGCTTTTCGTACTTCATTCAAATACACAATCAGATCAATGTCACTTGGTGAGTGATCGAGACCGGTCAGAATAGCCGCGGCTTCAGTCTTGTGCTGGGTTCAGTGGTTGACAACGGGCCTTTCTTTATGACTGATCCATGCCAAGACGACCCAGCCAAATGATCCAAACTTCACACGGCCTGATGGAATATGCCTTGCATGGCGCGGAGCGAGGCGCGGCGGTGATACTTTGTCACGGCACGGGCGGTGGATATGATCAAGGGCTGATGCTGGCACGTTTACTGGATGGCTTTCAGGGAATCGCAGTCTCTCGCGCGGGCTATCTCCGTACACCTGTGGGAACAGGTTGCTCCCCTGGCGCCTCACCTGCACTCCCTGGCACCGCCCACCAGGGCAGGTGTGCGCCAGGTGCAAGTGTCGGCGCACGACGCTCCCTCTACCCTAAAGAGCACTGGTCTCAAGGAGGAGCCGTAAAGAATTCTCACTGGCACTTCCACCCCAGGTAAATGACTGAAAGGGGTATGTGCCGCTGGTGTTTCTGTTCAGAGGCCGTCCATATATGGGGATATCGCGAGGCTGGTTGTATCGAACGCAGTACGAACGCATTACGAAGGCAGTACGAAGGCACTCAAAAGGTAGAGACTTTTCGCCCCGGAAAACAACCCCCATATATGGGATGAGAGATGAGTGGTTTAGGTGGGATGGTTTGACCTCAACCCCAACCCCTCTCCTAAAGGAGAGGGGAGTCGTGGCTCGCGTGGTCAGCCCGTGGGCTTGCGCTTTGCGAAGTCCCCGACGGGGGGTAGCCTGTCCCATTCATTGACGGGCAGGCGGCGTCCTAACCCCGCCCTGTCCCAAAGGACGAGGAAATACGCGCCTGCCAGGGGACAGGGTTTCAAGTAAAAATCTTCGCAGCCGGGTAATTGTGGCAGGCCGAAAACCTGGTCATACGGACGTTCTCTGGAGGGGCAACAGGAAAAACGCATAGCAGCTCGTAAAACCCATGAAGTTGATACCTCCCCCAAGTGGACGAGATAAATACTCCCCAGCCGATGGATGTGGCCGGGGAATATTGGTTATATGCTGACAATATGACTTGTGTGCCTACAAGATGGCCAACCATGATAGCCGACCGCGCAGCGCCGGTTTCTTTTGATTTAACGAAAAAGACATCCATTTTTGAACAGCTGTAAAATGAACAAATCAATCTTAGCTCTTCTAATTTCCGGAGGATTGATTTTCTCCACAACCCTGGCGGGGCAAACCGTACAGGCGCAAGGCCTATCCTTTCCGGCCGAAATGAATAAAAGTTTTATCCCGCTCTCCATTGAGCCCGGGGGTACCGCGCGCCTCACGGTGACCATATACAACCCCAATGCGTTTCCATTGATCGATGCCAGCTGGATCGATAATTTGAGCGGTGTTCAGCCGGGTATCCTCATCGCGAGCCCGGTCAACGTATCCAATACCTGTGGAGGCTCGGTGACGGCTGTGCCTGGGGGGACGACTTTATCGTTGAGCGGAGGCACAGTCCCGGCCCAGACCGGGGTAACGCCGGGCTGGTGTACCGTGTTGGTGGATGTAACCTCAACGACACCGGGAAACCTGATCAATACAATTCCTGCTGGTGCGCTGACCTCTTCCGGTGGTGGCAACACCATCACCAATACCACACCCGCCAGTGCAACTTTGTATGTGGATATTATCCAATCTCCCACATTGAACAAGAGTTTTTCGCCCACTACCATGTTGATCGGGCAGACCAGTCAATTAAGGATCCGGATAAGGAACAACGATCTTGATAGGGCGCTTACGCAGGTAACGCTTACGGATTCATTGCCATCCCAACTTGTGCTTGCCAATCCTGTTGACTCTTCATTGTCGAATTGCGGTAGTTCCGCCTCATTAACTGCAGTCAGCGGCGGCTCGTCGGTGATATTAAGCAATTCGATTATTCCGGCGAATTCCACCTGTACCATTCGAGTGAACGTGACATCCATTGTGTCAGGAATCTATACCAACACCATTCCTGCCGCTTCGATTCAATCCCAGGAGGGAGTTACAAACAGTTCGTCTGCCTCGGCGAATCTCAATGTTCAGGTTTTTGGCCTGGCCAAAGAATTTTCGCCTTCCAGTTTTCAGGCCGGTGGAATAATCACGCTGACAATTACATTACTGAACCCGACCAGTTCCGCATACACAGGCGTGGAGTTGTCGGATACGTTACCGGGTAATGTACTGACCGTGGTTCCGGGTTCGGCCACAACCACCTGTGGTGGGACGGTTTCAACCATATTGCCGCGGACGGTTCGTTTGACGAATGGGACAGTGCCAGCGGCCACGAGTTCGGCGACCGGAACTTGTACGATCAGTGTCCAGGCTACTGCGCCAGCGGATGTCACCAGCGCTGCGTATACAAACACCATTCCTGCAGGCGCACTGGTCACCAATCAAGGCATCACGAATGGATTGTCGGCTTCTGCGCAGGTCCGTGTCTATATAATGGGCGCTGGTGTCCTGGCAGATAAATCATTTTCACCCGAGACCATCGTTCCAGGCGGGAACTCAAGATTGAGAATTGATATTTCTGCGCCTGCCGACACAAACCTGACGAACTTTTCCATTGTGGATAACCTGCCACCGGATGTGACCATCAGTAATTCATCGCCGGCAACGCGTAGCAATTGCGGCGCTTCGTCCGTGCTGACGGCTGTCACCGGCGCGACTTCCATTACATTAACCGGTGCGACGATTTCCGCAGGGACGACCTGCCAAATTAATGTCTATGTGACGAGTAGAACACCCGGTGTCCATACGAATACGATTTTGCCAACAGATATTACGAACAACGAGAATCGCACAATCCCCAACAACCTTACGGCAGACCTGACTGTGGAAGCCATCAGGGATATTTCTGTCAGGAAATCGTTCACACCGCCTGTTGTCAGTCCCGGCGGTATTTCAGCGCTGACGATCACATTGCGCAATACAAACATTTCACCCCTGGTGAATGTGTCGGTCACAGATCCATTACCGGGTACTCCAACAAATGGAATTATCGTTGCTCCCGATCCGAATGCCAGCACCACGTGTACAGGGGGCATAGTTTCTGCAATGGCGGGAACACAAACGATTTCGATGACAGGTGGCACCGTTCCGGCACAAGTCCTGGATGTCCCCGGGGAGTGCACAATCATGGTTGACGTGCAAGGGTTGGGTTTTCGTGCAACGCTCACAAATACGATTTCCACGGCCAATGTCAGCGGGACCATTCAGGGAACGGACACAACGTTAAACCCGGCGCAACCCGCGAGCGCCGATATTGTCATTGGTAATCTATCCATCGGTGTGGTGAAGGGTTTTGATCCATTGACGACTTTTGGCGGTTCTGCCTCAACACTGAGCATCGAGCTGATCAATCCCAATAATTTGCAGTTGAACGGAATTGCTTTTACGGATAATATGCCAGCGGGAATGGTCATCGCGAATCCTGCGAATCCTTCTGTAGCTGGTTGTGGTGGCACACTGGATGCGACTCCCGGTGCAGGCTCGTTTTCCTTTAGCGATGGGAGTCTCATGGCTTCTACAAGCTGCACCTTGACCGTCCGGGTGACAATCAGAGTCAATGGAAATTTAACCAACGTCATGGAAGCGGGCGCGGTGACGACCCTGAGTGGAGCGACCAATCCGGACCCGGCCGAGGCGACCTTGACAAACCTGCCGGGTGCCAGCATTAGTAAAGTATTTTCTCCCAACCCAATCCGCGCCGGTTCAGTCTCATTACTTACGTTCACAATCCAAAATACCGGAAGTGTTTTGTTGAGCGGTATGGGATTTGAAGATACTCTTCCAGGAGATCTGCCAGTCGGTTTGGAGATTGTCGGTTCGCCCGGCCCGGTCAATCATTGTGGCGGAACGCTAACCGCAGTCGCTGGGACTCAATTCATTGAACTGGTGGATGGATCTTTAGCCGCGAATGCAGCATGTACGATCACCGTTGCTGTGACCGGTAATATTAATGGAAGTTATACAAACACGATCCCGCCGGAAAACCTCACTTCAAATGAAGGCGCGACGAATCATGATCAGGCTGCAGATACGCTGGTTGTAACAGGAGATTCGTTGGGTGAAGGGGAAGGCGGAGGAGGTGGAGACGATACCGGCGGGTCAGCGCCTCCTGCTCAGGCCGTCAGCGGTTTCCTGATCCCGGTGACCGGTTTCCGCCCCGACACCATCACGAAACTGGATGAATTTACCCGTCCCATTTATGACGCAGTGAACATTGCCATTGAGATCCCTGTAATTAAAGTGAACAACCATGTCTTGGGAGTGCAGATCAAGGAAGGAGGGTGGGATGTCTCCTGGTTGCAGGATCAGGTCGGATGGTTGAATGGAACCGCTTATCCTACGTGGAAGGGGAACAGTGTGCTCACAGGGCATGTTATCAAAGCAGATGGAAAGCCCGGAGTGTTCTCAAAATTGAAATATTTGGGCATTGGTGAGTACATCTTCATTTACAACGCAGGCTATCGCTACACTTATAAAGTGGTTTCAAATCAATATGTTGAGCCTGGTGATATTACAGTCTTCCAGCATGAGGATCAGGCATATCTAACCCTCATTACATGCGATACATATGATGAAAAATCAAATTCATATCTGCAGCGCGTGGCCGTCCGTGCCAAACTTGTGGATGTGAGGTCGATAAGATAATAGATTTCGTTGTTCACGCAAAGTGTGATCTTGTAGCTAGACTTCTGATGCAAAAGGCGCACCAAGGTACAAACAATTGACAAATGAAAAGCCTCTTTGGTACAAGGAAAGTGATGAAGCCAATACACCACAGAGCGCTAAAGGGATCTCGCCTAAGATTGGTGAAACCCTGCGTACAAAGAAGAAAGCGGCGCGTCGCATCCCAAACGCGGAACTGGTTGTCATCAAAGGTGGAGGACATGAATGTCTGGTGTCACATCACGGGTATAGGCTCCGATCTTGAATTTGTTGATCTGCGCGAAAGGGTACGCGTCCGTCAAATACTCATCCGTCTGTGGACAGAAACTGTGTTACACTGAATAAGTAAGAATAACTGGATCTCTGTCGTACCTTTGGCCGCCGACCCATTTATAGGGTTGCGGTCATTTTTATTTCCGGCCCTGCCGGAGAAAGCAGTCATAAAATGGATATTCGAATTTACGTAGGAAACCTGAACAAGTCAACCACACAGGATGAAATCAAAACCTTGTTCACACAAGCCGGAACCGTCACTTCGGTGGAAATTGCCAAGGATAAGAGCACTGGCCTGTCGAAGGGCTTCGCCTTTGTGTCCATGCCCGTCCAGGCGGATGCCGATAAGGCGATCAGCATGTTCAATGATTACTCTGTAGCTGAGAATAAGCTCAAAGTCAATATTGCCAAACCACGCGTTGAACACGCGTAATACAAAAAACATTGCATAACTGCTCCCTCGTTCCCGCCAGGGACGAGGGTCTTTTTTAATTACAAAGCACACCGTAGATGAACAATCTGTTCATCCATTGGGGGAAACGCAGGACGTTCCAACGGAACATTGGCTCGGAATCAACTGGTAGTAAAGGAAAATATCATGAATTCTCAAGAAACCGTTCAAACCCTCCTGGATTTGGTCCAGAGAGGTGATTTCGATAGGGCAAAGACATTGCTCTCGGATGATTTTCAATTCAAGGGGATGATCCACAGACCGATCAACGGTAAAACCTGGCTGAGAATGAGCGCCAGCTTGAAGATGGCATTCGCTGGTCTGAATTACCACTTCAAAGTGGATAGCGCCAACGGCGATGTAGTTAACTCCTCGTCGCAAATGAGCGGGAACAATCGCGGCGCATTCGATCTTACAGGTTTGCGCATGGGTGTGATCTCTGCAACGAATAAGGATTTTTCAACCGTCAGGGAAAATCATACAATCACTGTGAAAGATGAAAAGGTTTCATCCTGGGTTGTTGAGCCAACCGAAGGCGCAGGCCTGATGGCCATCCTCAAACAACTCGATGTCAAACTGTCGAAGACATAGTCTGCTTCGATATTAGTTCATTTTGGAAGGTCAGCTCCGCTTCACGGCGGAGTTTTGATCCCAGCGCAGAGGTGAGCGGTGGGTGTGA
>DASTOH010000304.1:0-12005 GCA_035720235.1 Anaerolineales bacterium | reverse complement strand
GTTCTGGCGCCCGTTGGACCTTAGCCGGTGTGATTGCCACGGCCAAAGCCAGAGCCGCTTGGCTCTCTAAAGCCTGGGATAACTTGAAGCCTCTTTACTTCAATCTTTCCATCGCTCTCTAACAAACTTTGAGTGCTCCCCAGCGCCCCATTTGATACACCAAGCCCAATGCCATCCATTGCGGCGTCCATTCTGCGTAACTCTGTATTGGCGCCAGTACGTTGATTGCCGCGGCGAGCAGGCCATACGCCAATGCAACCCAAGTCAATTTATCAATGGATTGCTGGAAGCGCGCGTCACTCGCGAGAACAAACCCATAGAAGAAGACCAGAAAATAATACAGCGGATTGAACCCCCCAAGGATATTCGTCGCGGCGGCAAGCGTCAGTGGGATTCCCCACACGATCAGACTCAACGGAGTCTGCATCCCTGTCTCCGAAGCTTTGATGACCCTTTTGCCTTTTTCGGAGCGCAACCACAGAAAGATCGGCAAACCCACCAACGAAAAGACAAACAAATACAGGATGAACCACAGATGCGCTGGTGTAAACGTTCCGTTCATTCCATCCAGTTGATTCAGGTCAATGCTGAAGAATCCAGCGTAGCCTTCTTGCAGTGATAGAACATTCCTGTGCTGGATATATACCGTGAACGGGACAAAAGTCAGGATGCCGAAGATGAGCGGAACAAGCAGGCGCAGGAAACGCTCACGAATGTATTCTCCTGCCGAGCGAAAGCCCAGCGCGAAATACGTAGCCGCGCCAGAGACCATGAACAGCATGGGCATGTGCCACATGTGGACAAAACCTGTGGCTTCAGCCAGCAATCGGCTATTGACCACATCCTTGATATACATAACGGTGTATGGATCGAGCACAAAGATCAACGCCACATGAAAGGGGACGAGCAAAAGCACGCCCAGCACGCGCAACCAATCGAGATCATAGCGACGTTCGGATAATGCTGTCATTTTGACTCCTGTGCATATATGTCATTGCGAGCGCAAGTCCCCGGTGGCGCCATGGCGCCACGTCCGGGGCAGGTGTGCGAAGCAATCTCCTCATAATAGGAAATTGCTTCTCGAAGACTCGCAATGACATTTGTCTATAAAGGTGTTGCTTCTATTGAATGGAATATGCCCAATACAGCTCGTTTGCTTCTCAGTACCTTTATACCTGCTGATTGAACCAAATCTAATGGATCTTGATTCCACCGGCATCCCGCATGATTCTGATAATGCTGATATTCATGGCGGTCTTGGAACTTTGAAAGCCACGGCCGATCGCTATGGCCATGCTCAAGAAGCAGGATCATCCCGTTGGGCCGGCAGACGCGTTTCATTTCTTGTAGCGCCTTGACTGGACTTGGAAAGGTGCATGTGGACAAGGTGGAGACCACAGTGTCAAAACTCCCACTTGGAAATTCGAGATTCTCTGCATCCATCACCGCAAGATTAACACTCAACCCATGTTCGATTGCGTTTCTGCGGGCGATTTCCAACATTCTGGGACTCAGATCAACTGCCGTGATTTCACTGTTGGGCGCGAACAGCGGAAAGTTCTGTCCCGTTCCACATGCCACCTCCAGGATTTTGCCGGTTGCTTTCGACAGCAGCTTCTTCCTCAGCCGCGCCACGCCGAGAATATACTGGTCGAACCAGACCTTTTTCTCATATTGGTCGGCGATCTCATCGTACGCGCTCTGCAGTTGATTTGCCGTCATCTTTTCGCTGTTGGGTATTCGGTGAGTCTTGCAGGTTTTTCCTTCGCTTGTGGCGATTGTTTTCATGGTTACTCCTTTTTGTTATACTGTGTAACAATGTTTACATTGTAGCCAGCCTTATAAGCAAGTCAATAACGGATCTGGCCCTGATGTAACAAAAGTTATAAAAACCTGTATTTTGTAACAAAACTGGATTGCCATGCCAAAGAAAACTTCCCCTGTAAAAATTGACCCGCGTGTACGCCGGACGCGCCGCATGTTGCGGGACGCTCTGGTTTCATTGATCCTGGAAAAGGATTACGCTTCCATTTCCATCAAGCAGGTCACAGAGCGCGCCGAAGTAGCCTACATCACTTTTTTCAGGCATTTTGAGAGTCTCGATCAGCTATTGATAGAGGTTTTGGATGAAGGGCTGGCTGAATTGCTGCGTCATATCGAGACGCTGGCAAAGCAGTCCGAAACTTCCGCCCTTGAAACAGAGGGCAGGCTGATCTTTGAATACATCGAGCAAAAGGCGGATCTTTTCCGCATTCTGCTCAAGAGTCAAAGCGTGACCCGCGTTCGTAAAAAGGTTGTGCGGAACATCGCCGCCATTTTCCAAAAATCCTGCCTCCCATTGGCGAGATCCGGCAGTCAGTTGACAATTGCCATTACTTCGAATCATATCGCTACTTCCCTGCTTGCGCTGATCGAGTGGTGGCTAGAAAATAATATGAAACCTGCGCCAACGCAAATGGGAAAAGTTTATAAGAGTTTGATCATTGATTCGACAGTAGGGGCAGTGAGGTCTTTGTCTGATGTGATGGCTCGTGCCTGATTACTTTCTATCTAGCTCCAAAGACACACCAATACTCGCCATACTAAGTTGGTAGAGCCAAACTGCCATCTGTTCGGGCGGACAAGGCTGTTCCTGTTCCAGCAACCACACAATCGCGCCGACTCCAGCGTTTAGGATATAGTTCACAATCAGGTCAACCGGTGGACGGCTGGGATCGGCTTGGGGAGCCTGGCTGGACAGCATGCGACGGAACCCCCGTTCGATGTAGTCACGGAAGCTCTGCGCGCAGAAGGCTGGATCGCCCTGGTTGCCAAGCATTACCCGATAAAAGTCAGCATTGGCTTGCATGTGCTTGAGCAGGTTGGCCAGCCCAACGGGTGGTAAAACGGCAACCCTATCCACCATCGTGGTGTGGTGCAAAGCGAACCAGGCTTGTACTTCGTTGGTCTGCCCTTCCAGTCTTCGCTGCTCTCCGGTCTTGTGGCAGGAGCCGGAGCTGACGCGAAATACGTCGCGAAGCAGATTGCCTTGCGAACCAGGATGACTGACCTTGCGCGTGAAGGAAAGGCTGGCAAGTTGAGCAAGCAGATTTCAAACACAAACTAAATATAAGGAGTTTGAAGATGATAGATAAACAAGTCAAACAAATTGTCAAAAAGATCACTGTTAACGACTACGTCATGGAGAACATGTTTTGCGCGCCAAAGGGTGCACTCGGACGGCTTGGCGGCCAGTTGATGTCTCAGGATCGCTGGCTGCCAGCCTGGGTGCTGGACCTTCTTGAGATCAATCCGACCGATTCGGTGCTCGAAGTGGGCCCCGGACCCGGGCTTGGCTTGCAGCTCGCAGCAGCCAGAGCCCACCAGGGAAGGGTAGCAGGCGTTGATCGGTCTGAGACAATGCTACGGATGGCGCGTCAACGGAACCGCGCGCTGATCGAGGCAGGGCGGATTGAGCTTCACCTGGGCTCTGCCGACAAGCTTCCCTTTGATGACGCTACTTTCGATAAAGCGATGACAATCAACTCCCACCACATATGGCTGAATCCTGTAGCGGGTCTCCGGGAGATCAGGCGTACCCTTCGGCCCGGCGGACGCATCGCCATTGCCATCACCCGTTTCTCGTATGCATCCCCGGAAAACTTCGAAAGTCTCTTGATAGATGCGGGCTTTACAGACATTAGCATCCATACAGCCGAAGCCGGAACCTGCGCCCTCGGTCAAGCTTGATCCAGCTACGAGAGAACATCAGCGCAGCTACTTTAGGCGGCTAAACATTGTTGGCAATTCCAATATGCGAACGGCGAAACAAGAACCCGGCCATTTGATGTTCCCAACTTCTGACAAGTAAATTAGCTTGGGTTAGAAACAAGGGCCCACTATGACAATTGTCATAGTTGTGACTGACACCTTTATCATTTAAAGAATCACGACAGGCTTCACTTCCTGTGCCGAGTTTCCATGACTATACTGCGAAGGAAAACACATACCCATAACGGAGACATATCATGGATTTCGTAATGTTGATATTGCGACTGACTCATATTTTTACAGGCGTTTTTTGGGTTGGAGCCACCCTGACGATGAATTTTTATTTTAGTCCGGCCTCAGGCGCAACCGGAGAAGCTGGCCAACAAGTTATGCATTACCTCATGACAAAGGCGCGCTTCTCTACCGTGATGACTGTTGCCGGCATACTTACTGTTCTCGCTGGCTATACAATGTATTGGCTTGACTCGAACGGGTTCAGTTCTGCATGGACACATTCGGGCCCAGGTATCGGATTCGGTATCGGCGGAGCAGCCGGTCTATTTGGTCTGATCTTTAGAGTGTTAGCCAACAGGAATATGACCGCACTGAGCAGGTTGGTTGCCGAGATCCAAGGGCAACCTACCCACGAAAAAACACAGAAGCTTGTCTCTCTTCAAAGAAAACAGGCGCGCCTCAATATGCTCAATACCTGGGCGCTTATCATCGCTGTTCTGTTTATGGCTACGGCACGCTACTTGGTATTCTAAGCTTGTCAATACTTTCCGAACAAACATGAAAAAAACAATTTTGATCTTTGTAATACTATCGTCGATCTTACTGACCAGTTGTGAGCGTCGTCAGCCAACCACCATCATCAAAGCGAACATGACGGATTTTGCCTACAATCCAAATGATTTCGTTGTACCCGCCGGTCGCGAGATTACCCTGGATATTGTCAATAACGGCGCGGTTGTGCATAATTTCATTATCATGAAGGCCGGCGCATTACTTGGTCAGAGCTTTGACGAAAAGGATGAGATGAACATCTATTGGAAGGTCGAGCTTGCGCCCGGTCAGAGTGCTGTCACCTCCTTTACAGCGCCAGCAGAGCCGGGAGAATATCTGATCGTTTGCAGCACTGCGGGCCATTATGAAGCCGGGATGACCGGCAAACTGGTGGTTGTAGCTGAATAGTGAACAGGTCACTGAATTGACACCAGTTTTTGAACCTTCAAATTGACCAATGAACATAAAACATCAAGAGACAAAAGACGCCATTCGGGCTGAATTGGAAGCGACGCGCACAGCTTTCCACGCGCTGATTGACTCGTTATCGGAAAACGATCTACGAAGGAAAAGTCGCAATCCGGGTTGGACCAACGGTGAAATCCTCGTCCATATGACCTTCGGATTCATCATCCTGAACGCCCTGCTTCCGATGGCACGTGTATGGGGACGTCTCCCCAAATGGACCTCCAAGCTATTTGCCGAGCTGTTGAATGTCTTCACTGTGCCGTTCAATTGGATAAATGCTCTTGGCGCTCGGTTCCAGGCCCGGGTATTTACATACCAACGGATTGGCAAGCTATATGACTGGACCTATTTCTCTCTTGTGAAACAGATCAACTCAATCAAAGAGGATGAGTGGGAACGCGGGATGCACTATCCAACTCGATGGGATTCCAATTTCAGCGATTTCATGACGATCCGTGAACTGTTCCATTACCCAGTCAGGCACTTCAACTTTCACATGGGACAGATCGCGCAATAGATTCGTGGCAGTAGAACAACACCTTCGGATTCCTGCGTTCTAGTTAATCCGGAACGCATACCTATGGATGTTGTATCTTTGGGCAATTGGAGAATGGTAGAATGATTCACACAGGTATGCAACCATTCTGTTAGGAGATTTGAGATGGTGAGTTTGGCAACAGATAAAGACCAGGGTAGGCTGGATCAAAAATGGAATTCGGATAACAGTAACGACGGGTTGAAATTGAAGGAGATCATTGCCGCCAGCGGGATTTCTGTACGCCTGTGGAGGCTCTATGCCTATTTCTGGCTGGTATGCCTGGTCTTTCCCATTTTCTCTTTGGTACAAACACCGCCACGGGGGATATCTTTGCTTTTTCCAGTATTAGGGCTAGTCCTGTTCGCAGCAACCTATTTCTGGGTGACGTGGCCTCATCCATTGAATCATCGAGCCCGTACTCGATTCGGACCGTGGACATCCATAGCGATAATCACAGGTCTCACTATTCTTGTGCTTGTCTTCAGCACAATTTATGGAAGCGCCTTTCTCTGGCTCCTGATTGGTGTCAGTGCCATTGCCGGAATATCGCTTTCCTTTCGGAACGCGTCCGTCGCTGTCTTTGGTCTAACCCTGCTAACTTTGGGCATCAGTGTTGCTGAGAGTCCTAACCTTGCGAATGCGAATTGGCTCCAAATCATACCGCTGGTTTTGTTAGTGCGCGGACTTGGACTGGATATGATTGGGTTTGTTCGTCTATCCGATGCGTTGCGAGAATTACAGGCAGCGCGTGAACAGCTCGCCTTCCAGGCAGTGACAGAGGAGCGCCTTCGTATGGCGCGTGATCTCCATGACTTGCTTGGCCATACTCTTTCATTAATTACGTTGAAGAGTGAACTTGCCGGACGTCTACTGGAGAAAGACCCTCATATGGCAACGAAGGAGATTCACGAAGTGGAGCGAGTAGCACGCCAGGCATTACGCGATGTGCGGGAGGCTGTGGCTGGATACCGAAAACACAGCCTACGCGGCGAACTGGATGGTGCACGTCAGATCCTGGATGCTGCTGGGATTGAGTGCACCATTGAATACGAGGCTCAATCGCTCCCGCAAAATATAGATGCGGTTCTCGGTTGGGTCGTGCGTGAAGGTGTGACCAACGTGATTCGACATAGCCGCGCGAAACACTGTCTGATTCGTATCATCTCCACCGATGATACTGTTCGCGCGGAAATTAGCAATGATGGTGATCCGCGCAAGGAAAGTTCTATCGTTGAAAGGGGAAGTGGTCTTTCCGGACTTGCTGAACGAGTTTCTAACGCTGGTGGCCAGCTTGAGGCGACCACACAATCATTGCCAAATGGTCTTGGTTTTCGGCTCCAGGTTGAAATCCCCATAAGAAGCGGTTCCACGATGGAGGCACGATGACAACCAAAATCCGAATCCTGCTCGCAGAAGACCAGGCTATGGTGAGGGGCGCGCTGACGGCCCTGCTGCGTCTGGAGGATGATATTGAGGTTGTTGCTGAGGTTTCACAAGGGGATCAGGTGCTAGAAGCAGCCATGAAGTCTCAGCCTGATGTGGCGCTCCTGGATGTCGAAATGCCAGGTGGTGATGGATTGAGCGTGGCGCAAGCATTGCACAAAAGTCTGCCATCCTGTCGGATCGTAATTCTCACCACCTTTGGACGCAGTGGTTATCTTCGCCGGGCTATGGAAAGTGGCGCGGTTGGGTTTTTACTGAAAGATGCACCGGCAGATCAATTGGCAGTCGCGATCCGTCGTGTGATGGCCGGCGAACGCGTCGTCGATCCCGATCTGGCTCTTTCTGCCCTGAGCGACGGGGACAATCCACTCACACCCCGTGAGCGTGATGTATTGAGGGCCTCGCTGGATGGCGCTAGTATTGCAGACATCGCCACGCAACTCTACCTGTCTGAGGGGACTGTGCGTAATCACATTTCAACAGCTATTCAAAAGCTAAATGCGCGCAACCGAATGGAGGCAGCTCACTTTGCACAGGAAAAGGGCTGGTTATAGTAACTGTGCTTTTCAAGCAACTACAAATCCGTTTTCGCAGATTCTCAATAGTGAGATTGCTTCACTGCGCTTGATCCAGGTCGGTTTCAACGATTGAATGTACACCCGATAAGCCTGACGAATATGGCTTCCAATGCCAGCGGGATATGCTGCGCGGTCAACTGATTAAAGAGTGATATGATTCGCCTCAAGGCATTTCTTATCAGGAAAGAAGAGCGAATATGAACATGAAAACACATTGGGAACACATCTACGAGACAAAAGCGTCCACACAGGTCAGTTGGTATCAGGAACATGCCCGGTATTCACTGCAATTCATTCAGAAAACAGGCGTTCAAAAAACAGGTCATATCATTGACATTGGCGGCGGCGCTTCCACTCTGGTGGATGACTTGATTACCGTGGGTTTCCAAAATATAAGCGTTCTGGATGTTTCAGCACGAGCGCTACAACTTGCCCGCCAACGACTCGGCGCCCGCGCAGCAAGTGTGGAGTGGATTGAAGCCGATATTACACAGGCGCATTTACCGGCTCAAGCCTACGATCTTTGGCATGACCGGGCGGTGTTTCACTTCCTGACGCAGGCCGCTGACCGCCAGCACTATGTGGACACTGTAAGGCATGCAGTGCGCCCGGGTGGGCATGTCATTGTCGCCACATTTGCTCCCGATGGACCCGATCATTGCAGTGGGCTGGAAGTAGTACGCTATAGTCCAGAGAGTCTGCATGATGAGTTTGGCGAAGGCTTTGAATTGAGGGACAGCACACGCGAAACACATCACACTCCCTTTGGAACGGAGCAAAAGTTCATTTATTGCTACTGTCGTAAGTATTAGGAGCCATCAAATGAAAGGTAAAGGGGAAAATGGAAGTGTGACCGGTAAATGCGGCCCGGGAAAGTTCGTAGAAGACAGCGAATGACTTTCTACAGAGACTATATCTATCCCCAGCTTGTAGCGATGCTTGGCAATCCGCTGCCCATCCGAAAAATTCGCCAACAGATTATTCCTCAGGCTCAGGGGAAAGCTCTCGAGATTGGTGTGGGTTCCGGCGCAAATTTTATTCATTACGATTCTACGAAGGTAAGTCAGCTTTATGCGCTTGAACCTAATCCGGGCATGATTCGGCTCGCAGAAAAGCAACGACGCAAAACAAAGTTGAACATTGAATTCATTGATCTACCAGGGGAACGCATCCCTTTGGAAGATGGTAGCATTGATACAGTTGTCAGTACCTTTACGTTGTGCACGATTCCTGGCATTGTGGATGCCATTCGAGGGATTGCACGTGTCCTGAAACCAGATGGCAGACTTATCTTTTTTGAACTCGGACTCTCGCCCGATCCGGCAGTCCAACGCTGGCAAAAGCGATTGGAACCAATTCACCATTGGCTGTTTCAAGGCTTGTATCTGACACGAGATATTCCCGCACTTCTCATGGAAGGTGGCTTCCAGATCAAGCAGATAGAGAAAGGGTATTTGACTCCGTTTCCGAAGTCATTGTCCTACTGTTGGTGGGGTATCGCGATAAAGAGTACGAAAAACGCATGATCATTCTTCAACAAAAAAGCAACTTCAAATAGAGGCGCACCCTCTGGCAGCACGTGCGCCAAGTCGTTGACGGGCAAGCAGCAGTGCGGCTCCCGAGACATCCAGGACACTGATCTGTTGAAAACCTGCCACAAGCAAGTCGTCCACCAAAGTTGACGCGCCTGCCCCAACGTCAAGGATATGGTCGGTTTTTCGAACGCCAGTGTTCTGAATAAATTGCAGTGAATACTGCGCATGCTCCTGATACCAACTGACCTGAGTCGGTGCTTTTGTTTCGTAGATATGTTCCCAATGAGTTTTCTTGTTCATATTAGTTCCTCTTTCCTGACATTCGGGTTCAATCGGGTGATGTGCGCCCTTTCATGATAGGCAATCTCTGCTTCACCTCCCGCGGCTTGCATGATTTCTTCTACTCGAGCGTAAAGGGCCGTTCGTTGCGCCTCCATCGCATCATCCTTGGGATCGTCATCGTATGCACCAACCATTGCAAAAAATTCCCGTAATTCGGCAACAGATGAAGCATATGTAGTCAAATCAAACTCATCTTTGCCTTTGATGACAAACAAGCCGCGCTGAATGATCTGTGTGAGCGCAGCTTCCGCCTGTTGAATACTCTCATCGTAATCATAGCCAGGATCAGACTCGACGAACTGGACACTGCTGCCTCGATAAACTTTGATGAGCGGAGCCTCGCGGACAGGGTGAATGTCAATCAGACAACCATTGGGCTTAAGCAGACGCTGAATTTCCTCAAGGGCATGAACCATGCCCACAGATTCAATTCATCACAACGACCAGGATAAGATCACTCTGTCGAAAGTTGACGGTTTACTCGCGGCGGCGAAATCTTCGAACGCGCTGTGACGAAATTCGACGCGACCTTTTAATTCATCAGGCATGTTTTCCTTCGCCCGCGTAATACCATCCGCGAAGGCATCAATGGCGATGACATGCCCTGCTTGGTCCGCGTAACGCCAGGTCAATCTTCCATCGCCACAACCAATCTCCAGCACGCTCTGACCGCTAAAATCCGTCAGATTGAACACGGCGCGGGTCTCATTGTTTTCTGGGTCTACTTTGATTGTCATAAGATTCCCTTTCAAAATTTCATCACGCGTACAGACACCGGATGGCTGATCCCCTTCAACTCAAACGAGCGAGTTTCCAATCCCTCCACATCCAGATTTCCAGATTTCACGCTATCTTCACTGATCAGAATCTCCCCCGCCGCGGCTTTGGAGGAGAGACGCGCACACATATTCGCCGCGCTTCCCAATACTGCGATCTCGGTCA
Source organism: Anaerolineales bacterium (assembly GCA_035720235.1). Classification (GTDB taxonomy): domain Bacteria; phylum Chloroflexota; class Anaerolineae; order Anaerolineales; family Villigracilaceae; genus Defluviilinea. The sequence continues at coordinate 1,623 of DASTOH010000304.1, read as the reverse complement.
CTCCATCCGCCGCGCCGACCGCGCCCACATAAGCAGTGCCTGTATGAATTCCCACACCGACTGGAACCCATGGATCATTTCCTGCTTCGCGGCCATGCCCTGTTACCCGTAAAAGATCCTGCGCGGCAGCCAGAGCCACTACCGCGTGATTCTTTCCGACAAATCGCGGAACAAAGAGGGCTATGACCTGATCTCCCATTAAGCGATTGACCATAGCGTTGTATGCTACCAAAACTTTGCTTGTTTCCTTATAGAAGCGTTGAATAATTTCCGTAAACCCCATCGTACCTCTGGATTCAGCCAGAGGGGTCGAATCTCGCACATCCGCAAAGATCATGGTTAGTTCCACTTCCGCGCCCACTTCATAGTAGCGCGCGGATTCTTCACAGGCACTGCACAGCCGGGGACTGAAACTGGAGGGCGCTGAACCCATAAATCGCAAAGCACTTCCACCAATCCCTGCCATGGGGATGCCACATTCGTGACAATGAGGATCACTGGGCAAAAGTGAGTAGAACTTATGCCCGAAGATCATAAATGTACGCGAATGTCTGAGTTCATTTGGAAAAGAATCGCGCCACTCTCCCGTCAGGTAGTAATACCAGGTTTCATTATAGAACTTCTTGTCCACCAACAATTCAAGGAGCTTGTAGCGGAATTTCTTGCCCATTCTGCCTCTAGTGAATATCGATCAAAGCAATATATACTTGGAGCCAATCACGCATAACCTGTAATACTTTCTTAATAAGATTTTACTCCCACATAACGTCTATTGGGCAGATTAAAGAAAAGGAGAAATGATATGAACACCAATCTTCAAACCGCGACACTGGCCGGGGGGTGCTTCTGGTGTCTCGAAGCTGTTTATGATGAGATCAAGGGCGTCCATGGCGTGGAATCCGGCTATGCAGGGGGGAACATGGACAATCCGTCCTATCGTGAGGTCTGTGGCGGCGACACGGGACATGCCGAGGTAGTACAGGTCCATTTTGACCCGAACATCGTCTCGTACCGTGACCTGCTGCATGTCTTCTTTGCCATTCACGATCCCACCACCCTCAACCGCCAGGGCGCGGACGTTGGCACGCAATACCGTTCCGCTATCTTCTATCACGACGACGAGCAGAAGAGAATTGCCGAGGAACTGATCAACGACTTGAACGCCCAGAAGATCTGGGATCGTCCCATCGTCACCGAAGTAACCAAGCTGGATAAGTTCTACATGGCGGAGGATTACCATCAGGAGTACTTCGCGCGGAATCCCTACCAGCCTTACTGTCAGGCAGTGGTCGCACCGAAGGTATCCAAGTTCCGCAAGCACTTCCTGGAGCTGTTGAAGAAGCAGCCAGTTTAATCCGAGACAAAGACCCTAAGGGTTTGTCCCCTTCACTTCGATTCGGCGATACTTCGCAAAACCTTTAGGGTCTTTTTTTGACTCAAAGATCACAAGGCGATTCCAAGACAATCGCTCCAGGCGACACCGTATCCTGAAATGGAACAGACGCGTTCCTGAACTGCTCAACCTTTGCATTGATTTCATCCGGCATCAACGAAACACCGGCTTCGTGGAACACCCAATCGATATCCTCCTGATATTCCCGCACTTCGTCTGAGCCGTTCAAC
>DASTOH010000303.1:0-58290 GCA_035720235.1 Anaerolineales bacterium | reverse complement strand
GCCCCCCGTAACGATTACAGTCTCTCTTTTTGCCATACTCAATTCCTTTGATCAGATACAAAAGTCAGGTCTGGGAAAGGAAAACCTGCTATTTCTTAATTATTCATATGTGGCCAGTCACGAGCGCTATTTTACTCTTTTACCGCTTGTCCACAGGATTGCTACGCTTATCTCACGCATGTTCCACACGGGTAAATTAGCTTCTTGAATAGATTCGTAAGTTGAAACTGAATCTCAAGTTAAGCAAATTATCCAAAGGATGCACTCTGTAGACAAGAGCGCAAATCGACCATTTGGTTACTTTTTGGCAACTTTCTGAAAGATTTGCTCGTACTGCTCCACGATCCGGTGAATATCAAACTGCCGGGCTCTTTCAAGGCTGGCATGGCGAAAAGACAATAAGCAGTCTTCATCTGAAAGCAACTGCCGGAGAGCATTTGAGAATGCAGGCAAATCTGCCGGCTGGACCAGAAATCCATTCCGGTCATCCTCTACAATGTCAACGAAGCCGCCCACCTGGCTGGCCACGATCGCCAGGCCCTTTGCCAGTGCTTCCACACCTACAACGGGCAGGCCCTCTGAGAGCGACGGCATGAACAAAATGTCGCTCTGATCGAACCAACTCAAAACTTCAGCTCCGCCAAGCCAGCCGGTGAATTGGAAACGGTCTTGCGGGCCGTTTTCAGCGACGGCCCGTTTGACATCCTCCAGCAATGGCCCATCACCGATCATGACACATTGCCATGGAAGGTCTCTCAATTCACCGAGAGTACGCACCACCTGCAGCGGATTCTTCTGTGGCATAAAGCGCCCCGCAAAAACGATACGCGGCGGGTCGTTCAGGCCGATACGATCCGGTTTCAGGGAGTTTACATCCACACCATTGGGAATGATCTGAATTTCCCGCTCAATTTCCCGGTTGTATTTTTTCAACGCCAGGCCGCGCGTGAATTCACTGACCGCCGCGCTGTGACTGGCATCCCGCCAGATGAGGCGTGTAAATGGGTAGACCCAGCGAAACCATCCGCTGGTCTTTTCGGCAACCCCTTCGGGGACATCGCCAAGATGCACCGTCAACACATACGGAATTCCGCTCAGCCGTGAAAGCATCCAGGCCAGCGCGCCGGCCGGCACCGCAAAGTGAACGTGAATCACGTCAGGTTGGAAAAGGCGTATGAAACGGTAGCCGGGCCAAAGTCCCGCGAGCACGTAGGCCGCCATGATGACGAAACTCGCGCGATAGGGTTCTGTCCGCAGCGAGGCGATCCGGATGATCTGGTAGCCATCCATTTTTTCTTTGCGTGGCAATCCCTTCAAGTGAGAAGTTAAGACCGTGACCTCATGTCCCCTTTTGACCAGGCCGCGGCAGATATCCTCAGCGGCCCGTCCCCCGCCTCCGCCGATCGGGGGAAATTCATGGTTCAAAACCAGGATGCGCATTACTGCCTGCTTTTGATATTGAATGTTTGACGGATGGTGTAGGTGGGCTTGGCTTGCGACTCGTGGTAGGTGCGCGCCAGTAGTTCAGCGATCAGGCCCATGAGAATGGATTGAAACCCCAAAATGAAGAACATGACACCCAATTGAAATAACGGCGAGCCCAGCACTGCAACATCTTCCAACAGGCGGCGGATGAATAGATACAACAACAGGATACCACTGCCAGTAATAAGCAACATGCCCGCGCCACCAAACAGCCGGATCGGTTTATGGGAATAATCGAGCAGGAACTTCACCGTGAACAGGTCCAGGATGACTTTCAGGGTTCTGTCCAAACCATATTTTGTCTTGCCAAACTTGCGCGAATGGTGATGGACAGGGAGTTCCGCGATACGGGCGCCGATCGAGTGGGCAAACACCGGAATAAAGCGATGCATCTCCCCATACAGTCGAAACCCCTCCAGCGCCTCACGGCGATAGGCCTTGAGGGTGCAACCGTAATCATGCAAATGGACACCCGTCACCCACGAAATTAACCCGTTGGCCAGATTGGACGGGATCGTACGCGTGAGGCGGTTGTCCTTGCGGTCCTTGCGCCAGCCACTGACGAGGTCATACCCTTCATCAAGCTTCGCCAGCAATAAAGGGATATCCGCCGGGTCATTCTGCATATCGGAATCGAGCAACACAATCGTATGCCCCTGTGAATAGTCGATCCCGGCGGCAATGGCAGCAGTCTGCCCAAAATTGCGGCGAAAAACCACCACACGCACGTGTTCTGGCTCCTTCTCCACCAGAGATTCCAGCACGTTCAGGCTTTTGTCGCGGCTGCCGTCATCCACAAAGATGATCTCCCAAGTACCGGCAATAGGTGCCAGTGCTTTTTGAATGGCGTCAAACAAGAGACACAGGTTCTCTTCTTCGTTGTATACCGGGATGACGAGCGAGAGATCGGTCATGAGATCTGCTTACTTAATCGCTTCAAATCTGAATCCATCATGGTGACGACCAGGTCTTTGAAACTGCACGCTGGCTCCCAGCCAAGCACCGAACGCGCCTTAGATGGATCGGAGATCAACAGGTCAACTTCGGCGGGGCGATAAAAACGTTCATCCTGCACAACAAACTCTTTGTAGTCCAGGTCTGCATGACCAAAAGCGATCTCACAGAACTCGCGTACCGAATGTGTCTCACCCATTCCGATCACAAAACTCTCAGGTTTGTCGTGCTGCAGCATGCGCCACATGGCTTCGACGTAATCGCCGGCAAACCCCCAATCGCGCTGTGCTTCCAGGTTGCCCAAACGCAGTTCCCTGGCAAGCCCCAGCTTGATGCGCGCCACGCCATCGGTAATTTTGCGGGTGACGAACTCCAGGCCGCGGCGCGGGCTTTCATGGTTGAACAAAATGCCCGAAGCTGCGAACATGTCAAAGGACTCACGATAGTTTACCGTGATCCAATGCCCATAAACTTTCGCCACCCCGTAGGGGCTGCGCGGATAAAAGGGGGTCGCTTCCGTTTGTGGCACTTCCATCACTTTGCCGAACATTTCGCTGGAGGAAGCCTGATAAAAACGGATCTTGGGGCTCACAAAACGGATAGCTTCCAGAATGCGCGTGACACCCAGCGCCGTAATATCGCCGGTCAGTGCGGGTTGGTTCCATGACGTTGGCACAAAGGATTGCGCCGCCAGGTTATATACTTCAGTGGGTTGGTACTCCTCAAGTAGTGTCAGCAGGGAACCCTGGTCATGCAAGTCACCCTGCACCAGTGTCATTCGATCCAATAAATGTTCAATGCGTTCATACGTGACAGTGCTTGAGCGGCGCGCAACCCCAATCACACGGTATCCCTTTGAGAGCAACAACTCCGCCAGATAGGAACCGTCCTGGCCTGTAATTCCCGTTATTAAAGCAGTAGGCATGTATTCTCCTAAGTCAAAATTCAGTCACTGAATTATAACCTACAATTATGGGATGGACACACGCTTTCGATCCCGCCACCACCCGGCCAGCAAAATGATAACCCATAGCCCGAATATCAGAGCAATCATCGCTGCAAAAGGCAACTGCCCACCCCAATGATAATAACGGCTGGCATACCATTGTGTGAACACGATCAAAAATGCAGCCTCGCATGCCACCAGGCGCATTACCCACCTGGAACGCGCTTCCTGCCACCAGACCCACACGATCCCCGCCAGGATCGCCTGCCACAAGAACAGGATGGTCCGGTAACGGGGATTATCCCACTGGTCGCCGCCGCCGCGTAACGCCGCCAGCAGGATCCAGGCCCATGTGAGAAGCGCCAGCCATTGGATGAGTGACCGCCTCTGCGCGAAGCCGGGGCCTGATCCCGCTCCGAAGGACAGGATCAGCAACGGGAGCAGCGTGTACCAACCCAGCGCGCGCAGTATATAAATGATCTTCCAGATAAGTTCGGTTGGTTTGATAAGTGTCGCAGGCAGGACAGGTTGCAAGATTCCATAAATGGCGACAAACGGCAGGCGCATCCACTCAGGCATCTCGTCGAAGAGCTTTTGGATCCAGCCTGATTCGCGTTCAATGCGGTAGACATTCCAGTTCACCGCCAGCTTCAGCCAATCGTTGACGACACTCAACGGAGAGGAGGAATCAAATTCGCCCGAACGATTCAGGGAGGCGGAAAGAAAAAACAGGCCCAGGACAAAAATGATGGCGAACACAAGGATCGCCTTCCACGAAATCGCGCCGCGCTCACTCGTCGTAGACCACATCCACCCGGCGAAAATAATCAAGGTAGCCAGCGCCACCGCAGGCGAGACCAGGATCATGCCTAGTAGGCTAAGCGCCAGCCAAATTCTGGCAGCCACTCTGGAGTCAGCCAGCTTGCTGGCGTTCGTTGCGGGAGCAAGCTCCCGAACTCCAGAATTTACAAACCCATACAACGCCATTGCGCTGAACATCAGCAAATACGGCTCTCGCATGGGGGAAGCCCCCAGCAGGATACTTTCAGGGTACAGCGCAAAGATCCACGCCACCGCCCAGGCGACCTTCTCCCCGAAAACCTGACTGACCGCCTTCCACAAAAACGGAATCCCCAGGGCGGCCACAATCGCAGACATCAAGGCCAGCAGCAAGGGACGGTGTGCATCGGGTGACAAATATCTGTAAACCAGCGCGCTGAACGCCAGCAGACCACCATACTGGTCATAGGCAAACTTTTTGTTGAATGCTTCCAGGATGAAACGGTCTGAGCTCGCCAGCTTCCAGGCTTCGTCGTCGCGGCGATGCGCGTCGGTGAAGACGAAACCAGATTTGTCATCGGCATCTCCGTGACCGTAGATGGGAAGGAAGACATACAATGAAACGCCGACGAGCAGGCGCAGGGCGAAGGCAAATGAGAGAATTAGTCCGAGCGTTCGGCCGCCGTTTGACCAGCGATAAGAGAATTGGAGAATTGTCAGGGAAAGAAGGAAAAGGAAAGAGAAGGAGGCAAAGCCGATCCACCAGTTGCCTGGTTGCAGGGAGGACAATCCTGCTCCCAACACGAGTGCAAGGGGGAGGATCCAGACCAAGTCAGTTTTCTTGAGGTTCATGTGGTGCGATTCTACACTAATCCCATTTTGCAATGGTTGTTTCCTGGGTCAGAGATATAATTTTGCATGTAATTGGTTGGCATGAATTGACATTGGGTAACTGACGGCTGGGTGTTTCATTCAAAAGGATTTTGCCATGCTTGAACTACCTTTCTTCAAGGAAATAGACAAAGCACAGCATATCTTGATTGCAGGTGCAGGCGGTGGATTTGATATATTCAGCGGACTGCCTCTCTATTTTGCTCTGGAAGCTGCAGGCAAACAAGTCCACCTGGCCAATCTGTCCTTTTCTTTTCTGCCGCCACCCCAAGTTACAAAAGAAGACAGATTATCGCCTACCCTACTCAAAGTCTCAGCCGATATGCCTTCGTTCACGGATTACTTTCCTGAAAAATTCCTTTCACAATGGTTTCGTGAGCAAGGGAAGGAAATTCCCATATACTGTTTTGAACGCACAGGGGTAAAGCCGCTGTTGTCAAGTTACCGTGCTCTTATTCAACATCTATCGCTGGATACAATTATTTTAGTTGACGGTGGAACAGACAGCCTGATGCGCGGTGATGAGATCGGGTTGGGCACTCCACAGGAGGATATCTCCAGCATCGTGGCGGTAAATGAACTTGCAGTTGAGCGCAAAATGTTAGCCTGTCTTGGTTTCGGTGTGGATTATTTTCATGGTGTGTGTCATGCACATTTTCTGGAAGCCGTTGCCGAAATCATTCGTAATCATGGTTACTTAGGAATGTTTTCCATTCTAGAAGAAATGCGAGAGGTTCAACTGTATCGCAGAGCGACAGAGTATGTCTTCAAATTCATGCCTCACCATATCAGTATTGTGTCAAGTTCGATAATTTCCGCAGTAGAAGGGAAATATGGAAATCATCAAGCAACCTCTCGAACCCAAAATAGTAAACTTTGGATAAACCCTTTGATGCCCGTTTATTGGTGTTTCAAAGTACCTGTGGTAGCCGAACGGATTCTATATCGAGAAGTCATGAAGGACACCGAAACATTCGATGATGTGAATGGTGTGATCACAGAATTTCGAATTTCGTGCCAAAATATTCGACCCAGGGAAGATATACCGGTATAAATAGGAGGCAATGCAATGAACGTAGTTTTTCGAAAGACGGGTAAAGAAATAAAAAACGCAATTACCCATCGACGCACAGAACTTGAGCAACGTCTAAAGCAACGCAACGAATCACTCGATAGGTTTTTGAAAGATACGCCAAAAGTTCGCTCTTATCTTGTGCGGAGTACGCGTCCAGATTATGGACATGGATCAAGTGGTTATATCTTGTATGGCAAAGATGATATTTCCAGCGAGGAGAGGCAGGAAATGGATCAACTTTGTCAACGCATATTTGAAATTGAGCAGGAATTACATCGCTTAGCGTATGTGGTTACCCATCTGGAAGATGATGTGGTTTTTGAATTGAATTTTAACGATTTGGTTGGCTATGGGTTTAACGCCGAAAAATAACCTGGCCGGAATTTAACTGGATAAACCTCTCCACTTGTACACGATGGATCTGATAGGAATAAGTCAGGTTTGAAGCCCGGCTTATATACCTTTCATGATTTTCTCCGCCCGCGCCAGCCAGGTATAACCTGCCACAGCCTCTCTCGCCCGTTTCCCCAACTCAACCCTGCGCGCCTCATCCCCCAGCAACTTCTCAATCTCCAATCTCCAGTCTCCAACCTCCTCTGGTTCGCAGAACACCGCACTCCTCTCATTCAACACCTCCCGAATCACCGGCAAATCAGCCGTAAGGATCGCCCGTCCCGCCGCCATATATTCGAACATCTTCATCGGGCTGGCGACGCCAGCTGAGTCCGCGGTGCCACTGGAGCCCATGATGGAGCGGCTGTAGGGCATGAGCAGGATGTCCGCTGCGGATTGGTAGAGTGGAAGATCTTGATTCGGAATGAAGCCTGTGAAGGTGATGTTGGGGATATTTTGAGTTTCCGCGCGTTGCTTCCACGTTGTCACATCCTCCGGACGGCCACCGACCCAGACAAAGTGTGCCTGTGGGATGGATTTTGCGAGGGCCAGGAACAGGTCCGCGCCGCGACCGGCGTAGAGGTGACCTGTGCACATCACGGTCGGAGTGGAGGGAAGGTCCAAGGCCTGGCGGGCAAGTTCCGGCGTAGAGGGCAGCGAGGCAAAACGCTCCAGGTCCACGCCGTTGGGCGCGATCACGACCTCGTCTGGTTTCATACGAATGTTATAGTCATATTCGAGCACATCGACCAAAGCACGCGTGATGGAGACCAGTCGTTTGCGTCCGGGCAATCTGGCAAGGGCCTGATGCCAGACAGGACCAAAAAAACCGGTGGGTTGAATGTGGATCTCAAAGATCGTGGGAATTTTATACAGCAGACCAAAGACCGCTGACTGGGGAAACCAGGTGTAGAGGATGTCAGGGTTGAGCGCGCGAGCGCGTTGGACAGCTTGCCATGTGAACATGCGACGGCTTGAGGTGGACAACCACTCGATGGGAAAGTCGGTTTGCAAACCGTAGTGCGATTTTAGCGATTTAGGATTTACGATTTGCGATTGACGATTTACAGGATCTCTCGGCACTAGGAGCGTGAGGCTGTGACCCAGTTGCACGAGGGCGGCGCAGGCTTTCATGACCTGAATGCTGTTGGCAGTATCGGAGGGAATGGTCGAGCCCGCGATGGCAACGATGCTCATGGTGCGGCCGCCTCATGGCGATTGAGGATGGATAACCCACGCGCGACGTTGATGAGGATGGATATGGCGAGATAGGCCGAGAAGATCGCTGCGCCAACGAGATAGCCGCCGCTCGGCACGAGCAGGAAGAGCAGAATGATTTCGAGCGCGCCGGTAATCGCGGCAACCACAAGTGGATAGTTCGGATGTCCCAGGGCAAGTAACAACGGGCGATTCCAATTCATCACGTTGGCAATGCTATAGCCAACCAGCAGGATCAGGACGCAGGCATAGGCAGGTGCGGACTCGGCGCCATAGAGGAACGGGATGAGCCACCAGCCCAACGCGGCCAGCCCGCCACCCGCCAGCAGGGTCCAGGCGCCACCGATGGCACTGACCTGCTTCAACAGGCGTCGTGTGGCCTGCCATTGTTTTTGTGAGATGGTCTTCGTGATCTCGGCATATGTGGGCCAGATGAGCGGCTCGATAGGCAGCATCACCAGGTTGATGAGACTCGTCGCCAGCCGGAAGTACCCCAGGGCCACATCTGAGACCAGATATTGAATGTACAGTGGAACGTTATCGCGCGCAAATAGATTCACCGTGCCGTTGATGTTCGTGTTGAGGGCAAAGCCAGCGATCTCCTTCCATTCCGTGACCAGACGTGGCGAGGCCTGCACCCAGGCACTGCCCAGCTTCCGCTGTAATTCCCCGACCGCTGACCCGGTGACAACCAGCGCAGCCAGGAGCTTGCCCGCCAGATAGGCCGTCAGAATTTCGAACATGCCCCAACGCATGAAAAAGGCGAGAAGGATCAAGATGGTAATCGCAATGCTCTGGAGCAGGTTGGCAAACGCCACCTGTTTGAACTTGTCCGTGACCTGCAGGACGCCGGTGGAAGTCTCGTAGACCAGATTGGCAAGCAAGAACAAGCCATAGTAGCGATATAGGCCAATCGCGGCAGGATCTTTTGAAAACCACTGAGCCAGAATGAATAAAACAATATACGCCAGGACGGATGTAATCGCCTCCGCAAGGCCGATCCATTTGGCAAGGGAGGCGGCGCGTTCCGTCTGGTTCTGGGCGAAGGCTTCCCCTATGTACCGGACCGTCACTTCGCTCATACGGAATGAAAGCAGACGATTCACGTTCGATGCAAAGAGCAGGATGGCTGTCAACGCGCCAAATTGCTCGATGCCCAACAGACGCACGACCAGGATGCCCTGCAGAAAGCCTAGCGCGGCTGAGATCGTATTCCCGCTAAACAAATACCCGCTGTTCCGCAGCACGCGGCGGATCAACGGGTCGTCACGAAGGAATGATTTGAGTTTGTCGAGGGAGAGCATGGGATGGAAACGAGTTACGGGTTACAAGTTACCTGTAACATGTAACTCGTAACGTGTTATCACGATGTGAGCACATCCTTCGCCCACTCGCGCTCGGCGTTGTACCATTCGACCAGCCTTTCCACCCCGGCGCGCATACCGAACTGCGGTTCCCAGCCAAGCAATTCGCCCGCCTTGGTGACGTCCGCCCAATTCGAGCGCATGTCCGCGGGGTCAGGCGGGCCATATTGAACGGTGGCCTTCTTCCCGACCACCTCCTCCACCAGTTTGATCAAGTTGTTGATGGTGATGACATCATGGCCACCGAGATTGATGATCTCATAACCTACCGGCTTCAGCGCCAGGATCACGCCGCGGGCGATATCGTCAATATACGTAAAACCACGCGATTGTTCGCCATCTCCATTCACGCGCACGGGACGCCCTTCGCTGATCCACTGCACAAACCGGAAGATGGAAAGGTCAGGCCGGCCAGCCGGACCGTAGACGGTGAAGAATCGGAGGACCGTCACGTCAATGCCGTACAAATGATGATAAGCGTGCGCCATGGCTTCGGCCCCTTTTTTACTGGCGGCGTAGGGCTGAAGCGGTTCACTGCTGGAGGCAGATTCAGGTGTGGGGTATGGCGGGTTCTCTCCATAGATGCTCGAGGTAGAGGCCATGATAAATTTCCTCGTCCCGGTCTGGCGACATAACTCCAGCATATTGAGGGTCCCGGTCATATTGCTTTCCACGTAAATCCAGGGGTTACGCACGCTGGCGCGTACACCTGCCCAGGCAGCCAGATTGATCAGACCATCGAATTTTTCGTTTTTGAGTTGATCGATAATGGACTTGTCTGAAATATCCAACTTCCGAAAGGCAAAACTCGGCATCTCAAGTAACCTTTTCAGGCGATATTCCTTCATGCGCGGGTCATAGGCGGTGTTGACATTGTCAATGCCAGCCACGGTATGCCCATCTTGAATCAACATTTCTGCGGTGCGCGCGCCGATGAATCCCGCCGCGCCGGTAACTAAGTAATGCGCCATATTTTCCTAAATGCATACGGTGGTTGAGTAGGCGGCGTGTTCGTTCGCCTCCGCTACGCTTCGCTCAGGACTACTCAACCACCGTCCGCCGTCCATTGTCCAGGGTCTATAACCTCACAACCTTTTCACTATCCTTCACAGCCTTGCGCGTGGCGTTGCGGCTGTCGAACACGAACCTGGCCGAAGCGACGATCGCCTCATAATCATAGACTTTGTGATTGGTCACGATCACCACCGCATCGGCCTCCTGGACGGCTTTCATCACATCGTGGATGCTGTCCATATGCCAGCCATCGTATTCGTGATGGATGTGCGGAATGTATGGATCATGATATTGCACGACCGCGCCCTTCTTCTGCAACAGGCCGATCACATCCAGCGCGGGCGATTCGCGCACGTCGTCAACATCGGGTTTGTAGGCCGCGCCCAGCACCAGGATCCTTGAACCCTTGAGCGGCTTGCCGCGATCGTTCAAGGCCTCCATCACGCGGCTGACCACGTAACGGGGCATGTTGGTGTTGATCTCGGAGGCCAGCTCAATAAAGCGGGCGTTGTAGTTGAACGACTTCATCTTCCATGAAAGATATAACGGATCGATCGGGATGCAGTGACCACCCAGGCCGGGACCGGGTGTGAACTTCATGAAACCAAAAGGCTTGGTCGCGGCGGCATCGATCACCTCCCACACATCCACGCCGAGGCGTTCACACATGATGGCCAGTTCATTGACCAGGCCAATGTTGATCATGCGGAAGGTGTTTTCCAGCAGCTTGGCCATCTCGGCGGCTTCGGCAGATGAAACGCGATGAACGATGTCGATGGCGCCTTCATACCAGGCAGTTGCCACCTCGCCGCAGGCCTCGGTGATGCCCCCCATCACCTTGGGCGTATTCTTGGTCACGAAATCCTCGCGACCGGGGTCCACCCGCTCGGGGGAAAAAGCCAGGAACCAGTCCTCCCCAACTTTCAGCCTATGTTCGGCGCCAAGTTTTGGCAAAAGCAGTTCACGCGTCGTGCCGGGATAGGTAGTGGATTGCAGTACCACCACCATGCCTTTGTGCATATACTTCGCCAGGTCCTCGGTGGCCGAGATGATGAACGACATATCGGGGTCGCCGGTCTGGCGCAGAGGCGTCGGCACGCAGATGCTGACCGCGTCCATATGCTTCAACATAGAGAAATCTATGGTGGCCGTGAGATGACCCGATTGGACAAGCTTCGCAATCGATTCGGTCTTCACGTCCGGGATGTAGGAGATGCAATTCTTGAGCGAATCAACCTTGCGTGAGTCCGGATCAATGCCCGTCACGTGGAATCCGGCCTCGGCGAAGACAACGGCCAGGGGCAGTCCCACGTAGCCGAGTCCCAAAATCGCAACTTTTGCTTCCTTGTTTCTTAGTCTTTTGATGAGGTCTTCTTTGATCGACATTCTTTTCCTCTCCCTCACCCCAACCCCTCTCCCATTTTGGGAGAGGGGCCAGAGGAGAGGGTCAAAACAAACTCAACTGCTTCGGTTCTTCCCTGTCTTCATCCTGCTTCTGGACTTCAACTTTCTCGCGGCCCAGGCCGGCCCGCGCTTGTTTCAATAGTTCAGGCAGTTTTGCAAAGTCCGCTAATATGGCAGGCTTGAGCGAAGCCTGGTGCAGCGCCGCGGCGGGATGGAACATGGCGATGACGTAGCGATTCCCAACCTTGCGCATTTGCCCATGCACCTGGCTGATCTTGGCGCCGGGCATGAATTTGCTCATCGAAAAGCGTCCCAGGGTCACAATGACGCTCGGGTTGATGGCTGCGATCTGCCTTTCCAGATACACATCGCAGGCGGCGAGCTCCTCGGGCAACGGGTCACGGTTGCCGGGCGGGCGGCATTTTACCACATTGCCGATCCAGACCTCGGCGCGCGTCACACCGGCCTGCTGGAGCAGTTGATCCAAGAACTGACCCGCCGCGCCCACAAAGGGACGGCCCTGCTCGTTTTCGTGAAATCCGGGTCCTTCGCCGATGAACATGATCTCAGCCTGGGCGGGCCCTTCGCCCGGCACGGCCTTCTTGCGCGAATGATGGAGCGCGCAATTCGTGCAAGTGGCAACTTCCTTTGCGATTTGGGTAAGCGTTTCTTGAGCATCCATCATCAACCTGCCTGTCTACTGACTTTTCTGTTTACCTGTCTCTGTATCTACTCGATCTTGCAAATTCTCCAGCGTCATCAGGATGGCGTCCTCGCCGTTATCCTTATAATAGCGCGGCCTCCGGCCAGTTACCTCATAACCAAATTTGCGATACATGGCCTGCGCGACAAGATTACTCTCCCGTACCTCCAAAAATGAACTGAGCGCGCCCTCGTCGGCACCTAATTTCAGCACGTGTGCCAGCAGCGCCCATGCAATCCCCTGCCTGCGAAAATCAGGATGTGTAGCAATGGTGGCGATGTGCATTTCATCCACCAGCAGCCAGGCCACCACCACACCTACGATGCGGCCAGCCTGTTCTGCTACCCAACAGCGTGAAGCCGGGTTCGAGGTCACTTCGAAATGGAACGAACGCTCGGTCCACGGCAGCGAAAACGAAAGCTGGTCCAATTGGGCAACCGCGGGCACATCCTCTACCGTCATCCTGCGAATGTGAACGTTCATGGAATCGGCTCGGCAATATGCAAATAGATGGGCGCCAGGGAGGCTTCGTCATCCGTATCACCGTTTTGCCAGCGCGCCCAGGCCAGTTCCGCCAGTACTGCCGGTCTGCGCACCGAACCCGCCGGTGAGACGAGCCGCGCCTCTTCATGATTCAAAATTTGTTGACGGACTTCCGCCGGGAACTCTCCACACACCACACACGGATTCTGTACTTCCGCTAGCAACGCTTCGAGAGTCACGACTCGCGCGTCGTCCTGGGCCTGCCATTGCTTTCTGGAGGCTTTATACCAGCCTAAAGCGAATCGTCCGCGCCCGGCCTGGATCGCGACCGCCAGCGGAAGTTTTGATACCGGTTGCGCGTGCGCGAGAATATCCAACGTAGGAATGCCCATCAGGGGAATATGCCGCGCCATCGCCAGGCCTTTTACAAAAGCCAGTCCCACCCGCAGACTCGTAAACGAACCAGGGCCCAGTGCTACCCCCAATGCCTGCACATCCTCCATCGACAGGCCGCAACGTGCCAGTAGCTCAGCCGTGGCAGGAGCAAGCTCCACGGTGTGACGGTGTCCACTGCGCCAGGCATATTCACTGATAACCTGCGCGCCCTCATACAGCGCCAGCCCGATCTGCGTGGTAGAGGTATCAACCGCCAGCAGCATCAATCCCCTCCAAATGCATGACGGACCACTGCGAGCAATTCGTCATAGCGTTTGCCCCTGGCTTTAAATTTCATCTCGCGCCCTTCATCATCCACATGCTCGAGTTCGACCCATAATCTTTCGGGGGGGATGAGCCCCGCCACGCGTTCGGGCCATTCGATGACCAGCGCGCCATCAGCCAGCATGGTGTCCAGGTCCAGCTCTTCCGCTTCCGGCGTGGAATCGAGGCGATAGGCATCCATGTGAAAGAGTTGGCTTTGATCCGCGCGGCGATACACATTGACGAGAATAAATGTTGGGCTGGAAACTGCATCCAATGAACCCCAGCCGTGTGCAATACCCTGCACAAAAGTGGTCTTGCCTGCGCCCAGCTCACCCTGCAGACAGATCACATCACCTGTTTGCAGCGCGCCGCCCACACGCATGCCAATGCGGCGGGTCTGCTCAGGGCTGCGGCTGAAAAAATCCATTGTATGCGAATCAAGGATGGGCATCGGGAGGATTATATCAGGCACATCAATTTCGCTTCAAGGAAGGGAGTGCTAAAAGATTTTGCCACAGAGACACGGAGAACTCAGAGAAAATCTCCATTTTTATGTCTGCTAATGTGACAGTAGCTGTAACGCGACATTGATGTCGCCGTTTCTGTTGAGCGACATCGTGAAGCATGTCACGTTGCTTTCATCATTCGGGCTTTGGGGTGAGCTACTTTAGTGAGTATTCTGTGGCAAATCCATTAATCATGTCCATGTCAGTGGACTCAGCCCTGGCTTTCGGTTAAGATACGTCAAAAATTGCTGAGGAGATGCGCCATGCAAAATTACATCAACCTGTTTATCGATGGCCTGATTCAAGGTATTCCAAATCTGCTTACTGCCCTGGGGATATTTATCCTCGCTGTGTACTTCGCGCGGGTATTGAGCCGGATCGTCAACCGGGTGCTCAAAAGGCGAAATGCACCCGAGGGAGTCACCCAGCTCCTGGCACAACTGGCTTATGGGACAATCGTGGTAGCAGGAATTATCACAGCCTTGCAAAGATTCTTTGATGTGACCGCCTTTCTGGCGGGCCTGGGGATTTTGGGGTTCACAGTTGGTTTTGCCCTGCAGGACGTGATGAAGAACTTTGCAGCCGGAGTCATCCTGTTAATTCAGCAGCCTTTTCATATCAACGAAGTGATCGGCGTGGCAGGCTTTGACGGCACCGTGCTGGAGATTGACCTGCGATCCACAGAACTCAAGGCCTCTGATGGTCGGATCGTGAATGTCCCCAATGCAAGTATTCTGGCAGGCCCCATCGTTAATTACACCCGCGCCGATCGCCGGCGGGTGGATCTGACTTTCAGGGTGGGCTATGAGGCTGATACGGAGGCCGCGCGCAAAGCGATTCTAGAATCCATTCAAAACATTCCGGGCGTTGTCGCTGAACCGAAGCCTTTAACCAGCTTTTCCAATTTTGGCGATTCGGCTCTGGAATTCAATACAAGTTTCTGGATCGACACCTCCAAAACCGACCCAGCTACTGCAAAGGATTCAGCTTTTTTGTTGATCAAGCAAGCCCTGGATAAGTAAGGGATCCATATGCCATTCCCCGTTCAAAGGGTGTATATGCATTCGGAGAATTAAGTTTCTCTTTTTTCTTCTTCCAACCCTAACATTTCCCCAATGGTCTGCGCAATGGTGCGCGCCGCCTCGGGCCGGCCGGCGCGACGGCAATTTTCGATGACTCGCTGGCGTTCGGCCGGGTGTGTGATCCAACGCGTCAACGCACGGACGACGTCCTGTGGATAAGGCGCCCAGACCCCGGCGCCCTCCTCCTGCACAAAGGTAACGTTGCCATCCTCCTGCCCCGGTAGTTTTGCATACAAAATGATGGGCAGTTGCGCGTTGAGGGCCTCCGCGATGGTGCCGGGACCGGCTTTCGTCACGAGGTAATCAGAGGCGCGCATGAAGTCTGGCATATCGCGTGTAAAACCATAGATGAGCGTGGGGTTCTCCCATTGCTCCGCTTCGAGTGCTGTTTTCAGCTTCTGATTCCGTCCGCACACGATGACCTGTGTCACGTTCAACCCCGATTCGTCTATGGCGCGGGCGGCCTTTGCCAGCGGGCCCATTCCCTCTCCACCGCCCACCAGCAGGACGACAGGTTTATCCACAGGCCAGTCCAGTTTTTTCTTCATAATACTTTTACGGCCCAATGGTTGACAGTAACGGTCTGCCACCGGCAGCCCCACCACCCGAACTTTTTCGGGCGGCATGTTGTATTTGAGGGCGCGTTGGCGCGCGGTCTCCGTAGGGACGAGGATGAGGTCGGCGCGTTTGTCATACCACAGGGCATGCGTGGTGACCATATCGGTGACCACGTTGATGAACGGCGGGCGATTGACGCCAAGTGCTTTCAGTGCAAAAGAATTGGCAAACGGGTGGACCGTCACGATCAGATCTGCAGGCCGGCTCCGCACCAGCGTACGCGCCGCTTTGCGGGCCAGGGGCCACAGGGTAGTAGTGATGACACGCGCCCGTGCACGCCCATCTGTGGCATGGAAACTAGCGCCCCACAGGTGCGGCGCTTTCACCATATACGGGTACATGGCGCCCACGCGATTGAATGGCGGCGGCGCGTAATCCTTGAAGAAATCCACCATCTCAGTGGTGGCAGCCTTGCCATACTTCAATTGAACCGCCTCGATGATCGCCTCGGCGGCGGAACGATGTCCGCCGCCGGTATCGGAGAAATAAAAAACGATGTGAGGTTTTCTAGGAGTTGGTTGGCTGTCCATGTTGCTCTTCTTCGTGTTTGGTGAGATTGGTTTTGAGCCGTTTGGCAAGTTCACGGCGGGTCAGCATAACGCGTCGTCCGCAGCCTTTGCACTCCAAACCAATATCAGCGCCCAGCCGCGTGACAATCCACTCATAAGAGCCACAGGGGTGCTGTTTGCGCAGGCGCAGGTGATCGTTGAGCTGGAGGTCGGGGAGCATGGTGTTAGGAACAGTAATTAGAGAATTGGAGATTGAAGGTGATGTGATTATAAATTGAATTGTGATAAACTACGCACGGAAAATTTCACAATACGTTTAAGGGGAGCAAGCAAAATCATTTGGAGGATCACAATGCCACAACGTGAAACCTATGCGGTTGAAGTTGCTGGAATCAAGCGCGAATTACGTTTGTTCGAGATCAAGCCCGGTTTGAAAATCGCCATCCTGAATATTTTGGGCGATACCGAGTTTGTGCAGGCCTGTGCCAGGGAACTGGCGGCCAGACTCAAGGATATACACTACGATGTGCTGGTAACGGCCGAAGCCAAGTCTATTCCGCTGGCGCACGCGTTGTCCGTCGAAACGCAAAAGCCTTACGTGGTGCTGCGCAAAGCGTATAAGCCTTACATGGGCGATGCGCTCAAGGCAGAGACCCTGTCGATTACCACCGGCCAGCCGCAGGTCCTGTTCCTTGACGAAAAAGACATCGCCATGATAAAGGACAAGAAGGTCGTGATTTTGGATGACGTGATCAGCACGGGGTCAACCTTACAGGGAATGCGGATGATCCTGGATAAGGCCGGTTCGAGGGTCGTGGCGGAGGCGGCCATCTTCACCGAAGGGGACCGAGCGCAATGGATGCGTATCCTGGCGCTGGGACATCTGCCGTTGTTTGTGAACGAGAGCAAGTAGACAGGTACACAGGCGCTTACGCGCAAGTAGACAAGGCTGGAGGTCGTGAGACCATCCAGCCTTTTGTGTATCAGGAACGTGTTTTCGTGTCTACGTGTTTCCGTGTTTACTTTTCACAATCAACTTTCGTTTGCCATCCCTGTCCATTCTTTTAATTGCGATCTCCCTCTTCATCGCGGACTTTCTATCCGGCTGTTCCTCCATATACACCAGCTTGACCGGCAGGCGCATGCGCGTATATTTTGCGCCACGTCCCTTGTTGTGTATGTCTACCCGTTTTTGGAGGTCGAGCGCCCAGCCAGTGTAATACGTTCCATCAGCGCATTCGACAATATAACAGTAACAGGGCATTATCAATCCAGATATTGAACTACTAGGCTACGCGACCATCAGGCGAAGCGACTACTTTCGTTTCTTCGTGCGTTCCATGATGTTGCCCAGGAACATGTGGTTCAGCTTGTCGCCAAAGGATTGAACTGGGGTGCTTTCAATCGTTTGCCAATCGGCCCTGGTGCGTTCTTCCAGCCAGCGGTCGCGGGCCTTTACGGCATCTTCGAGAAACTCAGCCACAGATTTGCCATCACCCTCTTGGATCTGATCGCGCAGCCGCTGCAGCGACGCCATGTACACATCCAGCACCCGGACTATGTTCTGACGGTTTACCAGTGCGGCTTCGCTTAATGACTTCGCCTCATCATGATAAGCCGCGGCTGCTGTGGCTGTTGCATACGGACGTGCCGCCAGCTTGCGCGCTTCCGCCCAGCCCGGCTGGTCCACGGTTGCATCCAGCAGCGCGGCAGAGGCCAATTGCGGCAGAATGTGTGTGGATGCCAGCAAGCCATCCGCTTCGACAGAATCAGAGATCAGGGCCTGGGCACCCAGCAAAGATACGAGATCGGTCGCCAGCTTCACCGCTTCGCCGGGCGTTCCATGAGGAGCATTTACTATAAAAAGGCCTTTTGCAAACAGGTCCGCCCGGGCAGATTGGTGCCCCAGATCCATGCCATGCAGATAGCCTGCGCCCATGGCCGGCGCCAGTCCCACATAGTAACGTCCCTGGGGGATCAGTTCCTGGAACCATGCGGTCACTATCGCTTTGGCGGGAGCCGTGTCGAGCACGACCGTCCCTTCCCGCAGGTCCTGCGAGATATAGCCGAGTGTCTCGCGTACTTCACTAAAGGGCAGGCTCAGGATAACGACATTCGCTTCACTGACCGAGGCGGGCAAATTCGTCTTGAATTCGTCCACAGCGCCGCTTTTTTGGGCAAGGCGACCTACTTCAAAATTTGTGTCGTGACCAACTCGTTTGATGTTAGGCTGCCCGGCCAGCGCCAGCCCGATGGAACTTCCCACCTGACCCAGGCCAATAATGGTGATTTGAACAGGCATCTTTTCCTCATTTCAGAGCGTCCCGAAGGTTTTGGCGAAGGACAATTTGGAATCACAAGATCCTTCGGGACGATGTATGACGATTATACTGCCCTTTAAAGTGTGAGAACCGCGGACGCCGACCGCGGTTCCCTACGAAAGGAGGAGAAGAGAAATCACCTTGCTGTGTCTAATTTATCATAATGCCCCCAAACCTGCTTGACGTGCAGCCTACGATTACCCTACGATTGCCCCGTAAAGGGGGCATTTTGCAAGGATGCAAAGTAGGTGACAGTCACTTTAGCGACACACCGTGGGGGCGGCAAATTGAAAAAAGTGACTGTCACGTTGAGCCTAAGCGCGGTAGAATAGAACAAATTTTCCACTTATCGTTATCAAAGGAGAACCATGTCTAACTACGCGGTGGAGACCAAAGACCTCGGGCGTGTCTATAAGATACGCGGCAACAAAAAGGAACGCCAGGAGCGCAAGGAATTGGTCGCCCTGGAGGACGTGAACCTGACGGTGGAACGCGGTGAGCTATTCGGCCTGCTGGGACCAAACGGCGCGGGCAAGACGACCCTGATCAAGATCCTCACCACGCTGCTCGCGCCGACCGCGGGCTGGGCGCGTGTTGCCTCTCAGGATGTGAGCCTGGCCCCGCACCTGGTCCGGCCGCGCATTAACATGGTCTCGGGCGGCGAGTCATCGGGCTATGGCCTGCTGACGGTGCGCGAAAACCTGTGGATGTTCTCGCAGTTCTACGGCATGGACTCCAAGGAAGCAAACAAAAGGATCACAGAACTGCTCACGCTGGTGGGTTTGCAGGACCGCATCAATACAAAATCATCCGATCTTTCCACGGGCCTGCGCCAGAAGATGAACATCGTGCGCGGCTTTCTCACCGACCCTGAAGTGTTGTTCCTCGATGAGCCGACACTGGGACTCGACGTGGGCGCCTCGCGCGACGCACGCAAACTGATCCGTGAGTGGATGGATGCTGATAAGAACCGCGCCTTACTACTCACCACCCATTACATGGTCGAGGCCGAGGAACTATGTGACCGCGTGGCGATCATCAACAAGGGGCGCGTGCTGGCCTGTGATACGCCTGCCAACCTCAAGCACAATTTGCAGCGCGATGCCATCTTCGAAATCGAGACGAGTCCGCTCAACGGGTTGACCGATAAAATACTGGAGCAGCAGCCTGAAGTCCGGAAAGCCGCGTTGACCCAGACTGAAGGCGGCGCGAAACTGGAGTTGATCCTCTTAGAGGAATCCGCACTGGCCACCGTCATTAATATCCTGACACAAAAGCATATCAAGGTGCTGCGGTTGACAAAACGCGAACCGACGCTTGAGGATGTCTTTATGGATCTGGTAGGTCAGCGCATGGAAGATGTCGAACAATCGGAGGCGCCCAATGAAAGAAAATAAGTCGCTGGTTTTTGCCTCAGCCAAAAAGGTGACAGGCTGGAGGCTGTTCCTGAAAACCATCCTGGCCCGTTCGTACCCGCGCGTCATCGGTCAGCAGCGTGAGAAGTCGTGGATCTTCTTCGAAATCTTCATGCCCATGCTGGCAGTTTCGGCCTACGTGTTCGTCTATCGCGCCATCGGCGCACCCGAAGAGTATGTGGGCTTCGTGGTGGTTGGCGGCGCGATGACCGCGTTCTGGATGAATGTTTTGTGGAGCATGTCCAGCCAGTTGTACTGGGAGAAGGAAACTGGCAACCTGGCCCTGTATATCATGGCGCCCAATTCCATGATGGCCATCTTACTGGGCATGGCCCTGGGCGGGCTGGTGGCCACCGCGCTGCGCGCGCTGGCGATCATCGTGCTGGGCACATGGATGTTCCAGGTGCAGTTCACCGTCACAAGCTTCTGGCAATTGATCGCGGTCTTCTTCCTGGCGATGACCGCGCTATATGGAATGGGTATGATGAGCGCCTCCCTGTTCCTGTTGCTCAGCCGCGAAGCCTGGCACCTCTCCAACCTCGCACAGGAACCCATCTATCTGGCCTCAGGTTTTTACTTCCCGATCAAATCGTTCAACTTCTGGGTCGCCGCGGCGGCCTCGTTCATTCCGCTCACCCTCGGGCTGGACGCGATGCGGCAGTTGATCTTCCCCTCCGGCGCGTCGCTCGGATTCCTCCAGGTGACAGTGGAAATCACAGTACTGATCGTTCTGTGTGTGGTCTTCCTCACCGGCGCCAAGTTCCTGCTGGATTACATGGAAAAGCTGGCGATCCGTGAGGGCAGAATTACGGAGAGTCGGCGTTAATGTCATTGTGAGCCGTCCTGCGAAGTCCCGGTGATCTTCTGGGGAGCGGAGCCGCCGTTCGTCGGCGGCGTAGTCGAAGGATGGCGAAGCAATCTCCGAGTTAGGTCGAGATTGCTTCGCTTCGCTCGCAATGACACTGGAGATTGGAGATTTTATGAACCGTTCTGAAACGTATCGTTCATTTCGTATGGCAACCTGGTTGGGCTGGCAGGTTGAATCCAACTGGACCGACCCGTTCCTCTTTGCGGTCTACGTCATCATCAAACCCCTCGCAACTGCCGCCATCCTGGTGGTGATGTACAGCATCATCACCGGTGGGGATTACGAGTCGCCGCTTTTCCCCTACATTTACCTTGGCAATGCGTTCTACATCTACGTGGGTGCGGTCATGACGGGAGTCTCGTGGGCGGTCATCGACGACCGTGAACACTACAAAACCCTCAAATATATGTACATCGCGCCCATCAGCATTCCCTTCTACTGGCTGGGACGCGGTGTCTCTCGGTTCCTGATCGGAACGGTGGCGGTCTTCATCACGATCGCGGTGGGGACCCTGTTCCTGCACCTGCCGCTCGACATCACCAACGTCAATTGGGTCTTGTTCAGTGTATCGCTCGTCATCGGCATTAGCATGCTGGCGATGATGGGCCTGATCCTGGCCAGCATCACGCTGATGATCGCCAACCACAATTTCTTTGTAGGGGAAGCGGTGGCCGGTGCGCTCTATCTGTTCAGCGGCGCGATCTTCCCGCTGGAGGTATTGCCCGCCTGGCTGCGTCCGGTTGGTTTTGCCATGCCCATCACGTACTGGCTGGAGCTGATGCGGCGTTCCCTGATCGGCGAGGTGGCGGAGGCTTTCCCCACTCTCTCGAGTTTCAGCAACGGTGAACTGCTTGGCATCCTCGTCGGTCTGACGGTCGTCTTTGGAATTGCCTCCATCTTCACCTTCCGCTACTGTGACTATCTAGCTCGCGAACGGGGATTGATCGACCGTGTGACAAATTACTAATACGTACGCCATGTCACTCTGAGCGAGCGTTCGTTGCGAGCGAAGAGTCTCGCTCGTAGTGTCCGAGATTCTTCGTCGCCACTTCGCGACTCCTCACACCGTCCCGAAGCGGTGTCCCTTCGGGAGAATGACAAGGCAAAAGAGCAAGAATCGGGTCGGCAGGAAGGCGCAAACTTCATAAAATGGGGACAAATGGAGAAACGATGCAAATTCTCTAAGATAAAAACAGTGCTACGGTAGCGTAATATTTCGAATTTGCAGTACATCGAATCACTTGTGTTTCCACCCCATACCGCTGAAAGGAGTTTCTTTGAAATCCAAACACTGGTTCGTTTTCATCCTGCTGGGCGCGATCTGGAGTTCATCCTTCCTGTGGATCAAGATCGGCGTGCAGGAAATCGGTCCCATGGCGCTGGTCGCCTTTCGGATGCTATTCGGCGCCGTTACCGCCGTGATTATTGGTATCTATCAGGGCGTGGAATGGCCGCGCGACCGGAAGACCTGGGGCATCTTTGCCATCCTGGGTCCCACCAGCCTCGCCATTCCCATCTTCTTCATCTCATGGGGCGAGCAGACGATTGACTCAGCGGTCGCGTCCATCCTGAACGCCACCGTGCCGCTCTTCACGATTGTCATCGCCCACTTCCTCCTGCACGACGATAAAATGACCGTGCAAAAAGTGCTCGGCCTGCTGATCGGTTTTGCAGGGACGGTTGTCCTCCTGAGCGAGGACCTCATAATGGGCGCGCAGACTTCGGTCATCGGGCAGGCAGCCGTGATCCTTGCCTCCCTCTTCTATGCTGGGAGCGCTGTATTCGCCCGCAAACTCACCCAGCACGTGGCTGGAACTGTGCGCGGCGCCATGCCGCTCATAACATCCACAATTTTCATGTGGATCGTCGGTCCGATTGCTGAAGGACCGTTTCTATTTCCGAAATTGTCGCTGACGTGGATCTCGATCTTGTGGCTGGGCATCCTGGGCTCGGGGCTGGCGGTACTCATGCTCTGGTACCTGATCCATGAGATCGGACCCACGCGTGCCTCCATGGTCACGTATCTGTTCCCCGTGGGCGGCGTGATCCTGGGCGTGCTCTTCCTCAACGAGCATCTTTCGTGGCAGTTAGTGGTTGGCACGATATTGATCGTTGCGAGCCTGGCAGTCGTCAACTGGCGGCCCGCTGCAAAGGCTTCCGAATCCATTGCAGAACCACGCACACACGCGGCCGATTGAACGCAGAACGAATAATGCACTATAATTTCACCATCGAGATATTCAGTCTCGGTGGTGATTTTTTATGAAGACGAAAACACCGGCTCCAATCCCCGTCTATATCGGTGAACTGAATGGGACTCCCCTGGGAGATTTCTGCCTCGCCGTCTCAGACTTTGGGCTGGTCGCCATCGAATGGGTGGACTCTCAGACCGCACTTGACTCGTACCTGGCGCGCCTCAAGCGTCCCATCCAACCCAACCAGAAAAAGATTGCTCCCTACGCAAAGGAATTGCGCGAATATTTGACGGGCCAACGGACCGCCTTCACCATCCCCATTGATTGGACATTGTTCACGCCGTTTCAACGTGAAGCGTTACAGGCTGTATTCCGCATCCCTTACGGGGAAACACGCACCTACATCGACATTGCCAGAGAGATCGACCGTCCGCATGCCTATCGCGCGGTGGGTAGCGCCAACGCCATGAACCCGATGCCGATCGTTGTCCCATGTCATCGTGTCATTGGGACCGACGGCAAACTCCACGGCTACGGCGGTGGAGAGGGATTGAAGACCAAGGAATGGTTGTTGAAGATGGAAGGCGCGGTGATGGCTTAGTTGCTCTAACAGGGGTCATGACCCCTGTTAGAGCATTCCAGAAGATAATAAAAAGGGGACTGATATACTTCGCAAACCCACTATTCTTTAGGGCGTCTGAAAATCAAAGTATAGCCAAGCCGTAAAGCGGAAGGATGAGAAACCAGCTTCCAACCTTTCCCAATTAAGTGGTTCACGGCACTGGACATAGTTGGACCCTCTTTCCAATTAGGTATTTCTTGACCGTTTACGTATCTTGGACGCCCTTCTTTATCCTTTACAAATAGATATTCCCATTTCTGCTTTGACACAGGAATCTCCTTTTATGATATGCAGATTGTACAACAAAAAAGTCCAACCTAATCGCTGGACTTTTTGTTTCCTTTTTGGTCTGGCTTTCAACTTGACCTTAGCAGCCCTTTAGAGACTGGAGGCATGACATTCAATCTCACTATCAAAGCGGAACGCAACGCCGAGCCGTGACTATCACATCTTTCAGCGTGGCTCTGTTTTGAAGGGCATATGTGAGAGCTAATAACCCGCCCAGGCTTTGGCCGTACAAAAATTGAGGGATATTGGGGTAGCGCTGGGGAAGGAATTGAAAGAATTGGCGGATATCTTCCAGCACGACGTCGAGCGAGGGAAAGTGCCCGCGCGCGCCGCCCAATTTGCCATGACCGTGCAGATCAAAACCGACCAGGGTGTAACCAGCGTCGGTCAGGGCTTTGCCTACATGAGTGTAACGCCCGGTGTGTTCGCCCAGTCCATGCACGAGGGCGACGATCGCTTTAGGTGGTGTGTCTGGTTCCCAGCCCTGGACGAAGAAGGTTGTATTGTTACTACCTTCGAATTTGGATTCAAACGTTTTCATAAGTAGCGGTCGGAAACTGCTTTGGGAAGTTGCGCTCGGCGGTCCCCGCTGCCGGGGAGGGGGGCTAGAGCGAATCTAAATCATCCGCTGGTAACCTTGAATTCACAGGTATGCTCGCCCATCGCCTGGCAGTGGATCTCCTCCACATCGTATGTCTTTCCGGTGGCCCATTGCAGGCTTTCACGGATCAGTCCCTGTGACACAAAGCAAATGGGAGTGGGTTCCTTCTGGTCATGGGCGGCAGGTGAGGCATGGTCAACGACAAGCAGATCCAGGTCGAGGGTGTGGACTACGATGTCGCCGGGGCGGGCTCCCAGGAATTTGGCGAGCAACTCCAGGGTCGGTTTGCGACGCGTCGCGAGCGGGAGCCGCCTGATCACCGCGGCCTGGGCTTTGATTCCCAGCGCGGCGTCGTCCAAAAGACGGGTCCATAAACCCTGGCCCACGCGCAGCAGGACACCGCGCGCCCCGCGTCCAAAATAGGTACGCATGGCGGTTTGCAGCGCGGCGTAGACATGGGCCGAGTCATAGGGATTCATTGCCAAAAACACTTGAGGGTTTTTCCATTCCGCCGGCAGGTTGACCAGAGCCAGCATGGCACTGAACTGATCGGCTCCCAGCTCGAGCGCGACCGTTTCACCAAAGCGACGCAGAATACGATTGGAAAATTGGATGTCACTCACGTCCGCGCTTCTCCCACTTCAAACCTGCAATATTCATCACCTTTGGCCCGGCAGTGAGTCTCAAGGATTTCAAAGTCCTTGCCGGTTGCCCACTGTACGGCTTCGCCAATCGAACCGACATAAAGATAACAGATCGAGGTTGCACTCTGGCGGCTGTGGCAGATGGCGCAGGTCGATTCGATGTAGGCCAGCCGGTCGCCGCTCTCATCCACCCAGGCATTGACTTCGGGGTTGCTTTTCTTCAAGGCATCCGCCATCCCATTCAGGATGAACTTGATGCGCTGTCTCTCAGGCAGCAGTTTGAGCGCCACCCCCGCCACACCCAGCAGGGCCGCTTGTTCACGGACCCCGTATTGAAAGGAAGCCTTGCCAATACGGCGCAGGATTCCCTTGCCGCCGCGCCCGTAGAACGCTTCGATGGCTTCATTAAATTTGGCATACTGAGAAGCCTGAATGGCTGGCTCGAGATTGTTTGGCGGAAAATTTCCGATAAAACGGTCCAGGCCACAGGTGTGCAGGACGGTATTCAAACCATTATCACCCATCACTTCCTGGGCGGAGGTCAGCGCCTGGCGCACCAGCGAATTGATGATCATGGCTTCTGGTCGGTCAGTCATAGGCTCTCCTCATCTCACGACTTACGGCGCAGCGGGCACATCATAGATATAAACCGGATATTGCTCACCCGTGCGGATAAACCCCATCCTCTGATATAAACGCAGCGACACGATATTATCGCTCTGAGTATTGACACTCAACTTATAGATGCCATTATTCACCAGGCTGGATAACAACTCCTGCACCAGGGCCCGGCCCAGGCCGAGTCCCTGAAAAGAAGGATGCACAGCCAGCCGCGCCAGATGGGCACGCTGACCACTGCCCGTGCTGATCTGGTAACCGAGGATGCCCGTTTCCGTTTCTGCCACTGTGGCCAGCAACGATTGCGAGAAAGCCCGGCGCAGCGTTTCAAACGAGTTTTGCCAGATTGGCTCAAACGAGGCGGCATCCACGTGCTGGACGGCAGGAAGGTCCGCCTCGGTCATGGGGCGGATGCGGAGGCTGGGCGCTTCGCTCCTGCGGGCCCAGGGCTGGCTGGCTGAGCCGTGCCACTCGAGCATGACGATCCGCTGAGGGCTTTCAAAGCCGCTCTCCGCCAGGATGCGTTGAAACCAGGTCTGCATGGCGATCACGGCTACCCGCGCTCCGCCAGCCTGCGCGATCTGCGACTGGGCTGTCGGCCACAACACATTCCAGGCATTCTCCGCCGACCAGCCACCTGCAAAAACGAACAGGCGCACCCAGGCAATACCGTCCACTTCCGTGGGGCATGCCAGCGCAGCGGAAATCTGCCGACCCTCCTCCAGCGCCCAAAAGAACGGATCGCCCAGCCATTCGAGCGGCGAACGCCAATCCAAATGACGGTGCAGATGCGTCTCAAGAAAGATCAGGCTCGATAACTTTTGATGATCTTCAAGGTTGGCCGGACGAGCCAGGGAAGTGATCACGATTACCTTAGTCTTCAGAAATTTTGCCACGTATCCGGCGTCCCCTTACGCCGACGGACACACTAGACGCCTGCGGCAGTGTATCCTACACATATGATTATTTTCGAGCGACTACTAAACTGGAATCAAAACCTGACGTTCACCTTATAATGCGGCACTCTGCAAGCAGGGGATTTTCTAATCGGGTCTGAGCAGCCCCACGCGCATCAGGAACTTCAGGATGCGTTGTGCGAAGGTCGGCTTTTCCGCCAACCGGATGGAGTCAAGGATATCCATTTGCGAATTGCCAATATAACCGCGTTTGAGATAAAGCTCAGCAGTGGCTTTCCGGACCATGGAGTGCATATCGCCTTCGCCAGCCTGCTCGAAAATATCCGCGGCGCGGTTGTATTCAGCCAACGCCTCGTTCCTTTGCTTCAACCCTTCCAGAGCGGCGGCGCGGTTGGCAACTGCAATGCCCTGCCGTTTCAGGTCACCCGCCTTTTGAAAAACGGCCTCCGTGCCATCGGTCGCCTGCAGGGCATCCTTGGCCTTGCCAGCTTTCAGCAACGCCACGCTCTGATTGTTTTTCATCTCGGCCGCGTTCAATTCATCCCGGGCATGGTTATAAGCCTGCGCCGCTTGAGAGAACAAACCTGCTGCGGCAGCAAATTCGCCCTTGGTGTATTCCTGTGTGGCCTGTTCAGCCAATGACTTTGCATCCATAAAGTAAACCTTAAAAAGTAATATCCAATATAGTTTCTGCGACCGAGCGCAATTTATCTTTCGACATGTTGCTCAGCTTCATGGCCAGTTCCAGGTACGGACGATTGACCGGCTGGGCCACAAACTGGCGCAATTCCAGCGGCAGCACCAGAAAATCGCGGATCGCCTCTTCGTTCAGCATCCATTGTCCGATGGGCCCGCTATGGTCAAAGAGGGATTCGATCCTGCCGCCTAGGGCTTTCACCAGAGCCTCCAGTTCAGGCAGCGGAATGGGCCGTTCACCCAGTTCATACGATTTGATCCGTGAGTTGGAAAGCCCGGTGGCCAACGCCACGTTGCGAATCGAGACCGAGGCGTTCATGCGCTCCTGCCGCAACAGGGCGCCGATCTTGCGCTGGCGTATCGCCATTAGTTTCGGCAGGTCGAGAGTCTCATGAGGCATGGGCTTGCCCGATTTGATCTCCTTGCTCCAAAAATGATCCAGAGGCAGATCAAGATAATAGACCAGCGCCTCCAATTCGGGCAGCGAAGGCGCCCGGCGCCCATCCTCATAGGCACGATATTGGCCGGGTTTCACGCCAATGGCCCGCGCACATTCGGTCACATTGCGGCGCGCGAGCGTGCGGGCATCACGCATTAACAAACCCAAAGTCTTCGAGCGAATCGCAATCTGGGAATTAATCGTCATGGCTCCTCAACGTGACTGAATTATATCCCGTTATCGTCTGGGAGTGACCAAAGATGCACTAATTTCATCTTCGCCACAGAGCGCACACCGTTCGTGCCGCACTGGAACAGCACCAGCACCTTCGGCGAGCACGTCGGTGTGAGACGGCAGAGATTTTGAGAGTTTTTTTCTCATGAACTCAGTGATCTCCCCCGGCATGATTTGCCATGAATTGCCAAGCAATTCAAAAATCACGCCCGGGGAAAGTGTGTGGCGGGCCTATCGGATTATCCACTCCCTATCGTCTTGAACCCACATTTATTCCGCCAGAGGGCATAAATATTTCGGCGCCGAGTTTGAATCCGGCCGCCTCCAGTTTGGGACCAAAGATCGGGCGGATACCAGTTGGCTTCAATTCACCCAGGATCTTACCGCCCGGCCCCACCCCGGTCTGTTCAAACTTGAAGATATCGGTCATGACCACGGTGTCACCTTCCATGCCTACCACTTCCGTGATGGCCGTGACCTTGCGTGCGCCGTCCTTCAGGCGGGATTGCTGCACGATCAGGTCCACCGCTGCAGAGATCTGCTGGCGGACCACTTTCAGCGGCAGATCCATGCCGGACATCAACACCATGGTTTCCAGACGGGACAGCGCATCACGCGGCGTGTTGGCATGCAGGGTGGTCAGGGAGCCATCATGTCCCGTATTCATGGCCTGCAGCATATCCAGGGCTTCGCCACCGCGGCATTCACCGACCACGATCCGGTCCGGGCGCATACGCAGGGAATTTCTCACCAGGTCGCGGATGGTTACTGAACCTTTGCCATCCGTATTCGCAACCTTTGTCTCCAGCCGCACCACATGCTCCTGCTGCAATTGCAGCTCGGCCGCATCCTCAATGGTAACGATGCGTTCCTCTTCCTGAATAAAGCCTGAAAGCACATTCAATAAAGTGGTCTTCCCTGAACCCGTTCCCCCTGAAATGACAACATTCAAGTGCGCCAGCACACAGGCCCGTAAAAACTCAGCCATGTTCTTGGTCAGCGAACCGAACGCTACCAATTGGTCCATGGAGAGTTTATCCTTTTTGAACTTGCGGATCGTGATGGAGGGTCCATCGATGGCAACCGGGCGTATGATCGCATTGACGCGCGAACCGTCCGGCAGGCGGGCATCCACGGTAGGGCTATCGACATCCACGCGGCGACCCAGGGGTAAAATGATGCGGTCAATAATCCTTTCCACATGATCGTCATCATCAAAGGTGACGCCAGTTTTGGTTAACTTGCCGCCCTTTTCAATAAAGACCTTCTTGGGACCATTCACCATCACTTCGGTCACATCCGGATCGTCCAGCAGCGGTTGAATGGGGCCGAAGCCGGTCATCTCATCTAGGATTTCATTGAAGACCTGCTTGCGAAGATCCTCCGGCAGGGTCACCTTGGTTTGGACATAAATTTCCTCCAGACGCTGTTTGATGAGCTCTGCCCGGTCACCTAATTGCAAGGGCTCGCCTTCCAGAGAACGGCTGATATTTTCAACGAGGTATTTCTTGAACTTAAGCAAATCGGCTGAAGTCAGCCGCGTGAAATTGGATGAAAGCGGTGTAGCCATTATGATTCTCTTTCCTCACTAGATTTTTGTTCGGGGATGACCCAGATGATGTGGGACCGTCGGAGCGCCATAAAAGGCGACTGGAATATTACCTGTCCATCTGTGCCGAGCACGCTCACATCTGTCACCGCGAGGAAATTCTCATTCAGATCCAGTTCATCAATGATGCGCTGGTCGCGGCGCACGTGTATGCGTCCGTGCAACAGGTGCGTCGTCGTCTGGATGGTGGCATAGATTGCGATCTTGGATATATGTTCTGTAAAGATCTTTCCTTTTTCGTCATACTCAAAGCTCATGATGCCTCTCTTTGACAGCCCGGCTTGTTCCTGTCGGATATGAATCCACAGACCAGCCCTGCCATCATAATATTCAACACAAATTCAATGGAGATGATTCGCCGCAGGCTGCCCGGCAAACTCACGCTCAAAGTGTAGCCTATCTGGACTTGAAATCACCTTTCACTTTCATTAGGCATTTGCACACTGTGCAGGACACATTGCCGAAGGCGTCTAACGTGTCCGTCGGCATAAGACGCCTTCAGCAGCGCCGTCTATACCCTTCAGCGGGTACGCAGACTCTGGACGAGCTTCACCATGCTTTCCATGGCATCCTTGAGAACGAAGGAGGCGGTGTCACGCGGATATTTGACGGTGATGGGCTGATTGAGGTTATTCGCCAATGTAAAATTGCTCCCCATATAGGGCATGGTCATTTTGATCGGTATACCAATGATTCCCTCGGCTTCGCTTTTGGTCAACCCCTCCAGCCCCACGGCGCGGTTCAATATGGTATAGATCCTTTGATGGTCCACGCCCTGCGATTTCAAATATTCCGTCACAATCTTCGTCAGGTGGATGGAGCTCTGGTCAGTGGAAACGATGAGGGTGATGAGGTCAGCCTGTTGGATCAGCGGCAGGCTGATGCGCGAGAGAGCACGTCCGACATCCAGAATGATGTAATCGTAAGAGGTACGCAGCACCTGCATGAGCTGTCCGATCCGATCCCCTTTGAGGTTATTCCCATGCTGCGGGTCGGGGGAGCCAGCCAGCAGCTGGAATTGCCATGACTCTAACTGGGGCAGGTTTTTGTGGAAATAGTCCCCATCCGTCTGTGCAGATGGGAGGTCTGCCACCATTGCCAGGTTGGTCGGCCCCTTATAGCCGACGATTTGAGCAATGGAGCCGATCGGCAGGACGAGGTCTGCCACCACCACCCGGGCCTCGGGTTCATGAACCTTGATGTTCATCGCCAGGTTGGCGCAAAGCGATGAGGTGCCTGTACCGCCCTTGGCACTCAAAAAGACGATCAGGGCTCCGCCTTTGACCGCCTCGGCCGCGGGTGGCTGTTCTACCACCGGTGATGGGCTCACGCTGAAGATCTTCTCCAACGTTCTCTCCAAGGCATTCAAAGCCACTGTGGATTTGACGATATATTCCGTTACGCCGGCTTGCAGGCAGAGTTCCCGCAGGGCCAGGTCCGGGTTCCGTGAAAGCGCGAACAGGGGTATGCGATCCGTGCGAGAATCGTGGCGGAGTTTCCCGATGAACTCATTGGGCTGGACATCCGGCAGGACCGGGTCAAACAGGATCAGGTCCGGATGGTCGCGCCATGCTAAATTCAAAGCCTCCTGTCCCGAGGAGGCTTCCAGGGTTTTGTATCCTCTTTGGCGCAGGGTGGTGGCAAGGAAAATCCGGCTGGTGTTGTTTTCATCGAGCACCAAAATGGTCTGGCCCGCCATCTGCAATGTCCTCGCTATTCCTCAACTGGCGGCATCAGGTAGCCGAGTCCGGAACGCGTCACAATGTGCCTGGGACTGTGCGCGTCGTCCTCCAGCTTTTGCCGCAAGCGCGCAATGCTGACCCACAGGATTTCCTTGTCGGTGCGATATTCCGGACCCCACACGCTCGTCAGCAATTCCTCTGAGGACATGATCTTGCCCACATGATGGGCAAATTGAAGCAGGAGGCGGTATTCGGTGGCGGAGAGTGATATGGGAGTTTCGCCTTTCCACACTTCGGCGCGGGCGAAATCGATCTTCAGGTTATCGTGTGTGAAAAAGCGGGATTGCCCCACCACATCGCCGGATGGCTGGGCTCGGCGCAGAACCGCACGGACGCGCGCCAGCAATTCAGTGGCCGAGAACGGCTTTACAAGATAATCATCCGCGCCCAGGTCAAGCCCACGCACGCGATCCTGCTCATCACCCTTGGCAGTCAGGATGATAATGGGAACGTTGGAAAATTCCCGTATGCGCTGGGTGGCGCCAAAACCATCCAGCTTGGGCATCATCACATCCATGAGAACAAGATCAATGGGCTGATTGGAAAAGACGTCCACGGCTTGCCCACCGTCCTGGGCGGTTACCACCTCGTAACCCTCCGTCCTTAGATTCGCTTCAAGCAGGCGCAAGTAACGGGGTTCATCGTCCACAATAAGAATGCGTTTTGCCATACGGCCTCCTGATGATCAATATGCGGGATTGATAGGCAGTTCGATAAAAAATGTGGTTCCCTTGCCAAAAGTGGATTCTGCCCAAATCTTACCACGATGTGCTTCAACAATCTGCTTGCAGATGTAAAGTCCCAGCCCGCTTCCCGTGATTTTTTCAGTCCGAACGCGATAGAAACGTTCAAAGATCAACGACAGGGCCTCCTCGGGAATTCCTGGTCCCTGATCTGTAATGGAGACACGCAGGTAATGCTGTTTCTGTTGAAGATCCACCTGGATCGGCGAGCCGGGAGCATACTTGATGGCATTCATGAACAGATTATCAAAAACCTGCGCGATGCGCACGCCATCTCCCTGTATGGGCGGCGCGGGTTCCAGTTCCAACTGCACATTCAACTCCTTATAGCGGGAGCGCATACGGGTGGCTACATCTCGTATGACGGCATCCAGCCGGAGGGGTTGGAAGCGAAGCGGGAGCGTACGGCTTTGCAGACGAGCGGCCTCCAACACATTCTCGATCAGCCGCGAGAGCCGGTCGGCTTCCTCGTCGATGATCGTGAGAAATTCCTGCTGCGTTTCCTGGTCCCAGGAAGTATCTTTCCTCAATAAACTGGTGCTGTAGCCTTTGATAAAACCCAGCGGTGTACGCAGTTCATGCGAGATGGTGCTGACGAAATCCTCCTGCAGCTGCATTTGCAGTTTGAGCTCGCGCAACTCCTCGTGCATCCTCTTCCAGGTCTGGCGCTCGAACATGACCGAAAGGATTTCCCCCACCAGGGAACCAACGACGACCTGGGACTGGTCATAAGGAGGCCCGCCAAAGCGCACAAACACCAGCGCCCCGGCAATTAATCCATCTGAGCGCAGGGGGATACCAAGTAAATAGGCCTGCTGCAGGCGATCATCCTTCGAAACGTCCGACGCAGGATCCTGTAACAATACTTTGCCCTTCCCCATCACCTTGCCTGCAAAAGTTTCTCCCCAGGCTGCATCGGCTTCAGCGGTTTTGGCACGCCCCAGCGCACGCGCGTATGCGATCTCGAGCGCGTTGATACGCTCATCATAAAGATATACGGCGACATTATCGAACACAAATTGCGGGCGCAACGTGGAAAGAAAATTTTCAATGGCGGCGCGTGGGTCGCCCGCCTCCAGCGCGGTTTTCATCAATTCATGAATGTATGAAAATGCCTGTGTGTCCATCATCTTGTGCTGGCCACCGCCAGCAAGGGAAATTTAAAAGTGGAGCCGCGTCCTTCCACCGACTGCACATCCAGCATCGAGCCGTGCGCCTCCACGATCTGGCGTACCAGCGAAAGACCCAGGCCGGTGCCGCCATAGCGGCGTGTGGACGATCCATCCAGTTGGTGGAATGGCTCGAAGATATCTGTCAGGCGACTGGCCGGGATGCCAATGCCCGTATCCGTGACAGAGATGACCACCAGATTCTCACCTTCGCGTTTGACGTTGACTGCTACGCTTCCGCCCGAAGCCGTAAACTTGATCGCGTTATCAATCAGCTGGTGCAATACCCAGGCCGTTTTCTGCGAATCCGCCTGAACAAACGGCACATCTTCATCCAGCACTGCCTGCAGGTCAACGCCGCGTTCAGCGGCCTTGCCCAGGGACGATTTTACAGCCAGGTTCGCGAGACGGCGAATATCCACATTCTCCTGTTGGATGCTCATTTCTCCACGCGAAGCCAGCGACACCATGATCAGGTCTTCGATCAACGTTTCAAGCTTGCCAGCAGATTGCTGGGATACCTGCAACGCATGTTTTTGTTCCTCAGTAATGGAACCCAATGATTGCGTGACGAGCAGTTCGAGATAGCCTTTGATATGAGTCAACGGCGTGCGTAATTCGTGTGAAATGTTGGAAACAAAGTTGGCTTTTAACTGGCTCAGCTCTGAAACGCGTTCCAAGGCCTTTTGCAGTTCGGCAGTCCTTTCCTCCACCCGTCGTTCCAGCGTGCGGTTGGCGGCCTGCAAGGCAGAACGTAGCTGCAGGATCTGTTCGGTGACGGCCTGATCGAGTTCCGCCCGTTCGATGATCTTCAAATCAAGCAGTGCCTGTCCCAGCAGGATCGCGTAGCCTTTGGCAGTTTGTTCCAGTTGATAGTCGAGCGCCTTCTGCAAATCCTCCGCGGTGATCAGGCCTTTTTGAATAAGATACTCACCCATGCGGGGCACAAGCATTTCGGGGGTGAGTCTCGTTGGAATTTGTGACATCATATCCTCAACTCACAATCTGCTGCAACCAGTCCATAATTTCATGACACATAAACCCATTCACCGCCTATCATTGTAGCCGATGATTCGAGCGCAAGCAAATCATTGGGGTCACAGGTGAAGGGATCCTTTTCGAGCAGGATCAGATCGGCCAGAAAATTGGGAGCGAGCTTGCCCAGGCGGTCTTCCATGTAGGCGGCATAGGCGGGGCCCAGAGTGAAGCCCGCGAAGGCCTCAGCCATGGTCAATTTCTGCTCGGGGTACCAGCCCTCGGCAGAGGGAGAACCGTCGGCGCGCCGGCGCGTGACCGCGGCATGCAATCCCCAAAACGGATTCGGCGATTCGACCGGCGCGTCCGATCCGAGGGCAAGCGGCGCGCCAAAGTCCAATTGAGTCTTCATGGCATAAGCAAGCCGTGAGCGCCGTAGGCCCCAGAACTGATCTGCCATCAACATATCGGAGGTGGCGTGGATAGGCTGCATGGAGGCAATCACGTGGAGCTGCGCCAGGCGCGACGCATCATCCGGATGAATGACCTGTACATGCTCGATGCGATGACGCAGCGCAGGGAGATGATTTTCCGTTTCATAAGAACGAAGTTGTTCGTAGGCATTGAGCACTTCGTGATTGGCGCGATCACCGATGGCGTGGACGGTGAGGCCAAGGCCCACCTGCGCGGCTTTGCGCCCGTGCTCGAAGAGTTCCTCGCCATCCATATTGAGGATGCCGCGATTCTCAGCTTCACCAATATACGGCTGGAACATCGCGGCGGTATGCGGACCGAGCGCACCATCCATAAAGACTTTGACATTGCCAATGCGCAGCATATCATCGCCGAAGCCGCCGCGCAGGCCAAGCGCGTGTGCTTCATTGAGCAATTCAACGGGAAGGTTCTTGAGGACACGCAGCTTGAGCTTGTGCTGCGCGTGCAATTGCTGCAACGCCATGAACGAATCGCGGCGATCAAAATCATGGACGCCCGTCAGGCCCAGCCTCCATAAAATGGGCTGGGCTTTTTCAATGGCGGCCGCAATCTCTGCGATGGAAGGCTCGGGGATGATATTGCCCACGAGTTCCATGGCAGTTTCGAGCAAAATGCCGGTAGCCTGCCCTTTGGCATCACGCTGGATTTGCCCGTTATGGGGATCAGGCGTTTGAGTAGTGATGTTGGCCATCTGCATGGCCCGGGTATTTGCCCAGGCAGCGTGCAGCGACTTGGCCGTCAGATAGACGGGATTGTTTGGAGAGATGGCATCGAGGTCAGTGGCGGTGGGCCAGCCCTTCGGCCACACATTTTGATTCCAGCCGTGACCCAGAATCCATTCGCCAGGTTTGGATTTTTTCACGCGTTCGGCCACGCGCTGAAGGCATTCTTCTTTGGTATTTACTTCGCAATCGATCTTTTGCAGAGCCAGTGAATAATGTTTCAGGTGCAAATGCGCGTCCGTGAGACCTGGGATGATCACGCGTCCGTGCATGTCCTGTTTCTCAGTGTTGGGATATTGTGCAGATAAATCGTCCGCCTCGCCAACCGCGAGGATGCGTTCGCGGTCGATGACCAATGCGGAGGCAGTAGGCTGCGCCGGATTTTGCGTATGGATGTGGGCGTTATGGAGGAGTTTCATGTTTTCTGTTCGCGCTCCTGCGGGGGTCATGACCCCCGCAGGAGCGAAAGTACTATGTCAATTTTTCCAACAAAGAATCCAATTCCTCGTCTGAATAATAGTAAATGGTGATCGTGCCGCCTCGTTTGCTGTATCGGAAATTGACCTTGGTTCCCAAACTGGCGCGCAGACGTTTTTCGACATCGTTCACTTCCGCACCGGAGGCGGTTTTCTTCTTCGTGGCTGGTTTTTGCCCGGAGTATTTTTTTGCCAGCATCTCAGTGGTACGGACACTAAAGTCAAGTTCGATTATTTTTTTCAGCAACTCTTCTTGTTGTCTGGCAGACAAGGACAACATCGCGCGCGCATGACCTTCGGTGATTCTTCCATCCACCAGCGCCTGCTTGACTGCGGCCGAGGCATCCAATAAACGGATCGTATTGGCAACCGTGGAGCGATTTTTCCCGACGCGCTCCGCGATGGCCTCATGCGACATCTTGAATTCCTTCGCCAGATTCTGGTAGGCCTCCGCCTCTTCGATCGGGTTCAAGTCTGCGCGCTGGACGTTTTCGATCAGCGCCAGCTCGAGCAGTTGTTGGTCGGTGGCATGCCGGATCACGACCGGAACGCTCTTCAACCCGGCTTTGCGCGAGGCCTGTAAACGACGTTCACCGGCAATGAGGACGTAAATCCCGTTCTTGGCCGGTGAAACGATCAATGGCTGGATCACCCCATGCTCGCGAATGGATGCAGCCAGATTTTCCAATTCTTCGATGTCGAATTTTTCGCGCGGCTGGCGTGGGTTGCGCTGAATCAGATCGATTGCAACCTGGGTTGCACCGCTGGAACTGGCTGTGGGAGTTTGTGTTTGTGACCCGGCGGGGATGAGGGCATCGAGTCCTTTGCCGAGACCGGCACGTTTTGCCATCCTTACTCCTATTCCTTTTTAAATCGCCTTGACTTCATCACCTTTGAGCAATTCCCTGGCCAGTGCTTCATACGCCTTCGCGCCCACCGAGGAGGGCGCATAGGCCGAGATGGGCAGTCCATAGGAGGGCGCTTCCGCCAGGCGGATGCTGCGCGGCACAATGCTCTTGAAGG
The DNA here is from genome assembly GCA_035720235.1 of Anaerolineales bacterium. Taxonomy (GTDB): domain Bacteria; phylum Chloroflexota; class Anaerolineae; order Anaerolineales; family Villigracilaceae; genus Defluviilinea. The sequence continues at coordinate 21,351 of DASTOH010000303.1, read as the reverse complement.
CCTGACCCGGAAAATGGTTATTGACTTCCTGTACTACATCACTGGAGAGATTCGTGCGCGGATCGAACATGGTCAATATCACGCCGCGCACGCGCAGGTCAGGGAAAAGCAGCGAGCGGACGCGTTCGATCGTCTGGGTAATCAGGCCCAGGCCTTCGAGGGCCAGATATTCACATTGCACAGGGATCAGCACCCCATCGCGCGAGGCGACCAGCCCATTGACGGTTAAAAGTCCCAACGAGGGCGGGCAGTCGATCAGGATGTAATCATATTTTCCATCCACCGCTTGGAGCGCGGTCCGCAGCTTGAACTCGCGGCCGGATTCTTCCACAAGCTCGATCTCTGCGCCGGCCAATGCAGGGGAGGATGGCAGGAGCGAGAGTTTCAGCCGTTCGTTGAACAGAATCGATGAAGCAGGTATATCCTCTGAAAGCAACGCATCGTACGTACTGGACTGGACTGTAAGCTTATCCACGCCGAGGCTGGAGGTGGCATTGGCCTGCGGATCAATGTCCACGATGAGCACGCGTTGACCCAGATAGGCCAGAAAAGCTCCAAGGTTGATGGCAGTGGTGGTTTTTCCTACTCCACCTTTTTGGTTGACGAGGGCATGGATGCGAGACATACGATTGACGATTGACGACACCTGCACTTGCACCAGGTGCAAGTGTTGACGATTTTTGATTTGCGATTTATTCGGTGGTCGAGTAGTCCCGCGACGCTTCGACTTCGTGGCGCCAAGGCGCCACTCCGCTCACTACACCTGCCCTGGCGGGCGGTGCCAGGGTAGTCCCGATGCTTTTCGGGAGCGCAGTGGGACGTATCGAGACCACCAGCGTAGAGCTACTGCAACACTTCCATCAAACATTCTTCGATATCTTCCGCTGTTGGGATCCCAGCCAGCCCCACGCGCGTGACGGAGCGAGAGGCGATCAGTGTGGCAAAGCGTGCTGATTCCCAGGGGTCGCGGATCTTGAGCAGGCGGACAAAAAAGGCCGCGGCAAATACATCACCCGCACCGGTTGCATCCACTTCATGGACTTTAGGTGCACGGAAGCGACGCCGGTCGCCATGCCAGTACAGCACGCAGCCATCGTTGGCCTCGGTGACAGCCAGGATTCGCGTTTGATGCGCCATGTGCTCGATCAGTTCATCGTCGCCCTGCACATCCTCGCGGCTGATGACCACCGCACTGGCTTTCCCCAGAACCGATTCAGAATCTTTCCACTCAGCAGGTGAAACGCGTCCATCCGAGTCCCAGGCACGCATCCAGCCTTGTGGGGTAACGCCCAGCAAGGCGGGCGACATCCATTCAGGCAGGGCAGAATCCATTTCATTGGCGATGGGGCCCAGGTGAATAATAGAAGCATTTCGCCACGGATCCGGTACGGCGTCGAGATCAATTTTCTGCGCCTGCGCGCGCAGGTATTGCACGCGGCCGTGTTCCGTGTAGATATTTTCAAAGGTGGTGCTGTATGGAGAATCGCTTGTTATGACGGGAATATCGTTCAAAGCCTCCAGGGATGTTTCCGGTCCATGAGCCGTGAGGATTCCCACCTTCATGCCCAGTGCCCGCGCGGTCAACCCGGAATAGGCCGCCGTCCCACCCAACCGCCAGCCATCCGGCGTCAGGTCATGTGCAACATGCCCGATCACGAGATAATCCACTGGCTCAGGCGAGACGAGGTTGAACATGAATGAATTATACCGTGAGAGGCTTTTTTGAACTGCTAAAAGATCTTGCTTTCCTTATCTTTCTCTATGAAATACCAAACAAAAAGGGCGGATTATCAATCCGCCCCACGAGATTAGCCATCCTTCGGAAGGATCATCACCTTGCGGTAGGGTTCCTCGCCGGTGCTCTCTGTTTTTACGTCGGGGTGTTCACGCAATGCAATATGAATAATGCGTCGCTCATCGGCTGGCATCGGTTCCAGAGTCTGGCGGCGTCCGCTTTTGGCAACCTGCTCGGCCATGCGCTTCGCCATCTGGATCAGCTGCCGTTCGCGGCGGCTGCGGTAGCCTTCCACGTCCACGGTCAATTGCACGAACTGTCCCGTTTCCTTGCCAATGATCAGGGCGGCCACATACTGGAAGGCGCTGAGCGTCTCGGAGCGGCGCCCGATCAATACGCTCAGGTCATTGCCGCGGATATCCACATGGATGTTGCGGCGGTCATCACGCTCTGTCCGCTCTGCTGCGCCATAATGCGCTGAAACCTGCGCTTCCAGCCTCAGCATATGCAACAGCTTCGAGATCACAGCCTCCGTGCGGTCCAAAACCGGATCATGCTCCAGCTGGGATTCGGCCGATTGGACAGGAGCCGCCGGACGGGCCTGTGCGACAGGCTCATCGTGAGCACGACGCGAGGGACCTTGAAACTGAGGCGGCGCAACCGGCTTCGCTTCGGGCGCGGGGGCAGCTGATTCCGTCCGAGTTTCCGTGATCTCACCCGCTGCCGGGTTCACCGTCAACCGGACACGCACCTGCGGCCTGCCCAACCCGAACAGGCCCCGGTTGCCGGTATCCAACACCTCGATACTGACAGCGTCCGCAGTGAGGCCCAACTGCGCCAGACCCTGGGCAATGGCTTCTTCCACAGTGGGTGCGATGATCTCCAGCGTAGTTCGTTCGTTCATGCCCATCTCCTTGGTGGATTACTTCTGACCGCCCGGTAATAAATTACGCCAGTTCACCTTGCCCATCATCGCATATTGAACGATGCTGAGGATATTGCTGGCCACAAAGTACACCGCCAGCCCTGAGGCATAATTTAAAGAGAAGAAGAACAACAGCAACGGCATTTGAATGCTCATGATTCTGGCGGTGGCCGCCGACTGATCGTTGGGGTTGGTAGAGGGCGGCATGGTGAGTTTGGTCTGGATGTAGGTGGTCAGCGCCACAATGACCGCAAGAAGCGGAATAGCCACGCCAAAAATGATGGTGCGTTCGGGCAACCCCAGATCCATCCCCAAAAACTGGCTATTCAGAGGTATCAGGGCAGTAGTATCCTGCCAGCCATATAAACTGCGCGAAAGTTTCAACAGGCTGAGCGGCGTGGAGCCAATGGCGTAGGTAATGGCCGGGATGAGCGCAAACAGAATTGGAAACTGGATCAGTGTGGGCAGACAGGAACCGAAGGGATTGATGCCCCGCTCGCGATAGATGCGCAGTTGTTCCTGCGCCAGTTTCTCACGGTCCTTGGCATATTTCTTTTGAATGCCTTGCCATTCCTTGTCGCTCTGCAGGTCCTGCATGGCCTTGGCGCCTTTCATCTGCTGGGCGTTCAGCGGCCAGGTGACCAGGCGGATCAACACCGTGAACAGGATGATGGCAATCCCAAAGTTGTTTCCCACCAGCCCGTAAATAAAGATCAACACATTAACCATCATATCAACCACCGCCCCAAAGTTCATAAATGCCAGAACCAGCACCGCAATCACCGCGACGGTTTTAAAGGTTTCAGTTGAAAAGCCCAGAGGCAGTTGCGGCTGTTGCGGCTGCTGGACTTGTTTTTGATTGCTCGGATTCTTCATAAAAAGTCAACTCTTTACTTTCCAGCTGGAAAGGTCCATTTCTTATCACCATCTTGATCGAGGGCAATAAGATAATAATCTGATTCGGTGTAGGCGACAAGCACATAGCCGCCTGCCGAGACCAGAGTGGTATAGATCTTCCCTTTATCAGGGCCCTGGTGCCACAAACTCGCCTGGCCCTCCGGGCTGATGGAATAAATATCACCTGATTCCACGGCGACCAGAATCCGCCCATCCAGCAATAACGGGCTGGCCGTAATTGCTTTTTCCGGACTGACGTTATCCGGCTGGATTGGATCCCAGTTTAATCTGCCTTCCTTTGTATTGTATGAGTAAAAATACCCTTCCACATCGCTGAAGTATAAGTTGTCGCCCTCCACAACCGGAGTGCTCCAGATCCAGCCCTGGGCATCCAGCACGCTATCATGCTGACCCGTCACCGGATCAAATCTTTCCATTTTCTTGGCAAACGACCCCACATACAACATGCCATCCGAGGCAAGCACCGGCGAGCTGAGGATCGCGCCGCCTAAATCATCGTGCCAGAGAATATCATAAGTTTCCAGGTTGATCGCATACAGGCTGTGATCCAGAGAGGTGACAAAGAGCCGCTCCCCATCTGTCACAGGCTGTGCCCAAAGGCGGCCTGGCTCTCCAGGATTAGAGGGCAGCTCGATCACTTTGATGGCTTCCTTGTTCGACTGGCCATCCTGCATATCGAGCACATAGACATTGCCATCTGAATTCGGGGCAAACAAGCGATTCCCTATAATCAGGGGCGGGGCAATCCAGTGTCCATCGGACCCGGTAAACTTCCAGGCGACATTCGGAGTTTTCTCATCCTGGTTGATGTCCTTCGTATCCACTGCATAAATGATGTGCTTGTTACCGGAATCAAGTACGATCATCAGACCATCTTCCGTCAAAACCGGTGTTGTCACATACAGGCTTGGATTGGTATTCAGAAAACCACCGCCCTCGCCAGTATGCTTCCACAGCTCCTGGCCGCTTTTTACGTCAATGGCATGTACCGCGCTCGTATTTGCGAGATACGCCACATCTCCAGAGGCCGACAAGCCGGGCCACACAGTCGAACCGACACATCCGCTCAACAGCACTGCTGTGAGCAGAAATAAGGCAAGGATCAAAATCTTCTTTCTCATTGAAAAATCCTACTCCTATAGAACCGGGTCATAACCCCCGGGGTTGAACGGATTACATCGCAACACGCGCCATACCGCCATGGCAGAACCCTTGAGTGCCCCATACTTATAAACTGCCTGATACCCATAATGGGAACAGGAAGGATAAAAACGACAGGTGTTCGGCGGCAGCCCCCTGGACAGCGTCATCTGGTACAGCCGGATGAAGGCCAGTACCAGGATACGCGGCAGATTCCAGATCGTGCGCGGCAGATCGCGCAGACGCGGCTCATCAGAATAATCGTGCAGATGAAAATCAGGATTCATGCCTGGGAAGAAATAAGTTTTGCGCGCTGTAAGAGAGTCAGCAAAGCCTCACGTACATCGGCAAAGGAGGCGGATACAACCGCGGGGCGGGCAATCAGAATCAGGTCTGCGTTGGAAGCGATGCTCGCGATGCTCGGAAGCAGAGTTCGCATCGCTTCGCGCAGGAGTCGTTTGGCACGATTCCGAAGGACCGCGGTCCCCACCGATTTCCCCGCCGCAACCCCCACACGCACACGCGGCTGGTCATTTTTCTCGCTATTCAGCACAATCAACACAACAAGCGGGTGGGCATAGGACTTGCCGTCACGCCGCACCCGCTTGAAGTCTTCAGACCGGGTCAGACGGAAACTTCTCTGCACCCGCGCCTCTTAAGCGCCCGATTACCAGCGAACCTTCTTCACATGTTCGTTGGCGGTTACCGTGAGTTTATGCCGGCCACGCAGGCGGCGGCGTTTGAGCACAGCGCGCCCATCTGCGGTGGACATGCGCTGGCGGAAACCATGTACACGTACACGGCGGCGGATTTTTGGTTGATACGTACGTTTAGGCATACTTCTTTCCTCGTTTCAAAATAATAGCAAGTAGATAAGACAGGCACGACATTATACCGTAAGGGTTTCGATTCGGTCAATTTGGATTCTCCGTTCATCCAACAGTTCAGCTGCTGGATGAACGCGTTCTATTCTGGTTTCTTCTTCGGACTCCGCACCGGGTATTCGGGGTATGCCAGCAATTCCGACAGCTTCATGATACCTTCCGGGCTGGCGACTGCCACAATCTCATCATCTTCCTGCAAGGTGCTGTCGCCACGCGGCAGGGTCATCACACCCTTGCGGATGATAGCCGCGATCACGCAATGTTCCGCCAGATCCATATCCTTGAGCGGTATGCCGATGGCCTTTGCGCCGGCCGGCACCTTCTCCTCCACCACTGAATACTTCCCGCGGCGGATTTTGAAGATGGTCATCATATCGCCCATTGACATTTCCTCCTGGATGAGGTGGGCCAGCACATCTGCCGAATTGAGCGCAACACTCACCTTGAATTTTTCGTTGAACAGCCAGGCATTGCTGGGATTGTTTACCCGCGCAATCGTGCGGGGAACTTCGAACATGGTTTTGGCAAGGAAACACAGGGCCAGATTGGTCGAGTCACTGCTGGTGACCGCCGCCATCACATGGGCCTCACGGGCACCAGCCGCTTCCAGCAGGGATGGCTCAATCGGGTTACCCTCGTAAATGATCTCGGTGGGTAATTCCTGATGCAAATAGGTGAGCAATTCGCGGCGATTCTCCACCAGGCGGACCTTGTAATTCTGGTTGAGCAGTAAATTGGCCAGGCGTGCGCCTGTGCGCCCACCGCCTGCAATGAGTACAAACATGTCATCCCTCCGGCTTTCTGGACAGGCGTGCCGTCAACGCGCCGATGCCCTCGAATGTGGAACTGACGTTGAGCAGGTCGCCCTCTTGCAGTTGCGTCCCCTTTTCAGGGAGGAACGCCCGCCCGGCCCGCGCCAGTGCGACCGGGTAGCACTGTTTGACCGGATCGAGCAGATCACCTAATGTGCGCCCATGCCAATTTTCGGGAATGACGATCTCATAGATCTCCACCTCGCCATTCCCGGGCGAGTAGACGGCCCGGTGCGAAGGGTTCATCAATAACTCCTCCACGCGTTGCGCGCCCCAATAGGTGGAGCCAACCGTTTGAAAACCAAACGCTTCGATTACAGCCCGCAGGTTGGGATCATAATTCCGAGCCACGATGTTGGGCACATTATAAAATTCACGCGCGACATGAGCCACCACGGCGTTCATCGTATCTGAATTGGTAACGGCAGCCAGCCCATCCGCTTCACGGATGCCGGCCCGCTCCAGCACGCTTTCGGCCAGCCCCTCACCTTCCAGCGTGCGACCGCGAAAGTCAGGATGCAGACGGTTGAAGGCCTCTTTTCTACTATCTACCACCACCACCTGATGCCCGCTTTTGAACAGGCGATAACATAGCTCCGCGCCCACGCGGCCGCAACCTACAATAATGAAATTCATACTTGCTCCTTCTCAGGGCGAACCTGATATGGCACATCTGTGACAACTACGCCACGCTTTGATAACAATTCCTGACGCAAAACTTCGGCAGTGCGCATGTGCAATGCATTATGCCAGCGTTTGGAGGGTATAAATTGTGGAACTACGATGGTGATCGTTTCGTTGGCTTGGCGGTTCTCAATAATATCCTCAAGATAGTCCAACAACGGCTCTATCATGAGACGATATGGAGAATCAAGAATAATCAATCGGGTACCTTCGCCCCAGATCCTCCATTTTCTCTGAACCTTTTCGGTCTCTTCGGGATCTATCGAGACATGCACAGCAGTTACATCATCCGAGAGCAGCCTGGCGTAGCGCAGGGCCTCCAACGCGCCCTGATGTATTCCACTTACCGGCATAAACACACGATGTCGCGAGGAACGTGCGGGCAAACCGCCGAATCTTTCCAGCGAGAGGCGGGAGGCCAGGTCTTTGTAGTGACCATGAACGGTAAAAAACATAGCGACCAGCAGGGGAATGATAATGAGTACGATCCAGGCGCCCTGAGCAAATTTCGTTACAGCAAATATAAGCATCACGATAGCTGTGCACACAGCGCCAAACCCGTTGATTACCATTTTTGTACGCCAGTTTTTATCGTAACGCAATACCGACCCGGGTTCAATGACTTCTTCCGCTTCCTTGAGGCGGCCAATCTTTCTCCAGCGAAGCGCCATCCCGGTCTGTGAAAGTGTAAAGGAAAGAAACACGCCAATGGCATACAGCGGAATCAGCAACGATACACTTGCTTTGAAGACGATGATTAATAGGGAGGCAATCACCGAAAGCGTAACGATACCGTTCGAGTACACGAGGCGGCTGCCGCGAAAGGTCAATTGGCGCGGTAGAAAGCCGTCCTTGGCGGCCAGCGCGCTCAGACGAGGAAAATCAGCAAAAGCAGTGTTCGCGGCCATAATTAAAATAACTGTGGTCGCTGAAATCACCAGCAGGTATGGAATCCCCCGCCCGCCAAAAATAGTGCGCCCCAGTTGCGAGATCACAGTTTCGGTTTCAGAGGGGATTGCGCCGATATGATGGGCAAGGAACGAAATACTCAGGAACAGGGTAGCCAAGATGCCCGCCATCCAAAGCAGCGTGATGCCAGCGTTGCGACTGCGTGGTTCCTTGAAAGCAGTAATACCGTTCGATATGGCCTCAATGCCGGTCAGCGCGGCTGTGCCGCTTGAAAAAGCATGAAGCAGCAAGAAAGGTGTAATTGTGGAAACTACGGTCTCAAACTCAAAGTGAGGTGGGTCAACTACAACACCTAATGTCCCGGTGAAATGGCGAATAAAACCTATTCCCACCGTGAGGAAGAGCATGATAATGAAAAAATAAGTTGGGATGGAAAATGCAATGCCTGATTCTTTCACGCCGCGCAGGTTGATCAACATAATCAGAAACACAAAACCCACAGAGAGCCAGACACGGTAAGGGAAGACCTCAGGGTACGCTGAAGTGATTTGCGCGACGCCCGCTGAAATAGATACAGCCACTGTCAGGATGTAATCGGTAAGTAACGCCGCGCCAGCGATTTGAGCGGGCACTTCCCCGAGGTTATCGCGCGAGACAATATAAGCACCGCCTCCGCCGGGATAGGCATGGATGGTCTGCTCATAGGAAATTGTGACAATTGCCATCAAGACGACGATAACAATCGAGATGGGAAAAACGTACCCAAATGCCATGGTTCCGGCAACCGCCAGAATGATCATGATTTCCTGCGTGGCATAAGCAGTGGACGACAAGGCGTCGGAGGCGAAAACAGCCAGGCCAATCGCTTTACCGATAGTCTGGTGAGGCGCGTCGGCAGTGGATAAGGGACGCCCGATGAGCCAATGCCGCAGCGAGCGGGGCGGCTGGTATTCACTCTCCCGCCGCATGATTTCGGTTTGATTATTCTCGGGGGTTAACATTTTCTTTTTTGCTTACAAAAAGACACCCTCGCTCACGCGAGGAGTTGAATGATTATAGTACAAATCCATCCATAAGGTATGCATTTAAGGAATCTGATAAGGGACTTCTGTAATCACAACACCCGGAGTCGCCAGCAATTCACGGCGAAGCAACTCAGCAGTTTGCATATGCAGGGTTTTGTAAATCCTTTGGCTGGAAACGAAATGTGGAACTACGATCGTAATAATCTCGTTGGACTGCCGGGTGGATAAAATTTCCTCAATGTAGATCAGCAATGGTTCGAGAAAGAGGCGATAGGGAGAATCTACAATCACCAGGCGCGTCCCGCGTCCCCATTTCTCCCATTTTTTGCGGACCTTTTCAGTATCCACCGGCTCTATCGAGATGTGGACCGCGGTCACATCATCTGACAACATGCGCGCATACCGGAGCGCAGCCAGCGTTCCCTGATGTACATTACTGAGCGGCACAATGACGCGATGGCGGCCCAGATATGGCGGTGGCTCGCCATATTTTTCGAGCGAGAGCCCGCTTGCCAAGTTTGCGTAGTGCCGGTGGATGAAAACAAAAGCGCCAATGAGTAAGGGGGTAAGAATGAGAACGACCCATGCACCGTCATGGAATTTGGTCACGGCAAAGACCAACATCACAATGGCGGTGCAGAACGCACCAAAGCCATTACTGATCATTTTGAAGAACCAACCCTCTTCATAGTGCAGTTCATGCCCATGTTTGGAAATTTTCTCTCCGGGGTTGAGGCGACCTACACGCCACCAGCGCCGCGCCATGCCAGCTTGTGCGAGGGTGAAAGAGAGGAAAACGCCAATGGCATAGAGCGGAATCAACCGCGTCACGCTGGCTTGAAAAACAATAATCAGCAAGGATGCAATCGCGCCCAGGGAAACGATACCATAAGAATACACAAGGCGACTGCCGCGATACGTGAGTTGGCGCGGCATGAACCCATCGCTGGCAAGCATGGCACTCAAGCGTGGGAAGCCTGCATAGGCAGTATTTGCCGCAAGGATCAAGATAACGGTTGTTCCCACGATGACACACAGATACAGCAGTCCCTGTCCCTCAAAGATCGTACGCGCCAATTGCGAGATGACCGTCTCCGCTTCGGAGGGCACAGCCTTGATATCTCTCGCCAGAAACGAGATACCGAGGAACAAAGAACCAAGGATGAAGGCCATCCAAATTAATGTGATGCCAGCATTACGACTGCGTGGTTCCCGGAAGGCTGTGATGCCATTCGAGATGGCTTCCACACCTGTCAACGCCGCAGTGCCGCTGGAGAATGCATGCAAAAGTAAGAAGGCAAATGCTGCATTGTTTAGTACCGCTTCGCCAAGATGCTCCACATGCGGTGGGTCAACTACAGTTCCCAGTGAACCATTGAAGATTCGGAACAGCCCGGTGCCAATCATCAGGAACATGATCGCAATGAAAAAATAACTTGGGATGGCAAAGGCTGCGCCGGATTCTTTCACCCCACGCAGATTGACGAGCGTAATAAAAGCCACAAAAAGCACTGCCAGTGGAACGCGAACATCGAAGAGTTGCGGAAAGGCTGAGGTGATCTGAGCTACACCCGAAGCGACAGAGACAGATACAGTCAGAATGTAATCGACCAGTAAAGCTGCTGCAGCCACCAGCGCAGGAAACCGACCCAGGTTGTCGAACGCAACAATATATGCCCCGCCCCCATTCGGGTAAGCCTGAATGATTTGTTCATAAGAGACCACCACAATGGTCAGCAGACCAACAATCACTAAAGAGATTGGGAAGACATAACCAAACGCCATACTCCCGGCACTTGCCAGGATAACAAGAATTTGCTCGGTGGCATATGCTGTAGAGGAAAGCGCATCTGATGCAAATACAGCCAGGCCGATTCGTTTCCGAAGTGTTTGATGAGCCTCGTCCGCGGTTTGAAGCGGACGGCCAATGAGAAAATGACGGATGTTACGCGTCGGTTCCCGGTTTGTGCTGCGATGAATGAAAGAGGAGGTTTTATCGTCTTCAGGGTCAATCATGGATAGTGCACAATATCAACCCTCCAGGCGAGGGGCTGTTTCCTTTCAAGATCAACTGCGAATTGCTTCCTTCGACTGTGCAATCGGAACCTGCAAATGAAAGATGCTCCCTTTGCCCAATTCACTTTCCACCCAAACCTTGCCCCCGTGCCGTTCCGCAATGGATTTTACAATAGCCAAACCCAACCCAGTGCCGCGCTGAGCCAGCGCCTCGCGGTTGGTGCCGCGATAGAACTTCTCGAACAGGCGCGGCAGGTCGCTGGCAGGAATGCCGATGCCGGTATCCTGGATCGCAAAGGTCAAAGAGTCTGGCGCCGTGACCAGCCGGATGGTGACCTCTCCACCTTCGGGTGTGTATTTCAAACCATTCTCCACCAGGTTATAGATGGCCTGGTGTAACAAGGCCTGATCGGCTTCAATCGCGTGTGGCATATCTTTGGGAATTTCAACACCGAGGGAAATATGCTTCTGCTTCGCGTGCAACTGCAGGGCACTCGTCACGCGCTCCAGGATATCCAGCACAGGGATCTGATCGACCTGCAGACCCACCCCAAAATCAATGCGCCCAAGGTCCAGCAGGTTGTTGACGAGTTTGGCCATGTTATCCACGCCCTGCACGATCATCTTGGTGTAGCTCTTTTGCTGCTCATTCAATTCACCAGACATTTCCAGCATGGTGGCATAGCCGCGCATCAGGGTCAGCGGCGAGCGCAGGTCATGGCTGACGGTTGAAACAAACTCCGATTTCAAGGTGTCAATTTCCTTGAGCTGGGTTACATCGCGCAAAATACACACGCGCCCCACCGTTCTGCCTTCGGCCAGCATCGCCGACGCCATGGCCAGGTACGTCTTTCCGTCTGGCATGCGGATCTCAGCCGAACGCTTTTCGCCCGAGGAGGATAACAACAAATCATTCAACGCCTTGACCTGGATCGTCCGTTCAAGGTCAGGACGTTCCCCGCGCCGTATCGTTACACCAAAGACATGGCCCGCAGCCGGGTTCGCCAGAATGAGACGGTTCGACGCATCCGTGACCAGCACCGGGTCTGGGGTGGAGTTAAGAATTGCCTCCAGTTGACGGCGACTCGCTTCGACGGTTAAGAACAAACGGATGTTGGCGACGGCCAATGCCGCCTGGCTCGCCAGCGTGCTGATGAAACGGATATCCGACTCACTAAACACATGCTGCGTTTTATAGCCCGCCCATAACACACCATAGTGACGGCTCTCGTGTCGTAAGGCGACCGCGATCAACGATTCGGGGTTGGGCAGGTTCGGGTCGAGGTCCAGCCCGCGGGTCCGCGTGAGAACGGCCATCACCAGGCGTTCCTGCTGTTCGGTCAGCGCGAGCAGTTGCTGATCCAGATGCATGTACGCATCCTTTTCGGGCCCCTGGGCGAAGCGCAGGTTGATCTCAACCGGGCTGGGAATCATATCGCGCACCAGCATGATGCGCGCCGAACTCGCGCCGCTGTCAGTCACTGCCTTGAGGATCGGATCGAGCGCCTCGTTCAGCTTCAGCGAGGAGGCCACCCCCTGGCTCACCACCAGCAGGCGGTTCAATTCATTGAGCCGCGCCTGCAAGTTCACACGCATCTGCTCGAACGAACGGCGCATCTCACCAACCTCATCCATGCCGTCGGTGTTGAGCGGATGATCCAATTTGCCGGTGGAAAGAGTCTTGGCTTCCTCCGCCAGTCCTTGCAGGGAACCCGTGACCGCGCGCAGGCTCAACCGCAGCGAGACGAGCGCGATGAGGCCCAGGAGGATGATCATGATCGAGATAGGCAGGGCAATCTCGATGGCTAGCAGCTGCGCCTCCTGCACCGGGACGGTCAGGGCAATCGCCCAGGAATGGCCGGGGATTGGTTGATAGTAGGCGAGCTGCCGGGTACCATTAGGCGAGGTTTCGGTATCAAAGATCGGTTCCAGGCCGCGCGTGCCCGTATAGGGAACCATTACCTGCCCTGCCTGCGAGTTGTAAATGATGTTGCCCTGATCATCGATCAGCACGCCTGCGCCGCTCACTTCCTGCAGGCTGTTGAGGGTGCTGATGAGCGAACGCATGTATGGGTTTGAGTTCAGGTCCGTCCGCCCGATCAACACCCGCGTGGTGTTGGGCACACTGGCCAGAAAGGCAATACGCGCCAAACCGGTCTCGCCGGGCGGGATGGCATACATCTGATTGGGAATACCCTGAGCAGTGAGAATGATGCCTGTTTCCTCATCCGGCGTGATTTGAAAATCCAATCCAGGCGGGTAACTGGCAACGGCTGAATTTGTTTGCAGGTCGAACAATACCAACTGGTTGAAATATGGCACCGATTGCAGCTGTCCGCCAAGGTAGGCGGGCAGTTCGGCATCATTGGTCTGAGATAGTCCTGGGTCTGAGGCGATCTGGGCAGCCAGGTTTTGCCCCGCCTCCAAAAAGAAGGGTACGCTCTGAGCGCCCATCTGCGCGGCACTTTGAAGACGATCCTGCAGCAGGTCACGCGCGGCGCGACCGGCGATGATCCAATCGCCAAGCAATAACGTGATCAATAGAATCGAGATGATCGTTCCCGTGCCGGAGACGAAACGCGTCTCGATGCTTTTCTCGGCAGGCGAAGGCTGGAGCACGCCGATACCGCCCCAGCGCATCGGAAAGCCAATTGCGATGACCTGCGCGACCAATCCGCCGACCAGCACTTCGCTGGCAAAGGCCAGAGTCGCCACGCCCACGTTGCTGAGAGCGTAATCCAACCGTTCAGTGACAGTGGCAAAGGCCGCGGTCGTGAAGAAAGCGCTCAGCACGAACAATATGGCATGGATCACTGTCAACAACAGCGCGCTGAAGAGAGGTTGTCGCAGCCATCCATACAATTGCGTACGATAACGCTGACGGTTTGCCACCGCGAACAGAGCCCCCATCAGGCCCAGCTCGATCACGGTGAAGAGGCTATGCGTATCCCACACGGCTCGCACCAAGCCGCTCAACATCCCCACGCCCGCTCCAACAAAGGGACCCAGCAGGCCGCCTGCCAGCATCCACGGGATGGCCGAGAAGATCATCATGGTGGAACCTGGCGGCTTTTCTGGCAAACCAGGCACGGGCAGAGAGGAGCCGCTTGAAAATTCCAGGCCAATGAAAAATGCAGTACCAAACGCCGCAATGACGAGCATGGCGAGAATCCCCCAGCCGCGCGCATCCAGTTTTGGTTGATAGGATCTCCAGTTGTAGAACGAAACCCCCAGCATACCTCCCACGCCCAGCCACACCAGCCACCCCGCCAATGGAATGGGATTCACGTATGCAAGATTATCCAGCAGGGACGGAATGAACTGCATAGGATTTGATTATAGCGTTAATCCATCATCGTATGTATCGTTTGTCCGCGCTGCGAATGCGCGTGCAGTGCAACAGACCTGAAGCCAGAAGTTCAGAGATTTGCAAATAGCATTGAAGCCCTGGTGAAAGCGAATAGGAAGGTAACGTATTAACGAAAACACCCCTGAATTCCTTCAGGGGTGTTTTTGACTAAAACTAACTTTATGGCGGCAGGTAATAACTTATGATCAGTTGCGGTCGATTCGCTGCTACAGCATTGCCGCTGGAGAAGGTTATAGTATCTATACCAAGATCATTGTTATCATCTGTCGTGAAATACAAACGAAATTGTGTGGTACCAGTCAAGTTTACATGGGGAAATGCATTGCTACGCAATAAAGCGGTATACCATCCATCAGATAGTACAGATGGTATGGCCAATATCTGCGCGATTTGCCTGTGCAGCTGTTGTCAAACTCCCAATTGCAAGCAAGGTTACCGCCATCATTACTGCAATAAATGCCAGATTTTTGAACTTGTTCATTGCATGTTCTCCTTATTAACCTCTTTGTGATAATGAAGGTCAAAGCCTATTTATTCACTTTGCAATATTTACGGCATTGGCGTTGTGCTAAGAACGATCAGAGGTGGCTCATCTGGATGTGTTCGTCTCCATGCGGTGTGTTGTGACAACTCTCTGGACCTTCCAAAATAATAAATGTCAAATTTTGCCTGTATATCGACTGGAAATAGCTTGGGAATATCATCACTCCAACTTGTAGGTCTTTGAACACTTTGGATAGTACCGTCTGTCTCAAGATGGATCACTGCCGGAGTACTTCTGGCGCTACCATCTTTACCTTCACACATTGCCCACACATATAGATCATTGCCAGAACTTCCTAATATATCCCACTCGCATATAACCTCTTCCGGCGGAAGGAAAGAAAGCAGACTCTTTGCTAATTCAGTCTGATACTCCTTCCATCTTTTCACTTGAATGGCATCGGGCGTGATCATAGGGATGATTGGCTGCGTGGGTAATGGAGATGGGGTAATGGTGACAGGTATAAATGTGGATGTAGGAGCAGATGTCGGTGAAATAACTGATGGAACTGGTGTCTCCACAGACAGGGCAACCGCCTGCTGTTCGCAAGCAGCCAGAAAAGGGAAAAGAATAATCCAGAAATACCGCTGTGGAATTGGTTTTTTACCCATGGCAGATCTCCTGTATTGAACGAGACGCCAAATGTACGTTTGCGAACTATAAACCCGCCTATTATTTCTTCATTATAGGATATTTTTGCTTTTTTATTTGCACTGCATTCTAGACTACATCGCGGCTTGAGACAAGGCATCAAATGTCCTAGTCTGGGCGGGTGTTGTCAAATTTCCAAGAACAAGCAGGGCTGCCACTGTCACTACTGCCATAAATGCCAAACGCTTGAACTTGATCATTGTATATTCTCCTTGTAACATCTTTGTGATAATGAAAAAGCAAAGCTCTTTTATTATTTTGTGAGGTTCATGGCATTGGGGTTGAGCTAAGAACAATTAACGGTGGTTCTTCCGGGTGCTCTCGCCTCCAGTTAAGGTGATCTGTCAACTCTTGAAAGTGTATTAACTCTTCAAAATACTTTTCCTCCGCATCTGGCGGAAACATCTCGCGAATATCAGAAGCGTAATTACTTCCTCCCCTAGGAATTTCCACATCTTCGGCAGATCCATCAATTCCAAGTTGGATTACAGCAGGATCTGCTAAAGTTCCAATACCAATCGTTCCCATACAAATCGCCCACACATATATTTCCTGATCCGATCGTCCTAAAATTTCCCACTCGCATATAACTTCTTCCTGAGGAAGATAAGCGAGAAACCTCTTGGCTAGAGCATCTTCATACTCTTTCCATCTTTCCACTTGAATGGCGTCAGGCGTGATCATGGGGATGATTGGCTGTGTGGGCAGTGGGGACGGAGTGATCGTAACGGGAATCAATGTGGATGCAGGAGTAGATGTCGGTGAAACAACTGCTGGGGCTGGTGTCTCTACAGAGAGGCCAACCGCCTTCGGGCTGCAGGCAACCAGGAAGACGATAATTACGATTGCCGCTGTTAAGCTGTACTCTTCTAGCCACTGCATCCATGATGGCAGTTTGAACACCTTATGAATTGACATTGTAATTGCCGCGATAGGATTCAGGAAGTAAATCTGCCAGCGATTCCATGATCTGACGCGTTCCTTCCCGCAGCATCTTCTGGCGATCAGCCTGCTCCTGGAGTTTGAACGGTTTCCCCACTGACAATGTGACGCGCGCACGCTTCCATTTCCGTAAATGACCATAGATGTTTTCGTTCTCTGTTCCCGTCATGGCAATCGGAACAATCTCTGCGCCAGATTTCATTGCAAGGAATGCCGCGCCATTTGTGCCATCCTCCAGCCTGCCATCCAACGCCTGTCGGCCTTCCGGCGCGAGTGTAATCATGCGGCCTTCCGCCAACCCCTCCAGCGCGGCGCGGATGGCCCTTCGGTCCGGCCTGCCGCGATGCACATAGATCACGCCATAGGCCCGGAAGACCGGTCCCACCAGCCAGTGTTCGCTCAGTTCGATCTTGCCCATCCCATCCAGAGTCACGGGGATCGCGGCCGCCAGCAGCACCGCATCGGCATCGCCGAGGTGATTGATCACGACCAGGGCCGGTCCCTTCTCAGGGAAGTTCTCCAGTCCGTTTATGGTGGCATCCATTGTGATAAGGACGAGCAGCCTGGACAGCCCGCGCATAAAAACGCGAAAGATCCGGCGCGCCAAAGTCAGCCGTGGCAGTTTGACCAGATCAGGTCGCCACCAGTCGGTGACCGGTTTAGGCGGGGAAGATAGGGGAGTCTGCATATACGCCGCGATATTCCTCAGGCAGCAGGCCCGCCAGGTGACGCATCACCAGATCGGCATTGTTCTGACGCGCCTGGTGCCGTTCGCTACCTTTCACTGTGATCTCTGGAAGATGGAACGGTTTGCCAATCCGCATTTCGAGCAGGGGACGATCACCGCGCCGGGCGCGCTGCCAGAAATCTTCGGTGGTACCTACCAGCGCAGCGGGAACGACCGGCACGCCGGTCTGCTCGATGATATAGCCAACGCCTGGCATGGCGCGCTGCATGGCAGGGACGTGGGAACGTCCGCCTTCGGGCGCGATCAACAAGGGAAAACCGGACTTGAGAATGTGAATGATCCTGGTAAGCAGGGCGCGATCGTAATCACCGCGATGGACGGGGATGACGCCATAGGCTTTGAGCACCAGTCCCTGGCCGGGCTTGTCGAACACGTCCGCCGCGCCGATGATCTCCAGTTGTTCGGGCCAGAAGGCGCCTACGAATGGCGGGTCGAAGATCGAGACGTGATTCATGGCTGCTACATAAGGTCTGCCATACGGGATATTTTCCTTACCATAAACCTTGATCTTTCCCAGGATGTGGAAGATGCCACGAAAGAGCGGCTTCATAAAGAAGCGAGTGATCCGATAACGCAACGGCACGCGGTATAAATCCTTCATTTGCACAAAGCCAGCACCTGCTCAAAAACCTCATTGGCGTTGAGTTGGTTCGAGTCGATCACCACGGCATCGTCCGCGGCTTTGAGCGGGGCCACATCGCGGGTGGAGTCAATACGATCTCGCTCGATCACCTTCGCCAGAATCTCGTTGTAGTCCGCCTGCCCGCCGCGCGCCACGATCTCCTCATAACGCCGTTTCGCTCGTTGCTCGGCAGATGCGTCCAGATAGATCTTCAGATCCGCTTCGGGCAGCACTACCGTCCCAATATCGCGCCCCACCATGACGACCTTGCCGCGCTGACCGATGCGTCGCTGCTGCTGGCTCAACGCCGCGCGTACTCCATGGAAGGCAGAGACGATGGATACGTTCGCGTCCACCTCAGGCAGGCGCGTCTCCCAGGTGATATCTTTGCCGGCGATCAGTACATCGCAGACGCGTCCATCCTGCTTGGAGGCCGGCGCGACGTCGATCTGCGTTTGCTCAGCGAGGGCCGTGACCTTCGCTTCCTCGCGCGGATCAATATCCAGTTTCAATACCAGCCAGGTGACGGCGCGGTACATCACACCTGTATCGAAGAATAAATATCCAAGCTCATTCGCTAGTTTCAACCCCAATGTGGACTTGCCTGACGCGGCCGGTCCATCGATGGCAATGATGGAAGGTGGTTTGGAAGAGGTCATGTAAGTTTCCCATTAGTTCTTCGCGCTCCCGGAAAGCACCGGGACTATAGTGAGCAGAGTGCCATGTTCGTTGGCACGCAGACGAAGCGCAGGCTTTTGAAAACACTACATCTCGTCTAAGGGGATGCCTTGCATCCCCTCCACTCAACGTGTTGGTATTACGGCTGGCTCCCGCGCGCATCCGGAAACAGGTCATCGCGGGCCCAGAGCAGAATGGTTTCGCGTTCGAGCGGCAGTTTGCGGAACACGAGCCAGGTGACCCAATCATGATTTTGCACCACGGCCCATTGTGGGGTTTGCCTCCAGGTGAAATCCTGCCCGCGATAGGCGGCAGGCAGCCCCAGATCATTCATGACCGTGGTGATCACGA
Organism: Anaerolineales bacterium; assembly: GCA_035720235.1. GTDB lineage: Bacteria > Chloroflexota > Anaerolineae > Anaerolineales > Villigracilaceae > Defluviilinea. Next base: position 2,397 of record DASTOH010000303.1, on the reverse strand, counting down.
TCGGCGGCGCCATCTGCGGGTCCAACGTGGAGACTACGGTCACGTCATTGTCACGCAAAAGCCATTCCAGAGCAGGAGAGGAAACTCCATAGATCGTCACGGGCTGGGCATTGATATGGCCCATGCTGAATTCCGAGATGTCATCCACGCTGGCGCGGAGCAGATCGGCCTGCAAAGGTCTGGCCGATTCAGCCAGCCATAATTCCACGCCGCCCGGGTTACGCAATCCGCTGGCACCCCAGGCTACACCCAGGCTGTATAAGCCAAAGAAAATGGCGAATGACCAGGTCGCTCCCAGCCGGGCCATGCGCATCGACCAGCCAAACGCCACCAGGGCAAAGCCAACAATCAAAATTGATATGAGGCCGTATAAAACGAAAGCCCGCGCATCTTGCACAGTTCCCAAAATCGGCACTGTGGTGGGAACTGCGGCCGGGTTCAATGCAAGGCCTGAAATGTTGAACCAGATGTACACCATCAAAATAAAGATCACAAAGACCATGACCCCCGCTTCCACGAGCTCCTCGCGGTAGACATCAAAGGCCCGCGAGAGCTCCATGGCTGCCAGCGCCAGCAGGGGCAGGATGGCCCAGGCAAGTTCATCCGCCTGGCGATAGAACACTGCCAATAGCAGAGCTACTCCCAGCCACAGGCTCAGCCGAATAATGCGCTTGCTGCCGGTACGGAATCCACGGACAAGGGCAAAGACCGCCAGGGAGATGCCAAGCACTTCATAGGCGATGAACGTAAACAGGGTACGTGCCGCAGTAGACGTGGATGGAGTCATCCAGCCGGTGAAATAAGCGGGCAGGGACGCAAACACCGCGCTAAGTCCATTGGGGACGGTGAAGAAGAGGGTGCCGGCGAGGAGGACGGTGGAGAGCAGGGCGAGGAGGGTGTTGCGTACGTCGTGATTCGCGAATAGAGAATTGGAGACTGGAGAATTGGAGATGACATCCTGAGACTGCTGCAAGGCCATAGCCTGGTCAGCAGTGGGTCTGAGGTTCATGCCCCGCAGAAAGACCCAGGTGAGGAGAAGCGTCAGGACGCCGGACCAGACCGAAGGTCCGGAGAGAAGCGCAAGGCCAAGAAAGATTCCAGCGGCGGTCTCGCGTCGGTTGATCCACAATCCCCAGGCGAAGATCAGGAACGCCACGGCAAGGATCGTCCCGTTCGATTGGCGCGAGAGGGCCACCAGGCCGGGGTCGATTGCAAAAAGGAAGGCAAGAATGAGGGCAGGGCGTGCGCCAAGTTTGTCGCGGAAAAAATAAGGTGCAAAAACCAGCGCGCTCCCCACCAGGGTGGGGACGACACGCGCCATGAAATTCGTACTTTCAATAACAAGGAAGAAGAGGCTGGTAAGGAGGATATAGGCGGGCTGAGGCGCAAGAATTTCACTTTTGCCCTGGGCCAGGTGCAGGGCTTGCAGCGCGAGGGTGGCCTCCGAGTCAGTCAGGGGCGCGGCGCCCAGTTGAATGAAGCGCAGGGCTATGGCGATGAGAAAGGCCAACCCGTACAACCAGCCTTCATATTTGTTTGGAGAGGAATTCATATAGGTATTTTACCTGTGTTAATCCTGTCATTGCGAGCCGCCGTTCGTTGGCGGCGAAGCAATCCCCTTTTTCGCGAGGAGAATGCTTCGCCACTCGTTGTCACTCGGGCTGGCAATAACAGATGGTTACGGCACCTCATAGATGGCAACATTGCCTTGTTGAAAGACAGGCTTCAAAAAGATCTTGAATTTTTCTTCACTCACGCGATAGGTGATCCGTTCCAGGTTGCCGATATACACATAACGGATGTTATAACGTTTGAGGATATCCTGCGCGATAGTCCAATCGGGCGTGGAGTAAAGGACTTCAATATCCTGCTCACGCGAGCCCTGCAGGGCATAATCACGCCACTGGCCCTCGTGGTTACCCCAGCCCAACACAGTGGGCAGGCCCGTATAAATGGAGACACGCGCATAGGAGGAATAGGCGCCGCCCACCGCCTCAGCCACGACTCCATCCGGGGCAGACCGTAACCACAGCATCGCCGCGGCTTCATCGGGAGTCTCGCGTTGCACGCGGTCAAAATCATCCAGTGTGAAATCAAACGGAGGATTGAAGCCATTCGTCTTGGAAAACACACCCAGTACGGGATATACCAGCCCTACGATCAGCATGAAAACAAAAAAGATACTAAACAGGACATTTGCCATGCCACGCAAATTCCTAAACAGCACAGCGGCACCATAGGCCGCGGCCAGACTCAACACGATCCAGGCCTGGTAGTAGAACTTGAAGATGGTATTGATGCGAAAACCAAAGTTGTCGCGCAGATATAAAAATTCAGGACCAAGGATAAGAAGGGTTCCGAGTGTGATCAATAAAAGCACAAAGACGGTGGACGATG
>DASTOH010000302.1:0-13532 GCA_035720235.1 Anaerolineales bacterium | reverse complement strand
ACGAAGAGTCCATCGCAATGGAGGTTTATGCGACCTGGGCGAAAATGTTCGAACTGCAAAAATACTATTCATGGATCGTGGATCGCTTCCATATTTCGACACAGGCCCATCAGCAGCTGACGTATGGGAAAGAGTACGACTTCCGCTGGCTGGAGGAACAACTGTTGCCGCTGAATTTCAGAATCGTGTTCTGTACCCGCTCGCCGGAGAGTTTTGAAGCCGCGCGGGCCGAGCGATTGAAGGTCTCGGGCAATCCGGCGCAATACAATGACCTGACACCGTTCATCCGCGAGCAGGAGTTGATGGGTGAGTTGATCTGCAAATCCATGCTGCCGAGCCTTACTTTAGATGTTTCAGACAATAGTATCTCCGCCGCGGTGGAACGAGTTGCCGATTGGCTCGAAGGAAACGGCGGCCTGTACATGCCAGATTAGAGGAACCATGAACGAGCGCAACGAACGCGCAAAACGAATTCAAAAGCCGCGCTGTTTCCTGGTCTATGCCCTGGCGCCGGAGAACCTGCCCGCGGCAGAGGCCAACCGCATTTTCAACGACTTCATCGGTGACCGGCACCTGCCGCTCGTCGTTTATCATGATCACTTCATTGGTCAGCCCGGCGGCCTCGCAATACTCTATGTGGATACGCCGGAAGCACGCGATGCTTTGCTCAACCAGAATCATCTGGATGGCTGGCGGGTCGAAATCCGGCCGTTGGTGTTCTCATACAGTCCCTCCGCGTTCGATGAGCAGACCGCTTTCACGCTGAAAGCCTATCGCGGCCTGGATTGGGAAGATTTGCAGAAGGAAAAGCGTCCTTCTTATGGAGACCCGCGCCGCGAGGCCGAAACAACCGAGGAAGAATAGCATGTCATTCGATAAGATCGTTGAGGAATTGATCAAAAAGGCGCAGGAACGCGGGGAGTTCGATAACCTGCCTGGGAAAGGCAAGCCGATCGACTTATCAGCTTATTTTGAAATGCCTGAGGATGTCCGTGTGGCACAATCGCTGTTGAAGAATTCCGGCTTCCAATCACGCGAAGTGGAGCTGCTCAATGAGATCGCGCAGCTCAGGCAAATCCTGACTGCTGTCACAGAGGAAAAAAAGAAGGACGAAATCCAGAAGCAGATTCAAGAAAGAAAGATCGAGTTCAGTCTGATGATGGAGAGGCAGAAGCGGCAGAGGAAGTGAGATCGATGAAACAGAAGCAGGCATCGGTTGGCGCGGAGAAGCGCTTCCCCAGGTTTGAATAAACTGTTTATGAGATGTTAATGTTTCGTTGCTTTACAAATCCCGTCCCCCCTGCTATACTTTCAATCGTTAAGTTTGACTTTCATGGCGCTGAGCGCCATTTGTTTAGGGGAACAATCGCATGTGGCAAGGCCCGACCCCGCGAGCAAGTCAGCGAGGTCTTTTTTATTAATTTTAGGTACCGCGAAGCGCATCGCAGTTTCGCAAGTCTCGCAAGAGCGCTGTAAATGCCGCAGTACATTAATCTATCAGACCTTAACCGCCTCTGGCGGATAAAAATTTTGTTTTTAGTGAGGATTAAAACACTAACATGAGTAAGCACGGAAAACTGAAGATCATTCCCCTGGGTGGACTTGGGGAAGTGGGCAAAAACATGACGGCCTATGAATTTAACCGCGAGATCCTGATCGTGGATGCAGGCATCATGTTCCCACACAACGACATGATCGGGATCGACTACATCATTCCTGATTATCAATATCTGCGGGATAAAGCCGATAAGGTGGTGGGAATTATCATTACACATGGGCATGAGGATCACATTGGCGCGGTCCATCATTTGCTCAAGGATATTCCCGCGCCCGTATACGCAACCCCGTTGACCCTGGGCCTGATCGAGGGAAAACTGGTCCGCAACAATGCCGCGGCCAAGGTTTCGCTGAACAAGGTGCAGGCGGGCGGCTCTGTGGAAGTTGGCCCATTCAAGGTGGAGTTTTTCCACGTCTGCCATTCCATTCCGGATGCGGTGGGGCTGGGAATTACGACACCGGCTGGACTGGTCGTCCATATGAGTGATTTCAAATTCGATCAAACGCCGGTGGATAACTGGCCCACCGATTACGCGAAACTGGCTGAGTTGTCGCGTCGCGGCGTGGATGTTCTGCTTTCAGACTCGACCAATGCGGAACGCGCCGGCTGGACCCCTTCCGAGAAGGTGATCGGACCCGCGTTCGATAAAGTCTTCACCGAAGCCGAAGGGCGCGTGATCGTCGCAACATTCGCATCCCTGATCTCGCGGGTGCAGCAGGTGGCAGATGCCGCCGCCCGGCACGGGCGCAAGATGGCGCTGGCAGGCCCAAGCATGGTGGATAATGTGAAGATCGCGCGCAAGCTGGGCTATCTGGACATTCCCGATACCCAGCTGGTGCCGATTGACCAGGCGCTGCAAATGCAGGATCATAAGGTGGCGATCATGTGTACCGGCTCTCAGGGCGAACCCTCCTCCATCGTCGGCCGGCTTTCGGCGGGCACCAACCGCCAGTTTGATCTGAAGCCTGGCGATACGGTGGTGCTGTCGTCGCATCCGATACCAGGCAATGAGGAAACCATCAGCAAGACCATTAATCGTCTCCTGCGGCGCGGCGCCAATGTGATCTATGATGCGATCGCGCCCATCCATGTGTCCGGACATGCCGCGCAGGAAGAGCAGAAACTGCTGATCAACCTCGTCCGGCCCAAGCACTTCATTCCGATCCACGGCGAATTACGGCAACTGAAACGTCACGGCAAACTGGCCGTGGAGGTCGGCGTGGCGGAGGAAAACGTGGTGGTGGTCGAAAATGGCCAGATCGTAGAGCTCTCCGGCGGCAAGGTCAAGCTTGGAGAGCGGATCCCCGGCGGCTATATCTTTGTGGATGGCGAATCCATCGGCGAAGTCGATTTTGGGATCATGCGCGAACGCGAGAAACTGGCCCGCAACGGCCTCTTCCTGATCGACATCAGCGTCAACAAATTGAATGGCCGCCTGTTGCACGACCCTGAGATCATCACGCGCGGCTTCGTTTCCGCAGAGGATGCTGAGGCGTTAATGCCGGAGGTCCGCAAGCACATTATGGATGTCGTCAACGACGGCGGCTGGGACAGCGAAAAGGATATCGCCAACGCGGTGCGCTCCTATCTCTATGAGGAGACGAAACGCAGACCAATGGTGCTGGTTACGTTGAGCAAGAGCTAAATAACTCACCTTATGCAGGGTCTCCCCTGAAGGGGATAATAATGAGACCCTGCGGTCGTAGACCGCCTCCAAGCAAAGGTGCGTACGTTAAGAAGATCTCCCGCCGGCCGGCGGGAGATCTTCTATTATTATTGATTATCTAAACTCCAGAGCAAAGAATCGGCCTTCGAGCCGATATGACCCAGACAAGCCTTTGTATCCAAGAAACAGCCATTTCTGAGCCGATGGGATCGAAATGGGACTCGCCACAAAAACGTTGGGATTCACTGTACTACTGGCAGAGTTGGGTGTGAAATTAAACGTAATCGAGAATCCATCTCCCTGATCGAGAGTGCCTGTACCCTGCAAAGTATTATAGGAGATGACATTGTCTTTTTGCACGATCCTGAGCTTGTTCAATCTTTCATGAGGAATGATCATCAACAATCCTGGCGCATTGATATTGAGTACATCGGGCTCGGCGTAGATACCCATCAAAAGATCAACATTGTCCAACTGTCCTAGCTTCACACGGAACGACACCGATCCACTTTCAGGCAGAGGCGCAAACAATCCATAAAATTCATTACCACCACTGGCGCGTTCTGCTAGGAAATCGAGATCGCCATTCTCCGCGGAAAAGATATGTAAGGGCTCCTGCCAGCAACCGTCACCCCTTGGAAGGGTTGGTACGCTCGACGGATATGGCCGCCATAACGTGCTGATACAACCAGTAGACCAATCCGCGCCTAGAGGGACCGGTGGAATGGGTGTAATGCTCGGAGTCAGAGTTTCCGTCGGCGGTGCCGGTGTAGAACTGGGTTCACCCACAGGGACGGTATCCGTTGGAACGGCCGTATTCGTAATCGTTGCCGTCTCCGTAAACACAATGGCGCTCGGAAGAATGAAAGTCGGCGTGGGGACCACTGGTGGTCTATTGGCATAGAGTGTGATCAATGTCACTGTGATCGTGCCACACACACCGATTAATGCTGCAATGATGGCAGAATCAACTCTTCTAGGATTATTCGACATGCTTGCTCCAACCTGTTTGATGATTTTTCATATTCTACGTTAAATCACTCCGGTTCTCAAGTAAGGTTTCTCCCCACCAACGCATTTGCGATTTGGCGGTCAACTTTGCCCATCGGATACTTGTCAAGATCCTTGATCGCGACCCATTTCAGGTTTTTCGGGAGAGAATCTTCTGCGGCTGACTCGCACACAAAGGCATGGACGGTAACTTTGAAATGGGTATACCCATGATAAAAGACTCCCAACGGGACTTTGCGCTTCACGCGCAGCCGGAGATCGTATCCTGCTTTAAGGACCTTTGTCAACTCTCGGGCCGGGTCCTGCTCAGCGTCTACACGACCATTGGGGAATTCCCACATTCCGCCGAGCAATCCCGTGGATGGACGTTTTGCCAGCAACACTCGTTCGTGGGGCAGATTGCCAGTCCTCCCTACCATTACTGCCGCCGCGTGAACATAGTGCGGCACTTCCTTCTTCGGCATCTTCACGGGGCGCAGATCCTGCGTGCCGTTCTGGCGAGCCTGGCACTCCTCCATCACCGGGCAAATCAAACAACGCGGGTTTTTTGGCAGACAGATCAGGGAGCCCAGATCCATCAAGGCCTGGTTGAAATCGGCAGCCCTCCCTTTTGGCAAATTCTCTTTAGCGATTTGCCAGAGGATTTTCTCACCGGTGGGTGAATCAACCGGTTCACTCACATCGAACAAGCGCGCAGACACGCGCTTGAGGTTTCCATCCAGCGCCGGTTCGTCCATGCCGAATATGATCGAAGCCAGAGCACCGGCCGTGTATCGACCAATGCCAGGCAATTTCCGCAGCTCATTCAGACCACGAGGAAGTTCACCGCCATATTTTTCCACTACCAGTCTGGCCGCTTTGTGAAAGTTGCGCGCGCGGCTGTAGTATCCAAGCCCTTCCCAGGCATTTAGAACAGCCTGTTCCGGAGCCCGAGCCAGGGCCTGCACCGTTGGGAAGGTCCGCATCCACTTTTCATAATAGGGAATCACCGTTTCTACGCGCGTCTGCTGGAGCATGATCTCTGAGACCCACACCGCATAAGGACTCAGTCCGGGCACGCGCCAGGGCAGGGACCGCTTATTAACCTTGTACCAATTTAGAAGTCGCAAAGAGAGGCGGGCCATTTCTTAGCTTTACCACTGATTGTTGTATACGGATGCTTCGATACCGTTGGCACCTTCGGCAAGTTTTGCAGACCGCATGGAAAAGAGTAGATTCATTAAAGGTTTTCCGTGAAATTAATGGTTGTCGGTGTCATCCGGGTCCAAAGGAGATTTCGAGAACCGCTCTGCTAGGGGGAGCAGGGTTCAGTGAGCGGGGCGCTCGTGTGAAGGACATCCAATTCAGGAAAAGCGATCAGCCGCACCTCCACATGATCTTCGCGTTTGCATCCGAGAATGATCGCATCTGCCGCGTGGGGAAAGGTCAGCGTAGCCTCTCGGGAGGCAAAAACAGCCCCTGTAACATCATCGTTCAAAAGGAGGAACCCAAACCTGGGATAGTCCCGAATCTGATAGGCCGGCCACGGATTGGACGACGCGATTCCTTTTCCACGCGTAAAAAAGCGCGGATACAGGAGGCGGCCCATCTCGAAAAATGACTCAGGCTGCGACGTGAATGCCCGAACATCCATCGGTGATGGAGTGTTGGGTATGGCCGCGAGCTCTTGCTCAAGCGTTGAGGCGGACTGATCGGTGTAGCGCGGTGAGACAATCCCTTCAGCCATCCACGGCAAGGCGCCCACCAGCACAAAGGCTGAGGCGAGAAAGAGAGGCCTCAGTTTCGACGTCAGCTTTCTCGATTCGGTTGGTTGGGTACGAAGTAGTTCTGACGCCCTCTCGCCGAAGAGGCGCGCAATGTGTAAAAGGATTTCGATGACCCCAATGCCAAAATAAAAATACGCTACCCAATCCACGGGCAGGTTGTAGCGCCAGGATGAAAAACGCGCGATCCCGTTGGACAAGGCGTAGCCCAAGTTGAAGGCCAGCGGCGTCAGCCCGATCCATTTCAGGTGATGCCAGCCCGCGCTCATGCCCATTGCGATCACAGCCAGATAGAGAATGACCAGGACCAGGTTATACCAGGCAAGCGTTCCGTCCCATTCCATCCAATACAACTGGATGGGCGCAAGCAGACCGTCAAATGGTGCGATCAGAGGCAGCGCCAGCAAGCCGCCGATCTGGGTATTGAGGAAGTGATTGAGGACCGGGCCACTCACCGCGCTGGGATTTTTTAGTACCAGAGCAAGCAACTGGTTTCCTTCCACTTTCTCGGCTCCCATCACGGTTAGATCGGTCTCCCCAGATAGTTGAGAGTAAAGTACCGAAGTCGGTGACATGTAATCGAGTGCAAACTGTCCTGCCGTCACGTAATTGCGAATCATCCACGGAGCAATCGTCAGCGCCAACATAGTACAGAATATGAGGCAGGCCTGCACCCATTCCCTGATCCTACGACCGCGACCGCCATATACTCCGTATACAAACCACGCCAACACGAACAAGCCTGGCAGGATGAGCAATGATTGAGTCCGCAACAAAAGCAGGAGGCCAAATGCCCCACCGGCTATTAACGCAGATTTTGTATTCCGATGCTCCAACCACGACATCGCCAAAAGGCATACCACGACAATGACCAAGGCGGTAGGAACATCGGTGAGGAACATCTTCGTGACGGAGGTGCGGGTGTCGGAGGAGATCCATAAACTGGCCAACTCTCGAAAGATCGCAAAGGAGGCAATGACCACCCCGGCCGAACGGGAGTGAATGCGCACCCCCAGCCAATACAAAGCCACTGGAAACAGCGCAAGCACGAGGGTCTGCGCGGCGATGATCTTGATGTAGTCCTGCCCGAAGAGAAAATGCAGAAATGCCAGAAACGTCACATATAGCGGCCGGGCGGGAATATCACCCAAATAATCGGTACCGATCAGAAGAGACTGGGCCAGATAGTCGTAAAACCCTGCATCCGAATAAGGAAAGGGTGTGACGGATGGCGGTGTGATGGGCGCATAGAAACTATTCTTCAAGGTACTGATCGGAACCAGCAGCCACAGCACGGCCCCGACCAGCCAGATCAACAAAGGAAGGAGAATGTTGAGTGTCTGGGCGCGATCAGGTTTGAATAACTTCGATTCATAATACAGGAAGCCGGCGCCAATCAAAATTGCGGCAGCTAACAACCAGGCCGGGATCGGAACACCAGGTTCGCCCCAATAGACTGTATCTTTTGTGATACCCAGCTTCGTGACTGAAACAAAAATCAGAACAATGGACAAAATGCAGAAGCTAACGAGAAAGCTGGCGTAGAGGCCCTCTTTATCCTGCAAAGCTTCGGGGTGAAATCCGTTTTGAATCAGCAGGGAAAGGAAAGTGATCTGCAGCGAGAGGAGGAACAAATACCACAGTAGCGGGCTCAATCGCGCGTAATAGGGCAGGAAACGATCCGGGTCAAGGTAACGCAGTAGAAAGAGTGACAGGCCAAAGGTCAGGGAAAGAAGCGCAGCGATCCATGTGATGGAGGGACGGGAAATGACATCCAGGCCGCGGGGGACGCCTTGCAGGCGCAATCCAAGATAGAGCCACCCCAGGATCAGGACAAGAAAGACTGGTATCAGAACGAGGCGCGCAGGCGAGAGAAATCCACCCTCCGAAGGAATCGATAAGAACTTCGCAAGTGCAATGACGCCTTCACCAGCGCACAGAATAATGAACCAGGCCCGGACCCTTGGACTCGGCATATTGAAAGCACGCAGCTTCACGCTCCGTGTTCTTGCCTAAAACTGAAAACCTGACCGTGCCGGAACGACTTTGTAGGAGAAATTCTTTACGTAGCTAAAAAGCCGATCCTGTAAGAGACCCCAGTCGCCTGAATCGAGGATCTGACGCGCCTGCATGGCATCTGGTGCCAGCAAGCCCACCTGGATCTGCGGATAAGACCCATACACCGTTGCCCAGGCTTCGGCGGGTTGCAGCCCCAATTTCTGCACGCCAGGGATGAATTCGCCAATAATGAATTCAAAATATTCCTGATCGCGTTCACTTGCAATATCCCATGTCATTAAAACTTTTACAGCCATTTTTTCCTTTTGGCGCGAACGTGAATAAACGTCCATTCCATGCGATCAGCTCGCTTGATAGTCCAGCACGACCACATGCGTCTCACTGGGCAGGCCGCTGCGCGTCACCTTCAGGGAGGGCTGGGAATCTATCTTCGAGAGGCCCATTTCCTTCAGGAATTTGTTGAGGGCATCTAGCGAAAGCTTGGTAGCGGGTGTTGAATAGTGCATGGGAACCACGAGATTCGGTTCCAGCACGCTGATGACCTCCGCCGCCTTGGCCGCGTTCAGCCCGCCACCGCCGCCCACTGGCACCAAAGCTACGTTGACGGTTCCCAACAATTCAATTTCAGATTGAGTGGGGACCTGTTTCAGATCGCCCAGATGCGCGACCGTGATGCCATCGTAGTCGAAAACGTATACGGTGTTGCTGGCCCCTTGGTCCTTACTTTTCTTCTTTGCGCCATCGGTCTGGACGCCTGTGATAAACACACCGCCGATCTCGAATTCCCCCGCGCCGTCAATGACATGTGAGGTACCTTTCACCGCGTTCACGTTGTTGTGCCCGGGTGCGTCGTGACTGACCGTGACGATATCGGATCTCAATTTTAAAGGATCATAGCCAATCGATTTGCTGTCAAATGGATCGGTCACCACGGTCGCAAAATTGCGCTCCGTGAGCCGAAAACAGGAATGTCCGTACCAGGTAATTTCCATGAATGTTCTGCCTCCGAAGGCAATTATAATGGATAAACTTAGGAAAGATATGAGCGAGGCCAAAGGATGATTCAGGAGGCATAATCATGAGCACATTTAAAATTGAAGGTGCAAAGTGGCTGGAAGGTCTCTTCCCGGAATGGAACTGGGAGGAACTGACCCATGATAGATACGACGCGATCTTTCAAAGGATACACGAAGTTCAGGAACTGGAAGATGAGGTCACCAAATACCTCAAAGACAACAGAATCAGGATCGGCTTTCACAAACAGTACAAGAGTGGAGGTGGCTGGACCCTGCTCCGGAACATCACCATTTGCCCGGGTGACGACCCGGTGAGTCCGTACGTCCTCTCGCTGATCATCCATGAGGCTTTTCACCTGAAACAATCCATCTGGATGCGGCTCTCCATGCAAGGGGAACTGCGCGCCTGGCAATATCAAAAAGCGACGTATCGCAAAATCACGGGCTGTGATATTGGAGATACTGGACAGGCCTACGCCGGGACAAAGGTGCATTGGGATGAAATCGCGAAGCTCGCCCCCGACTCGCGCGACGATCTGGTCAAAGCCCAGGTATTTACCAAGAGAGTTTCACCAGACTATCGCTCCAACTGCCTGCCACTATACCCGCTGCCACAGGAGATCACCTTTTACTGGAAGCAGGGAAAGTACGTGGAGGCGTTCAAGGCTGTGTGGAATTTAGTCACTTGCAGATAGGGAGAGCTGCGATCGATCAGTTCAATTTCCCTTTCACCAACTCATCCACAAACTTCCAGCGCAGGGTTTTGGTGTAATCGCCATCTGGGGGGTAGAAGTATTTCTTGTAATCAGCCCAGTTATCCACTCCGAAGCTTTTGGCGTTGGCGCCATTCTCCAGCAAATAACGGTTTACCCGGCCCTCCGCCCAGTCGGAAAGCTCATTGTCCTTCTTCCAGCCAGCGTACATGCAAACCGACTCGGCAAAGTCCTCCTTGCGGTTGAAGGCCCAGTTGGAACCGCTGGGTATATCGCCATAGAAATAACCGGCGGCGTTGCAACCCGGCAGACGTCCCTGACGACCGGGTATTTTTTCGCTTTTCCAGAAACCTGAGTCACGCTCGCCAAAGGCTTTCTTGAAAAATGACCGGATGAGGGAGGTATACCCACCGGTGTACTTTTCCAGCGCGACCGATAATCGCCAGCCGTGATTGGCGTCCCAGGCATGCCCCAGCTCATGGACTACCGTCCAGGCAGTGAATTTCCCTTTGGTGGAAAGACTGACTCGATGGGAAAGCGCTTCACCGCCATGCGAACCGATATCCGCTTTTCTGAAGGTGACGCCGTTGAGGTTCTTGATGAATCTGTCGCCTCCGCCCATGGCCACTGCAACCAGATCCACCGTTCGATGAAGGCTCTCCAACTCATCTTTGAGCCATGTGCCCACCTGCCAGTTCCCATCGGCGCCGGGTCCCCAATCCGGGAGGATCTCGATACTGAACTGAGCTTGCAACTGCTTCAACTTTTCGGTCACAAACGGGATATCGATATGATCCATGGTGGAATCGCTCCTTCCTTTGGCGAACGAGTCCACGCGAGTGTACAACAAAGAGGAAGCAAAGTCAAAAGTTTTACGACCTGGGCTTTTTTGAGTCAATATCTTCTACGAACAGAAGTGACATGCCCAATGTCGCAAAGACCGCTCCGTTAGGGTGACACGGTATTCCGGAAGCTTGCTCTATCTGTTTTTTGGCGGCTTAGGTTTCGGGGTCTTAGTTCTCTTGGGAGGCTTATTAGGATTGGCAGCCCCAGTGGGTTGTGGAGTCGCAGTAGATACCGGAGGCAATATTGTACTTGCTGGCATCGGGGTCGCAGTAGCGAGAGGCGGGAAGGCGGTTGAGCTCGAAGGAAGGTTATCAGAGGTTGCCTGAGGTGTGGAAGCTGTTGTGTCCATTGTCGGTGTGGGTACCGTCAGCGTACTAGCTGGCGTTGGCCAAAATGAACCATCGGCGACGATCTGTTCGGGTAGTCCTCGTTCCTGCCGGATTTCGTCGATAATGGCTGGATCGACCGGTTGGAACACCAGAACAGACCAGGCGCGGTAGTCGGCGGTAAGCTGGGATTTCATATCCATTCCTTCATTGGCTGGCAACCAGAGTAGAGCCAGGTAGCTGCTACAGTAAAGCAGTGCAAATATGAATATCGCGCCAACCAGCCAAGCAAGCCGTCTGAATCGGTTCCTGTTCGGACCAGGTTCGATCGTTGATTCGGATCCAGAATCGCCCTGATACGCCTGCATGGCTTCTGCTTGCCTATGCTTTCGTACAATCCACGTCATCTACATTACTCCTGAACCTTTATCCTTGATCTTTCATTTGATAGGATCGTGTGCTTTCCTGATTAAATTCCAGCGGGAGGAGAATTGTGAAGCAGGTACCCCTGCCCACCTGGCTTTGAACGTGGATTTCTCCGTGATGCGAAGCGATGATCCCGTAACTGGTGGAAAGACCCAATCCCGTGCCATTTTCTTTGGTGGTGAAAAAAGGATCGAAAATACGTTTCAGGTTTTCAGAGGGAATACCTACGCCGGTATCGAATAGCCCAATCTTTGCAGTTCCATTTTCCTCTACCAAAACCACTTTTAGCTCTCCGCCTTGAGGCATCGCGTGCACAGCATTCTGGATCAGGTTCATCAATACTTGCTCTATCTGTACGGCATCGTAGTTAACTATAATTGGCCGATCTGACACCTCCGTGATAACCTTCACGTTGGCTTTACGGATTAGATACTGGTTTAGGTATAAGGCAGAGTGAATGGTTTCTCTCAAATCTTGAGAGTTGAATTCCGGCGGCGCCTGGCGAGCGAATTTGAGTAGATCCGTAACAATCTTCGTGGCATTTACGACACTGTTGTGGATAATTCCAATATCCTGCCTGGCTTCATCAGGCAGCTTTGGATCCATGAGTAGCATGTCTGTCATCCCCTGGATCGCCGCCAACGGATTCTTCACATCATGGACAATGCCAGCGGTCAATTGCCCGACGGCTGCCATTTTTTCGGATCGGACCAGCTGCATCTGCGTATCTCTTAACCGGGTATTGGTTTCCGCCAGCTCCTGGTTACGCTGGATACTCTCCTCCAATAATGTCTTGGCCTCATCCGTCCGCTCGCGTAATTGGAGGGTCATGATATTAAATGAGTCAGCCAGCTCCCCGACCTCATCGGCGCGTCCAAGTTTAATACTTTGATGCAAGTTCCCTCGTGCGACGTCTTCCGCCATTTTCCGCAACCAGAGAATTGGACGAGCGATGTTGAGCGCGACCAGCCGGCCAATAAGTAGGACCATGAGCGTTCCGAAGGTGAATATAAGGCTCAGGCTGTTGCGGCTGGTCGCCTCTGTAGAAACCACAAATTGATCTGGCAGGAGAACCCCCAGCCACCCATTTTTTTCACCCCGGATCATCAATGGCGCGTAAACCACTTGATAGCCGCGTCCATAAAGAGTGAGGTTATGCGATTGAGTGGAATGATCGGCGACTTGTCGCCGGGCTGTTTGCTCCAAACCTTCATAGCTACGGTCTTCAGGCGGTAATGTAGTAGAAAGGAGTTTGCCGGTCTCATCCAGGAGGATAATATCAGCTAATGCTCGAGTCTTCAGATCAGAAACAAGGTGGTCCAGGGATGTTCCAACCAGGAGAACCCCGGCTGGTTGCCCATCTGACTGGAGCACTGCTGCAGAAGTGAACAGTGCTATACCATCTCTGGTTTGTAGCAGCCCGGCAAATTTATCCCCTGTGTCGTCGATCTCACCCTTAAGAATCTTCTCAGCCAATGGAAGGGAAGAAAAATCTTGCCCAGCGGATCGCACGTACTTCCCCGAGGTAGGATCCAAAGTGAGGGTTAAAAGTTCAGTCCCATTCGTGTCAATGAGCGTGAGCATCTCGACCTGGTCGTTCAATGCGATAGGCAGCAGTAGTGTTTCAAGCTTCCTGGTATCTCGGTTTGTCAACGCGCCTGCGACACCCGTGGTATAGGACATGATTCGCAAATTTTCGAGATGCTTCTTTTCCTGAAGCACGATCCCATCTGAGGCGGCCCGGCCAGCTTCGTAAAGCTGGTTCATAAAGCGTTCTCGGATCGAGGAAGTAACCAGACGCGTGAGCACAAAAATCCCAACAGCAGTCAAGATCAAGGTAAGGAGGGCATAGGGAACAGTCAATTTGCTTTGTAAGGATGGCAAGCTGAATAACGGTCGAAGCCGTTCAAACAGCTTGGATACATGTCCAAATCTTGTTTTATAAGAAGCGCGGGTCGAGTTTTCAGTCATTCCCATGGGTGATGTTCCTGGATCTGCATTGAATTTGCTTGGCGACGGACCATGATATTAACCTGATCAATAAAATGATCCGTGAACTATATGGCCTCTAGTTTCCATCCTTAAGCTGAGCAAAAGGATGTTGACCTGCATGGATTCTTCTCAATATTGATTTGGCCCCGTTCGCATCCAGGGGCGGAGAAAAAAGGAATCCCTGACCAAATTTGCA
>DASTOH010000301.1:0-35627 GCA_035720235.1 Anaerolineales bacterium | reverse complement strand
CTGCGGCGCAAAATGTATGTTGGGTTGCCGCTGCGGCGCCAAGTGGAGCGCGGCGGAATACGTGGATGAGGCCGTCGCGGCCGGATGCGATCTGCGGACGGGCGCACGCGTCGACCGCCTGCGGGTCGAGGCGGGACGCGTCGTCGGAGTGGAGGGGCAGATGAATGGGAAGCCATTCACAGCGGAGGCAGAGGCGGTGGTCCTTTCCGCGGGGGGAATCGGCAGTCCGCGCATCCTTCAATCATCCAGCTTCCCGGCCTTTCGCCAGGCGGGTCAGGGCATGACGATGGATATCACGGTCATGGTCTACGGCACGATCAGGGACCGCGGCATAGGAGAAGAGCCGCCGATGACCTGGTCGTGGGAAAACCTGCAGGATGGGTACATGCTGAGCACGTTGATCGACCCGTGGCTGCTATATCCGTTGATCAATTCTCTCAAAGGACCAGCCTACGCGCTCACCTGGCCGCGCTGGAAGAATACGCTCGGCGTGATGATCAAACTCAAGGACGACGTTTCGGGAGGCGTTTTCCCGAATGGGCGGATCAGCAAACCGATGACGGATCACGACCGCCCGCGCATGCGGGCCGCCGAAGAGGTTTGCCAGCACATCTTAATCGAAGCCGGCGCCAGGCCTGAGACAATCTTAACCACACCGTTGCGGGGTACACATCCGAGCGGAACCGTGCGCATTGGAACGTTGGTAGATGAAAACCTGCAGGCGGAGGCGCCGGGTCTGTATGTTTGCGATGCCAGCGTTTTTCCGGAGGCGCTTGCACGTCCTACGGTACTGACCATCATCGGGCTGGGCAAGCGGTTGGCGAAATATATTTTGCATAACGAAAAAGCGTTAGCCACTGTCCCCTAACGGGGATAATAAAGACACGGCACTCTTCGAGTACTGCCGCCCGAAGGGTCGGCGTTCGCGAAGACACTGAGACAAAGCTCGGTGACTCTGTGGCAAAATTTCCTGAACAAGGCATTGACATGCTTTCGGCTGAATCCATCCTGCAAAAGCTTGAATTCTATCCGCGCATTCCGCTGGCCGAATTCCCTACGCCATTGGAACACCTGCCGTGCTTGAGCGCCCGGTTGCGGCGCGAGGTCTTCATCAAGCGCGATGATTACCTGGGTCCCGGCCTGGGCGGAAACAAGACCCGCAAACTCGAATACCTGCTGGCCGAGGCAAAAGGGCGTGGACTACGTAAGGTGGTCACATATGGCGGATTGCAATCCAACCATGCCCGTATCACCGCCGCGGCCGCGCGCAAGCTGGGACTTGAACCTCACATCTTCTATTTTGAGCGGTGTCCCGATCAAATGCTTGGCAACCTGCTGATCAACCAGATCCTGGGCGCGCATATGCACTTTATTCCTTTCGGTGGCGGCGGGGATGGCAGCATGACCCTCGAAGCCACCAACCGGCTGGTGCACCTGCTCGCCTGGCTGCAAGTGGGTCGGCATACCTTCATCCCTGTGGGTGGGCATTCCTGGCGCGGCTGCCTGGGATACGTCCGCGCGGCTGCGGAGATCGAGACACAGGCGCGCGAGTTGGGAATCGAACGTGCCCACCTCGTGTTGGCTGCTGGCACCGGCGGCACACTGGCCGGATTGCTGGCCGGACTGACCTTGATGAATTCGTCTTTGCGTCCCTTGGGGATCGATGTCGGCAAACTGTGGAAAGGATTCCCTGCCTCGCTGGCACATTTGACCGGGGAGATCTGCGCTCGCCTCGGAGAAAAGCGCCTCTTCCATGCGAGTGAAGTGCCCCTGATCGAGGGCGTGTACGCGGCTCCCAAATACGGTTCGCCCTCTCCGGCATGTGTGAGTGCTATCAAATGGCTGGCGCGTGACGAAGGGATTCTGCTCGATCCGGTTTACACGGGCAAGGCCTTCGCCGGACTGCTGGACCTGCTCGATCACGGACGACTGGGAACGCGAGAGCCCATCATCTTCCTGCACACGGGCGGATTACCCGCTCTGTTCGCATTCGATTCCTATGACTGATTATCGCGAGCTCATGGAAATCCTTTCGGTCCCGCGCCCGAATGGCAGTGCGTCCGAACGTGAAACGAAATGCCGGCTGCAGGATTGGCTCACGCGCCGGGGCATCCCACATCGAGTACATGAGTTTCGTCTTTATCCTTACTTCTTCGAGTGTATTGGCCTGTGGCTGATCCTCTCTCGCACCGTATTGGCGATCGCGATCTGGGAACGCTGGGGCTGGGTCACGCTGCCGATCGCACTTCTGGGTCTGCTAGGTGGCACGCTGGATGTGGCCTTTCACCTGCCCCTGCTCACCTGGCCTGGTGCGCGACGCGGAGAGAATATCTTGATCGAGTTTGAGACCCCTGAGGCGCGCCAGGAGATCGTGTTCTCTGCCCACTACGACAGCAAGACGGAGTTGCTGGATCATTCTGGACGAATGTTCTTTCTCAAGCGCTTGAGATTCGGCATCGCCTTGACCATGCTTCTTGGATTCTGGGGATTATTGCAGCAGGGGTTCGCAAATTCACCCTGGGGCCAGGTCATCTTCTGGATGGGCGCGGCTCTCGCAGTTGTGATGTTGATGCTGGCATGGGGTTTTGGCCTTCACCTTTCCCTGGGGCGCTTCATTGAGCCCAGCCAGGGCGCCGTGGATAACGGTGCAGCCTGTGCCATTTTATTGGGGCTGGCAGAGAGATTGGCAACCGGTCAAATCCCGATCGTTGACAAAAAAATCACCATCGCAATCTTCACAGGTGAGGAGGTCAACATGCAGGGTTCGCGCGCCTACGTGCGCAGCCGGGTTTGGGATCTGCCAGTCGCGACACTGAATCTGGAGGTGATGGCCCAGGATGGAGAAACCATCTACTGGCAGCAGGATGGAAACGCGTTCCGATTGATACCTACAACGCAGTGGATGAACGAGGCAGTTGCAACGGCGGTGGAGCAGGTCACAGGGCAGGTCGCCAGACCCGCCGGGCCGGTCAACAGCGATGGGTTCTCCTTTCTCAGCGCGGGTATCCCTGCCACCACGATCGGCACGCTCGACAAGCGCCTGGGTGAGACCGGCTTTCACCGTCCCACCGATCATCTCGGTCGCGTGGTTTTCGAGCGGCTGCCACAAAGCGTCGAGATTCTGGAAGAGTTCATCTGTAGTATGAATAAACTCCCATCCCGTTGAAAATGCGAGAAGATCGCAGCCCCTGACTGGCGGGGCAATGGCAGATTAAGAACGGTGGAAAGATCAAGATGAGCATATAATGATGGAAAGAATTTCTGTGCGTCAAGGGATGTGATCTATGGAAGATGTTCAAAAGTTTGTTGGTCCGCTGACTGACAACGTGGAGCAAGTCATCGTCGGCAAACGCCCGGCGATCGAATTCATTCTGGTGGCGTTGCTATGCGAGGGACATGTACTCCTGGAAGATGTGCCCGGCTCGGGCAAGACAATGCTGGCGCGGGCGATCGCTACCAGCCTGGGAATTGGTTTCAAACGCATCCAGTGCACGCCGGATCTATTGCCAAACGATATCACCGGCGTGTCGGTATTCAACCAGAAAAGCGGTGAGTTTGAATTCAAGCCTGGCCCGATCTTCGTTAACATCCTTCTGGCAGATGAGATCAACCGCGCCACGCCGCGCACGCAGGCAGCGCTGCTGGAGGCGATGCAGGAACAACAGGTGACCGTGGACGGCGTTACCCGTGATCTGCCGCGCCCGTTCCTGGTGCTTGCGACTCAGAATCCAATTGAATATGAAGGCACCTTCCCACTCCCGGAGGCTCAATTGGATCGCTTTCTGATGCGGCTTTCGATTGGGTATCCATCCCGAACGGATGAACGCCAGATCCTGGTCAATCTCTGGCGGGAACATCCCATCACCAAGCTCGGCCAGGTCCTGGATGGCCATGATTTATCTGCCCTGCAAAGACGGATCTGGGATGTAAATGTAGATGTCACGTTGCAGGATTATATTGTTGCACTGGCCGAAGCCACGCGCAATCATCCGGACCTCTCGTTGGGTGTCAGCCCGCGCGGGAGTCTGGCGCTGTTCAAGGGGGCGCAGGCTCTGGCTGCAATTCGTGGCCGTGATTATGTGATCCCCGAGGACATCAAAACGCTTGTGCCGTTGACGCTGGCACACCGCCTCATCCTGAAGCCCGAAGCGGAGCTCCGTGGGCGGACCGCCCACACGATCCTGGAGGATGTATTGGAGAGAACCCCCCTGGATCTCGGCAGCCTGAATCGCTAAGCCTTACGCATCCACATGTTTGGCACATTTCTCTTCTTGCTCCTGTTGCTCCTCTTGATCGCCACTTTCCTGCAGGGTGGTTTTGCTTTGACATTGATGTATCTGGTCATCGGCGCACTGGCCGTTGGAATGTGGTGGAGCCGGCGAGCCTTGGCGCAGGTGGAGGTCAAGCGTCGATTTAGTACGCATGCCTTCCTGGGGGAACGCATCCAAATTCACCTTCAGGTGCAAAACAAAGGCTGGCTGCCGCTTCCGTGGCTGGAGCTCCGCGAGACGTTACCGGTCGCACTGGTGGGTCCGGACAGCTTTCAATCCGTAATTAACCTGGCCCCGCGTGCCGATGCGAATTTCGAGTATGCCGTCGAAGCGCGCAAACGCGGCTATTACGCGATCGGGCCATTATCCATTTCCACTGGCGATATCCTTGGGTTGAGCGACTCGCTGCAGTCCACCCATCAGGCACAAGCGTTGGTGGTGTATCCGCAGATCATTCCATTTCGCTCCATGAAAATCCCCTCTCAATCGCCCCAGGGGACCTTACGTCATAACGTGCCTCTATTCGAAGACCCGACGCGCGCCTTTGGCAAGCGCGGCTATACCTCTGGCGATTCGCTGCGCAGGATCGATTGGAAATCCTCCGCCAGCAGCGGGCGATTACAGGTGAAGCTGTTCGAGCCATCCATCGCTCTGGAAACCTGCGTTATTCTGAATCTTAATGCGGAGGATTACTTTTATCGCAGCCGGATCGACTCAACGGAGTTGGCGATCGTGATTGCCGCCTCGATCTCGAATTGGGTGGTCGAAAAAAAGCAAATGGTCGGAATGTTGGTGAACGGTCACGATCCCCTCATGGCAGAGAACGATCCTCAATTCATTCCGCCGCGGAAGGGCAAGCGTCACCTCATGCGGATCCTCGAGGCTCTGGCGAGGGTGGAGAGGACCGATCATTCGGCGCTTGGCCCTCTCATTCAACAATACCGCTATCAGTTTGCCTGGGGCACCAGCCTGATCGTGATCACAGGACAAATGAGCCACGAGGCGCTGGATGAGCTCTATCAGGCGCGCCGGGCGGGACAGCACGCGATATTGATCCTGGCTGGCAGGGACTCCGCTGATGAGGGGATCCGCCGGCGTGCCAATATTTTGGGCATCCCGGTTTTTTCCATCGCGACGGAACACGATCTGAAACTCTGGACGCGGGAGGCGAGACAGGCATGAAACCCGGATCTACCGTGAATGCAAGGGGAAATGCCAGGGCCTTTCGATCCCTCAGTTACGCGCTGGTATTTCTCATGATGGCTTGTGCCGTCTTGACGATGGCCGATCTCATTCAATTTGCCTTGCCGGCCTGGCACTCCGGCCTCATTGCAGGCATGACGTTGTTGATCGTGATGGACAGGCTCTATACGCATCAGCATTTGAAATCTCTGACCTCATTCAGCTCAGAGTGGCTGATTGCTCTTGCCGCTCAATGGACCGTCATCCTGTTGTTTATCCGTTTTTTGCTCTCTTATGTAAATGGACTCGATTCGTTCCTGAGGGATCTGTCGCTGTTTGCTCGTGGAGATATGGCGAGAGTCTTCAGCACTGAGTTCGTCGTTACAGTATTGCTTGCCGTCCTGGCCTGGAATCTGACAGCGCAGTTTCTGGAATTGCTCGATGAAATTGGTTTGGACCTGGAACTGGCGTTTCGCGAGAATCCGGCTCCTATCCAGAGCGAGGCCATTCCGGCCCATCAACGATTGGTGAATCTGATCTTCAGCATGGGTATCGTGCTTGTGATCCTGACAGCATTGACGCGCATCCATTGGCGCGCGATTTTTTCCAATCTGGTGGGCATACCTGCCGTGGAGATGAATCGTTTCTCAGGCGGGGAGGCAGGCACCTTGCTCTACTTCATTCTTGGATTGGCACTGCTCAGTCTGAGCCGGTTGATGGCGCTGCAGACTCACTGGAATCGACTGCGCATTCCTGTCCTTTCCAGGGATCTCGCCAGGCAATGGGGGATTTATAGCCTGTTCCTTCTCTTGGTCCTGGCAGTGATCGTCAGTCTGTTGCCAGCTGGCGACAGCCTTGGTTTTTTCTCCGTTGTGGGTACCTTGCTTAGTTTTCTGTTCGTCGTGCTGCTTATTATTTCACAGCTGATGCTGGCGCTGATCTTGTTCCTGTTCAGCCTGCCATTCCTCTTACTTGGCAAAGCGCCTCCCATTGCCGGATCGGCCCTGCCCGCTTTTCCGGTACTGCCGCCAGCTCAGCCTGCCTCGACTTTTACCGGCAGCGCGGTCTGGGATTTCATCCGAGCCATCCTTCTGTGGGGATCGTTGCTCGCGATCGTCCTCTTTTCTGTACGACAATTCATCAGGCAACATGGTAACCTTGTTGCCGCGCTTCGCAAGTCGCGTATCAGAAATTGGCTCCTCCTTGCCTGGCAGTGGTTGTACAAAAATGCGGAAAAAACGCGTGGAACTCTGACGCGCGCGGTCGCGGATGGATGGCAAAGTATCATTTCGCGGCTGGATGGGAAACGCCTCCACCCTCGCCCGGATTGGATCAGCCTCCGATCACTGGATCCGCGCCGACGAATTTACTTCTACTACCTGGCCATGATCCGCCGTGGCGGTGAGCAGGGACTGAGCCGTAAGCCATCGCAGACTCCCTCCGAATATGCGCACACCCTGGAGGAAGCCTTGCCCACAGCCAGTGAAGATATTGATTCGATCACCGAGGCATTTATCGAGGCACGTTACAGCCGTCAGGAAGTTGAATCCCGCAAGGCAGAGCTTGTCAAAGCCACATGGGGGCGGATCCGGCATGCCTTGCAGAGTAAATCTAAAAACAAGTGATGCGCCAATGATTCGAAGTAGTTGAGCCATTCATTTTATGAGAGCGAGGTCTTCACAAATATAAGGGCCCGCGCTCACCGGGTGCTGGAAATATAAATCGAGGTCGAATCTGTTATCGGAACATTTCCGGGAAAATGGCAGCATAGCTCAAATCCGTCTGAGATTCGCTGGCGGAGTCGTTGGCGCTGGCTATTTCTACGATTGTGTAGCTTAGCACGATGCTCCAGATGTTGCCTACGAAAGTCTCGCCATACCATACCCCGCCGCCCGAGTCTCCAGGGGACAGCAGCTGTCCATCCGGAAAGCGCAGCCGGTATACGGGTGTTACCCCCGAAACCGTAATATCCTCGATGACCGCGTCTACGATCTCCACTTGCTCGCGTTTGGCTCCGCCTCGATACGCCACTTGCACAATGTTGCCTGGCTGCAACTGTGGCTGATGATCTACGTTGACCGGGGTCAGCGCCTCTGGCAAGCCAGCGGGGGCGCGTAACACCAGCGTGCCGGGATCCTGGCAGACGATCAGGCTTTTGAATTCGGAGCCATACATCGACCGGATCTTGTGGTTCTCGGCATCCCGCAATTGGACGATGTTCATGTCCTGTAACATATCGCCATAGTGATTATGGGTTACCAGGTAGATTTCTCCCTGATGCTGCACCAGGGTTGCCATATCGAACCCCCGGGTGACGCCATCGGGTTGGATCGACTGAACCTCGATGAGCAGTGTGGCGTTCTTTATTCGATCTAAATGCATGGGTGGGTTGATTGGTTTTGATTCTTGAATCTTCAATTGTGTACTTTTATTCGACTCGTTATCTTGCTGACATGCGCTGGCAGTGAACACGATGACGATCAGGGTGATCAGGGAAATAGTCTTTTTCATGGTCGCTCTCTCCTGGCTGGGGTGGTTTCTGATTTGCGAATTGCTTCGAGATCAGGCTAGCAACCGGGCGTGGAGAGATGCGGGGAGAGAGCGTGGTGGGCGCGTGGGGAGAACGTGGGGACGTAAAAATCACGAAAACGCGCTCCAAATTGTCTTGGAGCGCGTTTTTCGCTATAATGGTGGTTATGTTGGGGAGAAAAACTACGAACAGTGTATCAGGGCGGCGATCGATCCTTTCGATCGTGACAAAAACGAAATCGTGCTGGTAGCCCTTTGGTTGGCGTTGGTCGGGTTTGGAGAGAGTTGATATGGCTCGTTTGGTATTGTCGCTGTTGGGACCGTTTGAGTCTTCTTTGGATGAGCAACTCATCACCGGTTTTGAATCGGTCAAAGTCCGCGCGCTGCTGGCTCTCCTGGCATCCGAATCCAGCCACCCTCATCGACGGGAGACCTTAGCCGCGTTGCTCTGGCCCGATTGGCCGCCGCAGTCTGCTATGAGTAACTTGCGCTATGCCCTGGCGGATTTGAGGAAAAACATCGCTGACCGCGAAGCAAACCCACCTTACCTGTTGATCAACCGGGAGAGCATCCAACTCAATCGAGAGTCCAACCTTTGGATAGACGTAAAGGAATTTGAGTCGGCTACCCAGGAATCATCAACCACCGATCTGCAATCAGCAATTCATCTTTATCGTGGATCCTTCCTGGAAGGCTTTTCTCTGCCCGATAGCGCTCCATTCGAGGAGTGGTTGCTAGCCAAACGGGAATATCTGAGCCAACAAATACTCAAGTCACTCGGCTGGCTTGCTGAAGCGTGTATTGATCAAGGGGATTACGACCAGGCGGAGCGGTATGCCAGTCGCCAGATCGAGATGGAACCGCGGCGGGAGAAGGCGTACCAGCAGCTCATGCGCGCGTTGAGCCTGAGAGGCGAACGTGTCCAGGCGCTGGCGCTGTTCGAAAACCTGCGCAGAGCGCTCCAACGCGAGTTGAAGGTAGAACCGTCTGAGGAGACGATCCAGCTTTACGGACAAATCCGCGACGGCAAGGTTGAAGTAGACAAGGCGACCGCAACCGCAGTAAAAACCCCTATTCTCCCCTCCGGTACCGTCACCTTTCTCTTCACAGATATCGAAGGCAGTACCAAGCTGGCGCAACAGTATCCGGATGCCATGCCTGCCTTGCTCGCACGGCATCACAAGATCCTGAATCAAGCCATTCAGGCGCAAAACGGATATGTCTTTCAGAATGATGGCGATTCTCTGGCGGTGTCCTTCCATTCTGCGATCGATGCGTTGAACGCGGCCCTGAGCGCGCAACGACTTCTGCAAAACGAAGCCTGGTCTCCCGCGCCCATCAAGGTGCGGATGGGAATTCACACGGGCACCGCGCAATTGAACGATGCCTCCGCGCCCACGGTATACACGGGCTACGCAACGATTGCATTAACGCAACGGATCATGTCTGTGGGACATGGAGGACAAATTCTCCTCTCCAGTGCGACGCGTGAACTGGTACGAGACGCACTTCCAACAGACGCCGAATTGCAGGATATGGGAGAGAAGCGTCTCAAAGACTTGCTGCGCCCAGAGCATTTGTATCAACTCAAGGTGCCAGGGCTTCCATCAACCTTTCCGCCATTGAAGACGCTTGATTTATTCCCCAATAATCTGCCAACACAACTCACCACATTCATCGGACGCGAGAATGAGATCGCCGAAGTCAAAAAGGAATTGGCAGACCATTGCCTTGTCACGCTCACCGGCTCAGGCGGCGCGGGCAAGTCGCGCCTGTCATTACAGGTCGCTGCGGATTTGCTGGATCAATTCCCCAACGGTATCTGGTTCGTGGAACTCGCGCCCCTTACCGACCCTAACTTGATCGCCCAGACAATCCTCACGGCAGTGGAGATAAAAACACGACGCGACAAAAGCGCGCTGGAAAGTCTGATCGATTTCTTCCGCGCGAAGACTTCTTTGCTTGTGCTGGACAACTGCGAACATCTGCTTGACGCCTGCGCCAGGCTGGCCGATACTTTGTTGAGCGCCGCGCCACATGCGAAAATTCTTGCCTCGAGCCGTGAAGCGTTCGGGATTCGCGGGGAACAGTCGTGGCACGTGCCTTCGCTCTCTGCACCGGATATGAAACACTTGCCTCCTGTTGAGCAGCTCTCGCAGTACGAGGCCGTGCGTCTGTTCACGGACCGGGCGTTGCTGGTGCAACCCCATTTTGTGATCACACCTGAAAACGCCTCGGCCGTGGCACAGATCTGTTACAGGCTGGATGGAATTCCACTGGCTATTGAATTGGCCGCGGCGCGCCTGCGCATGTTGAGCGCGCAGCAGATCTCATCCCGTCTGGATGACCGTTTCCATTTACTGACCGGTGGATCGCGCACCGCGTTGCCGCGGCACCAAACCCTGCGGGCACTGATCGATTGGTCGTATGATCTGCTCTCTGAGAATGAGCGTGTCCTCCTGCGCCGGCTGGCAGTGTTTGTGGGCGGCTGGACGCTAGAGGCGGTGGAGGCTGTCTGCGCTGCTGGACAAGGTAATCCACAGGTCAGCTCCGCTGAAATATTCGATCTCATGGCTACACTCGTCCATAAATCCCTGGTGGTGGTTGAACAGGAAGGGAACCAGGAAGCGCGCTATCGCCTGCTCGAAACCGTCCGGCAGTACGCGCGTGAGAAGTTGTCTGAGTCCGGCGAAATGGATCCCATTCGTGATGGACATCTAGCTTATTTCCTCGCGCTAGCCGAACGCGCCGAACCAGAACTGCAGGGCGCGAATCAGCTCATCTGGTTTGACGGGTTGGAAGTGGAAATCGACAACCTCCGCGCCGCGTTAGAGTGGTCCTTGGAGAGCGGGGAAAAAGGCGCGGAATTAGGCTTGCGAATGGCCAGCAGCCTATGGTGGTTTTGGATTCTTCTCCGTGAAACTAAATGGCTGGAGAGAACTTTGAATGAAAGCCGGGCTTCCTCCGACCCAGTGATCCGGGCAAAGGCGCTGACCAGGCTCGGGTGGGTACGACATTTTGACGAAACCCTCCTGGATGAAGGTTTGGCGCTTGGCCGAAGGCTTGGCGCGGCGGGCCGCGAGAGTGTGGCGTTTGCGCTCTTGGTCAAGGGTATCTCAGCAATCCATCAAGCTGACTATGCCCTGGGGAAGTCATTGACCGAAGAGAGCCTAAAGCTTTTCCGTGAACTCGGACATCGCTGGGGCATTTGCGAAACACTGGGTTGGCTGGGAATGGCGTTGATCTGGCTGGGGGACTTGCAGCAGGCGAAAGCAGTTTTGGAAGAGAGCCTTGCCCTGGCCCGGCAGGCGCAAGATGCGAATGAAATTGCCTTTGCGCTTTGGCAACTTGGCGGGGCGGCCAGGTCTCAGGGTGATTATGTACAAGCGATGAACTTTCTGGCAGAAAGCCTGACGTTATTCAAGGGAATAAAGTTGATCCATGGAGTCGCTCTCGTCACTCTCCTGCTTTACGAGTTGGGTAAAACAGCACTGGAGCAAGGGGATTACCAGCAGGCGGTCTCTCACTACAAAGAAGCTTTGATCGTCGATTGGGAATCGGGTGACGAAGATAATATTGCAATGGGTCTCGAACAATTGGCGAATGCGGCCGTGACGAATCAACAGTCGGAGCACGCGGCCTGTTTGTTGGGAGCGGCAGAGGCTTTGCGTCAAGCCAGCAACGCTGTTCTCCTTCCCATTCAAATTCAAATGCTAGACAATGCACAGAGCCTGGAGTCACTCCGTCATCAACTTGATGAGGCCACACTCAATGCCCGCTGGGAGGAAGGCCGGGCAATGACGGCGAAGCAGGCGGTGGAATATGCTTTGGGAAGAAACCTATGAATAATATTCTATTTATGCATCCGCGTTACCTTTACAACACATCAATACTTATGAGTTGGAACCTGTTGACGCAGAAAGGAAAGTGAACAAGCGTGCCCTCCGCTGACACAAGTGGTAAAGAACAAGAACTCTATCGTCCGGGAGGCGCACTGAAGGGGCTGCGTTGATTAATTACATTTGGAAAAGAATTATGTTAGTATTAGCCCATAGCTTTTCCACTGAGCGACCCTGGTAGCGCTATGCAACTAAGAAAACACGTTCGCCCAACCATCGGTGTGCTTGCAGGTTGGCAGGTTTATACCGGAACGATTGACAGCTTTCTCGGGCATGTTTTCCGCGGCATTCAAGCTGCAGCCCGCGATCATAACTGCAACCTGCTGATGGCTTGCGGAATCGACTCCGGACAACCCGCCTGGCCCTTGCTTTCCCCCGAAGTAGCATTTGTGCCGGTTGGCCCCTGGAATACGGATGGATTGATCATCGCCTCTCCATTCGCTTCTGAGGCAGGTGAGTGTTATGCTCAGGACCTGATCTCCAGCGGGTTCCCAGCGATCTACGCCGGAGATAGGGATGCCGGTCCGGCCGTGGTGGCAGACAATCTTGGAGGGATTCGCCAGGCACTTGAACATCTGGTAGAACACGGCCATGACAAGATCGCTTTCGTAGCGGGTCGTCAGTCAGAGCATACTGATAGCGCGGTCCGGTTGCGGGCTGTCGAGACAGAGGTACATGCTCTGGACCTACCTTATAATCCGGGCCTGGTCGCTTACGGATCGCATACTTATGAAGGGGGACGCCAGGCCATTCAACAGATCCTCAGCCGCGGTGAACAATTTACAGCCGTGCTGGCCAGCAATGATCGCTCAGCCATAGGCGTATTGGATGGTCTGCGCCAGGCTGGATTGGTGGTACCCCAGGATATTGCACTGATCGGCTTCGATGACCGGCTTGAATCCCGCGCCCTGGTGCCCTCTCTTACGACTGTGCATTACCCAATGTTTGGGTTAGGGTATCAGGCTGTAGAATTGTTGATAAGAGCCATCCACGGGGAATCGGTACGGAATAAACTGGTACGAATTCCGACTCGTTTGGTGATCCGCGAGTCGTGCGGATGCTTACCGGGTATTCCAGCCACAAGAAAAGACGAGACAGGCAGAAATCACAGACCCCTGGAACTCACCAGAGAGCAGGCTGTATCTCAATTAACCAAGCTCACCACTGCGGCTGTCCACCATGAATCGCTCTGGTTGAGCCAACAGGAGGTCGCCTACCTGGCGCAGCGTCTGGTGGAAGCATTCATGCAAAGCCTCGAGCAGAGAGATCCCCTGACTTTCCATTTGATGATCAAACAGATCCTGGAACGCGTCTCGGCTCGTGGGGATGATCTATTCGCATGGCAGGCCGCGGTCACCATTCTGCGCGAACGGCTTCCCCTCATACGACAAGTGGTACCTGCGAATCTTTCCGATCATCAGGAAGAAGATATGTTGCACCAGGTGCGGGTTGGCATTAGTGACGCCGCCCGCGGACGTACCACCCGGTCACTGCTCTATCAGGCCCATGAAGCGGACCAGGTGGGACTGATGACCAGTAAATTCTTCGCCGCGCATGATGAGCATGAGATTTTCGAAGTGTTATCCCAGGATTTGCCTGCCATCGGAATTCAAGGCGCAACCGTGGGATATTATGAAGCGGAAGGGGAGGATCCTGTGTCCTGCAGTGTCGTGCAAACCTCCAGCAGGGCAGCACCGGCGCTGGAGCCAGGACTGCGTTTCCCCAGCCGTCAATTCCCTCCTCCCGGACTTTATTCTGAAGAACTAGCGTACCAGCTCGCTGTCCTTCCGTTAAAGATCCATAATGAGCTAAACGGTTTTGTGGCATTTGATGCCGGTAACCTGGATCCCTGTGCAGATATCGTCAGGCAGTTGGGTGCAGCACTGTGGGGTATTCGGCTTTATCGTGAAGCTGTGGAAGCGCGACGGCTGGCGGAGGAAGCCAACCGCTTGAAGAGCCGGTTCCTCTCCGTCGTCAGTCATGAATTGCGGACCCCATTGAACCTGATCACGGGCCTCAGCAAGATACTACTGGACGAATATGAGGGCGACGATGAGCGGCAACAGGGATTTTCGCGTGAGAGCCTAAAAAATGATCTGCAAAGAATCTTTGTTGGGGCCCAACACCTGGATGGTTTGATCCGCGATGTACTAGATCTGGCGAGCAGTGATGTGGGACAACTGAAACTGGTGTGTGAACCGTTGGATATGACCGCGGTGTTGGAGGCCGTGTCAGCCATCGGTGAGCAACTGGCCCGCGATAAAGGCCTGGCCTGGCGAGCCGAGATCGCCGGGAATCTGCCTCGCGTCTGGGGTGACCGCACGCGTCTGCGCCAGGTGACATTGAACCTGGTCAGCAATGCAGTCAAATTCACTTCCCATGGAGAGATCAGCCTTACTGCGCTGGCCGAGAATGGATGGGTGAAGATCGCTGTGAGTGATACGGGCCTGGGAATACCGTTGCACGAGCAAAGCGTGATATTCGATGAATTCCGCCAATCCGAGCGTACCACCGAGCGCGGCTATGGTGGTTTGGGATTAGGCTTAGCCATCTGCCGGAAACTGGTGGAGTTGCATGGCGGTGAGATCGGTGTTTGTTCATCCGGGAATGAAGGGGAAGGATCAACGATTTTCTTCTCCCTTCCAGTGATGGAGGCGGAGACGCATCTACCAGAAAAGACTGTTACGCCCTCCGATAGGCATTGGGTGTTGCTGCTGGTCAAAGATGACAATGGCGGTGCTTTGCTGCAAAATGACCTCATCCGGCGCGGATACGAGGTTGAATTATGTTTGGTAACACCGGACGACGATCGGCTGGCATCATTGCTGCTTGCGGTACCTGACGTGGTGGTGCTGGATCTGGGTCTCACATCGGAACGCGGTTGGGAAATTCTAAAAATCCTCAAGGAGAACCCGATCACCAAAGACATCCCGGTATTGTTCTATTCCCTGGCGGGCGATGCGGATCATGGTTCACTGCTCGAAATCGATTACCTGACCAAACCTGTAAGGACCACTGCCCTCATAGAAATGCTGGCCTCCAAAGGATTTTTTGGCCTGAATGGGCGTCAGCAGACCGAAAAAACTATTCTTATAGTGGATGATGAGCCGGGCATGCTGGAACTTCATGCTCGGATCGTTAGAGCTCAACTCCCCGACTGCCGCGTGTTATTGGCAAGGGATGGGCGTCAGGCATTGCAGATCATTCACCGGGAAAATCCAGCCCTGGTCCTGCTTGACTTGATGATGCCTGTGCTGGATGGCTTCGCGGTGCTGGAGGAAATGAGGAAAAGCGAAGCCACGCGCAGCATCCCGGTGGTAGTCATCACCGGACAGTCTCTGACAAAGGAAGATATGTCGCGCTTGAATTCGGGAGTCGCCAGTGTTTTGGGGAAGGGGATGTTCAGTATTGACGAAACCTTACAACACCTCGCGGATGCGCTGGCCCACAAACGGAAACCCGGTTCAGAAACCCAGCATATTGCCCTGAAGGCGATGGCTTATATTCACGCCAATTACACGGAACCAATCTCTCGCCGTAATATTGCCGCGCACGTGGGGCTGAGTGAACGCCACTTCACCCGCTGTTTTCACCACGAAGTGGGACTTACGCCGATCACCTATCTTAACCGCTACCGGGTGAAGCAGGCCAGGGCTCTGTTAGACCGGGGCGAAATGGGCATCACAGAAATTGCGGTGGAAGTTGGTTTTTCCAGCAGCAGTTATTTCACCCGTGTTTTTCGAGACGAAGTGGGCCTATCGCCGCGCGATTATCTACGGAATGGAGGGAACATCCAGGTTGAGGGCAATCCCGCAGGGGGGATCAATCCGAATCTGGGCCATAAATAGCGTTCGGTCGGGCCTTTGACGCTGAAATGTCCCAGAAGTACAAATCTTCGTCCCAAAATTGGAATATTTTATTCGCCAATCGGGGTAAAGTTACGGTGAGCATTCCGTATCAAATTGTCCCGTTTCAAGAGCGAACCATGGATCAGACGACGAACAAGCGGATTATGATCGTAGGGAAAGATTCGCACTTCTCGTATTTGGTGCAGGGCTTTGTGCGAACAAGCGCGCATCAAATCGTCCCTGTAAATCTTGGTGACGATGTGCTGGCTTTGGTCAAGTGCGAGAAACCTCGTGCCATTGTACTGGAAGTGGATCTGCCCGAAACGGTCGGCTGGCAAACACTGCGAACGTTGAAATCCGATCCAGAGGCAGGCAAAATCCCGGTGATTGCCTGCTCCTGGCAGGACGAATCGGCGCGCGGTCTGGCGGAGGGAGCAGCTGTCTACTTGCGAATGCCAATTGTGTATTCCGATTTCGAAGCCGCGCTGGCGGCGATCCTGACAAAAGAGGAAAATGACCAACGTTCTTAAGTATTCCCTTGCGTACGTCCTATGGATTGTTGATCTCGCGTTGGGCTTGTGGCTGGTTTTTATCAGCAGAACTGCTTTTCTTGACATCCTTGCCTTGTTTTACAAGCCAGGGGCATGGGTATATTCTCGTCGAGTGGATCTCGCCGACAAAGCTTTTGTGCTCATCCTGGGTCTGGGCTGGTTGATTTTCATGATCTTTATCGAACACTATTACCGGGCCAATGCATTCACGGGTGAATTGCCGAAACGCTTTGCCAGGGTCACGGGGTTATTGCTATTGTGCATCTTTGCAGTCGATATGGTCTTGGTCTGGGTACAAGGTGTTGGAAATAGCAACTGGTTGCGCTGGTTCATCCTGGCAGTTGAACTGGCGATTGGAACAGTTTTGATGGTAACGTTTAGTAACAAGTTTGCCACTAAAAATTGATTAGGAGATCCACAGCTTCATGCCTCATCGTTCTGTTTACTACGATCTTGATCATGGGTTTATACATAATTGGCTGATAGCCGGCTCCCAGAGCAGGCCCATCGATCTCGACCAATTTCCGGGCGATAATCTCAAGCAAGAGATCGCCAAAAGGCATTATGAGCCGAAATCAGGGATCACGGAGACCCCTGTCGAGCGCGGTCCCTTAACTGCCGGTCTCTTCCAGGTAGATGACTACGCCGGCTCATGGGAGTATTATGCCTGTCGCGAAGATCACCTGGTTGAAAAGTCCGGCGTTTATCTCACCCCACATTATTTGCGTTCCTGGGCTTACACCCAACTTGATAGCAAATCGCCGCAAGAGGTGTCCCTGGTACTATTCGCGCACGGCCCAGCCGACATCTGGTTGAATGACCAGCACGTGCAACGACAGGAACAATTTTATGCACAGCACCCAGGCAGCGTGACCGTCCAGGTTTCCTTAAAAAAAGGCGTAAACAGAATCCTGGTGCGTTTCGAGGCAGTCGCCATCCGGGAATGCCCGTATGCGATCGCACTGCAGGTTTGCAAGGTTAGCGACGGCCCGACCACCAAGGTGCAACCTTTCCAAACTCGTGACGGCATACGCGTCAGTATCCCAACGCTGATCGATGCCATCGCGCGTCGGGGTAAATTCGAGCGCGCCGCCGCGCAGACATACGTCGCTCAGGATGTGTTCGAGTCGAGTGATCAGATCAGGCTTCACTGGCCGGATGATCTGGAGAAGCCTGCGTCGGCCGTCATCCGGCTGATGAGGCCAAACGGTCAAATCTATGCCGAGGCAACGGTTAATGGGACCGCGGGCGATCAGGTGTTCCTGCAGCGCCCGCTCGAAATTCCAGAAGGACCGTATCGCATTCTGATGATGCCTCTCGCCTGGGAATATTACGAGCGCAATCTGCGCATCACACGGGAGATCAGCCTTTGGAACGCCGGAAGAAGTCCGCATGCTCCGCAACCTTACGGTACCTATGAGGAACGACGGAAAGAGGCGCTCGTCAGCGCGGCCCGGCGTGAGGGTCTGTTCGCGGAGATCGCCAAAATGGCGCTCAACAACTGGACCGCGGTTGAAAGCGAAGCGATCCTGCAAAGCATACAGTCAGGCAGACCACAGGAATTACTGGGAATTCTGGGCATGTTGTACAGGTTTGGCGAGCACATGCAGTTTCCCACCCAGCTTCGTCAGCCGTTGGAGGATTACATCCTGGGGTATCCTTTTGATCGCGCTGAAGCTCTTGAAACAGAAACAAGCGACAGGGAGGATGAGCAGATCCTGGCTTGTGCGGCAGAAATCCTGGCAGGGCAGTACTACGCTGAAGGCGTGTTCTCACGCAGTGGCAAGACTGGCCAATGGCATCGGCAAAACGGTGAACGGCTGGCTCTGGAATGGCTGCACCAACGCGGCGCGCTTGGTTTTTCAGATTGGGACTCGAATTACACCTTCGCAGGATGTTTACTGGCCCTCTCTCACCTGGTTGACCTAGCTGAAACTGAGTCTGTCTGGGAAATGGCGGCGGTCCTGATGGACAAGATTTTCGTCACCATGGCCCTTAATTCATTTCGCGGTGTGTTTGGCTCAACCCATGGCCGAACCCTCGCCCCATTTGTGAAAGGAGGTCTGCTGGAACCTACGTCTGGTATCGCGCGGCTGATGTGGGGAACGGGAGTATTCAACCATCATATTGCCGGGATAGTCAGCCTAGCCTGCATGGAAAGATATGAGCTTCCTTCGATGGTCTCCGATATTGCTGGCTCCCTGCCAGAGGAGATCTGGAGCCGGGAGCGCCATGCCGCCGTAGGTGCCGCGCGGGAGGTAAACAAGGTTACGTACAAGACCCCGGATGGGATGCTTTGCTCCGCCCAGGATTACTACCCCGGTCAACAGGGCCGTCAGGAACATATCTGGCAAGCCACGCTGGGAACCACAGCCACGGTTTTTGTCACTCATCCTGCCTGCACGAGTGAAGATGAGGCGCGCCAGCCAAACTTCTGGGCAGGCAATGCTGTGCTGCCGCGCGTGGCGCAGTGGAAGGATGTGTTGATCGCGGTCTATCAACTGCCGGAAGATGATTGGATGGGCTTCACGCACGCTTATTTCCCCACCTATGCCTTTGATGAGTACCTTCTACGCCAGGGTTGGGTTTTTGCCCGCAAGGGCAATGGCTACCTGGCCCTTATGGCAAAAGGAGGAATCAACCTCACGAAACATGGACATTACGCTTTGCGGGAATTGCGTTCTGATGGGCTCCACAACATCTGGTTATGCCACTTGGGGCGGGCTGCATTGGACGGAGATTTTTCTTCATTCCAGGAGAAAATTCTGGCTCTCCATGTGAAGTTTGCTGATGCCCAGATCCGCTTCAACACGTTGCGAGGCGAGGTTTTGTCTTTTGGCTGGCAAGGGCCTTTCCTGCGTGACGACATCGAGCAACCGCTCTCCGTCTTCCGCCATTACGAGAATCCTTTTGCCGCGTCAGAATTTCCCAGCCGGCAAATGGAAGTTCGGTATGGTGATGGCCTCTTGCGCCTCAATTTCGAAAGTGTGCCCAATTCCCAGCCCGAGTAACCATTGCTCATCCCTCCATTCCCGACCTGTCCTAATAGTCCAATATTTTGTCCTAAAAATGAAAGCTTTGTAACACACGAGATGATAAAGTAACAATTGGAAAAGTATCTGGCGGTTTTCGCCAGATATAGGCCTATTTCCTTGCTAAATATATAAGGAGGCAGAAATGAAAAGAAGGACGATCAATCGCCGCGATTTTTTGAAAGTGTCGGCCATGACGATTGTGGGAACCGTAGCCACCGCCTGTGGCGCTGCTCCGACAGCCGCCCCAGAGCCCGGCGAAGCGACTCAGCCGGTTCAGGCTACCGTCGCAGCACCTACAACCAGCAAAGAGCCACCTCTGCTGCAGTCCAGGGTAGATTCCGGAGAATTACCACCACTGGATGAGCGTTTGCCCGAAAGCCCACTGGTGGTGGCGGATCGCGAGGCCATTGGTGCCTATGGTGGCGAAGTGCGCATGATCCACTTCGACCCGGTGTGGATGATCAGCAATTACGATTGGATGTCTGAACGCATGCTGCACTATTCAGACATGGACTTGCGCACCATCGTGCCCAATATCTTTGAAAGTTGGGAGGTCAGCCCAGATGGTACAACATTCACCTTCAGGCTGCGCAAGGGCATGAAGTTTTCGGATGGCCAACCCCTGACCACCGAGGATGTGCGCTTCTATTATGAAGACTACTGGTTCAATACGGATCTCAATGCCAGCCCGATGTGGCAGATCCGGTTCGATGGGAAGGACAACAGCACGCCCGCCAAGCTGGACATCGCCGATGAGTACACCTTCACACTGACGTATGCCGCTCCCTTTGGCGCCTTACCCGCCCACCTGACACGCTGGGAGCCAGGCAACTGGCCCGGCATCCTGGGACCTTCGCATTTCTACAAGAAGTTCCACAACAAGTACACGGATCAGGCCAAGCTGGACGAAATGGCCAAGGCCGCCAGCCTCGAAACCTGGGTGCAGTTGTTCAACCAACACCTTGGTTGGGGCATGGGCGTCTGGCGAGTCGAGCCCTGGATGAAAGACGACCCGTATCCTGTCCTCTCGGCCTGGCAGGTTGTCGAGACACCGCAGGAAGGTCTCTTTATCTTCGAGCGCAATCCCTACTACTGGAAGGTTGACGTGGAGGGCAATCAGCTTCCGTACATTGACAACCTGCGCATGGACTATATCACCACGGCCGAGTCGGCCAAACTCAAACTGGCGCAGAATGAGCTGGACGCGCTGGGCCAGCACGATGTCACCATGGCCGATTATGCCTTCTACAAGGAGAACGAGACTGCAGCCAATTTCCAGGTGATGGATTATGTTTCGGTCATGTCCGACCGCGATGTGTTCTTCCCGCAGCATGTCATCTTTAAAGAGGATGGTACGCTCGATGACGTCATGACAGAGATCGCCCAACATCCGAACTTTGTGAAGGCGCTTTCGGTGGCCATCGACCGCGAGGAGATCAACGAGAGCCTGTTGTTCGGCACTGCACGTATGGGCCAGCTGGCTCCCGTGCCCTCCTCCAAGTATTACAAGGAGGAATATGGCACCGCCTGGGCCCAGTTCGATAAGGATCTTGCCAACCAACTGTTGGACGAGATGGGCCTGGATCAGAAGAACGCCCAGGGCATTCGGCTGAGGAAGGATGGCGAGCCGCTCACGTACGTCATCGAACAGGCTGGTTTGCGCGTCGGTCCCCTGACCCCCAAGATGTCCGAATTGATCGCCGCCTACTGGCGCGACATCGGCATCGATGCCAGTTCCAAAGAAGTTCAGGAGTCATTGTTAAACGAGCGCCTGGTCAATGGCCAGGTACACTGCACGGTCTGGCACGCCGACCGTTGCTCTGACCTGCTCCTGCCGCTTGAAATGCGTTGGTACATTCCAACGGACCAACAACAGGGTGGACCCTCGAGTGTGTGGGCCCGGTGGTACGGCGCTACCGACAAGACTACAGAGGGCCTGGTCGAACCGCCAGATCAGATCAAGAAATACTACGATCTGTTCGCCAAGATGACCTCCACTACGGATGAAGATGAGCGCGTCAAATTCGGTCAGGAGATCTTCGATGGCCTGGCGGAAACTCCGCTATCCATCGGTCTGATCCTCGAAGTCCCGGCGCCGTTGATCTTCAACAAGAACATGCGTAACCTGGCGCGCGCGAAAGCTCTCGTCGGCTGGGATACCTATGGTAACTCCACGTTCCATCCTGAAGCTTTCTTCTACGAGGGAGGACAACGCGCCTGACGTTTGAAGGAGCAATAACGATCTACCGGATGTGGGCGATGGCAGAAATCAACATCAACGTTGCCCATATCCGGTAGTATACTTAATTAGTCACCTTACGCATTTTATACTCCCATGGCGCCCTGGCGCCATGACCCCGCGGTGTGCTCTGCTAAACACGGCGGTCACACATCGTAGCCTTCAGGGTAGACCGCCTGAGAGCGGGGGTGCGTAAGATGAGTTAATCACGAGGTGAGTGCCTTATGCTCAATTACATCATCGGGCGCCTGGCAAGGATGATCCCACAGATTTTCCTGATCTCGATCCTGGCCTTCACCATCATCCAATTGCCGCCAGGGGATTTTCTAACGGAACAGATCAACCGCCGGCGAGCCACCGGATCCACCGTGGACCAGGCTGAGATTCAACGGTTGACCAATTTATATGGTCTGGATCAACCTCTGCACGTCCAATATTTCAAATGGATGGGGAATATTGTTACCGAACTGGACTTCGGGTATTCGTTCCTGTGGCAGCGACCCGTCAATGAAATCCTCCTCAGCCGCATGGGCATGACCTTTTTCATTGCCTTCCTGGCTTTTGTCGTCTGTTGGGGATTCGCGATTCCGGTTGGCGTCTTCGTGGCAGTTAAGCAATACTCGTTGGCCGACTATTTTTTCACTTTTCTGGGCTTTATCGGCCTGGCGACACCCGGGTTCCTGCTGGCCCTGGTGCTGATGTATATCAGCTACTCGGTGTTCGGCATCAGAGTCGGCGGCCTGTATTCACCGGAAATGGAGACCCAGCCGATGAGCTGGGCAAAATTCATTGATTTGCTGAAACACATCTGGTTGCCGGTGCTGATCCTGGCGTTGGGCGGCACGGCGAACCTGATCCGCACGCTGCGCGCCACCATGTTGGACGAATTGCGCAAACAATATGTCACCGTGGCGCGGTCCAAGGGTCTTTCAGAGCTCCAGGTGATCATGCAGTACCCAGTGCGGATTGCCATTAACCCGATCCTCAGCACCTTTGGCTGGTTACTGGTGTGGTTCTTCTCCGGAGGCACGGTCGTTGAGATTGTTCTCAATCTCAACACCGCCGGTCCGGTCTTGTGGCGGGCGTTGATCCAACAGGATATGTACACAGCCGGCGCCTACATCCTGATCATTGGATTTCTAACAGCGGTGGGTAGTCTGCTTTCGGATCTGCTCCTGGCTGCAGTTGACCCGCGTATCCGCTTTGGAGCGATGGAGGCAGCATGAGACCTACTCAGTTGATATCTCCCAAGCGCAATCGATGGATGTTTTGGAAAAAAGGCGAAGCCGTAGCCAAGGAGGATGTAAAGGATGAAGCATTCTATCGTGCCAGTCAGTGGCAGTTGGTCTGGTGGAAGTTTCGCCGGCATAAACTGGCACAAATTGCCATGGTTGTGCTGGGCATCTTCTATCTCATCGTCATATTTGCCGAGTTCATTTCCCCCTATGACCCTCAAAAGCGATTCCAGGAGTATAGTACGTTGCCGCCCGTCAACGTGCGTGTGATCGATGCGGAGGGGAGATTCCATTTGCCGTTCATCTATGCTCTCAAGCGCGCGCGTGATCCGGTAACTCTACGACCCACCTACCAAGAGGATACAACTGCCGAGCGCTATCCGGTTGTGTTATTTGCCAGGGGGGATCAATATAGGATGTGGGGATTGATCCCCGGCAATATCCATCTCTTTGGGGTAAGAACTCCGCCGGATAAATTCGCGCCGCTTTTCATCCTGGGAGGCGATGCGCTGGGCCATGACATGCTCTCCCGCATCTTCTTCGGTGCGCGCATCTCACTGACGGTGGGCTTGATTGGCATATTCCTGGCCTTCTTCCTGGGCTTAGCGTTGGGTGGGATTGCCGGTTTCTTTGGCGGGGTGGCGGATGAAATTGTCATGCGCATCATCGATGTGTTGATCTCCTTACCCACCATTCCGCTATGGATGTCCCTGGCGGCCGCCCTGCCGCAGGATTGGCCGCAGCTCAAAACATACTTCTATGTCACCATCATCCTCTCCATCATCGGTTGGACAGGGCTGGCGCGCACCGTGCGCGGCAAGCTGCTTAGCCTGCGCGAGGAGGATTATGTCATGTCTGCCAGGCTGGATGGCGAGTCTGAGGTGCAGATCATCTCGCGCTATATGCTGCCTGGCTTTGCCAGCTACATTATCGTCTCGCTGACCCTGTCCATCCCGGGCATGATCCTGGGGGAGACGGCGCTCAGCTTCCTGGGCGTCGGGCTGCGGCCCCCGACGATTTCGTGGGGAGTCATGCTTCAGGATGCCCAAAATTTGCAGACGATCGCGCAAACCCCCTGGCTGCTCTGGCCCGTGGCGTTTGTCATCCTGGCGGTGCTCATGTTCAACTTCCTGGGCGACGGCATGCGTGACGCCGCGGATCCTTATGTGACCGGATAGAGGCCCTTATGACAGAGAACGATACCCTCGTAGAGATCAAGGATCTTCGTACCTACTTTTATCTGGCCGAAGGAGTGGTGCATGCTGTAGAGGGTGTGGATCTGACCATCAAGCGCGGCCAGACGCTGGGTGTGGTGGGCGAGAGCGGCTGTGGCAAAAGCATTACATCGCTTTCCCTGCTCCAACTGGTGCCTCCGCCAGGCAAGATCGAGGGGGGCGAAATGTTGTTTTACAAGCCTGTGACGCGGAACGGCGGTACTGAGATGGTGGATGTGGTCAACATCGCGGCGCTGGATCCGAAAGGCAGGGAAATCCGCGACATACGCGGCAACCATATCTCGATGGTTTTTCAGGAACCCATGACCGCCATGATCCCGGTGCGCACGATCGGCCAGCAGATTACTGAAGCAATCATCTTGCATCAGAACGTATCCCAGCGGGCCGCGCGTGAACAAGCTATCGATATGCTGGCGCGGGTGAAAATGTCCAGGCCGGAGCGCGTCATCGACGATTACCCGTTCCAGTTGAGCGGTGGAATGCGCCAGCGCGCGGTGATCGCTATGGCGCTCAGCTGCCGGCCCAGCCTGTTGATCGCTGATGAGCCGACTACCGCTCTCGATGTGACTACGGAAGCGCAGATACTGGATCTCATGCGCACGCTCCAGAATGACTTTGGGATGGCGATCATGTACATTACCCACAACCTGGGCGTAGTGGCCGAAATGGCTCAGGATGTGGTGGTCATGTACATGGGCAAGGTGGTGGAGGAGACCGATGTCAAGCGTATCTTTCTCAACCCACTGCATCCGTATACGCGCGGTCTGCTGGCTTCCATTCCTCAACTGAATGAGACCATCACGCAACCCAACCGGGGCCGGCGTTTGCAGACCATCAAAGGCATGGTGCCCGATCCTTATGCGCAGCTGCAGGGCTGCCCGTTTGCCCCGCGTTGTCCTCACTTCATGCCGGACATTTGTGACAAGATCGAGCCAAAATATGTTATGGCAGAACCTGGCCACTATGTCCGCTGTCACCTCTATACGGATTATGCGGATGCACCGTCCTCCTAAGAGCTTCGAATAACGCGAAAAGGATATCACCATGCCCGATCAAGCAAGCCAAACCCCTGCAGGTGCTGCCGAATCGAGTTCCACGAAGCCGTTGCTGGAAGTAACTGGTCTAAAAAAATATTTCCCCATCCAACGTGGGTTTTTGAAAAAGGTTGTCGGGCACGTAAAAGCCGTCGATGACGTCAGTTTCCACGTGAATCCAGGAGAGACCGTAAGTCTGGTGGGGGAGAGTGGGTGTGGAAAAACAACCACAGGCAGGTGCATCCTGCGCGCGATCGATCCCAGCAGCGGCGAGGTCTGGTATCAGGATCCAGTTTTGGGACGTGTTGACATTGCTGGATTGGATAAACAGCAAGTCCGCATCGTGCGCCGCAGCCTCCGCATGATCTTTCAGGATCCGTACGCGTCCTTGAATCCTCGCATGACCCTGCAGGAAATTGTTGGAGCGCCTCTCCGGGCTATGGGCCTCATGAATACAAAGGAAATTGAGGAGCGCGTGGCTGAGATGTTGACCCTGGTGGGCCTGCGGCCGGAATATATGCGGCGCTACCCACATGCTTTTAGTGGGGGGCAACGCCAGCGCATTGGGCTGGCGCGCGCCCTGGCGCCCTCACCAACGTTTGTGGTCTGCGATGAGCCGGTCTCGGCGCTGGATGTGTCGGTGCAAGCCCAAATCCTAAACCTGCTCAAGGAAATGCAGGAAAGGATGGGGTTGACCTACCTCTTCGTTGCACATGACCTGAGTGTGGTGGCTCACATCAGCGACCGGGTGGCGGTTATGTACGTTGGCAAGATCGTCGAACTGGCTTCGACCGCTGAGATCTTTGCCCACCCCAAACATCCCTACACCGAAGCGCTCATGTCGGCCATCCCTCTCCCAGATCCGCGCCCGAGGGAGAAGCGTGTCCTCCTTACCGGCGAGGTCGCCAACCCTGCCAATCCGCCCTCAGGCTGTTACTTTCACCCGCGCTGCAAGTATGCCAAGGATATTTGCTCCAAGGTAGAGCCTGTCCTGGAAGAAATCACCCCAGGCCATTATGTCAAGTGCCACCGCGCCAGGGAACTGACCCTTGCCGGGGCTATCAGAAGTTCCCTTTAAAGTTTTCGTTCCACGTTTTGTGTTCTGCGACCCTGGTCTGGCGGTTTAACCTTCCGCCAGGCTTTGATGCGCCAAAAAACATTCTTATGCTCAAGCCGCCGTCCCCGGCGCTGGGAGCATCGATAATTATGGAGGCGATTTGAACACCATGCAACCGAAAGATTGGGAAAACCCTCAGATCGTAGGTCGCAATAAACAGCCTGCGCATGCGACCCTGTTGCCGTTTGCAGATTTGAATTCAGCCCTGACGGGGGAAAGGAATAACTCGCCGTATTTCCAACTCTTGAATGGTGACTGGCGATTCCATTTTGCGCCCACGCCAGCTGGTGCTCCTGAAGATTTCTACCGCCCGGATTTCGACTCCAGCCGTTGGGATGTCATCCCCGTACCTAGCAATTGGCAGGTAGTGGGGCACGGCATTCCGCGATATGTGAACCCGGATTATGCTTTCGACAAATCCAACCCTCCCTTCATCCCGGAAGCCACCAACGAGACCGGATCGTATCGCACGACCTTTACCATCCCCGAAGACTGGCAAGACCGGCAGGTGTTCATCGTCTTCGATGGTGTGGATTCGGCTTTTTACCTGTGGGTGAATGGCGAACAAGTTGGATACAGTCAGGACAGCCGCCTGCCTGCTGAATTCGATCTTACTCCCTACATCCATGCTGGCGAAAATTCACTGGCCGTGCGCGTCTATCGCTGGTCAGATGGCTCTTTCCTGGAAGATCAGGATATGTGGTTCCTGAGCGGCATCTTCCGCGACGTGTACTTGTTCGCGGCTCCCAAAATACATATCCGCGATTTTTGGGCGCGGACGGAGTTGGATGCGGAATATCGTGATGCGGTGCTCAAACTGCGCGTACATGTCAAGAATTTTTCATCAACGGCTGCTGAAGGTTATCAGGTGGAAGCCAGCCTCTTCGATGCGGATTCACAGCCTGTGGCCCGGAATGTTTCTGCTCAGGCGAACGTCGATGCCGGCGAGGAAGTTATCCTGGAACTGGCAGGTGAAGTCTCCAACCCGAAAAAATGGGATGGGGAGCATCCCAACCTGTATCGGTTGGCGATCCAGCTGAAAGACCCTGTGGGTAACCTCATAGAAGTGGAGCAATGCCAGGTTGGCTTCCGCGTGGTGGCAATCAAAGATGGAAAGGTGCTGGTAAACGGCGCGCCCATTTACTTCCGCGGGGTGAACCGGCATGAGCACGATCCGGTGCGCGGCCATGCCATCACCGTCGAATCAATGCTCGAAGATATTTTGCTGATGAAGCGCTTCAACATCAACGCTGTGCGTACCTGCCATTACCCCGACACCCCGCGCTGGTATGAGCTGTGTGACCAGTACGGGATCTATTTGATCGATGAGGCCAATGTCGAGTCACACGGCTTGTGGGACAGGTTCACGAAGGATCCGGAATGGCAACTGGCCTTCGTAGAACGCGGCAGCCGGATGGTCGAGCGGGACAAGAACCACCCATCGATCATCATCTGGTCGCTCGGAAATGAATCGGGTGAAGGTCCCAACCATGCTGCCATGGCCGAGTGGATCCACCAGCACGATCCCACCCGTCCGATCTTCTATGATTCAGGCGACAAGGCTCCCTACCTGGATATCCTCAGCAAAATGTATCCCAAGGTGGATGCCCTGGCCCGGGCCGGGCAGGAACCGGGCGAGACACGTCCGTTCATCATGTGCGAATATGCCCATGCCATGGGCAACAGCCCCGGCAACCTGAAAGAGTATTGGGAGGTGATCGAGGCCCATCCACGCCTGCGCGGCGGGTTTATCTGGGATTGGGTGGACCAGGGCATCCAGCGGGTGACCGAGGACGGCAAAGTCTGGTATGCCTACGGCGGCGACTTCGGTGACGAACCCAACAGCCAGAGCTTTTGCTGCAACGGTATCGTGTTCCCGGATCGCTCGCTCCACCCGGCCATGTGGGAGGTGAAAAAGGTCTACCAGCCAGTTAAGATCGAAGAGGTGGATCTGCTGTCCGGAAAAGTTGCCGTGACCAACCGGTATTTCTTCTCGGACCTGAGTGGGTTGGATGTGACCTGGAAACTGACCGATGGTGAGCGCATCCTCCAGTCGGGAGGACTGCCACGGCTGAGCACTCCGCCCGCGGGGCGCGAGATCGTGACCATTCCGCTCGAAAAACCAGCGCTGGAACCCGAAACGGAATACTGGCTGACGTTGAGTTTCGTACTGGCTGAGGATACGTCCTGGGCGGAAAAAGGCCACGAGGTGGCCTGGGAACAGTTCAAGGTGCCGTGGGATGTACCCGATGCGCCCGTAACGCCGGAAGAGGATCTGCCGGCCTTGACATTGACGGACACATCGAGTCAAGTACAGGTAGCGGGAAAAGATTTCCAGCTTGTTTTTGACAAGCAGGATGGAACGATCTCTTCATGGCGCTACAAGGACTCTGAGTTGATAAAGCGCGGACCAAAAATCAATTTCTGGCATGCGCCCACCGAAAATGATCTCAATACCTGGGGAGATGAGCGCGCTGCCATCCGCTGGCGGGAAGTGGGACTCGACCAACTCGAAGAGTGCGTTGCTCAAGTATC
Source organism: Anaerolineales bacterium (assembly GCA_035720235.1). Taxonomy (GTDB): domain Bacteria; phylum Chloroflexota; class Anaerolineae; order Anaerolineales; family Villigracilaceae; genus Defluviilinea. Next base: position 6,917 of record DASTOH010000301.1, on the reverse strand, counting down.
GGTTACCCAGACCAAGCCACAGGTGGTGCAGATCACAGTACAGTCTGTAGTGGGGCTGCCTCCGGAGGCCAAATTGCCCGAACCCCCTACCCGCGAAGAAAAGCTTCGCGAGTTGGGCATGGGCTTGAACTTTCTCCTGAATGAGGACTTGCTCAAGGCCCTTTGTGCCCGCCTGGAAGTGGCTTATGAAAGCCTGCCGGGCGATAAGAAAGGGACCAAGACCGAGAGCCTGCTACAAAAGTTTGCAGAAACAGACCGCCTGTTCGACTTGTTCAAAGGTGTTCACGATCTCTATGTCGAGAGGCAGATGCCGGTGCCTGAACAGCTCAAGGAAACTATCGAGTCTGGGAAGCTGGATTTCGACGCGCCGCCCAAACCTCCGGCGCGTTTCGACTGCGATTACACCTACATCATTCTCGGCAACGGAGAAATACACGTGGAAACGCACGTGCTGCCAGATGTAGATCTGCCGTTCCTGCCGCGCATCGGACTCCAGATGCACCTGCCGGAAGGCTTCAAACAGTTTGCGTGGTATGGGCGTGGCCCCCACGAGAATTACGTCGATCGCAAAGAAGGCGCGCCAGTCGGAGTGTACCGCGGCACGGTGGACGAGCAGTTCGTGCCTTATGTTGTGCCAGAGGAAAACGGCAACAAAACCGATGTCCGCTGGGTGATGTTGACCAATGCAGCCGGCACAGGTCTGCGTGCCAGCGCAGACCGTCTGCTGGAAGTTAGCGCCCATCATTTCACGCCCGAAGACCTGACAGCCGCCAAGCATCCCCATGAACTGGTGCGGCGCCCGGAGGTTATCCTCCACCTCGATTATGGGCAATCAGGTTTGGGCAGCGCGAGTTGCGGTCCAGGCCGGTTGGAGAAGTACCGTCTCAAGCCACAGGAGACTCGTTATACCGTGCGCCTGCGTCCATTTTCAGTCGCCGAGCGTTGAAATTCAGACCCTAATGGTTTTTCGAAGAAACCCTTAGGGTCTTTAACTTGGATACCTTGATGAAACTGCCCAACTCTGCTCTGGGCTTGGAAAAGAAAGACTCTGTGATCGCGCTGGTCATAGGCATCGTTGCCCTGGCTGCTTATGTGCGCACCCTCGCCCCGGATGTCCTCTATGCCGACAGCGCGGAATTTCAGTGCCTGTCCTACACTCTTGGAGTCACGCATTCCACCGGTTACCCCAGCTATTTGTTCCTGGGGCGGTTGATCGGTTTCCTGCCAATCAATAATCCTGCCTGGCGGATCAGCCTCCTTTCGGCGGTCTGCGCGGCAGTTACTGTGGGTGGGGTATACCTGCTCGTACGTTACTTCACTCGCAATCGGGTCGGAGCGGCCCTTGGCGCTGTGGCGCTTGGGATCTCGTACACGTTCTGGTCGCAGGCCGTTATTGCAGAGGTATACGTACCGGGCATGGCCTTCCTGGTGATAATCATGCTGCTGCTGTTTGACTGGCAGACCGAGCCCGGAAAACGGAACCGTTCCCTCCTGGCGGCTGCTCTGATTGCGGGCATCGGATTCGGCGTGCATGCGTCCGTGTGGTTGGTTGCACCTCCAGCTATTGCATTCGTTCTTTGGACTTTATGGTTGCAGCGCGCCTCCCGCCCTGAATGGCTCCGGTCGCTTACTGCCGGCTTTATCGGCGCCGTCCTTGGACTGGCGATCTACCTGGCCGCCTTCCTCATCTCAGACCAAATCAACTCTCCCACCAGCTTCATTCGCACAACCCTTGAACCGTCGCGCGTTTTTTGGAAGCTACAGCCTGAAGATTTCGATTCGCCATTCAACCATCTGAAGATGACTGTGATCAGCGCGCAGTGGAGCGATGCTCTGTTCCCGGGTGGCGATTTTTCCTTCGGGAGAGAGTTGGCAAATTTTGCTGGCCGGCTGGCGGGGACTGAATTCCCGCCGCTGGTCGTCCTGATTGCGCTGCTCGGTATGATCATCATGGTTGTCACCCAGCCGACCCGCGGGGCCTTTTACCTTTTGACATTCCTATTTTCAGCATTCCTGATCCTGAGTTACCAGGTGGGGGACAAATATGTTTTTTATCTCTCCCTATACATTCCCCTGGCGGTAGGCGCGGGTACCGCGATGGGATTCGCGCTGGATTGGATCCATCGCTACCTGCAGCCTGTACCCGGCCGCGGCTTTCAGATGCTTTACCTGCTCTTCGTGCTGTTTTTGGTAACGCTGGTGGTGCAGCCCACTTCGGCTGTACGATGGCAGGCGTTGCGCAATGGGACAGCCGATTTCGTTATGGAGGACTATCCTTTCCCCGCTAAAAATCTGGAGGAGCCGCGTTTGGTTGCCCAGATGCGACTGGCGGGTGTTGCCGATAATGCCGTGTTTGTCCTGGATTGGCGTGCCTTGTTTACGACCGCCTATCTCGCCCACGTTGAGAAAGACATGACCAACACACTTTTCTTCGAAGCCATGCCGCGCGGTAACGATGGAAAGGTCGCGCCGACCCTTATCACCCAATTGCAAGGTTATCTGGAAGAGGGTCGCCCGGTATACACCGATCAAAGATTCCCCGGGTTGGAGGAAAACTTCCGCCTCCTGCCAGCCCAGGGGGATCTATACCAAATAAGTTTGAGGCAATAACGTGACCACAATAAATTTCACCGAAGGGGATTGGGAACGTGTGGAGCAGGATACGATGTCCTGGTGGGCCGGCGAACTCAAGCGCCCCCTAGTGTATCTGGCCGTCACCGATCCGATCCCGCCTGACCCATCTGGATTGCCCCGTTTTTCATATTGGAGCAATTATCCATTGGATATGCCCGCCGATCGGATTGTCGATCTCTTCGAGCCGGTTTTTGTCGCCACCCATTTTTATGGGGATGCCTTCCCCTGGTTTTGGCTGAATTTTGGACCTGGCATCGCGGCGGGTTTTCTGGGGGCGAAGGTTCACAGCGTGTACGAACCTGCTGAGACCGTCTGGTTCTCGCCGGCTCAAGAGACTCGCCTCGAGAATCTGGAACTCCATTACGATGCGGCCAACCCCTGGTGGATGCGGGTGCAGGAAATGGCCTCCGCGCTGATAGAGCGCTACGGTCGGAATCTGGTCGTTTCGCAAACCGACCTGGGCGGCAATCTCGATATCCTGGCTTCTTTTCGCGGCACGCAGGAATTGCTGCTCGATCTATACGACTGTCCCGAGCAAGTGGACAGGCTGACGCGCGATATCACCCAGCTCTGGCTGCGTTACTACGATGAACTGGACGCCATCATCCGGCCCGCCTGCCGTGGATCAAGCTGCTGGACGCCGATCTTTTCCACCGGGAAGACCTACATGATGCAGTCTGATTTTGCATACATGATTTCTCCCGCCATGTTTGAGCGCTGCGTCGTCCCTGACCTGACCACTTGCTGCGACCACCTGGATCATGGCTTTTACCACCTGGATGGGAAGGGACAAATCCCGCACCTGGATTTACTGCTCTCCATCGAACGGCTGCGCGGCATCCAGTGGATACCGGGTGATGGACAACCGCCGCCTCACGAATGGCTGCCTTTGCTCACACGCATCCGTGACGGCGGGAAACTGTGCCAGGTGTTTGTCAGCCCGGAGGGAGCGCGTACCATTGTCAAAAACCTGGGTGGACGCGGCTTCCTGCTTGTCGTTCAACCATCAAAGTCAGAGTTCCAAAACCCAGAAGAGGCGCGGGCCTTTCTCAAGACCCTCGCGGCGGAGGATATTTCAATATGACATCACTAAGAGACTGGGAAAATCCACTCGTCACCGGAAAGAACAAACGTCCCGGCCATGTGCCCATGGGAGCGTATCCAAACGCTGAACTGGCCCTGGCCTGTGACCGGATGGCCTCACCTAATCAGCAGATACTGAACGGGGAATGGAAATTCCATCTCGCAGCCTGTCCTGAAGAGGTGCCAGTTGGTTCCCATGCCGAAGGCTTCGATGTTTCGAGTTGGGCGGATATCGCCGTGCCGGGCAACTGGCAGTTGCAGGGCTTCAACGACATCCCGATTTACACCAACGTTGCCTATCCATTTCCGCCCAATCCACCCTTTGTGCCCAGGGAAAATCCCACCGGTTGCTACCGGCATACGTTCGCTCTCGACTCATCCTGGTTGGGACGCAACATCTACCTGCTGTTCGAGTCGGTGGATTCAGCTTTCTATGTGTGGGTCAACGGTCAGGAGGTAGGCTACAGCCAGGACAGCCGCCTGCCCGCTGAGTTCGATGTCACACCTTACGTTCGGGCGGGGCAGAATACGCTCGCGGTGCAGGTGATGCGTTACAGCGACGGCTCGTACCTGGAAGACCAGGATATGTGGCTGTTGAGCGGCATCCAGCGCGATGTGATCCTATACAACAAGCCGCCGGTCAGCCTGGAAGATTACACCGTGCGTACGGGGCTGGATAACCGTTATAAAGATGGCGTTCTCAACGTCGAAGCCCAGATCACGACCGTGCCGGGATTATCCGACTGGTCTGTCGAAGCGATGTTATATGACGCGCAGGAAAAACCGGTTTTCGACGCGCCGCTTACCGCGCATTTCAGTGACCGGTTGCTCTATCAGCGGGGCGTCAAAAAGGGGCACGCGGTCATTTTACAGCCAGTCCAGAATCCGCAAAAATGGACGGCCGAAACGCCTTATCTTTATCGCCTGGTCCTGACGCTGAGAGATCCCCAGGGTACCGCAGTGGACTTCGAGAGTTGCCGTGTCGGTTTTCGCCAGGTTGAGATCAAGGAGGGCATCATCCTGCTCAATGGCAAACGCCTGGTGCTACGCGGCGTGGATCGCCATGAGCATCATCCCGAGCGCGGCCGGGCCCTCACGGAAGAGGACATGCGCGCTGAAATCATCCTGATGAAACAGTTGAACTTCAATGCTGTGCGCACCAGTCATTATCCCGACCATCCTGCCTGGTACGATCTGTGCGACGAATATGGGATTTATTTGATCGATGAGGCCGATATCGAGACTCATGGGGTCTGGGATGATCTCAGCAACGACCCGCTCTGGCTCCACGCCTACATGGAACGCACTACCCGCATGGTGCTGCGCGACAAGAATCACCCCTCCGTGCTGTTCTGGTCGCTGGGCAACGAATCGGGCTGCGGTACGAACCACGCCGCGATGACCGCCTGGATCCGGGCCTATGACCCGACGCGGCTGATCCACTACGAAAGCGGTCGTCCCGGACCAGAGGTAAGCGATGTCATCTCGGTAATGTATCCGAACCTGGACATGATGAAGCAGGTGCTGGCGGATGCGAATGAGAAACGTCCTATCATCATGTGCGAGTATGCTTATGCCAAAGGTAACAGTTCTGGGAATTTCTTCAAGTTCTGGGATATGGTCGACGACTTTCCGCGCTTCCAGGGTGGCTGTATCTGGGATTGGAACGACAAGGCCCTACTCGCGACGAACGCACAGGGTCAAAAGAATTGGGCCTACGGCGGTGACTTCGGCGGGGATTTCAATTACCGCCAGTCCAACGAAGACCCGCAGATGTGCTGCAACGGCATCGTCGGCCCGGACCTGACGCCGCATCCTGGTGCCTTCGAGGTGAAGAAGGTGCAGGCTCCAGTGGGAATTCGGGCTGCGGATGTGCTGGCCGGGCGTTTTACCATCTGGAACAAGTATCACACCCTGAACCTCAGTCATCTGGAAATTACCTGGGAACTCACCGAAGATGGCCGCCCGATCCAAACAGGAAATCTGCCTCCGCTGGAGATTGCGGCAGGCGAAAAGGGAGAATTACGAATACCCTTCCAGAAGCCAGAAATTCTCCAGCCGGGCGCTGAATACCATCTCAAGATTCGCTTCGTTCTGGCGGAGGATACGCCCTGGGCCGAGAAGGGACACGACGTGGCCTGGGAACAATTCCCCCTTCTATATCCTGCAGCAGCTAAAACGGTTGTCCCCCTTTCCACGATGCCAGATCTATCCCTGCGGGATGACGATCATCAGGTAACCATCACAGGCGCAGATTTCCAGGTGGCTTTCAGCAAAGCTGACGGGATCATCACAAAATACCAGGCTCACGGGCAGGAACTCCTCAAATCCGGACCGCGCGAGAACTACTACCGCGCGCCCACCGACATCGACCTCTTGATGGGTAATCCCCCGGCTCCCATTCACAAGTGGCGCGGGGCGGGATTAGATAGACTGGAACGCACGGTAACCTCGTTCAAGGCAGTTCAGATCAATCCTAAAACCGTTGCGGTGCGCGTCCATTCCCGCTTGTGTGCCACAGATCAGCACGAAGGGATCGACAGCGAAATCACCTATCAGGTGTTTGGGAACGGTGAAATTTCGATCACCAACACCGTTACGATCGATGAACGCCCGCCCTTCGTGCCGCCAGGGGTTATGGAGTGGCTGCCTGCCGAGTGGCTGGGAAGTGATAAGTGGAAGTTTTTTGTACCGAGGGTGGGTGTGGAATTGAACCTGCCGGGAGCGCTGGAAACCCTCACTTGGTTTGGGCGCGGTCCACACGAGAATTACATCGACCGCAAACTTGGCGCGGCAGTTGGGCGCTACCAGAGCACGGTGGCTGAACAGTTCACACCCTATGTTTACCCGGGCGAATGCGGTGGGAAGGAAGATGTCCGCTGGCTGGCGTTGACTGGCAGCGACGGTGCCGGATTGATAGTCATTGGGCTGGATAACCTGCACTTCGACGCTCTGCATTATTCGATCAGCGACCTGGCCGAGGCCCAACACTGCGAAGCGTCCGGTAAGGGCATTGTCGCTTTGCCGCCGCGCGACGAAGTCATATTGCACCTGGATGCCCGCCACATGGGTGTGGGTGGGGACGACGGCTGGATGTCGCAGGTGCATCCGGAGTTCCTGGTCTACCCCGGCCTCTACCGTTTCGCGTTCAAACTCAAGCCGCTGACTGGCAAAGAAGATCCCATTGAGGTGGCGCGTAT